>CAZDFJ010000005.1:0-90570 GCA_964504875.1 uncultured Burkholderiales bacterium | reverse complement strand
TGGTGCGAAAGGAGGGACTCGAACCCTCACACCTTGCGGCGCTGGAACCTAAATCCAGTGCGTCTACCAATTCCGCCACTTTCGCTTTCTGTCGCCCATTATAGCACTCCTTTCAGAAAAAACAACTCTTTTCCATGTAAGAAATAGAAAGTTTTTTTTGTAAAAAGACTAAAGGCTTGAAATCCTAGCATAAAATGGTTAGACTTGTTATGCTTTGTCGCATTTTGACCCTGCGCCGGCACATTAAAAGGAAGAACGATGTTTACAAAATTGATTGCCTTGATCGTTAAATTAGTTATTTTTTTCTTGCTGTTAGGTTTTGCTATCAAAAATGCAGAACTTATTACCATTCGGTATTATTTGGGTTATGCCATTGATGCGCCTTTAATTTTGGTTATTCTGGTTGTATTTATTTTTGGCATGCTTTTTGGCATGTTGACCAATTTGGATTTTGTTTTGAAAAAACGCAAAGCCTTCAAAACAGAATTAGCCCAAGTTGAAAAAGCGCATCAGCAGCAACCGCTTGATCCGACACTAAGTAGTACAAATTAAAATTGACGTATTAGCGCGTGCCATTTTCTCGACGAAAAGCCCACGGAGCTTGCGGGCGCGCGCCGGCCCATAGACCCCATTTCTTTTGGCGCGCTGTTTCTTCAGCGGCTGCATAGGCTTTCGCATCTTCAGGGGTTTGTTGACGCGCAAATGTTTTATAATGCCATGCAAACCCTGCCTTTACTTGGGCGAGATTAATATCTTCATTTTCAAGCAAAATCTTACCTGTGATTCGCCCATATTGATCTCGCCGATTAAATTCAACTTTAACCGTTTTGTTCAAAATCAGTTGTTCTAAATTCTTTTTGGATTGCGCTCCAAAAGCTTGTTTGGATTCTGGCGCGTCAATGGCCAAAAAGCGCACACGTTCTGCTTTACCTTGATTGGGTTGCACAGTACAGGTATCCCCATCGGCGACTCGGACCACTTTACCCTCTAACACCTCCGCCAAAAGCGGTTGGGTGATTCCCATGCTCAAGCCTAAGCTGATTGCGCCCCAATAGGCATATTGTGTCCATTTCATGAGATTTTCTCCTAGATAAAGAGAGCATCATACGTGAAGTTGCTTGCTTTTTCATCTTTTTTTCGCTATATTAAAATATTCATTTATTCTAATATAGAAAATTATATTCAAAGCGAGAAATTAAGATGACTATTGATAGTTTTATTCGTGTTTTTGCAGGTTTGATGATTTTATTATCATTAGGTTTGGGGGTAGCAGGAAGTCCGTTATTTCACCATCAAAATTGGTTATGGTTCACTGCTTTTGTCGGGGCAAATCTGTTTCAAAGTGGTCTCACAGGCTTTTGTCCCTTGGCTATTATTTTGAAAAAGGCGGGGTTGAAACCCGGTGGTTTTTATGTGAAATAATGCAAAGATCTCAAAAAAGATTCAATATATGATGAGTTGAAACCCCACAACAAAGGGAATCCGTTAAAGGGTTCCCTTTTTTGGATCTCAGTAAATTATCGTTTGAATAATTCGATGACAATCAGACAGGTAACCAATATGATTAAAAACCATAACAAATAGTTTTGTTGTTTTTCTCTTTTTTGCCGCTCTAATTGGTGAGCCCGCTTTTCAAGCGCTTGTTCATGTTTATAATGCGCAATGTCATGTAATAAGCGAGGTAATTGTGGTAACGTTGTTCCCCAATAGGGCGCTTCCACGCGTAATGTCCGCACAAAACTTTTCCAACCAATTTGTTCGTTCATCCAACGTTCAAGGTAAGGTTTTCCTGTTTTCCATAAATCTAAATCAGGGTCCAGTTGTCGCCCTAATCCTTCAATATTTAATAATGTTTTCTGTAATAAAACAAGTTGTGGTTGAATTTCAACATTAAAACGGCGTGAAGTTTGAAATAAGCGCAACAAGACTCGTCCAAAAGAAATATCTTTAAGGGGTTTGTCAAAAATTGGTTCACACACTGCCCGAATGGCGGATTCAAATTCATCGACCCGTGTCTCTTTTGGGACCCATCCCGCTTCCACATGGGCAGTCGCTACCCGTTTATAATCTCGCTGAAAAAAAGCTAAAAAGTTTTGTGCCAGAAAAGATTTATCTTGGTCTGTCAGTGTTCCCACAATACCAAAGTCAAGCGCGACATATTGTCCCTTGTCATTGACAAGAATGTTGCCAGGATGCATATCTGCATGAAAAAAGCCATCCCGAAAAACTTGGGTAAAAAAGATTTCTACACCATCCACTGCCAATTGCTTAATATTTACATTCATATTGTGCAATTGTTCTAGATCTTTAATCGATGCGCCTTTCATTCGCTCCATGACGATAATTTCAGTATCGCAATAATCCCAATGCATTTCTGGAACAATTAATTTTGTAGATTGTGCAAAATTACGTCTTAGTTGGCTCGCATTGGCGGCTTCCCGCATGAGATCTAATTCATCATGGAGATATTTATTAAATTCAGCAATCACTTCACGTAACTTCAGTCTTTTTCCGTCTTGCCAAAGTCGCTCAATAATATTCGCAGCAAAATCAAGCATTTTTAGATCGGCATCAATCGTTTTGACATTATCGGGCCGTAACACTTTGACCGCGACTTCTTGCCCGTCATGTAACGTGGCAAAATGCACTTGAGCAATTGACGCGCTATTAATGGGCTGTTCGCTAAATTCTAGAAAAACTTCCTGATAAGGACGCTTATAAACGCGTTTTAGAATTTTTTCAACTTCAGACCATGCAAAAGGACGCACATTGTCCTGTAAACGACTTAATTCATCAGCGAGGACGGGCGGTAACAAGTCTCGGCGTGTGGATAAAACCTGACCAAATTTCACAAAAACAGGCCCCAGCCGTTCTAGTGCATGCGCGAGGCGTTGTTCCCGGGAGCCAATTTGATGTTGAATACCCCGAAAACGTGCAAAGAAACCAATGCCTTTTTTTAACACGATCAAACGTGGATCTTCATCAAAAAAATCATCCAAACCATAATGAAAAAAGGTCTTTAAAATTCGAAAAGGACGCATCCACGCAGAATGGACGATTTTTTGTCCCAAAAAACAAGTATATTTTTTGATAAAACGATGTGGCGAGGGCTTCATGCGCTATCTGTTGATCCCAAAGAAATAAAAATTAAAATTGTTTGCGTTGATTGACAGCAGGAATATGCATTGATTCACGGTATTTAGCGACGGTTCGGCGTGCAACTTGAATGCCTTTTTCGGCAAGTTTTTCTGCAATTTTACTGTCAGATAAAGGAGAGAACGATTCTTCATTGGCAATTAAGTTTTTAATCAAAGCGCGAATCGCAGTTGCAGAATGCGCATCGCCTTCTTGATTCGAAACATGACTACTGAAAAAATATTTCAGCTCGTATAAACCACGGGGCGTCAGCATATACTTTTGTGAGGTGACCCGCGAAATCGTTGACTCATGTAAATTGACTTCTTCGGCAATATCACGGAGAACAAGCGGCTTCATCGCAATTTCACCCTTTTGAAAAAACTCAGCTTGCTTTGTGACGATTGCTTCTGAAACTTTCAAGATCGTTTCAAACCGTTGCTGAATATTTTTAATCATCCATTTTGCTTCTTGCAATTGAGACAGTAATTCTGAATAAGGTCGTTCTCTCTCACGATGATTTTGTAAAATATTGGCATAAACATGATTTACCCGCAAGCGGGGAAGGGCATCCGGATTGAGTTGAACAATCCAACGATGAGATCCTTCTGTCACAATCACGTCCGGTACAATATAACGCGTTTCCACTTCTTCAAATTCACGACACGGATCTGGATCCAATTTTAAAATAAGATTTTGTACTTCGCGTAATTGGTCATCATCACATTTTAAGAGACGTTTTAATTTGTTAAAATCGCGAGAAGCAAATAAATTTAAATGAAATTGGAGAATTTCTAAAGCCAGATGTACGATTTCCTCAGGCAAGGTATCCAACGCTTTTAACTGTAAAATTAAACATTCATTCAGTGAACGTGCCCCCACTCCGACAGGTTCTAAAGATTGCACAGAATCAAGAGCTTGGCTTAATTCATCAAGTAAAGTTACTTCGTTTTTTTCTGGATCAATTTCTAGAGATAATTCTTCTAAAGAAAGTGTCAAAAGACCGCGTTCATCTAGATATTCAATAATTAATAAAACATATTGTAATTGCTTTTCTGAAATCCGCAAAAGCCGAGCTTGACTGATTAAATGTTCGCGCAATGTGACATTTGCAGTGAGTTGATTCTGCCAAGATAAACTCTCGTCTTCATCCTCAGGAAAATGGTCTTCGCCACTCCCATAACTACTGCTATTTTCGGCAAGCCATTCTGTGTCAGTAATATCTGCCAAAGTCAGTCGTTCTACGGACTCATTGACTGGCGGGATTTCTTCCGTTTCATAAGCTTGAATCATTTGTTCAAGGACTAAGAGCGTTTGTTGTTGCTCCAATTCAGAGCGTTCTAATTCAGAAAGTTCAGTTTGTGTTGAGATCGTGTCTGTCTCGCCATCTTCTTCATCATTCGCCCGTTCGAGCAAGGGGTTATCCGCGAGCATTTGCTCGATTTCTTGCTCTAACTCCACTGTTGAAAGTTGTAAAAGACGAATGGCTTGTTGTAACTGCGGTGTTAATGTTAATTGTTGTGATAATTTTAGTTGCAATGAATTTTTGAGCATAGTTGGTGCCGTAACCAGTAAAAAAACTACTTTTTGTTATTTTCTGTCTCTATTTTTGTCAAGGATTCTCGCGCCCCGCTTTTTTTCCTACAAGCTTTTTTGTTCAATTTTTTTTGATAGATTTAACAAATTAAACCAAAAATAAGATAGTAAACTAACGATTTTACCCTAATTTTGAAAATATTTTGATTTATCAGATAGTAAAAATGCCATCGTTTGAAAAAAATGTTCCTCCGCATTTCTTTCATATTATACAAAAAGTGGCTTCCTTGATACAATCATTCTGGCATGATCTTTCGGGTCTGCGTGTTGTGTTTAATCCTCACCTTTCTTAATATTGGATGCGTTTTAAACACCCAGAATATTATACTCTAGGTTATCATGAAAATATACGCTCAGCTTTTTTTAGCATACAGACTTGTGAGATTCCGCCTATTCTGCTTGCTTTCTCAATGAAAATTTTCCTATTTTCAGAAATTTCAACTAAAATGAGGGAAAATTTGATTTTTTACCTGAGGAAATAATAGTTATGTTGTCTCTTTCTTTACAAGGGCGTGCGGCGCACACAACATTTCGGCTAAATCATTTAAGACAAAAAATATCTCATTTAGTCGGGAAATTAGATGCAATTTATAGTGAAGAAATTTTTTTTCTGTCATTACAACAAAAATTAACGACGACAGAACAAGAACATTTAGAAAATATTTTGCATTTTCATGAGCGGCAAGTTTTTCCGCCGAGCGTGGCACAAGCAAGCTGTTATTATGTCATTCCCCGTTTTGGAACGATTTCACCATGGTCTTCTAAAGCGACAGATATTTTACATCATTGTGGGTTAAATCATATTATTCGAGTAGAGCGTGGTATTTGCTTTTATTTACACAAAAATGATGGTTCATTTTTGACCGAAGAAGAACAGCAAGCGGTCCTGCCCTTCTTACATGATCGGATGACGGAATCCGTTGTTTTCAATCCAGATGCTGCAAAAAAATTATTTGAACAACATTCTCCCAAAGAATTAGACGAAGTCCCTTTAAGTGAACTCGAAGAAGCGAATCGTGATTTAGGTCTCGCCCTTTCTACAGATGAAATGGCCTATTTAACCCGTGAATTTGCTAAAATTAAGCGCGCGCCAACAGATGTCGAACTCATGATGTTTGCGCAAGCAAACTCTGAACACTGTCGACATAAAATTTTTAACGCAAAATGGATCATTGATGGCCAAGAAAAACCATATAGTCTTTTTGGCATGATCCGCAATACGCATAAAGCCACACCACAACATACAGTCGTCGCTTATTCAGATAATGCTGCGGTTATGGAAGGCGGCGTGATTCGCCGTTTTTATCCAGACGCACAAGATTGTGTTTATCGTTATCATACTGACGCGGCCCCTACCCATATTTTAATGAAAGTGGAAACGCATAATCACCCTACGGCCATTGCCCCCTTTCCAGGGGCAGCCACGGGTTCGGGTGGGGAAATTCGCGATGAAGGAGCGACTGGCCGAGGAGCAAAACCAAAAGCCGGACTTGTCGGTTTTAGTGTCTCTAATTTGAAAATTCCTCAATTTACACATGATTGGGAAATTGATTTCGGCAAACCTAATCGCATTGTTTCTGCCTTACAGATTATGTTAGAAGGCCCAATTGGGAGCGCGAGTTTCAATAATGAATTTGGCCGCCCAAATTTACTTGGTTATTTTCGGACGTTTGAACAAAATGTGTTGGGACAAGTCCGTGGCTATCATAAACCGATTATGATTGCGGGAGGAATTGGCAATATTGAAGATCATCATACCCATAAAGAACAATTTAGCGAAGGGGCTTTGTTAATTCAATTGGGTGGGCCCGGCATGTGTATCGGTCTTGGTGGCGGGGCCGCCAGTAGTATTAACACAGGGGCCAATACAGAAAATTTAGATTTTGATTCTGTTCAACGAAGCAACCCTGAAATGCAACGCCGCGCGCAAGAAGTGATTGACCGTTGCTGGCAACTGGGTGAAAAAAATCCTATTTTGTCGATTCATGACATTGGTGCCGGCGGATTATCGAATGCATTTCCTGAGCTCGTTGAAGGCGCGGGCGTTGGAGGACATTTTGAACTCCGCAATATTCATCTTGAAGAACACGGGATGACTCCGTTACAAATTTGGTGTAACGAATCACAAGAACGCTATGTTTTGGCCATTTTAGAAAAAGACCTTGCTTTATTTACGAAGCTTGCTGAGCGAGAACGCTGTCCTTTTGCTGTAGTGGGCCATGCAACCGCTGTGCAAAAAATAGTTTTACACGATAAACATTTTGGGAATGATGCCGTCAATATGGACATTGATGTCTTATTAGGTAATCCCCCCAAAATGACGCGGGATGTCACTCATGTTTCACCTGATTTGCCTGCTTTTGACCCAACAGGTATTGACCTCAGTGAAGCGGTTCAAAAAGTGCTTTCATTGCCTACCGTAGCGAATAAATCCTTCTTGATTAATATTGGTGATCGGACAGTAGGAGGATTAACAGCCCGGGATCAATTTGTGGGACCGTGGCAAATTCCCGTGGCGGATGTAGCGGTGACCAATTTGGGATTTTATGGCTATGCGGGGGAAGCCATGACCATGGGCGAACGGACTCCCCTTGCATTAATTAATGGCCCAGCATCCGGACGGATGGCTATTGCGGAAGCCCTCACCAATTTAGCCGCCGCTGCGGTCGTGGACGCCGACTTGACCCGCGTAAAATTATCTGCAAATTGGATGGCCCCGGCCGGTCATCCCGGTGAAGATGCGAATCTATATGAGACGGTCGAAGCCATTGGTCTGGAATTGTGCCCACAATTGGGTTTAAGCATTCCGGTCGGGAAAGATTCCATGTCAATGAAAACGGTTTGGCGGGAAGATGAAATCGAAAAAGCCGTCACCGCTCCCGTTTCATTAATTATTTCAGCTTTTGCACCGGTAGTCGATGTCCGCAAAACCCTCACGCCTGTTTTACAAACTCCAGAAAAAGCCACTCAATTAGTTTACATTGACTTAGGAAATGGCAAAAATCGTTTAGGCGGTTCTGCCCTCGCGCAAGTGTATCAACAATTAGGCAATGACGCGCCCGATATTGATCAACCGGCGCAGCTTAAAGCCTTTTTTGAATTAATTCAATCTTGGAATGCGCAAGGACGATTATTAGCCTATCACGATCGTTCAGATGGCGGTCTCTTTGTGACAATTGCAGAAATGGTTTTTGCGGGACAAGTGGGTGTGAATATTGTTTTACCTCATGCTGAAAATGCATTAGGACAATTATTTAGTGAAGAACTCGGCGCCGTTGTTCAATTATATGAAGAAGAAGTCAAGGCTTTTATTGAGGCCGCGAAACAAGCCAATTTAACAGCGGGTGTACTTGGTTTTATCACACAAGATGTCGATAAAATTAGTATTATTATGAACAATCAAGTTATCTTTAGCGAACCTTATCACGCGTTACAAAAAACATGGACTGAAACGAGTTATCGATTACAAGCATTACGGGATAATCCGAGTTGCGCAGAAGAAGAATTTGAAATTGTGGGTGAGCGGGATACGGCCCTCTATGCTGAATTAAGTTATGATATCAATGCGGAAGTGGCGGCGCCATTTGTGCAAACGGGCGTTCGCCCCCCTGTTGCTATCTTGCGCGAGCAAGGGGTCAATGGACAAGTTGAAATGGCGGCGGCTTTTGAACGCGCTGGCTTTAGTCCTGTTGATGTGACCATGCATGATATTCTCACAGGTCAAGTAGGATTAGCAGACTTTAAAGGTTTAGTGGCTTGCGGCGGGTTTTCTTATGGGGATGTGCTTGGTGCAGGGGAAGGCTGGGCAAAATCAATTTTATTCCATCCTAAAGCCCGGGATGAATTTGCACAGTTCTTCCAGCGAAATGATACGTTTAGCTTAGGGGTATGCAATGGATGTCAAATGATGGCCCAATTGAAAGATTTAATTCCTGGTGCGGCGCATTTCCCTCGATTTATGCGGAATGATTCAGAACAATTTGAAGCGCGTTTTGTCATGGTGGAAGTGCCAGAAAGTCCCTCTGTATTCTTACAAGGGATGGCAGGCAGTCAAATGCCAATTGTCATTGCTCACGGTGAGGGACGAGCTGAGTTTCAACATGCTCTTGATTTAGATAACGTCAATATTGCCTTGCGTTATATTGATCCACGCACGAAAACGGCCACAGAACGTTTCCCCTTTAATCCTAATGGTTCGCCAACAGGATTAGCTGGGGTGACCTCTCAAGATGGACGGGTGACTATTATGATGCCGCATCCCGAGCGTGTTTTCCGGACAGTCCAGCATAGTTGGCATCCAGATACGTGGCAAGAACGGGGTGCATGGTTGCGCATGTTTGAAAATGCGCGGGTTTGGTTGGGCTAGTTTTTCATTTTGAATAAAAAAACCTCTCTATATAGGGAGGTTTTTTTTGTTTGAATTAATAATACTTTTTGCTAAAAGTCAACTTTTTTTCACACTAGAAAAATTTTTATAATTCGCCCATTGCTTTTTAGGAAAGGCCATAGGATGATGAAAGCATTTTCCTTTGATGACAAACAGGAGTACAAAGATGACAGAAATTTCCTCTCTAAAAACAGTCGGTGATTACCTTGATTATTTTGTGCAAGAAGCAGAAACACGGGGCTTATATTTTGGGCATGGCACCTTAGTGGACTATGTCAATTTGGTTTTTCATCGCCCTATGAATGCTGAAGAAGAAGCCATTGAAATCGTCTCGACCGTCTTGGATAAACCAACAGATTTTTTTGAATATTACGAAGAAGATGAAATTAGCCCTGAAGTGGCTGAAAAAATCCTGGAGATATTTCAACAACGGTTAGAAGCACGCAAACCCTTGCCTTATATTTTAGGCAACACCGTCTTGGCTGAAGATTACGGTTTTACCCTCAATGAACATGTTGCGATTTCACGGTCGCCGATTGCGGAAATTCTTCAAGAAGAATTGATTCCATGGGATCGAGAAAGTGATGCGCTCAAGTCAGTGCTCGACTTATGTACAGGCTGTGGTGCTTTAGCGGTTTTTGCAGCCCAATGCTGCTATCTCGCAAAAGTTCACGCCATTGATATCGATCCTAAAGCGGTTGCGCTCGCAAAAGAACAATGTGAAAGTTATGCCTTGGGGGACAATGTAAAATTATATCGAGGCGATTTATTTTCTCCCCTGAAAGCCACTCAAAAATTTGATTTGATTTTAGCTAATCCGCCGTATGTACCTTCTGAAGAAATGGCCGCTTTACCGCCTGAATTTGGCTATGAGCCAGCACATGCATTAGATGCCGGGACGGGCGGGTTAACTTTTGTTGAACGCATTTTAACAGGGGCGGTCGCGCATTTGAAAGCGAATGGCGCCTTACTTTTTGATGTAGGTCTACCAGAAAATCGCGCGCGCATTGAGGCCGCTTATCCGGGCCTTGCATTAAAGTGGATTAACACATCACGCGGTCATGATTTAGTCTTTATGTTAGAGGGAAAAACACTGCGAAAATATTTCACCCAGCCTGTTTAATCACGTAACCTTTTCATTGTGTTTACACTAATCTTGTGCGGAGAAAAATCATGTTGATTGTTCAATTGAGTGATTTACATATTGTTCCTGAAGGCCAAATGCTTTACGGTCTGGTAGATACTGCCGCCGCGCTCAAAAGAGCGGTCCAGCGCATTGGCCAATTGATGTGTCCTCCAGATTGTGTGTTAATCACGGGAGATTTAGTCAATCGGGGCCGCATTGAAGAATATGCATATCTTCGTACTTTGCTGGCGCCCTTGCCTTGTCCGTATTATTTTACATTAGGTAATCATGATCATTTGCAAGCTTTACAAGCTGTTTTTCCTGAATATACTCAAAGCAATGAAGTGATCGAAAATTTTCCATTACGGATTATTTTGTTAGATAGTCATATTGTTAATCAAGAAATGGGACAATTTGATGAGGCAAGATTAGCGTGGCTTGACGCCCAATTAGCACAGCACTCTCAGCCGACCTTGATTGCCTTTCATCATCCTCCGTTTGCCACAGGGATGAGTTTTATGGATGAAATTGGCCTACAGCAACCGGAATTACTCGCGCAAGTGGTAGCACGGCATACGCAGATTGTTGGGATTGTGTGTGGGCATGCCCATCGTGCTATTTATACCACTTTTGGCGGGAAACCTTGTCTTGTCGCGCCTTCTCCTGCGCATCAAATTGTGCTAGATTTAGGAAAGCCTCCTGTGAAAAAATCGCTCGGATACGCGCTGGATCCCGCAGGATTTTTTGTCCATCAATGGGAAAAAGAAGCCCCCCTTGTAACACATTATGTGACGACCGATGCGGGTCAAGAATACTTTTATGACTAAATCTAAACACGAATCTGTCGCTATTTTTGAATTTTTAGCATGAAAAAGTTATAATCTTATTCTGAAATAAAATTATTTAATTGAATTGATTGAAATAGATTGAGCGAAATGACACAAAATTTACCTACATTAGAATTGGCACAAGATTTACTTGCCCGTCCTTCGATTACGCCAGAAGATCATGGCTGTCAAGCTTTAGTTGCTGAACGTTTACAGGCATTAGGTTTCAATATTGAATGGATGCCGTTCGGCAATGTGACCAATTTATGGGCCAGACGCGGGGTGCGTTCCCCTGTTGTTTGTTTTTTAGGGCATACAGATGTGGTTCCTACAGGGCCGCGTGAAAAATGGGAAAGTGATCCTTTTGTGCCAACGATTCGACAAGGTAAATTATTTGCCAGAGGGGCTGCCGATATGAAAACATCAGTTGCGGCTTTTGTGACGGCAATTGAGACCTTCTTGCAACAATCTGTCGATTTTAAGGGCTCTATCGCGGTGATGCTCACTTCTGACGAAGAAGGCCCTTCGGTTGAGGGGGTGGTCAAGGTTGTGGAAACGCTCAAAGCCCGTAAAGAATATATTGATTATTGTCTGGTTGGCGAGCCTACTTCTACAGCTGTGCTGGGAGATACCATTAAAAATGGCCGGCGGGGATCACTTTCTGGTGATTTAATTGTCAAGGGCATTCAAGGTCATATTGCTTATCCTCATTTGTCTAAAAATCCGATTCATCATGTCGCGCCCGCTTTGGCGGAATTAACCGCAACAGAATGGGACAATGGTAATGAATATTTTCCTCCAACCACATGGCAGGTTTCAAATATTCACGCAGGAACAGGGGCTACCAATATTATTCCAGGTGAATTAAAATTACAGTTTAACTTTCGTTTTTCGACAGCCAGTACGCCAGAAAGTCTGAAACGACGGTTGCATGCCATCTTAGATAAACATCAAGTGGATTACCAATTAGAGTGGACACTTTCAGGTAATCCCTATTTGACACCAAAAGGGACGCTGACAGACGCCCTTCGCGCGGCTATCCAAAAGGTCAATCCGGATATTCAAGCAGAGTTATCTACCTCGGGCGGGACGTCTGATGGCCGTTTTGTGGCGGCAATTTGTCCGCAAATTGTCGAATTTGGTCCGATTAACGCATCTATTCATAAAGTAAATGAACATATTGACGTTAATGACATTGAAAAATTAAAACAAATCTATCAATATTTACTTGAAAATTTGCTTTTAGTCTAAGTCATCATTAGCATGATTATCATTAATAATAACTTACAAGACGTAAATATGTCACAATCTCATCCACAATTTTATATGCAATTGACAACCATCCGTGATTTTGTACGTTATGCCGTCACAGAATTTAACAAGGCACAACTTCACTTTGGGCATGGAACCACTAATGCCTATGACGAAGCAGTTTATTTAATTTCTTTTACGCTGAATCTTCCTCTCGAATTGTTGGATACAATGCTCGATGCAACGCTTTTGGATACTGAAAAAGAAAGCGTATATGCAATGTTACAGCGGCGTATTCAAGAACGCATTCCGGCGCCTTATTTGACAAATGAAGCCTGGCTAGGGGATTACTGTTTTTATGTGAATAAAAACGTGATTATTCCCCGCTCTTTTATTGCGGAATTATTGCGCGAGCAACTGATTCCATGGATTACTGATCCGGATGGGATTTATGCAGTGTTAGATTTATGTACCGGATCAGGTTGCTTGGCCATTATTGCTGCTGAAGCTTTTCCCAATGCGAATGTGCATGCTATTGATATTTCTCCAGAAGCCTTAGAGATTGCCACCCGTAATGTGCATCAATATCTGTTAGAAGAACAAATCCAACTGTACCAGGGGGATCTTTTTGATCCTGTTGATAATTATAAATATGATGTCATTATTAGTAACCCTCCTTATGTAACATTAGAAAGCATGGCGCGTCTTCCAAAAGAATATTTACACGAACCTGCTTTAGCATTAGAGGCCGGGGCGGACGGTATGGATATTGTTCGACGCATTTTAAAAGCCGCACCAAATCATCTCAATACAAATGGGCTTTTGATTATAGAAGTTGGACATAATCGCCACTTTGTAGAAGCCGCATTTTTTGATTTGCCTATGGTGTGGTTAGAGACGAGCGGGGGCTCAGATATGATCTTTATGGTCACTGCTGCTGATCTTAAAAATTACTTTAAAGCCTCAGTCTAATGCTATCTGATGACCCGAAATCTGATTTTATTCAAAAGCGTCACCAAAGACGTCGACAAGATGAACCCTCCCCTGTTTATTTTGCTTTATGGGTCCAAGTCTTTGCCTGTTTTTTAGGTTTTGGAATTCTTATTCCGCTGTTAGAATGGGGACTCGGAGAAAATTTAGCTTATTATAAACAAGGCGTTATTTTGGGTCTTTTGGCGCTTTTTATGGCCTACCGTTTAGAACAGCCGCAATGGTGGAAAGTCATTCATTTATTATTTGCGCCCTTATTGTCAATCAGTCTGATGGCCACTGATGCTTTTTCCGTAGAACCATTATGGTTCTTTGGCGTTTTTTGTTTTTTATTTTTAATGTATTGGCGAACTTTTACCAGTCGCGTGCCGTTGTATTTAACCAGTCATTTAGCGCGAGAAGCGCTTGCGGATTATTTAATGACATATAGCATTACCAACAGTCCCGAAGAGAAGACTCCTTGTCAATTTTTAGATGTTGGCGCAGGAACAGGAACGGTCGTCCGTTTTTTAGGAAAGCAATTCACACGTATTCAGCACACGGGAATTGAGCATGCCCCAATCCCCTTTTTAATTGCAAAACTTAACACGTTTTCCATAAAAAACGTTAAAATACTATGGGGTGATTTTTGGAAACAAAATTTGCAACAGTATGATATTGTCTATGCGTATCTTTCTCCTGCGCCCATGATCCAACTTTGGGAGAAAGTCAATCGAGAAATGCGCCCGGGAACAATCTTTATTAGTAATAGCTTTATTATCCCAGATATTGAGCCAGATGAGGTGATCCTAATTGAGGATTTTCATCATTCTAAATTGTACATTTGGCATATAAAAAAATCAGAGATACTATAATCATTATGTCCAAAACTATCGAACAATGGGTTGACGAATTAAAAGATGCCGATTTGCCAGTATTAGAGCATTCCCTTCAAACGCTTCGGGATTTGGCAAGCAACCCTGAACAAATTTCTGCGGGACAAATATCAAGTGCTGTCTTGCATGACCCTTTTTTGACCATTCGTATTTTGCGCGATGCAAATACAAGCGTGCATAATCGGTTTGATACGGATATTACAACAATTGAACATGCCGTAATGATGTTAGGCATTAAACAATTTTTTGATCGTTATACCGATCTGCCGACGATTGAAACTCGCTATCAAGACAAGCCTGATATTTTGGCGGGAATTCGTCGTACGCTTTTTTGCAGTTATCATGCGGCTTATCAAGCTTGGGAATTAGCCATTTTGCGACAAGATGTACGCGCTGAAGAGGTCTTTGTCGCGGCCCTTTTTTGTAGTATGGGTGAACCCTTATTGTGGGCGTACTTTCCAGAATATATGATTCATCTTGAAACAATTTGGCAAAAAAATCTGGTTCCTTACGAACAAGCGCAACGTGAAACATTAGGCTGCTTAATTACAGATATTCAGCAAAAACTCGCTGAAGCCTGGCAACTTCCTGAATTATTACGGGCGTTTTTAGATCAAGAAAATATGATGCGGCCGCGGGTGATTGGACTTGATTTAGCCTTATCCATTGCGCGGCATGCTGAAAAAGGTTGGTATCGTCCAGAGATTCAATCTATGCTCGCATTGGTTGCCGCCGTTCTACGTATTTCTATTGATGAAGTGACCACCCAAGTGCATGCAACAGCAGTGCGTGCGGCCCGCCAATGGGAATGGTACCAAACTCCAGCCGCGGCCGCGTGGTTGCCGATGTTGCCCGGTTTGTGGCCCGAAGAAGAGGAAGAAGAAGCTTTTCTTCTTCGTCCGCATCCTCATGTCATTGAAGAAACTATTCAATCTATTAAAACGCATTCTGATCATTCATTGACGTTAAATCAAATGGTTGATATCGCGTTGACAGGGATGAAAGAGGGTTTAGGTCTAAATCGTGTGGTCTTTTGTTTGATTACGTCTGACCGAAAACGAATTAAAGCTAAATATGTTCGTACTATGGTTGAAGAAGAGCGTTTAAAACTCCATCAATTTGAGTTTCATTTGGAAGATCAAAATCTTTTTGCGCGGGTGATGACAAAGCCACAAGGCTTATGGCTGCATGAAACCAATCGCCAAAAATTTATGCCCCTGATTTCGCCTGAATTGAAACCCATTATTGGCTCACAAGGTTTTTTTGCGATGTCTCTTTACGTCCGACAGCACCCTGTAGGATTTATCTACGCAGATCGTTTGAACAATCCTTTGCCACTAGACGAAGATGCTTATAGTGGATTTAAACAGATTTGTGTTGCATTAAGTAATGGATTAGGGTATTTGGCTAAGGGTTAATTTTTTTATTTTGAGGAATGAGAACAAAACGTATGTCTTGGCTTTCCCTTTCGATTTATACTGATGCAGAAAATGCAGAAGCATTGTGTGATGCATTGCTTGAACTCGGTGCAATGAGTGCGAGTATTGAAGATGCGCATGCGGAAACAGAACAAGAACAAGCCATTTTTGGCGAGCCTAATATGCCTGTTGATGAGCCTCGCTACTGGGAAGAATCGATTGTGCGCGCTTTTTTAGAACGCGATGCACAAGTGGCAGACTTGATTCATGAATTAGAAACAACTTATGCTTTTGGGGCATTGAATTATCAAGTCATTGAAGTTGAAGAGCAAGATTGGGTACGACTCACTCAATCTCAGTTTGATCCAATTCAAATTTCTCCACGACTCTGGATCGTGCCATCATGGCATACGACTCCTGATCCTGATGCGGTCAATTTAATTCTCGACCCAGGTTTAGCATTTGGAACAGGAAGCCATCCGACAACAAAATTATGTTTAACATGGCTGGATGACTACTTTGCAACAAAAGCAAGCAAAAATACGTCTTATCATTTGTTGGATTATGGATGCGGCTCTGGTATTTTAGCAATTGCAGCGTTAAAATTAGCACAACGATACGCTGTACAATTAGAAGCAACAGGCGTAGATATTGATCCCCTTGCGGTTGAGGCCAGTCATAGCAATGCTGAAATTAATGCTGTTGCTGACAAAGTGGCGTTTTATTTGCCTCGGGGACAAGCCTATCGAACATTAGAAGAAAAAATGCCTTACGCAGAGTTGGTTGTGGCTAACATTTTGGCGAATCCTTTAAAAGTTTTAGCGCCTATTCTGACAGCTTCTTTAAAGCCAAATGGATGGATTATTTTGTCTGGGATCCTAAAAGAGCAAACTGCTTCGGTTCAAGAAACGTATGCTGCTTTTTTACCCTTAGAAGTGGCTTATGAAGAACAAGGATGGGTTTGTCTTGTTGGTCAAAAAGTGAAATAATCACTTATTGTCAATCATCTTTTTTAATTTTTATTTGAAAAACAAAATTACGTATGTCAACCACACCTTCCACAAATTTCTTTCGTACGACATGTCCTGCTTGTCATACGCGTTTCAAAATTAATGAAGCGCAACTCCAAGCCCGACAAGGGCAGGTACGTTGTGGATCGTGTGGACAAATTTTTAATGCGAAATCTTCTTTAGAAAAGATTACGCCGCCTCCAGTCGCTAAAGCGCCGCCTGTTTCGTCCCCACTTGAGGCCGCCCCTCCCCCTGTTCCAAGTAAAAAAGAAGAAGGGGACACTCCTGTCACAAAGAAAGCAGAACCGCCTTCAAAAGAGATTATTGAAAACAAAACTAAAAATACAGAAGATCTAGAGGCGACAATCCCGCCACGGAGACGCTATCAAGGTTTTGCAAGTAGTTTTGCTGAAGAACAAAAACAATGGGGCGAAAATCCGCCCCCGCTTGAGGCAAACGATCTGTCGAATGCCTTTCGCTCAGGCACTCCCGACAATACAGGGGAATTTGATTTTGATAGTATGCTTAATGGATTACGTGCTGATAAGCTTGCTAAAGAAAAAAATAAAGAAGCCACTGAGCAAATTCCTGCGGCGCTCATGAAAACAGAAGCAGCTAATGATCACACGCCTTCTGATTCTGGAGAACAAAAACCGGTTGAAGAAAAAGAAAAAACAACAAGTCATACAGTTGTGCCTTTAAAAAAACCTAAGCAACAGGAAACACCTGCACCGATTGTCCCGCCAGTTGTGCCAAGCTCACCAGAGATAAAGGCAGAAGCCCCTGCTGTGCCGCCGCCCCCTATAGAAATTCCGAAAAAAAATACGCTGCCGCAATCTATTCAAGATGATGACTTGTTTAGTACTATTGAGTTTGAAGCGATTCCAATTGAGGATGATGAGGAAGAAGAGAAAACAGAAGAACAAGGGCCCGCACCGGATTTTTCGGATGATTTTGAGGGCACAGCTGAAAAGAAAGACACTGAAAAAACGCCCCTTTATGATCTGAATTTGGATTTAGAAGAGAGTGAGGCAAAAAAACAAGAAAAGCCCGCGTTAGATTTTTCTTTGGATTTTGATGAAGAAAAAAAAGAGGCGGTCGCCTCGCCCCCTGATCCGGCATTAGACAGCCCTCTTGAGAGTAGCGCGGTTGTTGATTTAGAAGAATTTAAAATAGAATCTCCTCCACAAGAACCGATTTCTCCTGAATTGCCGCCTGTCGATTTAGCAAAAAAACAGGAAGATCCCCTCGTTTTCGTTTCTGTTGACACAACAGAAGAAAAACAAACCGATCCCAAAAGAAAATATTGGCTGATTCTCAGTGTAGTGAGTAGTTTTATTTTACTGTTCCAATCATTGTTCTTTTTTAGGATGGATTTAATCAATCTCTATCCGACAATGAAGCCTTTTTTTGAAACTTCTTGTGGCATAATAGGATGTGATATGGATCCGCCGCGAGTATTAGAGCAATTAGCGGTGGTGGGCTCAGATATGGAGCAAGCCCATGTCAATGCAACAGATATGGTCACTTTACATATTACATTGGCGAATCACGCGGCCTATGCAGTCACCTTTCCAAGTATTATGTTAGAGCTGAGCAATAACCAAGGGCAAGTGGTCGGGCGCCGGTTTGTTCATCCAACTGAATATTTAAATCTTAATCACGATCTGAAAGTCCTCAAGCGAGGCTTACCCAGTAAGCAAGAAACACAAGTCCAAATTCATTTAAAATTAAATCAATTACAAGCGATTAATTATCACATTGAGTTATTCTATCCTTTACCTTAGGAAAGAAATTAATCATATTGTATATGGAAAAAACATGTCAATGATTTGTATTGCACGGGATACGTTGTTGAAGCTCTTATCTCTAGGTCTCTTTTTTGGTGGGGCTATCAATCAGGCCCATGCATATGTTGAACCGCCTCCTTGGCAAGAAGAAACAAATATTACATTACCGCCGCTCCCAGAAGAAAAAAATCTGATTCCTTTTGTCAGTAGTGCAACAGAAACGCATCAATTTTTTATTGATTCTGCCTCTTTATCTGTTGATAAAGACAGAGTCGTGCGTTACGTTTTAGTGAGTCGTTCGCCTCAAGGCGTACAAAATATTGCGTATGAAGGATTACGTTGTGAAACAAAATCAGTAAAACGCTATGCTTTTGCTATTAAAGATATGCAAAAAAAATACCATTGGATGAAAAACCAGTTGATACAATGGGAAGAAATTGAATTTAAAGCAGGCAATAATCCCCATTTGACACTCTATAAAGAATATTTTTGTCCCAGTAAAACAGCAATTTTTAATAAAGAAGAAGGGTTGGATGTCTTAAAACGCGGGGGCGATCGCTAATGAAAAAACAAAAATATCCATGGATTTTTAAATTTGTTTTTTCCCTATTGTGTAGTTTAGGAATGAGTCTAACCTCTGTGCACGCGGCGTCAGGTCTGTTCTTGCTAAAAAATTTTATTACCGAAACGCGTACATTGACGGCACAATTCGAGCAACATGTTTCTAATAAACAAGGTCAATCTATCCAAAATAGCACAGGAAAATTGTCATTATTTCGCCCTAATTTGTTTCGTTGGGATGTCGCGCCGCCAAATACACAACATATTGTAGGTGATGGACAACGCGTATGGGTTTATGATCCCGATCTGAATCAAGTGACTGTAAAAAAACTAAGCGACGCATTAGGACAAACGCCCGCTAGTTTTCTAGCTGGCGAAGCGGATTTAGAAAAAAAATTTAATTTTGTTGAATTAGGGGAAAATAAAGGGCTCATTTGGCTTGAAGCAACGCCCCGCGGGCAAGAAAAACAATTTGAAAAAATTCGTTTAGGATTCAAAATGAGTTCGGCCAAACAGGCTCAATTAGCAGCGATGTTTATTGAAGATGCGTTTGGACAAAAAACGCAAATATTATTTCATCATATGCAACAAAATCCCAAAATAGATCAGACACAATTTAAGTTCAATCCACCAAAAGGAGCGGATATTTTAGAATAAAAAAGGACACAAAAATAAAAAATGGGCAAATTACCTTGAAACAAGACAAAGACAAGCCATTTTAATAAAGAGCAGTTCTTTTTTAGATCGTACAAAAATGATGAAATAAGTCCCTATGCTGACAAAACGTGCGCAAATTTTATTAAAAACACTGGTAGAACGACATATTCGTGAGGGGCAACCTGTTGGTTCACAAACCCTTGCCAAACATGCTGGATTAGATATTAGCGCGGCCACCATTCGAAATATTATGGGCCAACTTGAAGAAGCCGGTTATTTACTCAGTCCGCATACATCCGCAGGAAGAATCCCGACCGCGAAAGGCTATCGCTTTTTTATTGACTCATTATTGACGGTTCAACCTTTAGATCTTGTAGCAACACAACGTTTAGAATCCTATCTTTTTCAAAAAGAAACGACACAGCATATTGCCTTATCTCCTCAAGAATTAATTTTATCCACTTCTCACGCGCTTTCAGAACTCACGCACTTTGCTGGAGTGGTCATGTTGCCGCGCAAAAGAATAGCGACGTTTAA
This sequence comes from uncultured Burkholderiales bacterium, assembly GCA_964504875.1. Lineage (GTDB taxonomy): Bacteria > Pseudomonadota > Gammaproteobacteria > Burkholderiales > CAZDFJ01 > CAZDFJ01. The sequence continues at coordinate 70,410 of CAZDFJ010000005.1, read as the reverse complement.
GCAGCTTGAATTTATTCGCCTAAATGAAAATCGCGTTTTGTTGATTATTGTCATGACAAATGGTGAAATTCAAAATAAAATTTTGATGACCGCCCAAAATTATTCACAAAACGAACTGATTCAGGCAGCAAATTGTATTAATGCCCACTATGCGAATCAAGAATTTCACCAAATGATGAACACGTTACAACGGGAACTTAGTTCATTGCAACATCATATTATGGATTTGCTCAAAACGGCGGTTTCTTTAAGTCAAGAAATGGTCCAACAAGAACGCGAAGAATATATCATCAGCGGTGAAAGTAATTTATTACGTTCTCAAGATTTAACCCACAATATGGGGCAGCTCAGCCAACTTTTTGAACTTCTGGAACAAAAAAACAAACTGTTGGCTTTGCTCGATGCGGGCCAAAAAGCGCAAGGGGTCCATATTTTTATTGGGGGTGAAAACGAACTGATGCCTATTCAAGCTTGTAGTATGATTACTTCCCAATATGAAATTAATCATCAAGTTGTCGGCACATTAGGTGTGATTGGGCCTATGCGCATGAATTATGAAAAAATGATTCCAATTGTGGATATGACGGCTAAATTGTTGAGTCATGCTCTTTCTGCCAGTCATTAAATCGTGATTTCTTTGGCTATGTGCTGGTCCTTTTCCGCGCCGCTCAGATCTCCCAATTTTGTTTTGATATGCGCCCGCATTTGATAATACCGCGCAGACCGTGGATTTAATGCAATCGCCCAATTATATTGTTCTAATGCTTGTTCATATTGATTTTGCCCGTAGTACAGTGCCCCTAATGCGGCGTAGGCTGCAAAATAACGTTGATCACAACGAATAGCGGCTTCATAATCAGACTGAGCTTGCTGCAGTTGTTTCAGTTTCATTGCACACGATCCACGGCGATAATAAAAATTTGCTTCTTGTGGATGAGCGCGCAATGCGTGAGTATAATCCGTCTGTGCCAGCGCATACTTGCCTAAATGATCATACGCTTTTGCACGACCATAATAAGCCAGCGTTAATGTCGGATATTTTGTGAGAATCGCGTTATACTGCGCAATAGCGGAAGCGTAGTCTTGATTTTGATAGTGATGTTTCGCCTGATTAAGCAAGGTTTCTGCTTCTTGTGGTGAGTCTGTCTCTGCTAAATGGGCTTCTTGATTGGTCTGCTGCACTGATTTTTGATGTTTTCTCCAATATAAAACCAAAACGAAAAGACCACTACTTCCAATCAACCCCCCTGTTATTATTCCCCATTTTGCTGTCTTTTTTTGCTCTAAATCTGCGGGCACATTCAGTGAAACATATTGTGGAATTTGTGCGCCTTCTTCTTCATGTTGGGTGAGTTCTTTGACATGTTTTTTGAGATATTTTTGTAAAATTTGGACATCAATATAGCGATATTTTTGCATATATTCTAAGAGTGCTTCAGTATAAGGACTATGTTGATTATCTCTATTAGAAGCATCATAAGCTTGCGTCCCACTTTGTGTTGAATAATAAATATGGTTTCCAGGCGCGGCAACGATGGGAGCAAAATGTGTTTCTGTCATAATGGCCCGTTTTTTGTTTTGCAAAGCCTCGCGCCAAGGGTTGTCACGGCAGGCGTCCAAAAAAATTAAATTGGCCCGGTTTTTAACAGTCTGATTTTTTTTTAAAACTTCTAAAATATCATTAAAATCGATAAAATCACTTTTGAGATGTAATTGTAATTCTGCTTGATCTTTGACGGGAATCGCCCGTGCATCTACAGGAACCAAATAATTGTGATGATTCACTTCAAAAGCATGGCCGGCATAAAAGAAAATACCATTTTCGGCATGATCCATTTTTTTTGAAAAATCAATTAAGATTTTTGCCATATGCGTTTTACGAACATCTTCAATAAATGTGACTTCAAAACCCAAACGCCGCAGCACTTCTTGAATGGCTTTGGCATCATTCACTGCATTGGGCAAATAATATTTCTCATTTTCATATTGGCTATTTCCTATGACCAAAGCTACACGTTTTTGGGGAATCTCCACTGAATTTGCATGACTTATCAGCGAAAACCATGATAATAAACAGAAAAAGAACCCTGTAAAAACATGTCGATATCGACACAACAAAATTGTCATTTTTTTTATATATTTTACAAGTAAAAAAGATTATGAGAGAACAAGGGCTTCTTGCGGAAGGAAAAACTCAAAAATACGCGAATCCAATTGAATCAGTGTTTTTTCCGTATATCGTTGCGTCCAACCGAGCACGTGTAAGGGTTTTTCGTTCCGCTGTGTCATACGAATTAATTCTCGAATAACGTCCTTTCCATACATTTCTTGAGTCAATAATTCAAGTTTAAATAAACAAAGGACGCCTCCTTGTGCTTTTTGGATCGCAAGACGTGTCCGCTGCTCAGTTTCTTCAATAGAAGAACCTAATAATTGCGTCGCCAAAAAAAAGACACAATGTTTTGACGCTAATAATCCGCTTTCGTAATAGGCTTGTGCAAAACGCGTCACAAACTGTTTCAATTTATCTAAATCAAATTGACGATATATACCTAATGTATGGTAAATAAAATGACGATCTTGAGAGGGTAATAGGCGCTGTATTGTGTCTTGATGAAGTTTAAGCCATTTTTTCTGAAAAAGATCTATTTTTTTTTCCACCTTTTTGACTATTTCAGGGGAAGTCAGGCTTTTTAAAGCATAAAGTCCTTGATTTGGCTCAAGACGAATCAATCTTTTACGTAATGCTGCATAAAGTAAAGAAAGTCGTTTAAGTGGAAAGAGCTCACTTTGAGAAAACTGCGCATAGAGCTGAAAAGCTTGCTGTGATAAACTAGTCCATTGACCATGTGTGATTAACGTTCGAGACGAATCGTTTAATTGAATCCGTAAAATCAAATGTAATATTTCGTCAGGATAAGGTGTACTAATGTGAATCAAATTTTGTTTAGCTGGTTGAATAAGCGTCTGCCAGCGTTCGTTTTCTAAAGGTTGGGGTTGAATGAGAATAATAAGATTTGTCTGTGTTAAAGTGAGTTCCCATTGAATTAACTCATCAAAATGAGCATATCCCAGTCTTTCTATAAAAAGTGGGCTTTTAATGAAAAAGACAGTGTCATGGGCCCGATTGAACATTTTTTTTAATAAGCGGAAAGTGGCTTCGTAATTCAGAGCCGATCCGACACATAAACTCTGATAAGTTTGAAACACAAAATTAAACCATTCTAATGATTCAAGATTATACGCGAAACATTTAAAACTTTGATTCTGTTCTGCAAAACCAAAAAAACGACGGTACCCTATCGTTTCTAAATGTAAAATGAGACTTTCATCAAGGGTGCGCATCACCAAATCGGCACCACAAAAATGATCAAAGATTTCTCCATGTACCATAAAAAAATGCGTATGCGGCTGAAACCAAGAGTACATATTTTTGGACTATCCAAAGAGAAAGTAAATAAACAAGTCTTTTACATATTGTTAATAACAAAAAATCAAAATAAAAGAATCCTCTTTGATATGACTGTGTTATCGTGATAAATATGTTTTATCTATAAAAATAAGACAAAATCTATCCAGACAAATCAAATAAAAAACTGTCTTTTTTTTGTAAAACGTATATAATAGACAAGCTTTTTATCTATTATTTATAACAAAAAAAGACTATTATGTAATAGTTAAACAAACAAATTTCAAAAAATATAAGTAAAATGATTGATTTTTCATAAGTAGTACTTATTTGAGTACAATACATGCATTTCATCACGTATTTTGAATGAAGGCTAATCATTGATCGATAGAACGAGAATAATAAAACAGATTAGCAAAGAGATTCAATAGCATTGTAAAAATTATTTTTTGATGCATTGCCCAAGTTTGGGTTTATCGATTCTTATTAAAAAAACTTACTTTTTTAGGCAAATTTTATGGAACAATATCACGGTACAACGATTCTCTCAGTGAGACGTGGCGAGTATGTAGCACTGGGTGGAGATGGGCAAGTGACATTAGGAAATATTGTTGTCAAGGCGACAGCCCGCAAGGTAAGACGTCTGTATCATGACAAAATTTTAGCTGGTTTTGCAGGCAGTACTGCTGATGCATTTACATTATTCGAGCGCTTTGAAGCCAAATTAGAAAAACATCAAGGACACTTAATGCGTGCGGCCGTTGAGTTAGCCAAAGATTGGAGAACGGATCGTATTTTGCGGCGTTTAGAAGCAATGTTAGCTGTTGCAGATAAAAATCATTCTTTAATTATCACAGGAAATGGGGATATTTTAGAGCCTGAATATGGTATTGTGGCAATCGGGAGTGGGGGATCTTATGCATATTCTTCTGCGCGGGCTCTTGTGGAAAATACAGAACTGAATCCTGAAGAAATTGTGAAAAAAAGTTTGACTATTGCGGGAGATTTGTGTATTTACACAAATCAAAATCACATTATTGAAGTATTAAAGCCCTAATTTATTTTAACTGTTTGATTTCATTTTAATTCTATTCTTTTAGGAAAGATCCGTATGTCTTCCGCAAATTCACAATTAACACCGTCTCAAATTGTGCAAGAATTAGATAAACACATTGTGGGACAAAAAGCGGCTAAACGGGCCGTTGCGATTGCTTTGCGCAACCGGTGGCGTCGCCAGCAAGTCCCTTCCCCCCTTCGTCAAGAAATTACCCCGAAAAATATTCTAATGATTGGGCCAACAGGGGTGGGTAAAACTGAAATTGCCCGTCGTTTAGCGAAATTAGCCAACGCGCCATTTATCAAAGTGGAAGCTACAAAATTTACCGAAGTGGGTTATGTTGGACGCGATGTTGATTCAATTATTCGCGATTTAGTTGAATCTGCAATTAAGCAAATTCGTGAGCAAGAAACAAAAAAAGTGAAAGAGCGGGCACAAGACCTTGCTGAAGAACGTATTTTAGATGTTTTATTGCCCAGTGCGCGTGAAAATACCAATTTAGATTTTGGTTTTTCAAGCGGATTGTCTTCTGAAGAACAAAATCAATTAAAACAAGCCATTGCCACGAATCCCTCTGCCAATGCTTCGGAAAATCCGACACGCCAAAAATTCCGTAAAATGTTACGGGAAGGGCAACTTGATGAAAAAGAAATCGAGATTGAAGTTGCGACAAATGGCCCTCATATGGAAATTTTTGCGCCCCCTGGAATGGAAGATTTAACTTCTCAAATCCAAGGAATGTTCCAAAATATGGGGAACAATCGGAAAAAAGCACGGAAGCTTAAAATCAAAGATGCCATGAAAACCATCATTGAAGAAGAAAGTTTAAAACTCGTCAATGATGAAGATTTAAAAACAAAAGCAGTACAAAGCGTTGAACAAAATGGTATTGTTTTTTTAGATGAAATTGATAAAATTACTAGTAGAAACGAAACAAATAGTGGGGAAGTTTCTCGTCAAGGTGTACAACGTGATTTATTACCGCTTGTGGAAGGGACGACCGTTTCAACTAAATACGGCATGATCAAAACGGATCATATTTTATTCATTGCGAGTGGTGCATTTCATTTAGCAAAACCGTCTGATTTAATTCCAGAGTTGCAAGGACGTTTTCCTATTCGTGTGGAGTTAGATTCTCTCAGCGTCGAAGATTTCAAACAGATTTTGACCAATACTGATTCATGTCTGACCCGTCAATATGAAGCTTTGTTGGCAACAGACCAAATTCATGTCCGTTTTATGGAAGAAGGCATCACGCGTCTTGCTGAGATTTCTCATCAAGTTAATGAAAAAATGGAAAATATCGGGGCACGGCGTCTGTATACAGTCATGGAAAAATTACTAGAAGAAGTCTCTTTCAATGGGGGCGAGCCAGAGGCAGTGATTGAGTTGATTATTGATAAAGCCTATGTTGACCAATCTTTACAAGATATTGCAGCGAGCGAAGATTTAGCCCGTTACGTTCTCTAAAATAAAATTTTTCTGGTGTTGCTGGTGAGCCCTCTGTATAAGAGGGCTTTATTTTTTGCTGGGAATGACTTCTTTTGATTCTTCAGGTTTTTTGGGGATCATTGGATCGCTGTCATCCATGAGAATCCGTTGCGCAGGGCCTTCCATATCTTCAAATTGATTATGTTTAATCGCCCAAAAAATCCCAAAAATCATAATGACTAAGAAAAAAATTGTAAAACCTAGTAAAATTATCAGTGTCGGCGTCATAATATTATTCTTCTATGCAAAGAGATGGCGATCGTATTATATTTAATGCGGAAAAATAGGCGCGGGCGGCGTCTGTATCTTTTTGAATCTGGTATGTGAGCGCCTCCAAAGAGGCAAATTTTTGTTCAGCACGTAACTGATGTAAAAAGTACACCCGGGCATGTTTACCGTAAATATCTTGGTTAAAATCAAAGAGATGGACTTCGAGATGCGGTTTTAATAAATTATCTGTCACAGTTGGCCGATAGCCTAAATTGGCAACGCCCGTATAAACATGATTTTCAACTTCAAATGTGACACAAAAGACCCCTTGAAATAATAATTTATTATGTTGTAAATGAACATTCGCTGTCGGAAACCCTAATTGCCTGCCTAATTTTTGTCCATGCATAACCCGCCCACTGATACTATAAGGCCTTCCCAAGTAACGCGCAACGCGTTCAAAATCACAATGTAATAATGCCTCGCGAACAACGGTACTCGATATTCTAGTTTCCTGCTGACAAACACTATGCATTGCCTCAACAGAAAAACGATATTCGCGACTCAACTCTTGCAATAAAAGATAATCGCCGCCTCTTTTTGCCCCAAATTTGAAATCATCCCCAATCAAAATCCAACGCGCATTCAATTGGCGAACCAAATAATGTTCAACAAAATCTTCCGCCGTAATTTGCGCAAAATGTTGATCAAAGCGACAAACATGTACCTGATTGACGCCCATATCGTAGAGGAGTTCCACTTTTTCACGCAAACTTGTCAGACGATAAGGCGCCTTCTCTTTGAGAAAAAATTCTTTTGGGTGCGGTTCAAAAGTCATCACAACACTAGGAATATTTAATGCATTAGCATGATTAACGAGCCGTTTAAGCATGGCCTGATGGCCAAGGTGAACACCATCAAAGTTGCCTAATGTCAGTGCCGTTGGGCGTTGCGAATAAGAAATACCATGTGAAATAAACATAAAACCACTGTGTGAATGAAAAATGAACCAAACAATAATAGGTCAGCCGTAGAGATAAAATTAATGCTTAAATAGTTTTTCAGGCTATTCGCGTTGCTGGGCTTTTTTTTCTTTTTGCAAACGCCGTCGATCTTGAAAAAAAGTTTTCAAAATCAAACTACATTCGGATTCTAGTAATCCCCCTACGCATTTTGTATGATGATTTAATCGGGATTCTTCAAAAAGATTAATGACACTGCCTGCTGCCCCTGTTTTTGGATCAAACGCCCCAAAAATGACTTGATCTAAACGAGCGTGTAAAATCGCCCCAATACACATCATGCAGGGTTCGAGCGTGACATACAAACGACAATCCATCAAGCGATAATTTTGACGAATTTGCCCCGCCGCACGCAAAGCGACCATTTCCGCATGCGCGCTCGGGTCATTTTTAGAAATAGGGGTATTAAACCCCTCAGCAATAATTTCATTCTGACAGACAACAATTGCACCGACAGGAACCTCTCCCTGATCGGCGGCTTTTTGGGCAAGCGTGAGCGCATAGCGCATAAATTGTTCATCTTGTGCTGTAAAAGGTGCGCTCATAAAAAAATTATTCCCACTCAATGGTTGCAGGTGGCTTACCAGAAATATCATAAACAACGCGATTAATACCGCGCACTTCATTAATAATACGATTAGAAATACGCGCTAATAACGTATGAGGTAATTCTGCCCATGTAGCTGTCATAAAATCAGTGGTTTCTACGGCGCGTAAAGCTACAACATATTCATATGTCCGGCCATCTCCCATGACGCCAACGGATTTGACTGGCAAAAAGACAGTAAAGGCTTGAGAAACACGATCATACCAATGGGCTTTGTGTAATTCCTCAATAAAAATTGCATCCGCACGACGCAATAAATCCAAATAATCGCGTTTAATTTCTCCCAAGACACGAACCCCCAAACCAGGACCTGGGAAGGGATGGCGATAAATCATATCGCGAGGTAAGCCTAAGACCAAACCCAATTCCCGAACTTCGTCTTTGAAAAGCTCACGTAAAGGTTCTAGTAATTTTAAATGTAACGTTTCAGGGAGCCCGCCGACATTATGATGGGATTTAATAACGTGCGCTTTTTTAGTTTTGGACCCTGCGGATTCAATCACATCTGGATAAATGGTTCCTTGTGCAAGCCATTTTGCCTGAGGTAAATTTTGGGCTTCAGCTTGAAAAACATTGACAAATTCTGACCCAATAATTTTACGTTTTTTCTCTGGATCCGTCTCGCCTGCGAGCGCGGTCAAAAATTGTTCACTCGCATCAATATGAATCACTTTCACCCCTAAGTTTTGGGCAAAAGTAGACATCACTTGTTCTGCTTCATGCAAGCGCAATAAACCATTATCGACAAAAATACATGTCAATTGATCGCCAATAGCCTTGTGAATTAATGCCGCGGCGACGGAAGAATCCACCCCCCCAGATAGGCCGAGAATGACTTCATCTTGGCCAATTTGTTGACGAATCCGTTCGACCGCTTCATCAACAAAATCAGGCATACGCCAATCAGGTAAAATGCGACAAATATCAAAGACAAACCGCCGCAACATGGCTTCCCCTTGACGGGTATGTGTCACTTCTGGATGAAATTGTACACCATAAAAACGTCTGACTTCATCGGCCATCGCTGCAATAGGAGTGTGAAAATTGCCCCCAATAGACTCAAAACCATCCGGTAACGTTGAGACTTGGTCGCCATGACTCATCCACACTTCTAACGCAGAACGACCATGATGATTTTCGTGATCTTGCAAACCGCGAAATAAAGGATTTTCTTTCAGGATTTCCACTTCGGCATAACCAAATTCTCGCGTTTTGCCATGTTCAACGCGCCCCCCTAATTGGGCCGCTAAAGTTTGCATACCATAGCAAATGCCTAAAATAGGCACGCCTAATTCAAAAATTTCTTGGGGAGCACGAGGCGTTTCCGGATCATTGACTGTGACAGAAGCAGGGCCCCCTGACAAAATAATTCCCTTCGGATTAAACGCTCGGACAAAATCCATGGAAACATCATAAGGATGTAATTCACAATATACTTGCATCGCTCGGACGCGGCGCGCAATTAATTGCGTATATTGCGAGCCAAAATCTAAAATCAATATTTTTTGATGATTCATAATTTGCTGTTGGGTAATTAATGAAGACACAATATGTTTTTTTATTGTGCCATCCTGCCCCTCTCCTTATCGCATTTGAAAAATAAAATAAACGCTTTCTCAGTAGTATTTTTTTTATTTTATAAAAAAAAAGCATCCATTGCTACTGATTTTTTAGATGTTCTCCAATGGCAAAAACAAGTTCTTTACAACCCGCTCCTGAAATGGCAGAAATTTTGAAAACAGGACCTTCCCAACCAAAGCGATGAATAAAATCAACACAACGTGCTTCACGTTCTTCATCAGGAACTAAATCTAATTTATTTAAGACAAGCCAACGCGGTTTGCCATAAAGTGTGTCGTCATATTTGCGTAATTCTTGAATAATAGCCTGGGCTTCTTTTACAGGATCAACTTCAGGATCATATGGCATTAAATCTACAATATGGAGCAGCAAATTTGTTCGACTTAAATGTTTTAAAAAACGATGCCCCAAACCTGCCCCATCTGCGGCCCCTTCAATAAGCCCCGGAATATCAGCAATCACAAAACTATGTTCATGATCTAGACGGACTACGCCTAAATTAGGATGCAATGTTGTAAAAGGGTAATCGGCCACTTTTGGGCGCGCCGCGGAAACTGCACGAATAAATGTTGATTTACCCGCGTTCGGCATACCTAATAAACCTACATCCGCTAAGACTTTAAGTTCGAGTTTTAACTGAAAGGCTTCCCCTGCATCGCCAGGAGTACATTGACGCGGGGCGCGATTGACACTTGATTTGAAATGCAAATTGCCTAACCCCCCTTTGCCGCCTTTTGCCAACAAAACAGTCTCATTATGGTGCGTCAGATCGGCCATAATTTCTTCTGTTTCGACATTTCGAATGACTGTTCCAACTGGCATTTTTAAATAAATGTCTTCGCCACCCTTACCGTAACAATCGCTCCCTCGGCCATTTTCTCCGCGTTGCGCAAAATATTTCCGAGTGTAACGAAACTCGATGAGGGTATTCAAATTTTCGTCAGCAACAGCGTAAACGCTCCCCCCTTTGCCCCCATCTCCTCCATCAGGTCCCCCTTTAGGAATAAATTTTTCCCGGCGAAAATGAGCTACCCCATTTCCTCCATCTCCTGCTGTGACTTCAATCAGTGCTTCATCAATAAATTTCATGCTATGTCTACGAGCTCGTTTCGTTTTTATGGGTCTAAATACGTTGCTCGTTTTCTCCTGTATTTATTTCATATTTGTCAATATAATCTTTTTTCTCGCTTCTTTTTTAATTTTATAACCAAAAAAGATGTAAAAATGAATTTAATCACGTAAAAATGACATTATTCTAGCGCGCTTTATATTTAGAGACAAGTCTCGTTTTTGAATCTGCTTTTTACGGAAAAACGCGAATTTTCAATATGTTGAGAAGAAAAAGATAGTTTTAATGAACAAATTAAAAAAAGCTTTTTTTGAAAAAACTTTTTTTGTTTGGATTAGTTATAATAATGCGAATCGTGCTCGCTTTATTTTTGATATAAAAAGCCTAAAATATTAACATGTTTTTGTGAAATGAATAAAAATATTCATAATTCACATAAAAAAAGAGCGTGAATTTCACGCTCTTTTCGAAAGATAAAAATAATGCTTTCAAAGAAAAATTATTTTTGTGTAGGAGCCGCAGCAGGCATACCTGGACGCATCCCGCTACGATTTCCACCTGCATGGCGGTTACCGTGTTGGTCCATCCGTTCAAAGAATTTCTTCATATGACCATTTAATTTTTGCTTTTGGTCTGCATTTAAGTTATTGTACACATGCAACCATTGGTCACGAATGTCACGGTAAGCTTTTAAATGCGCATCTTGCATTGCATCATGTTTTTTGGCCAAGGCATTAATATCAGGCGTCTCTTTTTTAAATTCATCGCGGACAGCTTGCATATCTGCCCAATGTTCTTGATGCGTTTTGTTCATATAGTCACGGGTTTTTTGGGAAGCTTCTTGCCAAGCTTTTTCTTGATCTGCAGAAAGTTTCAATTCTTTATGCATGGATTCAACATAACCAAACATTCCACCATAACCAGGCATGCCACCGCGCATATTAGGATTAGGCGACCCTGGTGTTGGTGCAACAGGTTCTGCCGCAAAAGTCATACTACTTGCTGTCAAAGCAACAACGCCCAAAGCCATCAACACTGTTTTTTTCACTTGATTCAACATAATTTTTCCTAATTTTAAATAAATTGATTCATAAAAACACGAGCCCATGCTCTAATCAAATTAATATACGTCAAGTTTTTTGAGAAATTGATTTATCGTTTTTTTCTATAACGCTTCACATAGACAATTCGTATACATTATTTTCACAATTAGTTTGTAAACTAATTATTTAGTTGCATGTTTTTCGAAAAAATTTCATGAAATTTATTTTGGTGGACGTTCATTGTGACGTCCCACATTAGAACGGGGCGGATGTTTTTTTAGTTTTTGTTTAATCCGATTTTGTTTTAAGCGAGATAAATAATCAACAAAAACTTTGCCGTTGAGATGATCCATTTCATGTTGAACACAGACGGCAAGTAATTCAGTTGCATCAAAAGAAAAAGGTTTTCCTGTTCGGTCTAATGCTTCAACATGAATTTGCTCATAACGGACGACTTCTTCATAGATGCCCGGAACAGAAAGACACCCTTCTTCTCGGACTTGTGATCCGAACGATTTTGTGACTTTTGGATTAATTAGGACTAATAATTCGTTTTGTTTTTCTGAAATATCAATTACAATAAGTTGGTAATGATAGTTCACTTGTGTTGCTGCTAAGCCAATACCGGGAGCAGCATACATTGTTTCAGCCATGTCATCAATTTGTTTTTGTAATGACTCATCAAATTTCTGAATAGGTTTGGCCACACGACGTAACCGCTCATCTGGATAACTTAATATTTCTAAAATAGCCATAATAGATTGATTCCTCTCAAAAAATACCGAATATTTCCTTTAGGTAAACAAATGCCAAAAAATGACACCCCTTCCCTTTCGGATCAGGCAAAAAAAACAGAATTATATCATTGGATCGGACTCGCGCTGACAGAAGGTGTGGGATCTATTCGGTTCTTTCGTTTAATTGATGCGTTTGGTTCTGCTACGCATGTTTTTTCTGCGTCATATCATGACTTGTGTCAAATTATTCCCGCGGCAATTGCTAAAAAAATCAAAGCTGACCTACCGTATGCGCAGATTGAAAAACAACTTAACTGGGCGGCCGCTGCCCCTCAACGAACTTTACTTTTCCCACCTCGCGCCGCCTATTTTACAGCCGCAACTTATCCCTCCTTATTGCAGGAACTGGCTGATCCACCTGTTTTACTCTACACTGTTGGACAACTTTCTCTTTTAGAAAATCCATGTTTAGCAGTCGTTGGAAGCCGTCAATGCACGCAAGAAGGGCGGCAATCCGCCTATAGTTTTGCCCAACATTTGAGTGAGCAAGGCTTAAGTATTGTCAGCGGGTTAGCATTAGGCATTGATACGGCCGCGCATCAAGGTGGATTATGCGGTTACGGCCAAAGTATTGCTGTTTTACCCACTAGTTTAGATAAAATCTATCCGGCGCAAAATAAGACCCTGGCGGTAACCCTCGCGAAAACGGGACTCTTAATTTCTGAAATTCCTATTGGGGTGAATTTTCCAATAGAACGTAACTTTTCACGTCGGAATCGCTTGATTAGTGGACTGAGTATCGGGGTCTTAGTGATTGAAGCCAAAATAAAAAGTGGATCCTTATCAACTGCTCATCATGCTGTCGATCAAAACCGAGATGTTTTTGCTGTCCCGGGTTCAATTTATTCTGATTTATCAACAGGTTGTCATCAATTAATCCAAATGGGGGCGAAACTGGTGATGCATCCAGAGGATGTCTTAAATGAGTTGAATTTATCCCATTCTTTTTTAACGAATTTGTCTGATTTTTCAAAAAATGATGCAAAGCTACAACAGCAAAAGATACAGAAAAGCAAACGAACTATTGACAGTCAGACAAAAATTCAAGATATTAATAACGCAATATCACTTCAATTGTTTGGATCCGCGCAAGAAAATCAGTCATCGCTTGCCGAATCGACAATTGTGAAGGACCCTGTACTCCATGTCTTGAAGCGTTTTAAACAGCTTGATTTGGATCGTTTATGTGAAGAAACGGGGCTGACTGTTTCAGTACTTTCTAGTCATTTGTTAGGGTTGGAATTGGACGGAAAAATTCAGTCAGCAGCTGGTTTCTATAAAATTTTATAAAATAACTTATCTTTGTTGTGTAGCTCATTTTATGTCAAGTGTCTTGATTGTTGAATCCCCAGCGAAAGTCAAAACGCTGAAAAAATATTTAAGTGGACGGGATATTGAAGTTCTTGCTTCGTATGGACATATCCGCGATCTAGTGCCCAAGCAGGGGGCTGTTGATCCCGCACATCAATTTGCAATGAAATATCAACTGATTGAAAAAAATGTCAAGCACGTTGAAGCAATTATTGAAGCAGTCAAAAATGCAGATGAAATTCTTCTGGCGACCGATCCGGATCGTGAAGGAGAAGCGATTGCGTGGCATTTGACAGAAATTTTAAAGACGGAAAATCTTCTGCAAGGCAAATCTGTGCAACGTGTTGTTTTTCATGAAATTACACAAACAGCAGTGACACAGGCACTAGAAAACCCCCGTCATTTGTCCATGTCGCTTGTGAATGCACAACAAGCCCGTCGCGCACTGGACTATTTAGTCGGATTTAATCTGTCGCCATTACTGTGGAAAAAAATCCGGCGTGGACTTTCTGCTGGGCGGGTACAAAGCCCTGCCTTGCGCTTAATTGTAGAACGGGAAATTGAAATACAAGCTTTCCAGTCTCAAGAATACTGGTCGATTCATTTGGAAAGTCATGTTGATCAAACAAAACCACGCGGCAAAACACAAGCGCAACGGATTGACGCCACTTTATCACAATATCAGGGTAAAAAACTGAAAGAATTAAGTATTCATTCAGAGTCAGAACAAGCTGAAATTGTGACAAAATTAATAGAGAAAAGCCAGGGAAATGTTGTTGTTCAAAAGATAGAACGGAAAAATAAAAAACGAAATCCCACAGCTCCCTTTACGACTTCTACCTTGCAACAAGAAGCCGTTCGCAAACTGAATATGCACAACGATAAAGTCATGCGGATTGCACAACAACTGTATGAAGGCGTCGAAATTGATACAGGGGTAACCGGGCTGATTACCTATATGCGAACAGATGCGGTGAATCTGGCACAAGAGGCTGTTGAGGAAATTCGAAATTATATTTCACAGCATTTTGAGCCAAATTTCTTGCCTAAAAATCCGAATGTGTATAAAAACAAGTCGAAAAACGCTCAAGAGGCGCATGAAGCCATTCGTCCGACCTCTATTTTTAGAACGCCACAAAGTCTAAGAAAATTTCTGACAGCAGAACAGTACAAATTATACGATATGATTTGGAAACGGACTTTAGCGTGTCAACTAGCGAGTGCTGAGTTTAGTTTGACAGGCGTTGACATTGCAGTGATTGATCCGGCCACCCCTACAGAAACATGTGGCATTTTTCGGGCAAATGGACAAGTGGTACTTTTTTCGGGCTTTCTGAGTGTTTACGAAGAAAGTTTTGATGATCCGACCCAAGCAGAACAAAGCGATGCAGTCTTTTTGCCTGCGCTTGAAGTGGGACAGGTTTTGCCAGTGGATCGTCTCTTTGGTAAACAGCATTTTACTATGCCGCCCCCACGCTTTAATCGGGCGACATTAGTCAAAGCATTAGAAGAATATGGTATTGGGCGGCCGTCAACTTACGCCACGATTATCTCCACGCTATTAGCGCGGGCTTATGTCGAAGAGTCGGAAAAACGCTTTATTGCAACAGATGTCGGGCGGGTCGTGAATCGGTTTTTAACGAATCATTTTACACGTTATGTTGATTATGATTTCACAGCGAAGCTTGAAGATGATCTTGATTTAATCGCAAATAATGAACAAGAATGGGTTCCTGTTTTGGCTCATTTTTGGGATGATTTTCATCAGCTTTTAGTAGAAAAACAATCTTTGCCGCGTGAAGAAATTACGCAAGAAAAATTAGATGAAGCCTGTCCAAAGTGTGGCAATCCGCTCGTGATTCGTTTGGGAAAACGGGGCAACTTTGTGGGCTGTTCCCACTACCCAGAATGTGATTATACTCGGGATTTAAACCCCGAAAAAGCAGACGCCAGTCAAGCCCAAGCAGGGGAAATTATCCCTGATCGTACTTGTCCAAAATGTGAAAGTGCTTTACAAATCAAAAAAGGGAAATATGGCAGCTTTATTGGTTGCACAAACTATCCAAAATGTAATTTCATTGAACCATTAGAAAAACCAAAAGATACGGGTGTGACTTGCCCCGCTTGCGGAAAAGGATCTATGATTGAACGAAAAAATCGTTTTGGATCAATATTTTACTCGTGTAGTAATTATCCTCAATGTAATTACGCTTTACCGCATCGCCCTATTCCTGAGCCTTGTCCAGAATGCGGGTCGCCAATTTTGATGCTTAAACACACAAAACGGTGGGGATTGCAAAAAGTTTGTCCCAATAAGGAATGTGGCTACAAAATCAGTGTGACAGATCTTGAAAGCGATCAGGAATCTGCCCCAACCTAATTTTTTTTGAAGATAATTTAATCTAATTTTTTGTTAAAACGCTCTTTTTCTGTCTTGAGAAAGAGCGTTTTTTGCTACAATATTATTTTTCGCATTTTTAGAATAAAAAATTCTCACTATTTTGTTTTATAGAACAAAATAATCTAGCAGGAAGTCCCCTATGTTTGATTGGTTTATGAGTTTATTTAATGTACACTTTGTCAATTTACCTGCGCTTTTTTTCAGTGCTTACATTGGAGCCACTGTCTTGCCAGGCGGCGCAGAACTAGTCATTCTTTTTGATTTAATTCATCTTCGGCCAGAAGTGTTCAGTTTAGCCATTTGTATGGCGACACTCGGCAATACACTCGGTGGAATGACATCCTATTTGATGGGCCGCTTTTACCCCTTTTCTGAAAAACAAGAAGCGAAAATTCCGCCACGAGCAAGATTATGGATTCATCGATACGGCCCTTTCAGCCTTTTTTTCTCATGGGTTCCATTGATTGGCGATGCGCTTTGTATTTTTGCAGGAATGACACGACTCAATCCCTTGCCAGTTGTTGTAATTATGGCAACGGGCAAAGCAATTCGTTATTTTCTTTTTGCCAGCGGATCCCATTTATTCCTCAATTCTTACTTTCATTTTTAAGTAAAAATGCCTTTTTTCTCGTAAGATTGGTCCTACTCTGATCATTTTTTTATCGAGATTAGACTGTCAACAGTTTTTAAAAATAAGCAAAACAGCATTATTATGGCATTGACATGCTAGATTAACTCGATTAAGCTTAGCTCAATTAAAAAGCAGCTCTCTTCTTAGCAGATAAAATTAAGTCTTTATATGATCTCAAAAAAGTAACATGGTTTTGATCATGCTCGCTTTTTGCTCACTATACTTAACTCATTGAATTATAAACTTTTTCTAAGGATAATTTGGTTATGTTATCTTTTGACGATGATATTGTGGTTACCAAAGAGGTAACACGCAATGGGGCTTCTCATTCTCATCTCGATCGTATCCGTGTTGAAGACAAAACAATTATTAACAGTCGTTCTGATGTAAACCAATTGGTACCCTTTAAATATCGTTGGGCATGGGATAAATATTTGGCGGCGTGTGCGAATCATTGGATGCCGCAAGAAGTTCCGATGGGAAACGACATTCAACAATGGAAATCCGGTCAATTAACGGAAGATGAAAAACTCATTATTAAACGCAATTTAGGTTTTTTTACAACAGCAGACAGTTTAGCTGCGAATAATATTGTGTTAGGAACCTATCGTCATATTACTGCACCAGAATGCCGCCAATTTTTATTGCGTCAAGCTTTTGAAGAAGCGATTCATACGCACGCTTATCAATATATTGTTGAATCATTAGGCTTAGATGAATCTGAAATTTTCAATGCTTATCATGAAATTTCTTGTATTCGGGCCAAAGATGAATTTTTGATTCCATTTATTGACACGTTGACGAATCCTCACTTCAAAACGGGTACTACTTTAGCTGATCAACAATTATTAAAAAGCTTAATTGTTTTTTCTTGCATTATGGAAGGCTTATTTTTCTATGTAGGCTTTGTCCAAATTTTGGCCATGGGTCGCCAAAATAAAATGCGAGGCGCCGCAGAACAATATCAATATATTTTGCGTGATGAATCTATGCACCTCAATTTTGGCGTGGATATGGTTAATGCAATTAAGCAAGAAAATCCCCATTTGTGGACGGCCGAATTTCAAAATGAAATTTTAGATCTCTTTGAAAAAGCGGTGGCATTAGAATATGCGTACGCATTGGATACCATGCCTTCTGGCGGCATCTTAGGTTTAACTCGTCGTAATTTCGAAGAATATTTGCGTCATATTTGTAGTCGTCGTTGTGAGCAAATTGGGCTCCCTCCGCTTTATCCAGAAGCCATTAATCCTTTTCCATGGATGAGCGAAGCGATTGATGCCAAAAAAGAGAAAAATTTCTTTGAAAGTCGCGTAACTGAATATCAGACAGGCGTAAATTTATCATGGTAAAGCAGGATCAGGCTGACTTTGATACAATTGTGGTCCCTTCTTGCGAGATTACATTTGCGGAAGTTTTCTTAAAAGAAAATCGCTGGCATGCGCCGATTATCGCCCAAAAACATTTAGATAAAATCAAATATTGTGCGATTTATCGTCGTAAACCGATTTCAGGGATTACGCATATTGCTCCTGTTCAATCCATTGAAGTCTGGGAAGTGCGAGACGGGAAAACCCGCTATGTGTTGAATTTTGCGGAGCCCGCCCACGCATTGGCTCAGCCTGTTTGTTTACCAACAGATCCTGTTTTAGCACGAGGATTAGCCCCTCAAGCCCCTCGTTATACGACATATGCTCATCTGCTGACTGCAACCCATTTAGCAGAAATCTTTGGTAAAAAGAAAACAAAAATGTAATCGAAGAAAAAATTCTTCTGGCAAAAAGAGCGTTGAATCAACGCTCTTTTTTTATTATTGCGGTAAAAATTTTTGAAATGATTTGAGTTCCTCTTGGATGGAAGCTGTTTTGAGGACAAGGGGGCGAAGAAAAATGACTAATTCTGTTTTTTTTGCAGTTTCTCGACGAGCATTAAGAAGATTGCCCCATAGTCCCTCACCCACATCGAACGGGGCCTCTCGATTTTTATCCAGACTATCTTGCATTAAGCCCCCAATCACTGTAATTTCTCCACTTTTAACACGCAATAACGATTCTAATTCTCGTGATTGGGTCTCAGGAATCAAACTCTTGACACCTGCTTTAGCGAGCTCTGGATTCGGATCAGCAACATAGCCAATAATACGTGTGATCACAGGACGAATATTGAGGGTCACCGTTTCTTCATCATCAATTTGAGGCGTTACATGCATTGTCAGCCCAACAGGAACTGTATGTAAATTTGAACGCACATAGGTCGTTAAAACGCTACTTTGTCCGCCCGTTGCGTTTTGAATCACATCCGCAGTAAAATAAACGCGATTATCTACAACCTTCAGTAAAGCCGTTTGATTATTCAAGGCACTAATTTTCGGGCTAGACAGGACTTTCACACGCCCAAAACGTTCTAATAGCGTGACTGTTCCTGTAATATTTCCAACCTGTGAATGGGCATTTTTATAACCTATCGAAAAAACATGTTCTAAATTGCCCTGAAAATTGACTGTCGGGGCTTGTGTGAGCGTCCACCCTGTTTGTTCTCCCGCCAAACGAGACCAGTTAATACCTTGATGATATTCTTGATTTAATTCAACCTCTACAATCGTTGCCTCAATTAAAACCTGTTTTTTTACATTTTTTAAGATATGACTCAAAAAAGCCTCAATCCGCTGATGTTGTTTGGTTGTGGCATACACACTCAGCAAACTTGCTTCTGGATTGGGAATAATTTGTGTGTTAAGTGAAGTATTTTCTGCAATTGTCTCTGGCGTTTGCTTGAGAAGAAGTTCAATATTTTTAATCAAGGTTTGCCAAAAACTATTGGTGCTCACATTTTTGAGCTGTAAGGATGAAAAATTTTGCTGACGCGTTGGATTATTAGGATTATTTGTACTAGCCAGTGCATTATCTGTATTGCCGTTTGTGACAGATTGATTTGCGAGATTAAATGCGCCCGTCACCTGATTCATCATGCTTGATTCTGCATAAGTCGCTCGTTGAATATTGACATAATCAATTGCATAATGTTTCAAAGAGGGTCTATCTGGTGCGACTTGCCATGTTTCCCCTTTCTGATCATATTGCATGTCTATTTGCTGAGAAACCCGTTCTAATAATTCAGGAAATGTAATATTCACTAAATTCAGTGATACCCCGCCCTGAAGTTGTGGATGTAAGTTGAGATTAATTTTCAGGGCATTTGCAATCGCAAATAAAAGGGGCTGAATAGGGGCATTTTGGACAGAAATGGTTATTTTTTTTTGAGGACGCGGGGGTGGCGAGGGAAAAGGCGAACTTACCCCATGATGGGGAGCAGGTTTTGAAATAACCTGTGGAATCGTATTGTAAACTTCTTTTTGGTTTAAATGGGCCCCAGAGGGAGGTGACGGCGTCAATCCAGCACAGCCAACCAAATAAAAACAACTGAGTCCTAAAAAATAATTTTTTCTCAACATAAAATACTAGTTTAAATAGTCTTTTTAATTTAAGTTGCGGAAAAAAAGCCCTGTCTGAATATAGGGAGGGTCTGGACAGGGCCTAAGCATTAAACTTCAGAAATAATTTTAGTTAATTTAGACTATAAAGTCAAGGTTTTATTTAAATTAAACTTTATGATAAGTCACAAGCCGTAGCACTTCTTCTTTAGAACCAATAATCAAACCAATACGTTGATGTAATGCAGTTGGTTCGACATCTAAAGTCCATTCAGACCCTGTTGTGCTGAGTCCATTGGCCTGATTCACCAAAAAAGACATCGGACTAACTTCATATAATAAGCGTAAGCGGCCTAATTTATTGGGATCTTTCGTATCACGAGGATACATAAAAATCCCCCCGCGCATTAAAATACGATGAATATCCGCAACCATTGCCCCGACCCAGCGCATATTAAAATCTTCCCCTCGTGGACCTGTTTTCCCCGCTACACATTCGTTAATATAACGCTGAATAGGTGGGTACCAAAAACGACTATTTGAAGTATTAATTGCAAATTCCCGGGTTTTTTCTGGCATTTGAATATTCGGATGGGTTAATCGAAATTCACCAATAGAACGATCCAAAGTAAAACCATGTGTCCCCTGACCTAAAGTTAAAACCAGTTGGGTAGAAGGACCATAAATCACATAGCCCGCACACACTTGATTTTTTCCAGGCTGCAAGAAATCTTTGAGTGTCGGGACAACCACCTCATCTGGGCAGGGCAAAATTGAAAAAATTGTTCCGACATTGATATTAACGTCAATATTAGAAGATCCATCTAAAGGATCAAATAATAGTAAATAACGTTTTTTAGCGGGCGTCGCATGGGTGAGCGGGACGATTTCATCCATTTCTTCTGAAGCCAGCCCAACCAATTCGTTGCAAATCTGACACTCATCTAAAATAATCTGATTAGAAATAATATCTAATTTTTTTTGTGTTTCCCCTTGGACATTTTCGCTGCCAGCGGTCCCTAAAATTCCAGCTAAGGCCCCGCGCCCGACTTGATCCGCAATTTTTTTACATGCAATCATTAAGGCATCTAAAACACTAATTAAACCGTGGTTCTCATGATCGGCTGGTAACTGTTGATGCAAAAAATAATAAAGGCTACTATTTGGCATTGGTTTTTCTTCCTATTTATTCATCTTTTTATGAAAAAATAAAACAATAAATGCTAGAATCATTATTTTAACCTAAACTGAGAAAGGCAGAATACATGAAATTAATTTTATTTGATTTAGATAATACCTTGTTAGGGGGGGATAGTGATTATAACTGGGGGCTTTTTCTTGCTGAAAAAGGCATTGTTGATCCGATAGAACAAGCGCGAAAAAATCAGGAATTTTATGATGATTACCGTGCTGGAAAACTGGATATTTTTGCATTTTTACAGTTTCAATTAGGGCCGCTTGCAGGAAGAAGTCAAGCGGAACTCGCAGTCTGGCATGCTGAATTTATGCATGAAAAAATCGAACCAATTTTGTTACCTAAAGCTCAAAATTTAATTGATCGCTATCTGGCAGAT
Organism: uncultured Burkholderiales bacterium; assembly: GCA_964504875.1. Taxonomy (GTDB): domain Bacteria; phylum Pseudomonadota; class Gammaproteobacteria; order Burkholderiales; family CAZDFJ01; genus CAZDFJ01. The sequence continues at coordinate 48,777 of CAZDFJ010000005.1, read as the reverse complement.
GCAGATTGTTTAGTTGCAATTGTAACAGCGACCAATCGATTTGTGACAGCCCCGATTGCTCAAAAATTAGGAATTTCACATTTAATTGCCACTGATTTAGAAATAAAAAATGGTCTTTATACGGGGAATCCGGCAGGCGTTCCTTGTTTTCAGGCCGGCAAAATTCAACGCGTAGAAATGTGGCTACATGCATTAGGCCAAACATGGACTGACTTTTCAGAATCATGGTTTTATAGCGACTCTTGTAATGATTTACCTTTATTAGAAAAAGTAACCCATCCTGTTGCGGTTGATGCCGATGAAAAATTAACGCATCATGCTCAAACACACCAATGGTCTATTATTTCTTTACGTTAATTGATTAAGACAAAATGTCCGCTTTTTTTGTTCTCTCCCCTTTTTTGTGAGAGCATGTATTAATATTTCATGCATTCAGACTATTTTCTCATTTTTTGAGTTTGTGCAAAAATTCATTTTTAAAATGAACGGTCTTGTTTTAAAATAACCTAATAAAATAGTCAAGTATTTAGGTGCGAACGTTTTTTTTATAAAAATATTGTATATAATATGATTTTAGTTCAATAGGTTGTCTCAAGATGAACACACGTTTACGAGAAATTCCGTACAACTATACCTCTTTTTCTGATCGCGAAATTGTGATTCGGATTTTAGGGGAACGAATATGGAATCTACTAGAAGAGTTGCGCGCAGAACGAAAAACGGGACGTTCCGCCCGCATGTTATTTGAAGTGATTGGGGATATTTGGGTTGTCGAACGTAATCCTTATATTCAGGATGATTTGCTTAATAATCCACAACGCTTGCACGCATTGATTGAAGCCTTACGACATCGTTTACAAGCCATTGAAGCCCGTCGCCAAAATAACGAAAAAGTAGCTGAATTACTCAAGGCTGCGAATCTTGCGTTATCTAATTTCGAAAATGAATTTAAAGAAATCGAAAGTTTAAGACGACAAATTTTACGCCAGTTAGCCCATTATACCCGGAAAGATAATATTCAATTTGATGGTTTGGCGCGCGTTTCACATGTGACTGATGCAACAGATTGGCGGGTTGAATATCCCTTTGTGGTGTTGACGCCTGATACAGAAGAAGAAATTGCCCCTCTCGTCCGTTCTTGCATTGAACTCGGTTTAACTATTATTCCGCGCGGCGGCGGCACGGGCTATACAGGGGGGGCGGTGCCACTCAGTAAACGTTCTGTGGTGATTAATACTGAAAAGCTTGATTTTATTAAGCCTGTTCAATTTGTCACGTTGCCTGGTGTGGAACAAGAATATGGTGTGCTACATTGTGGCGCGGGCGCGGTGACACGGCGGGTTATGGAAGCAGCGGAAGCCAAAGGCCGTGTTTTTGCTGTGGATCCGACTTCTGCTGATGCCAGTTGTATTGGCGGTAATATTGCCATGAATGCCGGTGGAAAAAAAGCTGTCCTATGGGGAACAGCTGTTGATAATCTTGCCTCATGGAAAATGGTCACGCCGGATGCAAAATGGTTATTTGTTGAACGCCTCGACCATAACTTAGGCAAGATTCATGACGTGCCTGTGGCAAAATTTCGCCTCACAAAATTTCAAGAGGATGGAAAAACCCGGATGGGTGAACCCACTCTCCTAGAAATTTCAGGCGAAACTTTCCGTAAAAAAGGCCTAGGCAAAGATGTGACTAATAAATATTTAGGCGGCTTGCCCGGTGTACAAAAAGAAGGATGTGATGGCATTATTACTTCTGCAACGTTTATTGTACACCGGATGCCTAAGTATAAACGCACTGTTTGTTTAGAATTTTTTGGGGAAGTCAGCAAGGCTGTTCCGACTATTGTTGAAATTAAAGACTATCTTGCTCAAAATAAAATAGCATTATTGGCGGGATTAGAACATTTAGATGCGCGTTATGTCCGGGCGGTGGGTTATGCGACCAAAGCAAAACGGCCTGATTTACCCGTCATGGTTTTATTAGCCGATATTGTGAGCGATGACGAGCCTGCTGTGGGAGAAGCCGCTTCCCATGTGGCGCGTATTGCGAATTTACGCGGCGGGGAGGCCTTTGTTGCGACAACGGCCGCCCAACAAAAAGAATTTTGGCTCGACCGGTCACGCACAGCTGCTATCGCCAAACATACGAATGCTTTTAAAATTAATGAAGATGTGGTGATACCCCTGCATAATTTGGGTCGTTACACAGACGAAATTGAACGGATTAATATTGAGCTCTCTATTAAAAACAAATTAAAGCTGATTGATGCCCTTAAAGCTTTTTTTGAAGCAGGGAATTTACCCATTGCACGTGATGATGAGAGTTTATTATCCAATGCGGATGTGCTTGGATCCCGTGCGCAACGGGCGATTGAATCATTAGAGGAAACCCGGACGCGCTGGGAATGGCAGTTGAATCATCTGGATGCACCTGTTACAGAAGCGGCCTTGCGTTTTGCGGATTTTCCGAGTTTAGATCCAAGTTTGACAGTGAGTTCTGATTATACTGTTTTTCGCGCATTACAAAGTCACGCTATTCGGGTTTCTTGGAAACGCGAGGTGAAAAAGAAATTAGAACAAATTTTTTCAGGCCGACCCTATCAACTTATTTTAGATCAATGTTTTGCGATTCATAAACATGTCTCAAAAAGCCGGGTTTTTGTCGCATTGCATATGCACGCTGGAGATGGGAATATACATACTAATATTCCTGTTCATTCCGCGGATTATGAAATGCTGAAAGAAGCTCATGAAGCGGTCGCCCGGATTATGAAAATCGCGAATGATCTAGACGGCGTTGTGTCTGGTGAACATGGCATTGGGATTACTAAACTAGAATTTTTGCCGAAAGACATTATTGACGCATTTGTAGCGTATAAAAAACAAGTGGATCCCGAAGGGCGTTTTAACAAAGGTAAATTAATGCCTGATGCGGACTTACGCAAGGCATATACACCTAGTTTTAGTTTGCTCGAATCTGAAAGTTTAATCTTAGAGCAAAGTGAAATTGGCCAAATTGCAGATTCTGTTAAAGATTGCTTGCGCTGCGGTAAATGTAAACCGGTTTGCTCAACACATGTGCCTCGGGCAAATTTGCTTTATAGTCCCCGTAATAAAATTCTGGCGGTGGGCGCATTGGTTGAAGCGTTCTTATATGAAGAGCAGACGCGGCGGGGCATTTCATTGCATCATTTTGATGAGTTCAGTGACGTAGGAGATCATTGTACGGTTTGTCATAAATGTGTTAGCCCTTGTCCTGTTAAAATTGATTTTGGTGATGTTTCTGTGGCCATGCGGAACTTTTTGCGCAAGCAAGGGAAAAAGAAATTTAATCCAGGTACTGCGGCCGCGATGGCTTTTTTGAATGCAACGGATCCCGCATCAATTAAATTATTGCGTCAGGGCATGATTGATTGGGGCTATAAACTACAAATTGCTGTGCATGATTTAGCAAAAAAAATGGGCTTGATTCAAGACCAAGTGACCCGTCCGCCTGCGACGGTTGGCAAAGCCCCCATTCAAGCGCAAGTCATTCATTTTGTGAACCGGCCCATGCCAGGGAATCTGCCGAAAAAAACAGCGCGGGCTTTGTTAGACATCGAAGAAAGTCATACGATTCCGATTATTCGGGATCCGCAAAAAGTCACGGATGATTCTGATGCAGTTTTTTACTTTCCAGGATGTGGCTCTGAGCGTTTATTTAGCCAAGTGGGTTTAGCTACCCAAGCGATGCTTTACGAAGTGGGGGCACAAACGATTTTACCTCCAGGATATTTATGTTGTGGCTACCCACAAAATGCCGCCGGTCAAGAAGACAAGGGGCTCGAAATTATCACGCGTAATCGGGTCTTATTTCATCGCATTGCGAATACGCTTAATTATTTAGACATAAAAACCGTAATTGTTTCTTGCGGCACATGTATGGATCAGCTCATGCAATATGAGTTTGAAAAAATATTCCCTGGATGCCGTCTGTTGGATATTCATGAATATCTTTTAGAAAAAGGCGTCAAAGCAGAAGGCATCTCAGGAACACGGTATATGTATCATGATCCGTGTCACTCTCCAATGAAAGTTTATAAACCCATAGAAGTGGCGAGTAAACTTTTGGGGAGCGATGTCAAACTGAACGATCGGTGTTGTGGTGAGTCCGGAACACTTGCAGTGACACGACCTGATGTGTCCAATCAAGTCCGTTTCCGTAAGCATGAGGAGCTGCAAAAAGGCGTGGTGGCTTTACGTGAATTAGCCCCTCAAGCCCAACTGAAGGTTTTAACTTCTTGTCCTTCTTGTTTACAAGGTTTGTCGCGCTATCGTAATGATATTGGTGCGGACGCAGAGTACATTGTAGTTGAAATGGCGCGCCATTTATTGGGTGAAAACTGGATGGCAGAATTTGTTCATAAAGCCAATCATGGTGGCATTGAACGCATTTTACTTTAAGAATTCGTTTTTATTTTAAAACAAAAAAGTGGCGTAAAATCCGCCACTTTCAGGCTTGTCTTATTAGGAAATTTTAGAAATGTCTTTCTCTTTTAAACGTCCGAGTGGGCGGGCGGCGGATGCCTTGCGTTCTGTTTCGTTCACACGACATTACACTAAGCATGCAGCAGGCTCTGTTTTAGTTGCTTTTGGTGATACAAAAGTGTTGTGTACAGCTTCTGTAGAAGAACGGGTTCCCAGCTTTTTGCGTGACAAAAATCAAGGGTGGCTTACAGCCGAATATAGTATGTTACCGGGTTCAACACATACTCGTCACGCTCGAGAAAACCAACGTCCGAGCGGGCGTTCTCAAGAAATTCAACGTTTAATTGGGCGGTCATTACGCGCGGCGGTTGATTTGACCCAAATTGGTGAGCGAACCATTTATTTAGATTGTGATGTTTTGCAAGCAGATGGGGGCACACGAACCGCAAGCATCACGGGGGCCTATGTGGCATTGTATGATGCGCTGCAAAAATTGGGGTGTGTCGAGGCATTACAGTGTGCCGTTGCGGCCATATCGGTTGGTATTTACCAAAATACCCCTATTTTAGATTTGGAATATCTCGAAGATTCGCAATGTGAAACAGATATGAATATTGTTATGACAAGTCAAGGTGATTTTATTGAAGTACAAGGGACCGCAGAAGGGGCCGCTTTTTCTCGTACCGAAATGAATCATATGCTGTCCCTTGCTGAAAAAGGGATTCATACTTTATTGGCTTTACAAAAACAAGCCTTAACACAGGGTGATTAATTTATTCAAGCGCGTGTCTTTTTTGGATAAATAAAATCAGAAAAAAAGGCACGCCCAATAAGGCCGTGACGATTCCGACAGGAAGCTCGATCGGAGCCAAACAAGTTCGGGCAACTGTATCAGCGAGTAACAGTAATAGTGCTCCGCCTAATGCGGAAAATGTATATAAAATACGGTGATTTGCCCCAACCAAAAGACGCATTATATGGGGAATAATTAAACTTACAAAACCAATTAAGCCACAAATCGCAACATTAGTACTAACTAAAAGCGCCGTTAATGTAATAATTTTAAGTTTGAGTTGTTTCAACGGAATACCTAAAGTGCTTGCCTCTCGTTCACCAAGACAAAGAACATTCAGCGCGAGAGCTTCGCGTTGTAATCCCCAAAAACACCCCACAAACACTATTCCCATGAGCAGAATGCTTTCGGACTGAAGGTTATTTAAATTTCCCAAGCTCCAAAAAGCAAAACGTCTCAAGGCCTCATTACTTGAAAAATAAGATAAAAAACCAATAATGGCGCCAGACAAAGTACTCATCGCAATGCCAATGATCAGCATCCATGAAAGTATAATGCGGCCCTGATAACGGGAAAAATAATACACTAAAATAGTACTAATTAATCCGCCAAAAAAAGCATTGAAAGCAATAAACCACGACGTTAAATATTCAGGAAAAGCCAAAAAGAAGGGGGTTCCCAAAAGACTTAATGCGGCGCCGACTGCCGCGCCTGAAGAAACACCAATTAATGTTGGATCGGCGAGAGCGTTACGAAAAAGCCCTTGCATCGCGACCCCAGCTACGCTTAATGCCGCCCCTGTCAACATCGACATTACAATACGAGGTAAACGTAATTCAAATAAAACAACGTCCGGAATAGCCGGCGCTATGGTTTCTTTTTGTTCGTAAAATGAACTCATTTTATGGAAAATCAGCCCCCCTGCCTGCCACCAATGGAGCTCAAAATCGCCTTGCCCTATTGCCCATAAAAAACAAAAAAAGAGAATAAAAAGAAGACTTACCAAAAGAAAAGTAAGATATGTTTTATTTTGAGAAGAAAAAAACGCAGACCACACAAGAGAACACGCTCTATAGCCAAGAAAAAAAGCAATATCTTAGCATATTTTATGAAAATAGCGAAAAAACAGACCAAAAATAAGCGTATTTTTGATCTGCTTTCTGATAACTTTGCCTAATTAATAAGATTTTTTATAATTTAAAATTTTCAACAACTTTTACGAGCTGAGTCGCTTGTTCTTGTAGCATTTCGCTGGCGGCGGCGACTTCTTCTACGAGTGCCGTATTTTGTTGTGTAATCTGATCAATTTCATGAATGGCATGATTAACAGACGTAATTTCTTTCATTTGTTCGTGAGAAGCCCGATTAATTTCATCCATCATATGGGTGACGCCATTCACAGAATCCATAATATTATTCATCGTCGATCCGGCTTTTTCAACAAGCATTGCCCCCTCTTCAATGCGAGAAACAGAATGCATAATGAGTTCTCGAATTTCTTTTGAGGCGGAAGCCGATCGTTGTGCTAAATGACGCACCTCGTTGGCAACGACTGCAAAACCCTTCCCCTGATCGCCCGCCCGCGCCGCCTCCACAGCCGCATTGAGTGCTAAAATATTTGTCTGAAACGCTATGCCATCAATAACACGAATAATTTCCTCGATTTTTTTTGAACTATCGTGAATATATCCCATTTTTTCCACGACATCATGCATAACTTTTTGGCCTTGTAATGCCACACTTGCGGTTTGCGTGACCATCATATTTGCTTCTTTAGCACTGGACGCGTTACGCTCAAGTACCGTTTTTAGGGTGACTGTATTTTGAACCGTTTGAATCACACTATCAGCTGATTTTTCCGTCCGTTGAGAGAGCGCGATATTTCCTTCAGAAATCTCGGCACAAGCGGAATGAATTAAATTTGAGCTATCTTTAATATTTGAAATAATTAAAGCAAGCTGATCTGTCGTTTTATTGACATCTTCAACAATTTGTTGAAATATTCCCTCAAAATGATTATCAATCCGATGACGTAAATCGCCTTCAGTAATTTTTTTCATCATTTGTGCTATCGACATCACAACTTGGCCAGTATTGTCTAATAAGCGATTCATTCCCGTCACAACGCTATGATGAATCCCTTCTGCATGACCTAATGTGACTTTTTGCGAAAAATCGCCAGAGATTGCTGCGGTCACGACTTTATTAATTTCTTGTTGAATCAAATACTGTTTTGTGTCATTAAACCATTCAATGGCGGTGCCAACCCGCTTATTTTCGTAATCAAAAATGGGAATCGCCGCAAAGCGCATATGTAATTCGCCCAAACGTAATTGAGAACGATGGACATTCTGCAATTTTTCTAACAAATCATGTTGATATTTGGGATTTTTATGATTGTCATCAATACTGGACCCTAACAAATTGGCCGCAGAAAAACTGGGAATTTGTTGCTGAATCATTTTTTCGTTATCGACCCACATTTTTTGGGCCGCATTATTGACATAAATAATTTTATTATCCGGATCGCTAATCATGACTGCTGTAGTGACATTATCTAAAGTCATTTTCATGATTTCATTTTGATTTAATGACTCTTTCAATGCAGAAATATATTGCCGTAATTCCTCTTGTGTTTTCTTCAATGCACGGAGGACACAACCCATTTCTGTTTTTGGATGCAAAATTTCAATAAATTGGTCACATCTACCGTCAGCAAGCTGATTTAAATAATATAAAATTAAATCAATGGATTCTAAAATATTCTTAAAAAGAACGCGGCCGGCTAAAACTAATCCCAACATCGTAAGAAAAATAACCAATGCAGTCGGGAAAATATTATTCCAAAATGACTGTTCTATTTGATCCGTATAAAATCCGGAAACAATAATCCAGCCCCATGGAACAAAAATTTGGGCATAACTCATTTTTTCACGCGGCTGAGAATCTTGTGGATTTTGCCATGTGTAAGTGATCAATTGTTCCGTTTGAGAAGTAGTACGTAGTGTGGATAAAAGTGTTTGAATAAAAAGTTTGCCATCTGTCGATTTTTGATCAAAAACATTTTTGCCCACAAATTGTTTCGCATATGGATGACTAATTACTTGGCCATTGGTATCAATAATCCAAAAATAACCGTCCGTGTCATATTGGGTTTGTTCCAAAATCTGTTTGACCCGCATTTGTGCCACTGATTTTGTACCCCCCCCCCCCCCCCGGATTTGCGCATCATAATATGACATTAAATTTGTTGCAATTCGGACGGACGCTTTAACTTGACGCGTTTTTTCTAGAATTAAACTTTCCCTATATAAATTAAATCCAACTAAAGTGACAATAATCATGCCTAAAAGCGCCATAATGATCATCCAATAAAGTTTAGCGCGAATACTCAATTGATCAAACAAGTGCAACATCATTATTTTCCTTTGTTTATAAAATGTAATAAAACAATATGATTTCAGATATTATTTTTGTTTTATTCAAATTATGATAGCGATAAATACCCCTTATTTTACAAGGGATTTTATTTAAAATTTCTAATATAAAATATTATTTTTTCTATTTATAAAAAATAATTTGTCTTACTTTTTGGATTAAAAAGCCCCACTAATTTTATTTATGTTGTAAAAAAAACACATAAATAAAATAGGGGTTTATTTTTTCTAGATTAAATCCTGAATTGATAATATTTTTTATTTATATTGGGATTTATATATCTTAAAATATATTTAATTTAGTTAAATATTTGATTTTTTATAAAATATTTTTAGGAAAATAAACGTGCTTTCTGCGCATTTTTTGGGGGCATATTTCTACTTAAGAAAAACTTAAATAGCCTGATTTTTTTTGTGTGAAATAGAAAAAAATCTGTTTTTATAAAAAAAACTTGCCTTTGTTTTTTTCAGATTTTATTCTGTTTTCTTGTTATAAAAAAAAACCAGAAATGATAAACATTTCTGGTTTAAGCAAGTAGCGGGATTAGAAAATAATAAATATTATAATTTAAAGTTAGAAATGACACGAACCAATTGCATTGCTTGTTCTTGAAGCGTTTCGCTGGCGGCGGCGACTTCTTCTACAAGCGCGGTGTTTTGTTGTGTGACATTGTCAATATCACTAATGGCATGATTCACTGCAATAATATCGTCCATTTGTTCATGAGAGGCTTGATTAATTGCATCCATAATGGTAGTCACTGCATTGACAGAATTCATGATGTCATTCATCGTGCTTCCCGCTGTTTCAACAAGGGAAGCGCCCTCTTCAATGCGAGAAACAGAATTCATAATCAGGGTTCGAATTTCTTTTGATGCAGAGGCAGAACGTTGCGCTAAACTACGCACTTCGCTTGCGACCACAGCAAAGCCTTTTCCTTGTTCGCCGGCCCGGGCCGCCTCTACTGCTGCATTGAGCGCCAAAATATTCGTTTGAAACGCTATGCCATCAATGACGTGAATAATTTCTTCAATTTTCTGGGAACTTTCACGAATATAACGCATTGTTTCAATGACTTGTTGCATAACATGCTCACCTTGATGCGCTACATTTGAGGTTTGAGAAACCATCGCATTAGCTTCTTTGGCACTGGAGGCATTTTTTTCGAGCATATTTTTAAGGTTCAAAATATTTTGACCCGTTTGAATAATGCTATAACCTGATTTTTCTGTTCGTTCGGAAAGCGATATATTGCCCGAAGAAATCTCAGAAGAAGCAAATCGAATTAAATTTGCACTTTCTTTGATATTTGCAATAAGGGTTGATAATCGGTCCGTAGTAAGATTGACGTCATCAACAATTTGTTGAAAGACTCCTTCAAATGAATGCTCAATTCGATGACGCAAATCGCCATCTGCAATGCTTTCCATCATTTCTGCAATGGAGGCGACCACCCGGCCTGTATTATCTAATAATCGATTGATTCCTTCTCCAATACTGTGATTAACGCCTTCAATTTGTCCAATATTAACTTTTTGCGAAAAATCGCCAGTAATCGCCGCTCCCACCGCATTGTCAATTTCGTTTTGAATTAAATATTGTTTAGTATCGTCAAACCATTCAATCGCCGTCCCAATTCGTTGGTTATCATAATCAAAAATGGGAATCGCCGAAAAACGCATATATAATCCGCCGAGTCGTAATTCAGAACGATACACAGATTGCAATTTCTCAAGTAATTCGTGCTGATGTTTTGGATTTTTATGATTATCATCAATGCTGGAACCCAACAAATCTTTTGCGGAAAAGTTCGGCATTTGTTTTTTAATCATGTGTTCATTTTTAGCCCACATGCTCGTCGCCGCTTTGTTTAAGTAAACAATTTTATGCGCCGGATCACTAATCATCACACAGGTTGTTACATTATCGAGTGTAATTTTCATGATTTCAGTTTGTTTGAGTGATTCCTGTAGCGCGGAAATATATTGCCGTAATTCTTCTTGGGTTTTTTTGAGTGCGAGTAAAACTGCCCGCATTTCTGTTTTGCCACGCGGAATGTCTAAATCTTCATCATATTTTCCATTCGCAATATTATTTAAATAATGCAAAATAAGATCAATATTGGATGTAATGCTCTTAAAAAGGAAAAAGCCCGTCAAAACTAAAATGAACATGGTTAGTGTAATTGTGATGCCCATAGGCATGGCATTTGTCCAAAAAGAATGTTCAATATGATCAATATATACACCCGAAACCACAACCCATCCCCACGGCGCGAACGCTTGCGCATAACTCAATTTTTCGCGGGGTGTATTCTCTTTAGGGTTTTGCCACTGATACGAAATAATCTTTCCGGCCTCATTTTGTTTTAAATCAGACAAAATTTCTTGAACGATTTTCTTACCGTCGGTGGACCGCAAATCCATCGCATTTGTCCCAACTAACTGCGTCGCATAAGGATGACTGATCACAATTCCGCTATTATTGACAACCCAAAAATAACCTTCTTTTTCATACGCAATTTTTTCAATCATGGTCCGCGCACGTTCTTGTGCTGCATCCTTTGTTAAGTGCCCAACACTGACCTCATGATTATAATAATCTAGTACGCTTGTCACAATTCTGACTGCTGCTTGGATTTTATCTATCTTCTCAGAAATTAACGTTGATTTATAAATATGAAATCCAAAAAGTGTAACGACCATCATACCTACAAATGCGACTAGCATAATGAGCCATAATTTCGCCCGAATACTCACACGCTCAAACATCCTCAAGCCCCCAAAAAATTACAGAAATTGAGAAAAAATTAAAAGACATACTGACAAAAAAATCTGATCAATTTGAAAAAAATATCCTTTTTGAGGATTTAAATCTTATTTAATTTTGTTATTTTTACAAAAAACATATTATTTTTTACATTTATAAGCTAGTTTTACTCTAATTTTATATTAAATAAATGACCTAAGTAGTAATTTGTTGTAAAAAAAACACATATATAAAATAAGGATTTAACTTTTAGCATCATTTTGTGAGATTTTATTTAAATTTATTTTTTATATGCGGATAATTATATCATAAAATATTAGAAACAAATTTCATTATTATTATTTAATTTGAGCTTTTTAAATCACTCTTTGTCATAATTTGTATATTGATTAGAAGGAGAATAAAAAATACTGTATTTTTAATCAAAACAACTATTAAAATCACTCGAATTATTAAATGTATTTATTGTTACAATAAACAAAAAATTTTTTTATCCCAACAACTTTTTATGATTCTTATGATGAAATTACCCGTTTTTTACACTGATGAATTTGTACTACCTTTACCTCCAAATCATCGTTTTCCTATGGAGAAATATCACCTATTACGAGAATATGTCCGGACTAAATTAAATCCACAGATTGATTTTATTCGCCCTCATGCAGCAACTAATGAGGAGCTTGAATTAGCGCATTCTCTTGATTATATTAAACGGGTACATCAAGGTTTGCTTTCTGCCCACGAAACCAAACAAATTGGGCTGCCGTGGTCGCCTGCTGCTGTGGAACGCGCCCGGCGTTCTGTTGGTGCCACAATTGATGCCTCTCGGGCCGCTTTACAATCCGGCATTGCGATTAATTTAGCGGGAGGAACCCACCATGCTTTTTTTGACAAAGGGCAGGGGTTTTGCTTTTTTAATGATAGTGCGGTTGCCGCGCGAACCCTGCAAAATGAAGGGTTAATTTCATCCGTGATTATTATCGATTGTGATGTACATCAAGGGAATGGCACAGCTTCTATTTGCCATCAAGATGAGTCTATTTTTACTTTTTCAATTCATGGTGAAAATAATTTCCCCTTTACAAAAGAGCACAGTAATTTGGATATTCCGCTTCCGGATGGCACCACTGATGAGGATTATTTGCATGCTTTGCAACAAGGCCTCAGTTATGTTTTCACGATGGTACAACCTGATTTGGTCATTTATTTAGCGGGAGCAGATCCTTATCAAGGCGATCGGCTGGGCCGTTTAAATCTTTCAAAACAAGGCCTTATGCATCGAGATCAACTTGTTTTTGAAAGCTGTCTGACGCGCCACATTCCAATTGCCATTTGTATGGCCGGTGGATATGCAGTCAATATTCTGGATACAGTCGAAATTTATTTTCAGACAGTACAGCTCGCAGTAGAGTATCAAAAGCTTTATTTTCAGCAATCACATGCATTTTAATAAAAATGCAATTTAGTTAATAATAGTTAAACAAAGGTACCATATTTTTGATTAAACTTACTTAATTACACATCTCATTTTTATATTTAAAAGGGTGTTTTATCTAGAATAAAAAGATTTTAAGGTCTTAATATCTAATTAAATCTCTCGTCAACAAAAAAAATGAGAATTATTTTCTATCAGAATCATTTGAGTGTAACAGAAACACAGCATTTTTGAAAAAAAAGCCGTCATTTTTTTAATGAGACGGCCTTCTTCTTTTTTTAAGAAATTAAGAAATCTTGTGAAGTTGATTGACGGTTTGTTGAATAAATAAAATTTCTTCTGTTTCTTTGATGGCCGATTCCGCAAGGGCAATCATATGTGTACTCATTTCTTGCACCGCAACTGTAATTGTTTGAATACTTTCAATGGCGTGCGTTACAGCAAGATCCCCTTCATGGACAGAAACTAAAGAATTTTGAACTAATTGTTTAATTTCTTTTGCAGCATTATCAGAACGGGAAGCCAATTTTCGAATTTCGTCAGCCACAACAGAAAAACCGCGGCCTGTTTCTCCAGCGCGCGCCGCTTCAACCGAAGCATTTAATGCCAGTACATTGGTTTGCATTGAAATTTCATTCATGAGATTTAAAAACTCATTAATTTTCTCGGCATTATTATTAATTACTTTCATTGTTGTTGTTAATTGGCTCACTTGTTCACTACCCGTTTGAGCCAAAGTTTGTGTATTTTTTGCTTTTGTTTCAACAATTGCTGCTTTTTGTGCATTATCAGAAACAATCAATTGAATATGTGTCATACCATTTGTGATGTCTTTTAAGCCAGATTCAATTGTTTCCAATAATGAATTAATATCTGAAGAAAGTTCTTTTAGAAATTCTGTTTTATTATTTAAATCAATACGTAACGACAAATCACCTTGCACTACTTGTCCTAAAATTTGCTTAACTTCACGTTGAATAGCTAATTCGGCAGTTTGATCAAACCATTCGACTGCGGTCCCGATTCGTTCCATTTTTTGATTAATCACAGGTGACGCAATCATTTTGAAGATGCGATTTCCTAAGCGTACAACACCATAATGCGTCCGTGTTAATTTTTGGATCATTTGACGAATTGCATTGGGATTTTTATGAAAAGTATCAATATTCGCACCAATAATGTGTGCCGCACTAAAATGTGGTAAAACTTCACGAATATCTTTTTCAGCGTTTTGGAATGTTTTTACCGCAGTTTGATTGACATAGATAATAATGCCATCATTATTGGCAAACATGGTATTTGCATTCGCGGAATCAAAGATAAATTTGAGACGGGTTGTTTCTTCAACACAAGTTAAATGTTGCGCTTGCAGCTGATTTTTCTCCGCCTCTAAATATTGAATTTGTTCTAAAGCGATATGAAACTCATCACGAATACGATGCTGGACAATTTTTTCTGAGAGGGGAATTACGCTTAAAATTTGTTTAAATTTTTTCAAAACGGGATGCATGAAAAAATAATAACTTCCTGAAAACAATAGAAAAGCTAAAATAGAAAAAACAAAAACAACTGGATTCCATAAAAAATTTATAATCGGAAATTCATTTAATGGAATCGTATAAATACCGATCCATTTGAATTGGGTTTCCATGGAATCAAATAAAATGGGCAAACTTTGATAATACATTGTTTCTGTTGAAATTTCATATAATTTGCCGCTTGAATCTGTTTGCCACGCATTTTTAATTTTTTCGATAACTTCTTGTGGAAAAATATTTGCGGTCAGCGAATTTCCAAATGTTGTTTGTTCATGAATACCCCCGGCATCATTCAATTGCGCCGTCCCCAGAAAAAACTGACTTTCAGGGGGTAAAGCTGTTTTTTTCAGTTGGTTGTCTAAGTGCGTGAGGTCCAACTCCGTTCCAATCAGTCCCACCAATTTTTGTTGCGCATCATATAAAGGGACTGCAATCATAATTAAGTGCTGGTTTTGATTGACATAAGGTTCAGAAATAACTTGTTTTTTATTCGATTGAAGTTGTTGAAAAAGTTGAAGAATTTGCTGGTTTGGAGAGGATACGGAAATTTGTTGGGACGGAAGATATTCGACATATTGCCCCTGTTTTGGGGGCGCTTCCGAAAGAAAAAGAACGTGTTTCCTGTAGGCTTTTTCTTGTGCGACTTGCGCAAAAACAAATGGATTCCAAGCCTGATTTGAATGGGACGAGGTTGCTATATTTTGAGCAAAAAGGCGTTGTTCTTCATCAGAAAAATGATGATAGACTTGTGATAATACGTTAATGTTAAAAAACGCTTGCTTAAAAAAACTAGTCACTTTAGTTGTTTGAGTTTGCAAGATCGCTTCACTAACTTGCATACGTTGTATATGTGCAAGTGCATCATAACGATGGACACCAATAGGTAAACTGACTAAAAAAATCCCCATCATGGCAAGTACCATCAACAAAAATTTATATTTTATTTTAATAAAGTAGAACGGCATAGCTGTTGAGAAAGTGCAAAGAATTTATCATTTTCTAATCTTAACACACTCATTCCTAATTGAAATGATTAATCATTTTTTGTTGAGGTATAAATTTGTTAAAAAGATCTTGATATTTTATTTTGCAAGATCCTGAACAGATTTATTTCGCTTAAATGCGATATTTTTCCGAATAAAGCATTTTTATTTAGAAAAAATATAATTTTATCTGAATCATTTTTGTTAAATAGTAAAAAGTCTCAAAAAAGAGACAAATTTAACTTTTTTTGGCGCTGGCAAGAAAATTAGGGAAAAGTTCCAACATGATCACAAAATTGATTGAATAAATTTAGTAAAAATAAACATAATTGTTTTATAATAAACCCCTGTTGTTTTGCAACATTATGCAAAACGCATTGATCCGACTGTTTAATCAGCCAAAAGAGGAATGTGTATCGTGTTAAATAAAAAACTTTTCAAGGGGTTACTGGCATCTTTATTAGTGACAGGTTTAGTGACCACTTCAATAGTGCGAGCAGAAGAAGCGCATGATCATGGTTCTGATGAATCACCTATTATGCATTATGATGAAATGTCAAAAGTCCGCGCTTTAGTTAAAGATTTAATAAATGATAATGCAAAATTTAGAAGTAAATATAAGAAAAAGCATTTTGAGCCATTTTTAGACGCCCAACATCCTCGTGCGACAGTCATTACCTGTTCGGATTCTCGCGTTCATACGCAAGCGTTAAGCCAAGATCCCGATAATGATTTGTTTATGATTCGTAACATCGGGAATCAATTAGGGACAGCTGAGGGATCCATTGAATATGGTGTGCATCATTTGCACACGCCTTTGTTAATTTTCTTGGGGCATTCCGCTTGTGGCGCGATTAACGCTGCTTCTGGTGATTATGCTAAAGAATCTGATCAAATTAAGCGTGAATTGGATAGTATTAAAATTCCTAAAGGCATTGATAATTTGTCAGGGGTCAAAATGAATGTTGACAATCAAGTCTCTAATTCATTAAGAAAATTTGAATCTGAGGTTAAATCAGGTAAATTAACAATTATTGGGGCCGTCTACGATTTTAAAGACGTTATGGGCAAAGGCTATGGTACTTTGAATATCATTAATGTAAACGGCAATACTGATCAGAATAAAATTCGAGAATTTACCGCTAAAGCCACAAAATCAACGACTTCTAAAAGTAGCCATTAATTCAGATAATCAATAGTCAATTATCTGATTATTTCATCGGCACTTTCTTTGTTTAAGCGATCTTTTGGGATCGCTTTTCTATTTTTTGCTTGTTTTTCTTGAGAATAAAGCTGAAAACTATCATGATAAATGCGTTAACCTCCGAACGGTTTGTGCAATTGGGAATCTTAGACTTGATTAGCACTGTTATTTTGGTGGTCAATCGAGAAGATCGGATTGTTTATGCCAATGCCGCGGCTGAAGATTTATTTGCATTAAGCCAACGCCATGCTGGCCGTCGAGCCCTCCGCGATATTTTTGCGAATACAGAAAATTTGCAAAATGTTTTAGAAAAAGCGCGTCAAGAAGAAACGCGTTTAATTGAACATGAATTGACTTTATTTTGTGTGCAGCGGCGAATGCCCCTTTCTTTGCATATTGCGATTACAACGACCGAAATTGAACAAGAACGCTTTTGTATTCTAGAATTGCGTCGTTTAGATCATCAATTGCGGATTGCCCGTGAAGAAGAAATGGCCCGTCAACATCAAATTAATCGTGAAATGGTCCGTAATCTCGCGCATGAAATCAGAAATCCGCTTGGCGGCATTCGGGGCGCAGCTCAATTACTCGAATTTGAATTAAATCGCCCTGAACTCACAGAATATACACAAGTGATTATTCAAGAATCTAATCGTTTACAAGCGTTGTTAGATAAAATGCTTCTTGCTCGGAGTATTGCCGAATTTGGTTCAGTTAATATTCATGAAATTTTAGAACATGTTCGTCAATTAATTTTAGCCGAATTTGCACAAACAAGTCCTCTTTTTGTGGAGCGCGATTATGACATTAGCTTACCCAATTTTCGCGCAGATAAAATGCAAATGATTCAAGTTGTACTGAATATTACCCGCAATGCGGCCCAAGCGTTGCGTAATCAACCGGCGCCCCGTCATATTCGTTTTCGGACGCGTGTCATTCGGCGCGCTACCATTTTGAAACGGCGTTATAAACATGTTTTACTGCTTCAAATTATTGATAATGGGCCCGGTATTTCAAACGATATTCAAGAAAAAATGTTTTTTCCACTTGTGACAGGGCGTAGTGATGGAACAGGTTTAGGTTTAACATTGGCACAGAATTTTATTCATCAACATCAAGGAAGTATCAATTGTGAAAGCGAAATAGGCAAAACATGTTTTTCAATTTTACTTCCGCTACTTGATCCTGAAACGGGCCAGGAAATTTAATCTTTTCGGCTTTCTTATTTTGCTAAACAATATTATGAATAGACTGTTACTTGTTGATATTTCTTCTTTTTTGCATCGTGCGTTTAATGCTTTACCGCGTTTTCACAATTCTAAAGGCGAACCAACTGGGGCGATTTATGGCGTCCTAAATATGTTGACAAATTTAGATAAAAATTACCCTTGTACCCATCGGGCTTGTATTTTTGATTCAAAAACGCCGACTTTTCGACACAAAGCGTATCCTGATTATAAAGCCAACCGAACTGAAACTGACACTGAACTTAAACAACAATTTGCTCCAACAAAAACACTTATTGAAGCCCTCGGTTGGGCTACTGTTCAAGTGGATGGGGTGGAAGCGGACGATATTATTGGAACGCTTGTAACCCATGCGAAAGCAGCGGGATTATCTGTTTTGATTGTCACGGGGGATAAAGATTTTGCTCAGCTTGTTGATGATTCTGTGCAACTCCTAGATACAATGAAACAGCATACGATTTTAGATACAGCAGGTGTGATAGAAAAATTCGGCGTTCGTCCTGACCAAATTGTAGATTATTTAGCCTTGATCGGGGACAGTAGCGACAATGTTCCAGGTATTCCTAAAGTGGGACCTAAAACAGCTGTTTCATGGTTGACACAATATCAATCCCTTGAAAATTTAATCCATCAAGCTGATAAAATCAAAGGCAAAGTAGGCGAGTCTTTTCGAGCCCATTTATCGTTTTTACCCACGGCTCAATATCTTGTCACAATACAAGCGCGATTAACACTCCCCGTAGAATTAGACCATTTAGTTTGCCAAAAAGAAAAAATAAGTGCGCTTATTGAATGTTACGAACGCTTTGAATTTACTTCTCATTTAAATCAAATAAAAGCACAAAAATCACAACAAGCCTTCGAAAATGTCCCCATTCATCTGATTGATTCCTATGAAAAAATTTCCTTTTTTTTGGAGCAAATCCAAGGGATCTCAGAAATAGCATTTTTTTGTGAAACAACCCCTTCTCTTGATTTTGACACCAAAGAAGAGATCAATATTTTTGAGATTCATCTAGATCGTTTAGGAATTGCTTTTAAAAAATCAGATCAAATTCATGTCTTCATTTTTGTCTTACAAAAAAATAATTCCCCTCAATTATTTGATTTAGAACAAAAAAATAAAGATACCCTTACGCCCAAGATTGTTTTTGATCAAATTGGTTTTCTCTTTGAAAATCCTTCCTTTCGGCGCGTGACATTTGATGCAAAAAAAATGCAACATATTTTTTTATCAGAAAATAGGGCATTCGGTGAAATTCATGATGATATTTTACTAAAAAGTTATGTGTTATCTAGCCATGAAGACACCCATTTGTTCAAAATAGCAAAAAAATATTTAAATCTTGATTTAGCGATTTTTGCTGAAAAAATGGACAAACTCGCTGTTGATCTGATTGCGCTTATTTGTTTAAATCCAATTTTAGAAACCCAATTTGTTTTTGCGGGTCAAGAAAAATTAGCAAAGATTTATCGAGAAATAGAACTGCCCCTTTTTCCAATTTTATGTGCTATGGAGCGAACAGGCGTTTTACTTGATCGGGGGCAATTACATCAATTTAGCCAAGAGTTAGCCGCGCGTTTACTTCCGCTCGAGTCTGAAGCACAGGCTTTAGCAGGACAAATTTTTAATTTAAATTCAGCAAAACAATTACAGACAATTTTATTTGAGAAACTTGAATTACCTGTTTTGAAAAAAACACCAAAAGGGGTTCCCTCTACGGATGAGCAGGTTTTACAGGAATTAGCATTACAACATCAACTCCCCGAAATTATTTTGACCTATCGGAGTTTATTTAAATTAAAGTCGACCTATGCAGATAAATTGCCATTAATGGTTAATGCACGGACACAACGCATTCATACGCATTATGATCAGGTGGGAACCGTGACGGGGCGGCTTGCAAGTCGCCAGCCAAATTTGCAAAATTTACCTGTTCGTTCTGCCGAGGGGCGTAAAATTCGGGCGGCTTTTATTGCCCCCGCGGGGTCCGTTTTAATGAGCACGGATTATTCGCAGATTGAATTACGGATCATGGCGCATCTCTCTCAAGATGAAAAACTTTTGGAGGCCTTCCGCCAACATCAAGATGTCCATCGTCAAACTGCGAGTGAGATTTTTGACAAATCTGCTGAACAAATTACTTCAGAAGAACGACGTTATGCTAAAATTATTAATTTTGGGCTAATTTATGGTATGTCTGCACACGGTGTGAGCCGACAACTGGGATTAGATTTTAGAGAAGCGCAAGCTTATATAGATCGTTATTTTGAACGGTATACAGGCGTCGCAACTTATATGCTCCGCACACGGGAGCAGGCGAAAAATAAAGGTTTTGTTGAAACTGTTTTTGGACGACGTTTATGGCTGCCTGATATGCAGAGTCCGAATTATCATATTCGTCAAGAAGCAGAACGGGCGGCCATTAACGCCCCGATGCAAGGGACCGCGGCCGATCTGATTAAATTAGCCATGTTGGCAGTAGACCAAAAATTGCGCGCGCTTCATCTAAAAAGTCGTTTAATTATGCAGGTACATGATGAGCTTATTTTAGAAGTCCCCCAGACAGAGCAACCACAATTGGAGCAGGATTTGCCCGACTGGATGGCGCACGTTGCGACGTTATCTGTCCCCTTAATAGCCGAACTAAAAATTTTATAATTCATTGATGTCTATCCAAAATTGATTAAAACAGGAATTTTATGAAATTACATCTTGCACAAAAATCAAACTTGAATGTGATTACGGGTTATGGGGCAGACCATGTCTTTATTAATAAAATACGTTATGATTCGCCTCTGATTATTTTACCTGAAAGTTTATTATTAGATGAATGGAAAACGGTCAGTTTTAAAACACTAGAAGCGGCGCATTTTACGCCTTTTTTAGACATGAATCTTGAAATTTTAATTATTGGAACGGGCCCAAAACAAAAATTTATCCATCCTAAATTAATCGCCCAATTATTTGAGCATAAAATAGGGGTGGAATGTATGGATACCCAAGCCGCTTGCCGAACGTATAATATTCTTGTAGCAGAAGACCGGCGCGTGGCGCTTGCTTTATTTTTTGATTAGATTAATAGACGTAAAAAAACCCTGTTATAACAGGGTTTTTTTATTAAATTAACATGTTTTAGCAAAATTAGCCCAAAACACGTTCGCGTAATTCTTTCCCAGCTTTAAAGTGCGGCACATGTTTTTCTGGAACATGTACTTGTTGCCCTGTTTTGGGATTACGTCCAATACGCATTGGACGGTGATTTAAAGAAAAGCTACCAAAACCCCGAATTTCAATTCGATCGCCATTCGATAATGTTTCAGTCATCGCATCTAAAATCACTTTCACCGCTTGTTCGATGTCTTTAATACTAATATTGACATTGGCATGACGTGCGACGTAGAGCTCAGCCAACTCTGCAACCAGTTCAGATTTGGTCATTCAATCTTTTGCGACCACTTTTCAGACAAGTTTTCCATCTTATTATCTCGTTTTTTATCATTGTAATGAGACAATACGAGACACATGATGTGACACCCGTCTCAAAGAGGTTTCGCCCTCCATAAGAAAAATCACACCAGAAAGTAGCAAAAATAATGAATTGATTAATTAAGAAATATCACAAGGGGGAGAATCCCCCTTGCTTTTTCAGAATGACAGCGCAGGCTTAGCCGTTGTTTTCAGCATTTTTTGAATCAATTTTTTCTTTCAGCAACGCGCCGAGGTTTGTTGTCCCAGCACTTGCAACGCTATTTTCAGTTGAAACTTTTTTCATTGCTTCGCTTTCTTCAGCGGTTTCTTTTGCTTTGACAGAAAGAGAAACGCTGCGGTTTTTGCGATCAATACTCAAAATTGAAGCTTCAATAGCATCGCCTTCTTTTAAGAGGGAGCGTAAATCTTCAACGCGATCACGTGTGAATTCTGTTGCACGTAATGTTGCTTCAATATCATTTGCTAAAGCAACAACTGCTGCTTTTGCATCAACAGATTTGACAACACCTTTAACAATTGTGCCTTTGTCATTATTTGCAGCAAATTCTGTGAAAGGATCGCTATCTAATTGTTTGATACCTAAAGAAATGCGTTCACGTTCAACGTCAATGCCTAATACAACTGCATCAACTTCTTCGCCTTTACGGTATTGACGAACCGCTTCTTCACCTGGTGCGCTCCAAGAAAGATCAGACAAGTGAACTAACCCGTCGATGCCACCTGGTAAGCCAATAAAGACACCAAAGTCAGTGATGGATTTGATTTGACCACGAACACGATCATTTTTCTTGTAATTCGCAGCAAATTCTTCCCATGGATTAGGCTGACATTGTTTCATGCCTAAAGAAATACGACGACGTTCTTCATCGATTTCTAAAATCATCACTTCCACTTCATCGCCGACTTGAACGACTTTGCTTGGGTGAACATTTTTGTTTGTCCAATCCATTTCAGAAACATGAACCAAACCTTCGATGCCTTTTTCGATTTCAACGAATGCACCGTAGTCTGTCAAGTTTGTGACACGACCGAAGAGACGTGTGCTTTGTGGGTAACGTTGGCTTAAACCGATCCATGGATCTTCGCCCAATTGTTTCAAGCCGAGAGAAACGCGGTTTTTCTCTTGATCAAACTTGAGAACCACTGCTTCGACTTCATCACCAATAGAAAGGACTTCAGATGGATGTTTCACACGACGCCATGCTAAATCTGTGATGTGTAATAAACCATCGATACTGCCCAAATCAACGAATGCACCGTAGTCAGTAATATTTTTGACGATACCTTTAACGCGTGTTCCTTCTTGTAAGGATTCCAGCAAGGCTTGACGTTCTGTAGAACGAGAGGCTTCAAGCACTGCACGACGAGACACAACAACGTTGTTGCGTTTGCGATCGAGCTTGATGACCTTGAATTCCATCTCTTTGCCTTCATAAGGCGTAGTATCTTTAACAGGGTGAATATCAACTAAAGAACCTGGTAAGAACGCACGGATATTGTCGATCATGACAGTCAAACCGCCTTTGACTTTGCCATTGATCACACCGCTGACGAGTGTACCAGCTTCCATTGCTTTTTCGAGTTCTGCCCAAGCCGCTAAACGACGCGCTTTTTCGTGTGAAAGACGGGTAAAGCCATATCCATCTTCTAATGTTTCAATGACGACAGAAACACGGTCACCGGGTTTTACGGTCAATTCGCCATGGTCGTTGCGGAACTCATCCGCTGGGATAAGACTCTCAGATTTTAACCCCGCATTTACAACTACAAAATTGTGATCAACAGAGACGACTTCAGCGTCGACGACTTCCCCGGTGCGCATTTCTTGTAATTTTAAACTTTCTTCGAACAAGGATGCGAAACTTTCGACGCTTGCATTGGCGTTTTCAATTAAAACATTCGTCATTTACAAAAAAACCTAAGAAATAAGAAAACCCATCTCACCACTTGATAGAATCAAGAAAAACATGAGGATGGGGATAAATTAGTTAAAAAAAGAACCCAGTTAAATATATATCCAAAATAAATTTATTGACATTTATTTATTTGTTTTTATTACAAATTTTGTCGATTTTGTTGCGTTTTTTACGACAACATTGCCCAAAACAAAAGGGATGTCTAACCCTTTTTTATGTTCACAAAAAAAATGTCTTCTAGTTACAAGAAGTTTCTTTTGATCAAACGAGAATAAACCGAGCATTATAACATATTCTCAACAATTTAAAGTGGTTTTAACAGCGAAATGCTAATTGAAAACAAATAAATTCAGGAGAAAAATTAATGCGATCCGATAACAGCACATTGATGATAGTGAGACAACACATGTGAAACCGCTTGTTCAATCGTCAATGGATCCGTATCTAAATAAACCGCATCACTCGCACGAACAAGAGGCGCATGTGTCCGTTCTTGATCGCGTTGATCTCGTTTTTGGATATCTGCTAAAATTTGGTTAAGACTAACACATTTTTCTTTTAATAACAACTGTTTATAGCGTCTTTCTGCACGAATTGCCGCGCTTGCTGTTAAAAAGACCTTCAGTGTTGCATTTGGAAAGATCACTGTACCCATATCCCGCCCATCTGCAACTAAGCCAGGATGATGCGCAAAGGCACGTTGACGGGCGACTAAGGCTGTGCGAATAGCAGCAAAACTGGCCACTTTTGATGCGCCTTCCCCAATTTGTTCAGAACGAATTTTTTCTGTAATTTCAAGCCCATCTAGAAAAATTCGTCCGGCTTCAAATAAGATTTCTACATTTTGAATATGATCCGCAATAGAATGCTGATTGGTTTCGAGCCAAGCTAAGCCTTTTTGCTGGCTTGCATAAGCAGTAATACGATATAGTGCGCCACTATCTAAATAATGAAAACCTAATTCTTTTGCGACCAAATTGGCAACGGTTCCTTTCCCTGAAGCCGCAGGCCCATCGATGGTAATAATTGGAGTTGTTCTTATCACAGTTGTCATTTTGCATACTCATTAATTTGGATTGTCATCATAGCATAATTCTTTCTATTTATTTCATAGACAAAACACGGTTCTTTTTAAAACAAAATTCATCCCTTCATTTTGACAGCCCGTTTTTAAAGACATTCATATATAATTCTATGTTTGTTTGATTTTTATCGAGAAATGCAAGAGAGGAAGGAATGACTCACAAAGGATGCGTGGTTCACAATCCAGTATGTCCTTGCATCGCACAAAAAGGCATTTGTTCTGCGTGCGGTTGGGATTATGACCGTGTTTTAACACAAGAAGAACAACATGAACGCAAAGAACAAGCCCAACAACATTATTTACTTTTTTTAAGTACACAATCCTCTGTAAAAGACGTCTCTTCTTTCTCTTTTTTAGAGAATTTTCGTAAAAATCTCAATAAATTTAAAGATTTTTTTGGATCAGATGTAAAAAAAATTTCTTCTCAATGTGACGCTGTTTCTCAATCAGCTTTACCGCCTTCACATGAACTGGCGTATCGTCAAGGGAAAAAACTCAAAAAACAAGGACGTTATCGAGAAGCGATTGTGCAATTGAGCGCTGCTTTGTGTGCCCATTCAACGGCTTCTAATTATTACGCTATGCGGAGCGATTGTTATGCGGCATTATACGAAATGGAACTTGCTTTAGCAGATATTCATCTTGCGTTGGATTTGAGCCCAAATGAAGCGTATTTTTACCAAAAACGCGCCGCAATTTATTACCACTTAAACCAATATGATCGCGCTTTAAAAGATTATACGCGGGCATTAATTATTGATCCTTATTCAGGTTTATCCTATCATGGCCGCGGCCAATGTCACCTCGCCGTTGGCAAAAAAAAAGGCGGATATGCCGATTGTCATCATGCATTACGTTTGTATACACGGGAAATTCAAAGAACACAAAACAATCCGTTATTGTATTTCCAGCGAGGATTATGCTATTTGACCCTCAAAAATGAAACACAAGCATTGTATAATTTTACATGTGCTTTAACACTTGATCCTAATGAAGCCCAGTTCTATGCCTTTCGCGCGTTTTGTCATCTTGTATTATTGCAATATGAATATGCCTATCATGATTTTAATCATGCATTAGCGCTTGCCCCGCACGAATCTAGTTTTTATTTAGGCCGAAGCTATTGTCATATTCATTTGTCCCCTGCGCATTCTGCGGAAGCTTTTCAAGATTTAAAACTCGCCTTAAAATTTGATCATCATAATGCTTTTTTGTATTTTTTTCGGGGACAATATTATTTCAAATTAAAAAAATATCCAGCGGCTTTATCTGACTTAAATAATGCAATAAAAATTAACACAACGCAGGCTTTTTTTTATTGTATACGAGGTCGTTGTTATTTTGAATTGCATTATTATCAAGCTGCCCTCACAGATTATTCTACTGCAATTCAGTATGAACCACATAATGCCCTTTTTTATTATGGACGAAGTAACTGTTATTTTAAACTAGGTAAAGTACAAGAAGCACACCAAGATATTGAAAAAGCAAGAAATTTAGATCATGAAAAAAAATTTTGGCAGCGAATAGAACACTTTTTATTTTACACTCAGAGCGAATTTTTATGAAGTTACAGCAAAGACTCCGCGAGGTTTTATTTTTTGTTTTGCTATCAAGCAGTCCTTTTTCTTTTTCTGAAAAACACACAAACACATTGAATGATTTATATCCTTGTGAAAATTTGGCTGAAAAAATTAAAAATCTTTCTGTTAAAAAAGATACGCCTATTTACTTAACAGATGTAGAAAGATTGGCCACATGGCGTGCTTCCTGCTACGAAGCCGTTCCAACGACACTTAAAAATACACATGGAAAAGTCACGATTCTTTGTCAAGGCAATGGCACCAAGCAAAATGGCGAGACAAAAGGTTTTTTTTATTGGGAAAAAGAAGGAGGCAAAATAGGATATGTCTGGTGCGAAAATCCCTTGTCGCAATAAACTAATTCATTAATAAAAAATAAAAAGATAAAAAACAAAGGAATTTATCATGAAAAACAATGAAGAGCGAATTTATTTTAACACTGGAAAGGAACAATATAAGCAAGGACATTTTTCATGCGCTTTCGAAAATTTTTCAAAAGCAATACATTGTGATCCTCATAAAGGCGTGTATTATTTTTGGCGGGGGAAAACGGCGATGGAACTTAGTCGTCCGCACCACGCTTTAGCCGATTTTAATCAAGGCTTAAATTTAACTCCAAATGTTACGCTTTATTGTGAGCGCGCTTTATGCTATATGACACTTGGTTTGCAAGAAAAAGCGTTGGCTGATCTCAAGGCAGTTTCTGAGCCTGATCAGAAGGTCGCAAAATTTGCTGCCACACAAGCTCATTACTATTTTTATGTTCAAGAATTGGAAGCTGCCTTGATTTGGATGAATCGCGCGGCTCAGGCAGAGCCACAACAAATTAAGTGGTTATTGCAACAAAATGAATGGTTAATTCACCAACAAAAATTTGAAGAGGCGCAAAAAATCATTACACAAGCAAAGCAACTTCAATCAGATTCTTATTTTGTGTGTGAGCAAGAATGTTTATTACTGATTGCAAAAGGAGAATATTTACAAGCAATTGATTTTTTATCAAAATTATTGTCACAAAATTCAACGCAAGCGATATTTTATAAATTACGGACTTTGTGTTATTTAAAATCACAAAATTATGAGCAAGGATTAATTGACGCACAGAAAGGGGTAGAATTAGAGCCGGAAGACGCAGAAACATATACCTTACGCTGTCAGTGTGCATTGTATTGTGGTCAAAAAGAATTAGCTTTTTCTGATTTCGAAAAAGTTATTCAACTCAATGCCGAAAATGCTCAAACCTATCACTTTTTTTGGCATTTTTTCATGAAAAATCAAATATATCCGCAGGCATTGCGCTGTGTTGACCATTTGATTTTACTCCAACCAGAAAAAGCTGATTTTTATTATTTTCGGAGTCAAACAGATGCTTGTTTACAACAATTTGACCCAGCTATACAGAATATTACTCGGGCAATCCAACTACGACCTTATCAAGAGAGTTATTATTTAACCCGTGCATTTTACTATCGAGATAGTCAAAAATATTTAGACGCAATTAAAGATTTATCGCGGGTTATTGAAATGCTTCAACCTAATGATAGTGCGCTACTTTCTTTATATGAAGAGCGCGCGCGTCTTTATTTTACGTTAAATTTATTTCAAGAATCATTGTATGATCTAGAAAAAGCTTATTCTTTTTCTGATCAAAAAACAAATTTATTATTACAGCAAATCTATTGTTTAATGCCGCTCAAACAATATGAGAGCGCTTTGCAAAAATGTAATCTGATTATTCAAAGCGATGCGCAATGTGAGCCTGTTTATTTTTTAATGACAGATATTTTAATGCAATTAGGCCACTTTGCAGCAGCCATTCCTTGCACACAAAAATTACTTTCATTTGCATTAACTGAACCGACCAAAGATCAGCATTTGCTCAATTTAGCCTGGTGTTATATTTGTACACATGAATATGAAAAAGCATTAATCACGTTAGATAATGTTTCTGAAAAGACCCGTCAAGCAGCCTATCATGGCCTGTGTGCGCGTTGTTTATCTAACATTGGAAAAGCGGAAGAAGCGATTCCGCATTGGAATTTATGTCTTGATCAAGATCCGAATGCACCGAATATTTATTATGTCAATCGTGGAATTTGTTACCTCAATTCTGGCAAAATTCAGGCCGCCCAGAAGGATTTTGAAATGGCGATTCAAAAAGACTCCTCGCTTGCGCTCGCTCATTTCTGGTTAGGATTAGTGTATGTTGAATCAGACAGAAAAAAACAAACAGTTTTATCCATGCGTGAAGTGATTCGATTGGAAACAGCCGTGCGAACAGAGGGATACATCTTACCTCTTGCGTATTTGTGGCGTGGCCGAGCTTATTATCACACAATGTTTGCAGAAAAAGCACTTGAAGATTGGAAGCAGGCTTTGGCCCTCGATCCAAATATTATGCAGTCTTATCCTCAAATTAAAATAGATTATGAATCACTCTTAAAGTTAAAATCTGAGCTCAAAAAATAAAATTTATACAATGACATTATGAATGAAATGAATTAAAGAAATGGACTCAATTGATGAAGCCAATCAATAAAAAAACGGACGCGGCGAGGTAAGTGTTTTCGTGATGGATACAAAATAGAAATAGGCATAGGTTCTGCCTCATATTGTGGCAAAATACTTTGTAATGTTCCAAGCGCTAACTCTTTTTTGACACTCTGCAATGGAATTTGGGCAATGCCCAGCCCTGCTAGACACGCTGAAAAATAGGCTTCTGTGCTATCAATTGTGACAAGACTTTTCATCGCAAGATGCTGTAACTGATTATTTTTATCAAGATATTCAAAAAATGGATGTGTTTCACCACTTAAATTGGGCATATAATGAATCAAAAAATGATGAGATAATGCCTCCAAAGAAGAAGGCGTACCATATTGTTGCTGGTAAAGTGGACTGATACAATTTATTAAACGCATTGACCCAATTTTTTTTGCAATGAATGGGCTTTCATTTAATTTACCTACCCGAACTAAACAATCAATTCCTTCTTTGACAGGATCAATTAAATAGTCTTTACTGCTAAATTGGAAGGTCGTTTTTGGGTAAAGTGCAAACCATGAAGATAAATGAGGTAAAACATGATTTGTCAAAAATCGACTGGGCATATCAACCCGAATCAAACCGGTAATGACCTCATTTTTTTCTTGAAAATAAGTTTCTAATATTGTTATTTCCTCCAGAATGGCCTCACATTTTGCTAAATAAATTTCACCATCTGAAGTGAGTGAAATACTCCGTGTATTTCGATTAAGCAAACGTACACCAAGTTTTTCTTCTAGACTTTTAATAGACTGAGAAATAGAGGCTTTAGGTAAATTTAATTGATTTGCACAAGCTGTAAAACTCCCTTTTTTCGCCACTAAAATGAATCGCTTCATTGCTTCTAATTTATCCATTTTTTTTCCTATTGTTCGTTTAATATGAATAATCTTATCAAGATTAGCATATTTATTACAAACAAATGAATTGTTATACTATGTTGAGTGCGTTTATGATTAGTTTGGATTTAGAGGAGAAGAAAAATGCCTTCAAAAGTTGCGATTATTACGGGTGGGAGCCGTGGTTTAGGTAAAAATACTGCCCTAAAACTTGCTGCAAAAGGGATTGCGATTATTTTAACTTATCAAAATAACCAAATTGCTGCGGAAAAAACGGCCGAAGACATTAAAAAATTAGGACAAAAAGCAATTGCCATACAACTAGATATCGGCCATTTAGACAGTATTCAGCAATTTGTGAGTACTTTACCCACTATATTAAAAAATGATTTTAACACAACTGAATTTGATTATTTAATTAATAATGCAGGTATTGGCATCCATGCGTCCTTTGCTGAAACTACAGAGGCACAATTTGATTTGCTGATGAATATTCACCTAAAAGGGACCTTTTTTTTGACACAAGAATTATTACCTTTTATTCGGGAAGGCGGCAAAATAATTCATTTTTCTTCGGGATTAACGCGTTTTAGTTTAGCAGGATATTGTGCTTATGCCATGATGAAAGGCGGTATAGAGGTGATGACGCGTTATTTGGCGAAAGAGTTGGGTACAAGAAAAATTTGTGTCAATACGATTGCTCCGGGCGCGATCGAAACTGATTTTGGGGGTGGAGCAGTACGGGATAACCCAGAAATCAATGCCTATATAGCCAGTCAAACTGCATTAAATCGTGCGGGGTTACCTGATGACATCGGCAATGCAATCGCATTACTGATTAGTGAAGAATCCAACTGGATTACAGGGCAACGTCTTGAAGTGTCGGGCGGAATGTTTTTATAATGATTTTGTATGGGGCAGTAGAGGCTCACGCCCTCTACCGCCTTTTTTTTTAGAGGTAAAACTGATTTTGGCAACGTTTCAATAAAAAATTGAGGCCAAAAAAAGAGACTTCCTTAAAAAATTGGTTTTCGTCATGATTAATGTGCAAATTGAGCGTCAGCAGTCAATTCTAATAAATCAATCGCTCCAATTTCTAAACTAATGCGTTCCCCTTGTGGAATATCAGGCAAATAAGGCACATGCAATGTCATAGGTAAGTCATCCAAACGCACGTGGTTATCTTTATGAACAATGCCAGTGACTGTTTTAATATTTTCTTGCAGCAAATAACGCAGGCACCAATAACGTTCCATCCATCGCTGAAACGTCAAATAAGCCACATAGGTTGTTTCAAATCCCCGTAAAATCTGAAACAAAGTATTCTTTTCATCTTTACTGTAAATAGGTTCGTCGTCACGTAACCATGCAACAAGTTGTCGTTGATTAATTAAATCGACATAGCGTCGTAAGGGCGAACTTGACCACATATAACGTTCAACACCAATGCCTTGATGTCGTCCTGGTTGCGTACTCATTCGAACTTTGCCATTTTCTTGAACGCGATACAGTGCTGTAATTTGAGCCGCCTCTAGTTGTTCAGCCCATTGACTGTTCACTAAAATCATTAATTCTTCAACAATGCGATCGATAGGACTATTGCGCTCCCGTTTAGTAATTTGAACCGTATCTTCTTGAATCAGAAAACTATAGTCATAGAAATTATCACGTTGTCCGTCACGTTTTCCACGAAGCGCCTCTAACGATTGCGCAAAATGCCATAAAATTAATAATTCTTTTTGATGAGGATAAGCAGGCGGATCCGGCAATCGATCCAAACTCAAATGCGTAATTGTTTCGTGATTAAATAATTCACGTAAAGACTCATGTCGTAAATTATCTGCAATAAAGACTTGTTCAATAACGGTGTCACAGCCCAAAATTGTAAAGCTATTTGCCTCGACTTCTACATAAAGTGTCATGGCAGGACAGACCTGTCCTTCCTTGAGTGTAAACTGCGCAATGGCCTCAGCAGGCATCATCGTAATTTTTTTGCCGGGCATGTACACTGTAGATAATCGTTGTTGAGAAATTTTATCTATTTCACTGTCGGGTAGAATCCCTAATGCGGGCGCAGCAATATGAATTCCAATGCGATAATGACCATTTGTTAAAATTTCAACTGAAAAAGCATCGTCAATTTCAGTCGTCGTGCTGTCATCAATACTGAAAGCGGGGACGTTTGCTTGAGGAAGCGTCCCAAAATCAGATGGAATAGGATTTTGTAAAGGCGCAAAATCTGTTCCATCTGGAAAATAATTGTATAAAAATTTATCTAAATGATAATCATGAATATTAGGAATAGCGCCACATTTCATGAGTAATTGATGTTTTGATAGATTTAATTCATGATGCGCTTGGGACAAGGCCTTATAGATGAGACTATTTTTATTTGGCGCATAAAAAAGTGACAGACGTTCTTTTGCAAATCCTTCAGGTAAAGTAAACGCTTTAAATTCTTGCGTATATTGCTCAAGCAATGCTTGTTCTTGCTGCCGTTTTTGTTGCGCTAATAATGCAGCTTTCAAGTTCTCAGCAGGAGCAGCTTTAAAACTTCCTTTTGCTTTTTTATAAAAATGCATCGGAGAGTGATACAATTTGAATAACAGCGCAACAGATTCAACAGGACTCGGCTGTTTACCAAAATACTCTAGTGATAAATTCGTAAAATGAAATTCACTTTCGCCTGCACATTCCCATAAAAATTCTGTTTCTAACTCTTCCATTTGTTTTTGCACGGCTTGCAAAAATTCTGGAAGGGATTTCGTTTGAAAACGAAATAAAACGTGACTTGCTTTTAATTTTGTTCGTTTACCATGGAGCGATTCAATTTGAACACTAGCAAGGTTATCTTCAATAATCGTGCCTGCTTTGAGTGTGCTATCTTCTTCATAAATAATATTCATAGCTGCCTAACTTTTACATCATTAAAAATAGAGGATGTTATTTTAATCAATACAGGTTGTACAAAATGTGCGGAGAATCATACACATTTTATTATAAAGCTAAAAATACATATTAAATGCGATTTTGCGCCAAGTTTCAACGAAATCATGTTTTGATTCAATCAGAAAACATAATTTTTCCGGAGGAAAAGCCTTATTTGCGGGCCTAATTTTTTGTATGACGCCTTTTTTCATCATAAAAAAACAGAAAAAAAACCGCAAAAGGGCCAGATATCAATCATTTTTTTCATGATGATCATTAAAAATTTGCAACATGCCAACATATTCGGTTCTATAAAATTATGCTAAGATTATCCTATTTTTTGATATTTTAGCGAAAATCAATGGATTTACAAAAATTATTAATTCAAAGCGTTGAAACGCTTCATTTAGAATTGAGCGCAAAATCTGCACAAAAATTGACAGATTATCTTGATTTACTGAGTAAATGGAATCAAACTTACAATTTGACAGCGATTCGCGACCCACAAAAAATGGTAAGCCATCATTTGTTGGATTGCTTGGCGGTCTTGCCCCATATTCCTGTGACCACAAAGCACTTAATTGATATCGGCACAGGAGCCGGTTTACCTGGGTTGATTATCGCAATTATGATGCCAGAATGTCAGATTGATCTCTGTGAAAGCAATCATAAAAAAGTGGCTTTTTTACGACAAGCTATTATTGCGCTTGAACTCAAAAATGTGACTGTGTATCATGAACGTGTCGAAAAAATTGTGCCGACCACACCATATGATATTATTATTTCTCGGGCTTTTTCAGACATGGCCGAATTTGTGCGTTTAGCAAAACAACTTGCCAGTGCGCACACGCATTTTTATGCCATGAAAGGCCTGTATCCGTATGAAGAAATTGCACAATTACCTGATTTTGTGACGCTCAGCGAAGTCATCAAAATGATCGTTCCAACATTAGAAGCGGAACGCCATCTTGTGAAATTAAAACGGCGTGCCGATTAAAATAACAGTGTTTGCGAAATTATACTTTTTTGTTTAAAAATACTTGACTAAATTAGTCAGTTTTCTTAGAATGAAAGCTTCATTTAGATTTTTTATTTTTTATTTTGTAGTGACAACATGAGCCAAGATATCCAAGCCGTCATTCACGAACAAGTGAACAATCATCCTGTTGTGTTATATATGAAGGGAGAACCGCGTTTTCCACAATGTGGTTTTAGTGGTGCTGCTGTTCAAATTTTAAAAGCATGTGGCGTGAAAAACTTTTTTGCTGTTGATGTTTTACGTGATCCAGAAATCCGTCAAGGCATTAAAGATTATGCGAATTGGCCGACCATTCCACAGCTATATGTGAAAGGCGAATTTATTGGTGGGGCAGATATTATGCGCGATATGTTTGAATCTGGCGAGTTGCAAACTTTGTTAGAAACACTGTAATCACGCATTCATTTTGGATGGACCACATAAAAAAAGGACGGAAAATACCGTCCTTTTTTTTATTATTATTTTTGACTAAACACGGACCAGAGACATGAGGTGTTTCATTTCACGCACTGCATTTTCCCACCCGACAAAAAGCGCCTGCGCCACAATGGCATGCCCAATATTTAGCTCACTAATTTGTTCAATTTTTGCAATAGCCTGCACATTATGATAATGCAAACCATGTCCTGCATTCACTTTGAGTCCTGACTGTACGCCTAATTGAGCCATTTTTTTAATTAATTTACGTTCATTTTGTTGCATGATTTCAGTTGTGGCCTCAGCAAAACGACCGGTGTGTAATTCGATGGCCTGCGCTCCTGCTTGAACCGCCGCTTCGATTTGTGCGGGATTAGCATCAATAAAAAGCGAAACGCGAATGCCTGCCGCTTGCAAGGTTTGTGTAAAACGTTGGACGCGGCTTTGTTCCTGAATAACATTTAAGCCC
This sequence comes from uncultured Burkholderiales bacterium, assembly GCA_964504875.1. Classification (GTDB taxonomy): domain Bacteria; phylum Pseudomonadota; class Gammaproteobacteria; order Burkholderiales; family CAZDFJ01; genus CAZDFJ01. Next base: position 14,595 of record CAZDFJ010000005.1, on the reverse strand, counting down.
CCTTCTGTCGTTAATTCTTCTCGTTTTTCAGGAACGAGACACACATCATGCGGCTTAACTTTTAAGGCTATTTCCAACATTTCATCTGTCAAAGCCATTTCTAAATTCATTCGTGTTTTTAACGCTTCACGAAGTAAAAAAACATCCTGATCTTGAATATGGCGCCGATCTTCCCGCAAATGGAGGGTAATCGAATCGGCACCAGCCGTTTCGGCGAGTAAAGCGGCTTCAATAGGGCTGGGATAACGGGTGCCACGGGCTTGTCTTAATGTAGCAATATGGTCAATGTTGACCCCTAAATCAAGGCGACTCATGATCGCATTTTTCCTCTCAGAATAAAAATTAAAGAAGCAATGACATTTTATTGTGCCATATTCATATTCCCGCGTCTTATTTATTTTTAATAAAATCGACAAAACTGACAAAAAACCAAGTCAATCCACGAAATAGGCATAAATGCTGCTTCTTTATAGAGAAGGCATTTTGATACAAAATCACTGTTATAGGCCGGAAAATGGTTTTTTATTGCGCTGAAATAGCAAAAACATGTACAATATTTGCTAACTCACTTTAAAATTGTAGAGATTTAACCAGTAAATAAAACTTTTCATTTTGAATTTTTCTTCGAGAAGCGTTCAAGATGATCTTTTTCTCAAAAAGTCAATTATTCTGATTTGTAGGATTATTCAATGTCAGACGTATTTCAGTTTTTAAATATTTCACGTAAAGAAGGCGAGAAAAAAGCCGCCGAAGTCCGTAAACTTGAATTCCGTGAAATTTACGCCCCTTTAGATCATTCTCAAGCAAGTGAACAAGCAGGACGGTGTCTTGCCTGTGGTAATCCCTACTGTGAATGGCAATGTCCTGTTCATAATTATATTCCAAACTGGCTCAAACTTGTCAAAGAAGGTAAACTTTTTGAGGCAGCAGAATTGTCCCATAAGACTAATTCACTTCCAGAAATCTGCGGACGGGTTTGTCCTCAAGATCGTTTATGTGAAGGTTCATGTACCCTGAATGGAAGCGCACTTGACGCAGGATTTGGCGCGGTCACAATTGGATCAGTAGAGCGTTATATTACGGATAATGCTTTCCGCCAAGGCTGGCGGCCTGATATGAGCAAGGTGATCCAAACTGGCAAAAAAGTCGCGATTGTGGGCGCAGGGCCAGCGGGGTTAGGTTGTGCCGATATTTTGGTACGCAACGGTGTGAAACCAATTGTTTTTGATCGCTATGACGAAATTGGCGGCTTATTGACTTTTGGTATTCCAGAATTCAAATTGGAAAAAGAAGTAGTCAAAACCCGCCGCCAAATTATGGAAGAGATGGGCGTTGAATTTGTCCTCAATACCGAAATTGGGAAAGACATTCCTTTTGAAAAATTATTAGACGAATATGATGCCGTTTTCTTAGGCATGGGTACCTATAATTATATGAAAGGAGGTTTTCCAGGGGAAGATTTACCAGGCGTGTTAGAAGCCTTACCTTTCTTGATTGAAAATGTTAAACATTGTTTGGAATTGCCCACAACAGATTATGTCAGTATGGCAGGAAAAAATGTGGTGGTATTAGGTGGGGGCGATACGGCAATGGATTGCAATCGGACCTCAATTCGTCAAGGCGCGGAGAGTGTTACATGTGCGTATCGCCGTGATGAAGCCAATATGCCAGGTTCAAAACGGGAAGTGAATAATGCCCGTGAAGAAGGCGTGAAATTCTTATTTAATCGTCAGCCGGTTGAAATCGTTGGCAATGGCAAAGTTGAAGGTGTAAAAGTCGTTGAAACACGTTTAGGGGCACCAGACGCGCGAGGCCGTCGTTCTCCTGAAGTTGTGCCGAATAGTGAAGAAATTTTACCGGCTGATCATGTGATTATTGCATTTGGATTCCGTCCTAGTCCTGCACCTTGGTTTGAGCAATTTGGTATTACAACACAACAAGATGGCAAAGTCGAAGTCAAGCGTAATAGTTTCCAAACAAATCATCCAAAAGTATTTGCAGGAGGCGATATGGTTCGGGGTTCTGACTTGGTCGTGCGGGCTGTTTATGAAGGCCGCCAAGCCGCCGAAGGAATTTTACAATACTTGCATGTTTAGTTTTTAGACGCGAATTGATTCTTATCAGAGATGTACCTAAAATGTACGTCTCTGATTCTTTTGAATTAAATTTTATTTTGAAAAATAAGATTTTTTTTATCATTGCAAATCAATGAAATATTTGAGATAATGAATGCGCTGATTCTAAAAGTTAATCTTTTTTTGCCAAAATAGTCGTTTTTGAAAAATATATAAGTTGTTAATAAAGATTTGATCAAACATGGACTCAACGAATTCTGAGCATCAAACACCACGTTCTATCTATGAAATGCATCTTAAACGGGATGACTTCAGTCATGATCCCGCGCAACAAAATGCCATTGAAAATTTACAACGTTTGTATGATGAAGTACAAAGCTATGCAAATCAGCGAAAACCTTCTTTATTAGGGAAGATTTTTGGTAAAAAAAATGCGGCGCCCCCGCGCGGTTTATATATGTGGGGAGGCGTTGGCCGAGGAAAAAGTTTTTTGATGGATTCTTTCTTTTCCTGCGTGCCACAACAAGGAAAACGCCGGTTGCACTTTCACCATTTTATGCAAGAAGTCCACAAAATGATGGAAGAAGTCAAAGGCGAAGCGGATCCGCTTTCCATGGTTGCTAAGAAAATTTATGATCGCAATTGGATTTTATGTTTTGACGAATTTCATGTAAGTGACATCGCAGATGCCATGATTTTAGTGCGTCTCCTTGATGTGCTTTTTAAAATGGGCATGGTATTCGTCATGACATCAAATTACAAGCCAGATGATTTGTATCCCAATGGTTTACAACGAATCAATTTTTTACCCGCAATTGGTCTTTTAAACCAACACCTAGACGTTATCAACGTTGATGGCGGCACAGATTATCGCCTTCGTACCTTAGAAAAAATTGAAATTTATCACTGCCCTCTTGATGCACAAGCGGAAAAGAATTTAGACAAAGCTTATCTCGATTTACGTCAAGGTGAGGAGGACTTAGATTCACGCTTGGAAATTGAGAACCGAATTGTGCAGGCCAAACGTGTCACATCAGGCATGGTCTGGTTTGATTTCAAAGAGTTATGCGGTGGTCCCCGCTCACAAGCGGATTACCTTAGTATCGCACAAGAATATCATACTGTGCTGATTTCTAATATCCCCAAAATGGATGCTCAAACAGCTTCAGAAGCCCGTCGTTTTACATGGATGGTCGATGTTTTTTACGATCATCGTGTTAAATTGATTGTATCAGCCGAAGTCCCTCCGGAAGAACTTTATCTTTCAGGACCACATAGTGGAGAGTTTTTCCGTACGGTCAGCCGGCTACAGGAGATGCAATCGAAAGTTTACCTTTCTGAAGCTCATATCGTTGCCGAATAGTAATAGTCACATCACTTTAATTTTTTGCACAAAAAAAAAGCAAAGCAAGGGAGCGTTTGCATGGCTAAACAGTTCAACAACTACGAAGAATTTTATAAATATTCAATTGAGCAACCGAATGAATTTTGGGCAGAGCAAGCAGAGCGCATTTACTGGCATAAGCCATATGAAGAAGTGTGCGATACAAGCAAACTGCCTTTCGTGAAATGGTTCAAAGGTGGAGAAACCAATCTTTGCTATAACGCGATCGACCGTCATTTAGAAACGCGCGGCGATCAAAATGCATTGATTTATCTTTCCTCTGAAACAGGCGAAGAAAAAAAATATACATTTAATGAATTACATGCAGAAGTCAACCGTTTCGCGGCTTCTTTACAAGCATTAGGTGTTGGCAAAGGCGATCGTGTTTTAATTTATATGCCCATGATTGCAGAAGCAATTTTTGCAATTTATGCCTGCGTTCGTTTAGGTGCGATTCATTCCATCGTGTTCGGTGGTTTCGCAGCGCATAGTTTAGCAACTCGTATTGATGATGCGAAACCAAAAGTCTTGGTTTGCGCGGATGCAGGGATGCGCGGTGGCCGTCCTATTCCATATAAGCATCTTGTTGACGAAGCGATTTCTTTATCAGAATTTCCGCCTACAAATGTCGTCATTTGCAATCGCAAATTAGATCCAGAAATGAGCATTGTAGAAGGGCGGGATTTAGATTATGCGACCTTGCGTGAGCAATACATGGATGCGCAAGTGCCTGTCGTTTGGGTGAAGGCTGAAGATCCAAGTTATATTTTATATACTTCTGGGACAACAGGAAAACCAAAAGGGGTTCAACGTGATACGGGTGGGTACGCCGTTGCGCTCGCAGCTAGTATGGAATATATTTACTGCGGCAAGCCAGGTGAAACCATGTTCACGACTTCTGACATTGGTTGGGTCGTCGGACATTCTTACATTGTTTATGGTCCATTAATTCACGGTATGGCCACTATTGTGTATGAAGGCTTGCCAATCCGTCCAGACGCTGGGATTTGGTGGAAAATTGTTGAAGAAAACAATGTGACCACAATGTTTAGTTCCCCGACCGCAATTCGTGTCTTGAAAAAACAAGATCCAGCGTATTTAACGAAATATAATACGACTTCGTTACGTTACTTGTTCTTGGCGGGCGAACCATTAGATGAGCATACAGCCCGTTGGATTAGTGATGCCTTAAAAGTCCACGTGATTGATAACTACTGGCAAACAGAAACAGGTTGGCCAATTCTTTCTAGCGTACCGGGTGTCGAAAATACACCGCGTAAATTTGGTTCTCCAAGTTTTGGCGTGTATGGCTTTAATACACGGATTATTAGCGAAGAAACAGGGGCTGATGCTGCACCAAATGAAAAAGGGGTGTTAGTTGCGGTTCCACCGTTACCACCTGGATGTTTATCCACCGTGTGGGGTGATGACAATCGCTTTATCAAAACCTATTTCAGCAACTTTAAAGAATCACTTTATTCTACATTTGACTTTGCGATCAAAGATGAAGACGGGTATTACTTCATTTTAGGTCGGACTGATGACGTCATTAACGTTGCGGGGCATCGTTTAGGGACGCGTGAGATTGAAGAGGCCGTGAGTGCAAATACGGCTGTCGCTGAAGTTGCGGTTGTCGGGGTACATGATGAAGTGAAAGGACAAGCCGTGATTGCTTTTGCAGTCTTAAAAGATAGTACATTGGCTGCCACACCAGAAGGCCGTGTCGAAATGGAAAAATCCATTATGGCAACGGTTGATCACGAATTAGGTGCGATTGCGCGTCCTGCAAAAGTTCATTTTATTAATCAATTACCAAAAACACGTTCTGGTAAATTACTCCGTCGAAGTATTCAAGCTTTGGCTGAAGGGCGTGACACTGGCGATTTATCAACATTAGATGATCCAGGTGCATTGGAACAAATTCGTACTGCTGTGACCGCATGGAAAAATGGTCAAGTCTAATCACGCATTAATTTAGTTTAGTAATAAAAAGGCTAACGCTCACAACGTTGGCCTTTTTTTATGTCATTTCAGATAAATACTATACTTATTTTTTAGGTTTCAGACGTTTTTTTGTGGACAAAGATGTTTTGGGTTTGGTTAACGGGACCGTTGCTTTCAAAATATCCACCGCTTCCTCAGGGGAATTCACAATTTGAAATAAATGTAAATCTTCAGGATGAATCATTTTGTCTGCGAGCAATTTATCTTCAAACCACTGAATCAATTCTTGCCAAAAATCCGCATCAAAAAATAAAAAAGGTCGGGGGGCAATTTTACGCGTTTGTAACAAAATAAGTGTCGACATAATTTCATCTAGTGTCCCAAAACCGCCGGGCATGGCAATATAAGCGGCACTTAAATTTGAAAACGTAAATTTACGAGATTCAAAATAATGAAATTCTAAACTAATATCTTGATAAAAATTAGAATGTTGTTCCATGGGCAAAGCGATATTTAAGCCAATACTTTCGGATTGACCAGCAAAAGCGCCTTTATTTGCAGCCTCCATAATACCGGGCCCCCCACCAGACACGACACTAAACCCTGCATTTGATAATAGGAGAGCCAGTTTTTCAGTCGCTTGATAATAAGGATCTGTTTTAGGAATCCGCGCGCTTCCGAAAATACTTACAATCGGGTTTTTAACTTGATCAAGGACGCGATAGGCTTCAATAATTTCAGTGTTAATTTTTCGCATAATGCTTTCTTTGTTTTTTTGGAATAAAAAATACGTGCGATAGTTTGCAAATCATCACGTAGATTTCATCATAACGATATCTTTTCCTTTTGACAATCAAAGAAAAAATGTTTTTTACAGACGAAAAATAAGCGATTTTTTTCAAGTCAGATAAGGGTTAGCCTGACTACTCTCAAAAAAATCGCTCTCAAACCGTTTTCGAAAAAGAGCCCTATTTTAGCCCTAAAAAGGACGCAGTTTTACTTTTTTCTTTCAAAATAGACTCCCAAAAAGTGTCCCTTTTTTGTCCCAAAGGATCCATTTAATTTAGATAAGCTATTGATTTGTCAATATAATTATTATTATCCGATCGGATACAATGTCCGATGAGGAAAGTTATTATTAAAATCTCTTTAAAAAAAAGCCCCCTGCTCAGAGGGGGTGTTTGGTTTACGCTTTTATATCTATTTCTACTTCTTTACTTTTTAAATTCTCCATAAAGGATATTAAATCATCCATTGAAAAATTTTTATCTGCGTAGCCATCTTTGAGTAATCTAAATGCGAGGATGGCCCGCAGTTTTTTATTTTCTGGGGTGCCTAGATAAAAAACTTCTGGAGAGATACCAAATTCAGCAGCAATGCGAGAAATAGTTGAATTTTTTGCTCTCGAATTTTTTTCGAAAATTTTGTAGAGTCTGGTTCTGGTAATCCCCAAATTTTTTGATAATTCACTTATTGATTTGTTTTTATAGTTGCATACCATATGCATACTTTCTGGATCGATCTTCATTAGAATCTCCAAAAAAAACCACCCTTCTGGGTGGCTGATTCTTTTAATCTTTTATATTTATAGTGATAGTTCCTACGAGAGGAAAGCGAGAATAGTGTGTGCAGGATCCTGAGGATGAATGATCGTAATTCGAGAATCCTCTTGCATTAATTGACGATTCAGATCATATTTTGGATTATGCGCGTCGGTTTGTTTATCATACATTACCGCACGAGGAATGCCATAATTGAATGCATACCCCATTGCTAACCGCGAGCCACTATCATTACCCAAATCATTTTTAGCATAACTTGAGGTCAGAATAATCGCATCACTAAATAAAGCTTGCAATCGATCCCTCTCTTGATAGCGACTGCTTAATTCCATTTTTGATTTTGGATCATCATAGTATTCGCTAATTAATAGCCCCCCTGTCTGTATAATATCAGCGGCTAGTTTTCTATTCACGGCAGGCAGAATATTATTTAATGGACTGGGCAAAATGGCAACGGTTTTGCCTTGCGCGTGCAGTGCTGCTTTATGGGCAATGGCATCACATCCCTGTGCTAAACCGCTGATAATACACGCACCATTTTTAACTAAATGCGCCACCATATTTTGCTCAGCTGTTTCTGTATAAGCATCTGGTTGTAATACCCCAATCACGGCTACATTCTGACTCTGCAAACTGAGTAAGCTTAAATCTCCCCGATAAAATAACAAAACCGGTTTTTCACTATTTTTGACTTTCCCTCGATGGACAGGAAAATCAGGATCACCCAAAGCCACAACCCCATCTGCAAAATCTGCCATTTTTTCTAAATACGCGGCACAGCGTTCTTTACGTTGTTTAAACTCCTCAAGCGTAATCTGTACCCCTTTGACATCTCTATTTAACAAGGCGGTAACTTGCTGATCGTCTTCTTGCCCAGTAATATTTTTGACCACCCAAGCTTTACCGATGCCTTTATAAGTCTTAGCGATCATAATATTGATTGCATTATTTGTGTATTTCATATTTTTTCCAATTAGAGACTAATAATATTTTTTAACAGTTTTTGCAACTGTGTATAAGCAGACAGATTTTGCCCCTTTATCAAAGAGCGCCTGAATCATATCTTCATCAACATTAATAGATCGCGTATAAATGTCATCCACCAAGATAATATTTTGTCCTGCAACTTCATCTGCAATAAAGCAAGTCTGTTGAGTGATGCCAACATATGGTTTACTCCCAATGGTATCTTGATCACCTCGATGAGTTGTACGTGTGTGCGTATGTCGCCGAATAAACGTTGCCCCATTTTTTAAATTAGCTAACTGTTCTGTAACAGCCCCCACCACTCTAGCAAAAAGTAACTGGTTTGGTTGATAGAAGTCTGCTGTTTTTGATCGGGGAACAACGCAAACTGTTGCTGTTGGCCATTCCATTGCTGTTAAGACACGCGGTAAATCTGCTAATAAAATATTTGAGAGCTTATTGATAGCATTATTTAAACATGTGGGAGTACTGTAATTATAGTCATTTTTCAATTCATTGATAAAATATGACTCGCCACGTTCACGCATATTCGTGTAATCACAATAGTAAAAACCGTTCACGTCCCGATTCAAGAATGCATTTTGTTCTATAATATGATGATACATTTCTTTTTCCTTGATAAAAATATTAAATATAAATAATATTGTGACTTAATACGCCTGTGCTTAAAGCATGATTGATTTCTTTCAGGTCGTTTTCAAAAATAATTACTTGTTTTGGATCAATCTTCAGTGAACAAATAGCGTGTTCATATTTAGTACACTGATCTGTCACACAATTACCAAAAAACATTTGGTTAAAATAACTGACAATACCATGATGCTTCAGCGTCAAAAGCGCTCTGGCTCTATTCGCATTTGTCACTAAGACTGTTTGCTGATTGTTCGAAACAGAGTGGCATAATACATTCACTAAATCATGATTCAATTTTGTTTCGGATAAAAATTCTTCATATAATGCGCCTTTTAAACTAATAATCGCATCATATTCTTCTTGATTCAGATCTGGAAAAAAATGAATCAGTAAGCTTTTATCAAACCGCACGTGATTGTTAAACTGAACAGGTTGTTTATGTCCAATCACGATTTGAATTGCTTTTTGATATGCTAAATAATTTGCATAATCAGTATCAATCAGCGTCCCGTCCATATCAAAAAAGAGAATATTATGCTTTTCAATACGGCTATTTATTAAATGAGATTTAACTATTTTATTCATATTAATTATATGTCACAAAAACAGAATTAATCAGTGATAACAAACAATCCAAAATGTTCTTTGGCAAAACATAAAATAATATAAAGCCATTTCTTTTTTCTTGATATGAAAACAAGCTTGACAAATCAGGGTGTTATTTTTTTATTTCTTACAATTTGTTTTCTCGTGTTGATAAGTTGATTATATACAGATAAAAAAATAATGCTTTTTTAACAAGCTTGTGAAGTACACAAAAAGACTATTTTTTAAATCTTGATCCACATTATTATTTGTGTTTATGCTATTTTATTACCTCCATTTTACACAGTTAATTTGAATAAAAAATATAGTTAAACATTATGTAAAAAAACTCACTTTTTTATTTTAACTATATCTGTCTAGACATATATATGCTATAATGAATATAAGAAAACAATAATATGGCCACTATCGAAAAAAGAACCACCCAAAAAGGCACACATTACCGTGTCAAAATTCGGGTTAAAAACTATCCAGCGGTCACCGCTACTTTTGAAAAACTGGCGGAAGCCAAACGTTTTGCCACGAAAACAGAAAGCGAGATGCGAGAAAATCGTTATCAAGGTCATTTGCCCGCGCATCGTTATACATTTGCGCAACTCGTTCAGCGTTATTTGCAAGAAATATTGCCGTTTCGACGAGATCCGACACAAGTTTTGATTTTAAAATGGTGGGAAAAACAGCTGGGACATTATTTGCTCTATCAAATGGATAAAGCCCTGATTTTAGAATATCGTCAAAAATTATTACACGAAAAAAATGCACGGGGGCAAACCCGTTCACCCGCGACGGTCAACCGTTATTTTGCCCGCCTTCAAGGCTTATTCAACCATGCACAACGGGAATATTGTTGGCTTGAAATAAATCCCACTCACGGCATTCGCCGCCTTCCAGAAGCCCAAGGCCGGACGCGTTTTCTTTCTGAACGAGAATATCAACAAGTTGTTGAGTATTGCGCGCAACAGGCCCGCCCTGCTTTTCGTTTGGCCGTAATAATGAGTTTAGTGACAGGGATGCGCCAGGGAGAATTATTACAGCTTACATGGAAAAATATTGACTTTAAAAATCGCTGTCTTTATTTAGAACAGACAAAGAATAATCAAAAACGGACGATTCCACTGGTTGAACCTATTTTTTCTTTACTGCAAATGCATGCCAAAGTGCGTTCATTACAGACAGTTTTAGTTTTTCCTTCGCCAAGGAACCCTCTTCGCCCGCTCAATTTAGAAAGTGAATGGAAAAAATTGCGTGATACACTCCAATTAGAAGATTTTCGCTGGCATGATTTACGTCATACGGCGGCTTCCTATTTGATCATGTCTGGCACAGATTTACGGACTGTTGCCGAAATTCTGGGACATCAAACCCTCGAAATGACTAAGCGTTATAGTCATTTATCGATACAACATACTACGCAGGCACTTGAGCGACTTGCAGCCACGTTTGCACGCTTAGAAGACGCCTCTTAAAAAAAGAGAGACCCCCTATGACAGATTTTGCCCCTTTTGCATGGCTTGCTGATTATGTCACTTATCATGTGTTGGCCCTGATGCCCAAAACCCGTTTGGGAGAAGCCGTTCATTTTTTTATTCAAGATGTCACAAAAATCTTGTTTATGCTGACGAGTATTATTTATGGAATGGGCATTGTGCGGGGGACGCTTTCTCCAGAAAAAGTACGGGATTTTTTGGCGAAACGTTCTGTGTTTGTCGCGCGGTTTTTTGCGGTGGGATTGGGCGCTATCACGCCTTTTTGCTCGTGCTCTTCCGTGCCGCTGTTTATTGGTTTTGTCAAAGCGGGTATTCCACTGGGCATTACGTTATCGTTTTTAATCGCCAGCCCCATGATTAATGAAGTCGCTGTGATTTTATTAAGTACAGTAATAGGTGTAAAACTAACTGTGATTTATGTTCTAACGGGATTGCTGATTGCTTTATTAGGGGGCTGGATTTTAGAACGTTTTCGCCCAGAGCAATGGGTCGAATCTTTTGTGTGGGATATTCAAGTAGGAGCCGGTCAGGCGGATGAAAAACAAACATGGGCAATGCGCCATGAATATGCCGTCAGTCAAGTCAAAGAAATCGTCGGCCGTATTTGGAAATTTGTCTTTTTAGGAATTGGGATTGGCAGTTTGATTCATGGTTATGTGCCACAGGAAACTTTAGCTAATCTCACGCATGGCAACCCTGTTTTATCTGTCTTTACTGCTGTATTAATGGGCGTCCCACTTTATTCAGATGCCGTGGGCATTATTCCAATTGCAGAAGCCTTGTTGTATAAAGGCGTACCACTGGGTACAGTGTTGGCTTTCATGATGTCCGTGACGGCTTTATCTTTGCCTGAAATGATTATTTTACGGCAGGTGATTCAATGGCGTTTGATTTTGCTTTTTGCAGGCTTATTAGCGATCAGTTTTATTGGGGTCGGGCTTTTATTTAATCTTGTTTTAATTTAATGTCTTATTTATTTTTAGAGGAAAATTATGTTTATTATCAAAGTGTTAGGCACAGGGTGTTCTAAATGTCAAACAACCGCGAAGTATATTGAAGAAGTCGCACACGAAAAAAACATTCCGATTGAACTCCACAAAATTGAAAAAATTCAAGAGATTATGGCACTCGGTGTGATGTCAACGCCTGCTGTTATTGTGAACGATAAGCTGGTCCATTCTGGTAGCGTGCCTTTGAAAAACAAAATTGAAAGCTGGTTAGCAGAATAAACGCGAACGAATACATCTGTAAAACAAAAAATTGGTCTCTTTACAAAAAGAGGCCTTTTTTTAATCAAATAGCTGTAGGAAGCGCATCGTACCAAGGCGAGAAAAATCGTCTATTCTATAGGAAAAAGTTTGAGGACTTGATTAATAAGTTTTTGTGTTCGCATTTCGATTTTATCAATCGTCCATTTTTCTGCATTTGCAATATCTTCGTTAAGTTTCAGTCCATTTTTATAACCAATAGGATTTCCATTGTTATCTACGGCTTCTTTTTTTTTCTCAAAAGGAGAATGACTTAATTTTGCATTGTAGCCAGAAAGTGTCAAATTGCCCAATCGATGAACATGATGTTCTTGAAGTTTTTTCGCTTCTTCTTGATCTCCATTTGCAATCATTTGAACCCATTCATCAGGAATATTCTCTCCTTGTGGAAAAACATGTTCTATGGACCAAATGTATTGTGTTTTTCTTTCCCATAGGTCAACCCAATTCTCTTTGGTCATTCCTTGTTCTGCTAAACTACACAAAATAAATCGAGTGACCCCATCATTTTCTGTATATAAAGATCCTGCTAACTTTTCTTTATATCTATCGTTATTTGCTGATATTTGGATTAATTCATTTTTTACGATATAAACAATATCTTCTCCAATGATTGACTGTGCAATAATTTTTTCAATAATAGACATGAATAAGTCTGTTAAAGAACGTGTTGGCGGGGTATCAGTCAAATTACGTCGCAGAAAAAATGCAACTAATAAATTGACGATTTTAACCAAGTGACTTGGAACAAGCTTTAGTGTCTCTTTTTTTTCTAAAAGATAGAACAGTAATAAATAAGAAGGGACGCCTTGAATATGTTCTAGATCTTTTAATGGTTTACGCAAATCACTCAAAAGCGGATCAGAATAATTTTCATTTCGAGATAAAATTAGAGCATAAGATTCGCTTGCAGCGAGTAGAGTATCTAGCAGATTAAAAGCCTTATTTTCAATAATTTTTTCATAGATAGCAATCAAATTTGTTCGAGTAGCAACGGTCCCGAGCGGATATTTCTTTTCATTTTTTTCATTAATTCGAAATAAATTATTTAAATCATCTCGAAAAGCATTGTAATAATGTCTGAGAAAACGCTCCTGAACACTATAATTATCTCCTAAGTTTTCGATTAAATTTTCCCATTTTCTAATCAGATCGGGATTATGCTTATTTGAATTCATTATTGTAAAGAATTTATTTTTAATCAGATCGACCACGGTGAGTGGCATTCCTCTATTATTTAGAGATTCAAATAAAATATAAGCACTTGTATAATTCTCTACTTCTATTTTTACTAAAATAATATTTCTTAATTTATCTAAAAACTCTATTACACAACCACTCCCTTTTTGTTCGTATATTTTCTCGATTTCTTGTTTAAAATAATCAAATGCTTTAAATAACTTTCGTTTTTTTACATGAGGTGGTTGTTTTTTAGACCCCAAAGTTACTAAGCCTATATCACAGAAGATAAACCAATAGTCATCTTTATTGTGAGATTGCGGCATTAATCTTAATTCAATTCCTTCCTTTCCCTTTAGAGTCAGTTCCTTTTTAAGATTAATAATTTCTGCCTGCTCATCTTCTCCTATTTTTTCTTTATACTTGCAAAGTACATGATATAATGCCGCAAAAAGTAAAGTTAATGTGATGAGACGTTGTTGTCCATCAATAACCTCTAAAACCTGAGCTCCTATCGTATCATTCGTTTGATTGACACATAGAATCGTTCCTAAAAAATAACCGGGTTTATTTTCTTGAATATCATTAAATAATATTTCACATTCTGTTTTTTTCCACGAATATTCTCTTTGATACGGTGGAATTAAATATTTGATTTGATTGCTTTTTTCAAACAAATTAGAAATAAAATAGTGGTGTGCAGATTTGATCATTTCAAATTTTACCTATTTATCAAATAAACTATTATACAAATAATTGAATTTTTTGATATAGGAATTAACAATAGAAGTCTGATTTTCAATAGGCGATTGATTCTTCTCCTTCTCCCTCCACCACATGAAACATGGAGAGGAGCAGGAGCAAGAAAAGAATAAAGCTTATTTTTTGTCAACTTGGTTAAAAACTTTCGTGCGATGATAGGCCATATACGGTTCGTGCGCGGGGGTTAACGCAATTTTTTCAGTGCCCGTGATGCCCAACTGCGTGCGCTGCGCGGCAGACAACCGCGCCGAGACCCGCACCGCCCCCGTCGCCTCAAAACTCACCCAGCCCCCATCGACTAAGACATCCCATGTCGGGGATAATAACAGCCCGTTATAGACATCTAAGCGTTCGGCATCAGCCATGCAGGCCGCCCACGGTTTTAAATGCGAGGCGCGGAGAAAAGCCGTTCCTTCTAAGCCCGTGACCGCACACCGCCCGCCCCAATATTGGATTAATTGCGCCCGAAACAAGCCCTGTAGGCGGCGCTGTGTGACCACTCCTTGCGCCTCCGTTTGTGTGATCGTGTCTGTCGTTGTGATTTGAATCAAGCAGTAAATTTGTCTAAATGTGCGATGTATCGTTTCATATAAATCAGTCGCCGCGGGCAAAAAGAATGCCCCCTGCCATGGCGCAGCGGCCGGGCGGGGCGTTTGCGCCAAGAAAGTCGATAAGGCCAAGGTGATGGCCGCATCATTCAGCGCGAGC
>CAZDFJ010000004.1:0-97214 GCA_964504875.1 uncultured Burkholderiales bacterium | reverse complement strand
CAAATGATGGCACCGCCGCCTCCACCCGGGCAAATGATGGCACCGCCGCCTCCACCAATAAATAAGGCGTCTCCACCACCTCCGCCCCCCCCAATGACACCCACAGCGGCGGCACCCTTACCTGATTTAGACGTCAATAATGGAGAAATTGATTATCCGCCAGCACCAGAATATGATGAAGACGGGAATCTAATTACGCCTTCTGTTTATGGCAACTATACGTTTGAAACATTTAAACGGGATGCGTTTGAAACATTAGAAGAATTTGCAAATCGTGTCGTTGATTTAGGAGCGGTACAAGTTGGCACAGCGCGCTTACTTAAAGTGGATTACGAAATTGATTCCGGGCGTTTTCCTATAGAAATCAATGTAGAAGCCCCGTGGATGGATGGCATTTCTTATCCTAGTGCAAATGGATTATATTTTATTGCGGCACGAGATACCGCTCGAAAAATTTATGAAAAAGGCGAGGTCCAACCACTATATGCGCGTTTTGTCGCCGATCCAACAGAAAAAGCACACGTTGAATATTTTGCACTAAAACTTTCAGATAAAGATGAATTTAAAATACATGCTTCATATGGACATAAACGCGAAGACAAAAATAAAGCACTCAATACGGCACTCAATGCCAGGCCAGATCAAGCTGGAAAACGGATTTTAACAGGCCATACCGCACAAGTTCGTAGTGTTGTTTTTTCTCCTGACGGTAAATATATTGCCTCAGCAGGGGGCGATCGCATGATCAAAATCTGGATGGTTCAAACAGGAATGGAATCCCGTACGGTAATGGGACACATTGACTGGATTACCTCTTTAGCTTTTTCCCCAAATGGAAATATTTTAGCCTCAGCAGGACTTGATCGCATTATTCGATTTTGGGAAATGCCCCATTTACGGGAAATTGGGACATTATTAGGCCATCGTGATTATATCAAAACAGCTATTTTTTCCCCAAACGGAAAACTTTTTGCATCGAGTGGGGAAGACCGGGTGATTCGCATGTGGGACGTTCACTCGCGGGCCTTGCTCAATATTATGACAGGCCATGAGCGGAAAATTTGTGCAATGGCTTTTTCGCCGGATGGCCGCGTGATTGCTTCTAGTTCTGAAGATCGGACAATCCGTTTGTGGAATACACAAACCTTCAAAGAAATTTATCATTTTCAGTTGCCTGATAGTGATTATTGGGTAGAATGTCTCGCATTTTCGCCGAATGGCCGTTATCTTGCAGCAGGGAGCTATAAAGGTTTATATTTATTTAATCCCAAAAATGCAGATCTAATTGCTGTCTTAAAAGGCCATGATTCGTGGGTACGAAGTATTGCGTTTTCGCCGAATGGCCGTCTTTTAGTTTCCGGAGGGGCGGATGGATCAATTAAATTCTGGGATGCAGAACACCATGAATTGGTGAAAAATATCCCAGGGAAGCCTTTATCACATGGGATTCCGCCAACCCAAGCGCAAATTAAACGGGGGCAATTAGGACATGAAGACTGGGTTAATGATGTCAATTTTTCGCCAAATGGCCGGATTGTTGCCTCATGTAGTGATGATAAAACAGTGCGTTTATGGCGAATTAGTGATCTTTTAAAAGATAAATTGGGACGTTATAACTAGCATAATCTATATACCTAATAGGTAAACGATTACTTTTTGGTATTTTTATTTTATTTATTTTTTGTTTGTTGATTGGATTATTTATGACTGATTTTACGCATTGGAGCCCTGCCTCATCTGAACCAGTTGCATTGATTGATGGCATTAATCATGAAGGGCGAGGCGTCGCACATAATTTTGAAAAAGTCCTTTTTGTAGAAGGAGCATTACCAAATGAGGAGGTCACTTTTTCGACCTATCGTAAAAAAAGTAATTTTGATCAAGCACAGATAAAACAAATTTTAAAAGTGAGCCCTGCTCGGGTGCAAGCAGGTTGCCGTTATTTTAACATTTGTGGTGGATGTAATTTACAACATCTTGAAATTTCAGCACAAGTTGCGATTAAACAACGGATTTTGGAAGATAATTTGGCTCATATTGGCAAAGTAAAAGCTGAACGGATTTTAACACCTATTTATGGGCCAACATGGGGCTATCGCACGCGGGCCCGTCTTTCTGCCCGTTTCGTTGAAAAAAAGCAGAAAATGCTCGTTGGTTTTCATGAAAAGAAAAGCAGTTTTGTTGCGGATATGAATCATTGCGCAATTTTAGTCCCGCACGTTTCAGCCTTAATTCAACCGTTACAAGATTTTTTACAAACGCTGAGTATTTATACACGTATCCCACAAATTGAAGTGGCAGTCGGAGAAAAATGTACTGTTTTAGTGTTAAGAATTTTGGATCCACTTTCTTCTGAAGATGAATCTAAACTAAAAGTTTTTGCGGATACTTATCATATTCAATGGGCCTTACAACCTAAAGGGCCTGATTCTGTTTATTATTTTTATCCTGAAACCAAACCAAAACTTAATTATACTCTCCCCGAATTTGATATTACCATGCCTTTCGGACCTACTGAATTTACTCAAGTGAATCATGAAGTAAATCGCATGATGGTTAAACGGGCCATGAATTTATTAGATCCACAACCCAATGAACGCATTGCAGATTTTTTCTGTGGACTTGGTAATTTTACATTACCTATTGCCCGATTGGGCGCGCAAGTAGTTGGTTTTGAAGGCTCAGAAGCATTGGTCAAACGGGCCTATGAAAATGCAGCGTTTAATCAACTGGAACAAGCCACGCATTTTTATGCTTACAATTTATTCACAATGACGTTAGATCAATTAAAACAGCATGGACGCTTTGAGAAAGTTTTAATTGATCCGCCTCGGGATGGCGCGATTGAGTTAATTAGACTATTTGGTGAACTGCCTCCAGAATTTATTCCTAAACGTATCGTTTACGTTTCATGCAATCCAGCAACATTAGCGCGAGATGCAGAGATTTTAGTTGAACAGGGTTATCAACTCAAAGCAGCCGGCATTATGAATATGTTTCCTCATACAGCCCATGTTGAGTCAATTGCTGTTTTCGACAAAGTATAAAATCAGCCGATAATAATGAAGAGAAAGAAATCAGACTTTCTCTTCTTTTTTCTTTTACGGATGAGGATTATTTTCTATGGGTAAGGTAAAAACAAAGCGCGCGCCACAATTTTCGTTATTTTCTGCAAAAATAATCCCTTGATGATCTTGGATAATCTGACGACAAATAGCCAATCCTAAACCCGTTCCTCCTGCTCCCGTTTTTGTTTTACTACTCTGAATAAATTTATCAAAAACAGCATCCAATTCGGAAGGCGGAATGCCCACCCCCTCATCAATGACAAAACAGGATAACGCAGGTTTTTCTTCCCCAGAAATCATACATGTTGTTTGTTCATATTCAATATAAATAGACTGACCTTCTGGCGTAAATTTAATGGCATTAGATAACAAATTCCGGACAACTTGACTAATACGTTGCTCATCACAATAAAGACTGGATTTTTCAATTGGGTGATGTATAATTTTCAAAGACTTCGCCAAATAAAGCGGGGTCAGCTCACTCATTACTTGTTCAACAATGACTGGCAATTTATTTTCAACAATTGAATAAGACATTTTCCCTGCTTCTAATTTAGATAAATCTAATAAATCATTTAATAAAGCCAGCAAACGTTTTCCACTGGATTTAATATTTTCTAAATAATTTTTGATCTCATCCGGCGTTAAATCTTCAAATAAATCACCAATCAATTCTGCATAGCCGAAAATCGCATGAAGGGGCGTTCGCAACTCATGGGACATATTTGCCAAAAATTCCGATTTAGCTAAATTTGCGGCTTCTGCTAATTCTTTAGCATGCACCAAATCAACCGTTTGTTCTCGAATAAGCTCTTCTAAATGATCACGATGTTGAATCAGTTCTTGTTCAATACGAACACGTTCTGTAATATCCCGAATCGCCGCAACTAAAATAATGCTATCTTTCCAAATAAAACTGGCGGTATTGATTTCAACCAAAAAGAGACTTTTGTCTTTGCGACGATGGCGTCGCACTGGAATATGCGCCGGCTGATTATTGCGTACAGCCCCTTCCGCGACTAATGGATCCGCCGAAATTTCACGCATAGACAATTCAAAAAATTCTTCGCGTTGATAACCATAAATCTTTGTAGCCGCATCATTGACATCAATAATTTTAAGCGTCCCTAAATCAATCAAGAATAATGCATCTGATTCTGCTTTAAAAATCATTCGATATTTTTGTTCGCTTTCTTCTAATGAAACGCGAGCAATTGTCCGTTCGGTCACATCGCGATAATACCAAACAACCCCAAATGCCTCATTGAGATCATCCATTAAGGCGCGGGCACACCATTCTAAAAACATCCCATTTTTCAAATGAATCTGTTTGTCCGTGCCAATGATCGATGCTTCATGAGGATGCTCTAAAATATGCTCCACATCTTGAACAAATTGTGTAGGACCCTCCAGTTGTTCCAAAGTATAACGCAAAGTGAGGGCATAATCGCGAACTTGAATAATACTTTCTGGAATTTGCCATAATTCACAAAAGCGTTGATTCCATGTTTTAATTGTGCCAGTGAGATCAGTCACTACAATGCCATCTGGTGAAGCTTCTTGTTGTGTTTTAAGTAACAGATTTTGATATTTACTATCAGTAATGTCAAATAGCACACCGTTTAATAAAATGACCTCGTTTTGGGAACGAATTGCCGTTGCACTTCCACTAATCCAGCGCAACTGCCCATGTTTTGTGACAATTCGTCCTTCAAATGACCAGGGTGCCAATGTCAAAATTGTATTTTTAAAAGAATCGCGCCAACGGGCTCTGTCCGCAGGATGAATGGCAGAATAAAAAACTTTATAATTATGCTTAATTGTTTGGTTATCAATTTCAAAAATATTTTCTATAGAAGGACTAATATAATTAAACCCTTTTTGCCCATATTGATATTGAAAAACAACACCAGGCACATTATCTGCCATATCTTTAAAATTACGCTCGCTCAGACGTAATGCATGTGTACGTTGATTTAACTCAGAAATTAATTCATTAAAGTTTTGAATCAGCTGAAATAACTCATCTTTGATTTTAAGCTGAATGCGAAATTGAGGTAAAAAACGCTCATTCATTTGATTTTGCATTTGTTGCATATGATTGCCCAAAGCCAAAATTGGGTACAACATTTTATGCAGAATAAACCAAATACAAAGTGGTAAAACGAGAATAAAAATCACACCTAACAACAAAATTTTATATTTTAATTCCGCCAAGGGGGAAAATGCCTCAACCAGCGGAAAACTGATCATTACGATCCAATTCGTTTTTTTTATTAATTTAAAACTTTGTAAAGCCCGCGTTTGTTCAGAGAGATCCGTTGTCACATCTACCGTTTCATAGGTTCCTTCTTTTAATGTTTTTAACACATACTGCAATGCCCAATTTTGCTTTCTGGAGTCGGCAAGTTTTAAAACCCGCCGCTTATCTGGATGAAAAATCGTGACATTATCCGTGGTAACAATCGCGGCATAACCAGTATCACCTATACGAACCTCCGCATCTCCAAAAAATCTATTGTATTCTAACTGAAAATATCCTGCTAAAACACCGATCACTTCCTTTTTATCTTTTGAGAAAATTGGAACAGTAATACCGATAATATTAGTGCCATCAATGCGACTTGAAATCGGCTCTGTAATCACGGATTTTTGCGTCTTTATTGTTTCCATAAAATAACGCCGATCCGCCAACGAAAGGCCGGATGTAATGCGATCTTGCGAATCCGCAAGCACCTCTCCATTTTTTCCAATAATTAATAAATCATGATTAAATAACGATGCAAAAACATCTTTTTGTTTCAAATAGGCTTTTAAGATTTGATTATCTTTTAACATTTCCTCATCAAGCGATTCACTAATCGTCAGCAAAATACTTTGTCCTAATCCCAAATGCTGATCTATCTCTTGTGCCAAATATGTGACAAGACTAAATTGTTGTTTATGAATTATTTTTTTTGTGCCATCATATAATTGGTTAGAAGTGACCCAGAAAAAAAACATAAGCATAAACATAAATAGGATCGAACTAAAAAATGCGATTCGAGTTTTAACACTTAATGTTTTTAACCATCGAAATGCGAATTTCATTTTTGCTAAACCTAATTTTCTGATAATCAAAATATAAATAAATAAAACTTATTTTAACATAACTCAAATTCAATAAAAAAAATATAAAAAATTAAATTATTTAATTTTTAAAATTAAATAATAAAACGCTTTATTAATAAATTCTTATTAAATTTTTCGCTTAATCTATTAAACAAAATAAAAAAACGGAGTTTTCATGGAAATTTCTTCAATGCATTTTGTCAGAAATGCTAAAAAAAATCTCAAAAATTCTACTTTACAACAATCTATGCAAAGAGCCCAAGGTAAATTTGTCAATGGGCGCGCAGATGCGATGGCTGCCTTAGGTAATTTTGAAGCCCTTCGCGAAGCAGCAAAGCAAATACGCGATAAAGTATTAAATCAATTAGATGCTTATTTGGAAATTTTTGAACGACATGCTCAAGAAAAAGGGGCGATTGTACACTGGGCAAAAAACAGTGCTGATGTGGCGGCTATTTTACTTGAAATTGTAGAAAAACATCAGGTTAAAAAAGTCGTCAAATCTAAATCAATGGTCAGTGAAGAATGTGAGGTGAATTTAACACTTGAATCAGCAGGCGTCGAAGTTGTTGAAACTGATTTAGGAGAATATATTATTCAACTTGCAAAAGAACCTCCTTCTCATATTGTCGCACCTGCATTGCACAAAAGTAAAGAAGAAGTCTCGACACTTTTTGCAGAACATCATCATACTGAAGCCAAAACAGAAATTCAAGCCCTTTGTTCAGAAGCACGGGAAGTATTACGTCAACATTTTGTTACAGCAGAAATGGGAATTAGTGGCGCAAATTTTGCCATTGCTGAAACGGGATCCGTCTTACTCGTTACAAATGAAGGGAATGGCCGACTTGTTACAACGCTCCCTAAAGTTCATGTCGCCATTACCGGTATTGAAAAAGTCATTCCTACATTTGAAGATGCGGCCACATTATTACGTCTTTTACCACGTTCTGCAACAGGACAATCAATTTCTAATTATGTTTCTATTTTGACCGGCACCAAACAACCACAAGACCAAGACGGCCCCGAAGCTTTTCATATTATTTTGGTCGATAATGGAAGAAGCCAATTATTAGGCGGGGAAATTCAGCCGATGCTCCGTTGTATTCGTTGTGGTGCTTGTATGAATCATTGTCCTGTTTATCAAAATATTGGGGGGCATAGTTATGGTTGGGTTTACCCTGGGCCAATGGGATCGATTTTGACACCCAGTTATGTCGGCATTGAAAATGCTCTCGATCTGCCTCATGCTTCCACTTTGTGTGGAGCCTGTCAAGCGGTTTGCCCCGTTGGAATTCCGCTCACAGAATTATTACGCGCGCTTCGAAATAAACAATTTGATCGCAATTTACGTCCCAGTAGTGAAACAATAGGACTCAAAACATGGGGATGGCTCGCGAAAAATCCTACATTATATCGTCTCGCGGCGCATGGAGCTGTCAAAGCCATGCCTTATTGGCGTTTTTATGGCGGTTGGACAGTGAATCGCGAGTTACCTCAATCTCAAGGGCAAACTTTTCATAGTCTTTATAAAAATCGAAAAAAAATACAAAAACAAAACGAAACTTAATCACATAATTTATTTTCTGCATTGTCAATCAAGATTAGTGGCATTCTAAAAATAATGCCACTTTTTTAAATCAAAAATTATGGCAACTTAGAAAGTCGGGGAGTCTCTGCTAAAGAAAAATCTTCTTTATCAAAAATTAAATTTGGATTGTAGTACGGATCATGATCCAAGAAAAACCCAAAACGCTCCCGAATAATTTGACGCTCTGCCTCTGCGCGTTTCAATTTTTCTGGAGAAACATCATAACCGCGCGTTGCAGATTCATGATGATATAATTCCGCATAAGGTGTCCAAACATTGATATAACCTGCATGATACAACTTTAGGCAAAAATCAACATCATTAAAACCAACTTTTAAAGTTTCATCCAAACCGCCTACTTTTTCATAAAGACTTTTCCGAACAAGTAAACACGCCGCTGTGACTGCCGAAAATTCTTGTGTACAAATAGCCCGATCCATATACCCCCGATCATTTTCCTCGGCACGCAAATGCGCATGAGCCGCCACACCATAAATTAAAATGACACCGCCATGTTGCAAATGTTTATCACCATACCACAGCCGGGCGCCCACTGCCCCAATTTGCGGGCGAATCGCATGAGCTAATAAGCGTTCAATCCATTCGGGAGTGATCACCTCAGTATCATTATTGAGTAATAAAACAAATTCTCCCTTTGCTTCTCGCACTGCATGATTGTTTAAAGCGGCGTAATTAAATGGCTGATCATCACGGATAACACGAATACACGACACAGTTCGGACTAACTCTTCAAAATAAGCCAAAATTTCAGGATCATCACTTCCATTGTCGACAATAAGAATTTCATAACAGGGATAAGTCGTCTTTTTAAGGACGCTATCTAGACATTGTCGAATAATATTTAAACCATTTCTTGTGGGAATAATTAAACTCACCAAAGGAAAATCAGACGGTAAAACATAATGGATTTGACGAATTTGATTTGTATCTAACACAACAGATTCAGCTTGCAATTGTGGTAAATATTTTTTCAAAACATGCATTTCTTCATCTAGGGCCTGTTTTGATTGAGAGGCGTGATACAAAATTCTAGGGATATGACGTAATTTTTCTTTATTATATTTCCCAAAATGCTGTGCAAATTGGAGCAACATATCATATTCATATGCTTGTTTCAGCTGTAAATCAAATTTTTTAAAATGCTTAATTAAGGCTTCTCTTTGATATAAAACCCCATTTTGAACATAATTTTTTGAAAGTAAATACTCAAAGTTCCAATCAGGTTTGAATTGGGGCGTTGTGTATAATCCATTCTCTTGAATGATATCCTCATCACAATACACCAAACGCGTTTGCGGGACAGTCGCTACTTCTCGGGCATACCAATATAATGCATCAGGGTTTAAGCAATCTCCAGCTTTGACTAATAATATCCACTCTCCTTGTGCTAATTCTAACAAGGTATTGACATTAATTTCTTTATAAATACTTGGATCGAACGGCAAGCCATGAAAACGATGATCCATATGAAAATAACGCGCCAGAATTGCTTGATACGTGTCCCGCTGTGTTGGTTCTATTTGTGTGGCAACTGCACATCGACAATCAAAATGTAAATAAGTTTGGGTAATAATGCTGTTTAATGATTTATTTAGTTGAGATATAGGAATTATATTATCAATTAAATACAAAAGTGATATTTTCGGTAAATCTGGTAAGAAAAAATTAGCTTTTCGTAATCGGTGCATTTCCTCTGGAGAAAAAAGATAATGTTGAAAAAACCAAATATTATAAGCATCTAGAATTTGAATTTTATTATTTTGTTGACGGAAAGCTCTTATTTTTCTCCAAAAAAATAAAAGAATCCGTCCTAAAATTGATTGCTTAAACCTTCCAATATGAATTGAATTTGCTTCTACAGAAGTAATTCTTAATTCAAGTTGACTGACATAATCTTGATATAATCTTAAAATTTCTAATAATTCTTGATTTCTTTTGTTTTGAAAATCTTTTTGTTGAATACTTTCAATATTTTGGCTTTCTAATGTAGCCAGATTTTGTTTTAAAACACAATTTTCACCAAATTGAGTGGCGGGATAAGCCCGAATCACATATTGATAAACATCGCCTTCATAGTGCAAATCGATTAATTGACGTTGTTTTTCTGGTAAATTCAACCAATAGCGAACAAATTCACTCCCTTCGGTTCTGGCTTTAACAGCTTCACAGGTTTCAATTAAAAATCCTGCTTGACTCAATAATGATTCAATATCTTGTTTAGAAAAAAATCGTAAATGGGTTTCATCTAAAATCCCCGTTTTTTTATACGGAAAAGTTTGATTTAAGAGCGCGGCAATTACACCATTATGTCCGACATTTGGCAAAGATAAGACAAAATATCCTTCAGGCATTAACAATTTTTGAAGTTTTGCCAAACAGGCTTCAGGATGCATTAAATGTTCTAGAACATCTGCCGCAATAATGACATCATATTTTTCTGTTTCAAATGTTTTTTCCCAATCAAGGGATTCCAAATTCGCAATAATCAAATGTTGGCAAAATGGACGGGCTTGTTCCGCACTTTCCGCATCGATTTCAATTCCCGTCACAACACAATGATTCAAATTTGTAAGGGCACGTGTCATGCTGCCAGCAGCGCAACCCAATTCCAAAACTTTTTTATTTTGGCCAACTAATTTCAAGATGCGGGCAGCCGTTGAATCGCTTTGTGGATCAATCTCATATTGATAGCGAAATGCACTCTCTTGACTCATCTTTTAATAATCTCTTCAGAAAGGAATGAATATAAAAAGATTATTTTAATCTGAAAAAAGCTTTATCTTATGATTTTTCGCGGAATCTCTTATTTTGTCTTGATTCAATCCTAACGAAAATTATATTGATTCCGAGTAATCAAATAGCGCAGCACATTTATTTAATGCTAAAATAAGAAAAATTAAAATGACATGAGATGAAAGAAATTCAAGAATATTTCATAAAAACAAAAGTAAATCTACTTACTAAATTATTTTAGATTTTTTAAGTGATGGAATCAATGCAGATTCAGCATATTTTAGTATATTTTAATCATCTTTTCATATAAAAATAATAAATATAAAAATTATTACCACCTATATAAAATATAAATAATAGACTAAAAAATATCATGCGCACATTTCTGTGCCAATACAAGTAGTGGCTTACTTTGCTTTTTTTTAAGTCACAGTCTTCAATTAATTAAATTGAAATATCACGTAATTTTTGTTGCTAGCCAATAGGAATAACGAAATTGACCAAAATAATAGTTGTTACCTCTGGGAAGGGGGGCGTTGGAAAAACCACAACCAGTGCAAATTTTGCTACTGGACTCGCATTGCGCGGACATAAAACCGTCGTAATTGACTTTGATGTGGGTTTACGCAATCTTGATTTAATTATGGGATGTGAGCGTCGTGTTGTATATGATTTTGTGAATGTGATCCATAAAGAAGCGTCCGTACAACAAGCCTTAATCAAAGATAAAAACTGCGGAGAAAATTTATTTATTCTACCCGCATCACAAACACGCGACAAAAATGCTCTCACAGTTGAAGGTGTCGGCACTGTCATGGAAGATCTGAAAGCAGGAGGATTTGAATATATCATTTGTGATTCTCCAGCGGGGATTGAAAACGGGGCACTCATGGCATTATATTATGCTGATGAGGCACTGGTTGTCACCAATCCGGAAGTCTCTTCTGTCCGTGATTCTGATCGGATGTTAGGTCTCCTTGCTGCCAAATCAAAACGCGCCATCGAAGATTTAGAACCCATTAAGGAACATTTGTTAATTACGCGCTATGATCCAAAGCGCGTCAGTAATGGTGAAATGCTGAGCGTTGAACAAATGAAAGATATTTTAGGTATTCCTATGATTGGCGTTGTCCCCGAATCTGAAGCCGTTTTACATGCTTCTAACACGGGTATTCCGGTGATTCATAATCAAAAAGAAGATGTTGCAACAGCTTATACAGATGTCGTCGCCCGCTTCTTAGGTGAAGAACGGCCAATGCGTTTTTTAGATAAACGCACGCAACCAAATGGTGGCTTCTGGCAACGGATTTTCGGAGGCTAATCACGTGGGATTTTTAGACTATCTAATTGGATCGCAAAAAAAATCAGCGGACGTGGCGGTTGAACGTCTTCAAATTATTTTGGCCCATGAACGTTCAGGGCGCGGCGATGCCCCTGATTATTTGCCCGCATTACGACAAGAAATTTTACGGGCCGTCGCTAAATATATCGAAATTGATGTGTCTCAAATCAAGGTTTCTCTAGATAGACATGGCGATTATGAAGTACTAGAACTCAATATTCCACTTCCTGAACATAAAAAAAAGTAGATCAAAGCCATGAGCAATTTTACTTCGTGCTTCATTATCACGCAGATTTTGAAACAAGCGAGATAACGCATGACGAATAGTTTTGTGTATAGTGTATTTGGTGTTTTAGGCCATCTTGAGTAGAATGTACTAAATGTGGAATTATTTTTTACGACGCGTTCTCTATACGGTTCCGATCTTGATTGGGGTAAATGTTTTAACTTTTGTGTTATTTTTTATTGTAAATACCCCTGATGATATGGCCAGAATGCATTTAGGAAACAAACACTTAACCCCACTTGTTATCGAACACTGGAAAATTGAGCATGGCTATAATCTCCCATTATTTTATAATAATGCGGAAACAATGACTCCCCCTGAAAAAATGACTCAAACCATTTTTTTTCAAAAATCAATGAAAATGTTCTTGTTTGAATTTGGTCAGGGTGATAATGGACGGGATATTTTACAAGATATTTCCCAACGCATGATGCCTAGTCTCGCCATCGCATTACCCACTTTTATATTGAGTATTTTTGTCAATATTGTACTGGCTTTGTGGCTGCTTTTTTTTAGGCTTACGTGGATCGATAAAGCGGGCGTCATGTTTTGCATCTTTCTGATGTCTATTTCTGGCTTGTTTTATATTATTGCGGGACAATATTTTGTGAGCAAATTATGGCAACTTGTTCCTATTTCTGGTTACGAATATGGATTAGATGCGCTTAAGTTTGTGTTATTGCCTGTATTAATTGGTGTGATCGCCAACCTCGGAGGGGGCATTCGCTGGTATCGGTTGCTTTTTCTAGAAGAGCTCGGCAAAGAATATGTTCGTACTGCACGGGCTAAAGGATTATCTGAATTTCATGTATTATTTAAGCACGTTTTGCCCAATGCAATGATTCCAATTTTAACGGGCACTATTTCTGTGTTACCGCTTCTTTTTATGGGTAGTCTGATCATGGAGGCATTTTTTGCAATCCCAGGCCTAGGCAGTTATACCCTTGATGCCATTCAAGCACAGGATTTTGCAACGCTCCGAGCCATGGTTTTTATTGGAAGTGTGCTTTACATTATTGGCCTGATTTTGACTGATTTCTCCTACATGCTTGTTGATCCACGTGTCAAATTGGGCTCAAAACAAATTCAGTCCTAATGATTGACTAAAATGAGGAACATGAATCAACATTAATTTGTCTTGTATATGCGCGGTGCGTTCGACCGTGTCCGCCTGTGAAAGGAGAGATTTTGATCTCTATTCAAACAGGAAATTAACACTAAATCTTATGCATAATCGACTTAGATAAGTTTAATGGAACAGAAACACAACTAAAATCTTCTATGATTGACTAATATGCATTTATCTTTTATTTTTTGAGTTTTCGCTTTTTAATTATGAGTTTAGATTTTTTTAGAAAACATACGCAGGGAAGAGTTGCCAAAATTCTCCTGAGCTTAATTTCTGTCCCTTTTGCCCTGTGGGGCGTTGATTCCTATGTTCGTCATAATGGCGATCAAAACGCTGTTGCAGAAGTCAATGGTGAATCTATTTCACAACAAGAATTTCAAAATACATATAAACAAGAACAAAATCGTTTACGCCAAATGTTGGGCGGGAATGCGCCTGCTTTCTTAGAAAGCGCTGAATTAAAAAAAGAAGTATTAACCCGTCTGATTGACGAAAAGCTTTTAATTCAAGAAGCTAAAAAACAAGGCATTACTGTTTCGGACCAACAAGTGGCTAGTTTTATCGCTCAAATTCCAGTTTTTTTAGAAAACGGCGAATTTTCTCAAAAACGTTATGAAGCAGTTTTAAAGCAACAAAACTTTACGCCTGTACAATTTGAAGGGCTGGTTCGTCAAGATTTAATCACCAATCCAATTAAAATGGCTTTATTGGACACCCGTCAAATGAGTAAAGCACAATTGGATCTGCTTATTCGTCTCAATGATGAACAACGTGAAATTAGCTTTTCTCCTATTAATTTAGATCATTTTATCAGTCAAGTCCATCCTACTGAAAAAGAACTCTCTGATTATTACAATAAACATCAAAAAGAGTATGCCTTACCCCATCAGGTGAAACTTGATTATGTTGTTTTTTCAGCAGAAGAGTTGACAAAACAAATTCAAATTAGCGATGCTGAATTGAAAAAATATTATGAGGAAACGAAAGAGAAATATAAAAGCGATGAAGAACGGCAGGCCAGTCATATTTTAATTTCTAAAGATACGCCCAATGCCAAAGCGGAAGCGGAACGTATTCTTGCAGAAGTTAAAAAAAATCCTGCTCATTTTGCAGAATTGGCGAAGAAATATTCAAAAGATCCAGGTTCGGCTGAACATGGTGGAGATTTAGGCTATTTTTCACATGGAATGATGGTCAAAGCTTTTGATGATGCCGTTTTTAATATGAAGCCCCACGAAATTCGGGGCCCCATTGAAACAGAATTTGGCTATCATATTATTTACCTCACGAATATTAAAGCTGGGGCACAAATGACCTTTGAAAAAATCAAAGATCAATTGCAAAAAGAAATGATGCTGAAAAAAGCAAATGAACAATTTAGCAAGCTTGCGGAAGAATTTAACACGATTGCATATGAACAATCCGCTAGTTTGCAACCGGTTGCTGATAAGTTTAAATTGACCGTAACACATAGTGAATGGATGAATCAAAAAAATCCCCTTCCAGGTGTATTGGGCAATAAAAAATTGTTAGATGCAGTCTTCACAGATGATGTGTTAAAAAATAAACGCAATACCCCTGCGATTGAAGTCGGGCCGAATACCTTAATTTCAGCGCGAGTGTCAGAACAACAACCTGCTCGTCAACGCCCCCTTTCTGAAGTCAAAACCGATGTATTCAAAATGGTACAAACAGAGTTAGCCCAAAAACGCGCGATGGATTATGCAAAAGAAACCATTACACGTTTGGAAAAAGGCGAGACTGTCGCAGATCTTCAATGGAACGAACCACAAGGTTTTTCACGCCAACGCATGATGGTCGCAGGAATCAATGATAAAACGGCGAAAGCAATTTTCCAAGTTGCCCCCCCTAAAATGCCAGCTTATCTCACGGGGGAAGGCGCCAATGGGGGCATTACCCTAATTAAGGTCAATAAAGTGATTCCACTCACTGCGATTACAGACGATCGACGCCAGTATTATCAAACCCAATTCCGTCAGTTCCTTGCTCAAAGTATTTGGGAAACATATCTTAAATCAATTCGGCAAAAAGCAACCATTAAGGTCATGCTTAATCAAGAAGCAAAAAGTTAATCTTCAAAAAAAAAGCCCCTTTAATCCGGGGCTTTTTTTAACATGATTGATAATAATCTCGATACCATGTGACAAACTTTGTTAACCCTAATTCAAGCGGTGTATGGGGCAAAAAATTAACCGCTTGGGTTAATGCGCTCACATCCGCATATGTACTATGTACATCTCCCGCTTGCATAGGCAAATATTCTTTCATGGCTTCTTTACCTAATAATTTTTCTAATGTTTCAATAAAAATCATGAGTTGAACAGGCTGATTATTTCCAATATTAAATAAATTATACAGCTTGTCGTTTTGGTAATCTAAAATCCGAACCACGCCTTCTACAATATCATCAATATAAGTAAAATCCCGCTCTAATTGCCCGTGATTGAAAACTTTAATCGATTTTCCTTGAGAAATGGCATCCGCAAATAAAATTGGCGACATATCCGGTCGGCCCCATGGCCCATACACCGTAAAAAACCGCAATCCTGTTAGACGCAATTGGTATAAATGACTATAACTATGCGCCATGAGCTCATTTGATTTTTTTGTAGCCGCATATAAACTGATAGGATGATCCGTATTTTGTGTCACCTGAAATGGAACATCATTTGTGTCGCCATACACGCTTGAACTGCTGGCATAAACGCAATGTTCCACTTGAAAATGACGACACGCTTCTAATAAATTCAAAAAAGCAACAATATTATATTGAATATAAATATGTGGATTTTGTAACGAATAACGCACACCCGGCTGGGCGGCCAAATGAATCACTTTTTTAATATTATATTGCTTGAATAATATTGAAAGTGCTTCATTATCAGTCATATCTAACAATTGAAAATGAAATTGTGGTAAGGAGGCTAATTGTGCTAACCGATCTTTTTTGAGAGTTGGACTGTAATAATCATTGAGATTATCAATCCCAATAACCGTTTGCCCTTGCGCCAATAATGCCCGCGCAGTATGCATTCCAATAAAACCCGCAACTCCTGTGACTAATACAGACATAAAACGAACTATTCAGAAGAAAATTAATTGAAGAAAATAAGAGAAAAAGCCAATGCTTCTCATCCATGTGAAAAGCATTGTCTTTTTTAAAAAGCACGATGAAGGTGATTACATATTTGGATAATTTGGACCACCTCCCCCTTCTGGGGTTGTCCAATTAATATTTTGCGTGGGATCCTTAATATCACATGTCTTACAATGCACGCAATTTTGGGCATTAATTTGTAATCGTGGATTCAATCCTGCATCATCTCGTACAATTTCATACACACCTGCTGGACAATAACGCTGTTCAGGAGCTTCATATAAAGCCAAATTGACTTGAACTGGAACATTTTGATCTTTCAACCGTAAGTGCGCAGGTTGATTTTCTTCATGATTCGCATTTGAAATAAACACGGAAGAAAGGCGATCAAAAGTCAATTTCCCATCTGGTTTAGGATAGTCAATCCGTGGTGCTTCCCACGCTTTTTTAAGCTGTGTATGATCATGATGATGTCGGAGCGTCCAGGGTGCATACCCCCGTAAAATATAAGTGTCAATCGCACTATAAATCATGCCCGGCCATAATCCCCAACGGAAAGCAGGACGAATATTGCGAGATTCATACAATTCTTCCCACACCCAACTTTCTTTTAATTTTTCAGGATAATGCGTATTTTCTGCGGTGGGATCAACTGAACGCAAATGCTCAAATAGAGCCTCAGCCGCGACCAATGCAGATTTCATGGAAGTATGTGTCCCCTTAACTTTAGGAACATTTAAGAAACCTGCCGTATCCCCAATTAAAATACCACCCGAGAAAGTTAACTTAGGCAAAGATTGAAAACCGCCTTCGTTTAAAGCCCGCGCGCCATAAGAAAGGCGACGGCCGCCTTCAAAAATTCCGCGAATACTTGGATGCGTCTTAAAGCGTTGAAACTCTTCATAAGGACTTAAATGCGGATTTTGATAGTCTAAGCCCACTACAAACCCGACTGCAACTTGGTTATTTTCCAAATGATATAAGAAAGAACCACCGTATGTGTCGCCATCCAATGGCCAACCAACCGTATGTGTAATCGCGCCTTGTTTATGTTTTGCTGGATCAATTTCCCATAATTCTTTAATACCAATCCCATAAGTTTGAGGATCGACGCCTTTTCGTAAATCAAATCTTTCAAACAATGCTTTTGTTAAAGAACCGCGACAGCCTTCTGCGAAAATTGTTTGCTTAGCGAGGAGTTCCATTCCTGGTTGGAAATTATCAGTAGGTTCGCCATCTTTACCAATCCCAACATCTCCTGTTAATACACCCCGCACTTTTTTGCCATCTGGTGTAAATAACACTTGCGCCGCTGCAAAACCTGGATAAATCTCAACCCCTAACTCTTCTGCTTGTTGTCCTAACCAACGACAGAAATTCCCCAAGCTAATAATATAATTTCCATCATTATGCATTTGAGGCGGCGTAGGTAACTGAATGTGTGTTTCTTTTGTTAAATATAAAAAACTATCTTTTTTTGCTGGTGTGTTTAGAGGCGCACCACGCTCTTTCCAATCTGGGAATAATTCATTTAAAGCACGTGGTTCTAACACAGCACCAGAA
Organism: uncultured Burkholderiales bacterium; assembly: GCA_964504875.1. Classification (GTDB taxonomy): domain Bacteria; phylum Pseudomonadota; class Gammaproteobacteria; order Burkholderiales; family CAZDFJ01; genus CAZDFJ01. Next base: position 79,252 of record CAZDFJ010000004.1, on the reverse strand, counting down.
AGAATATGCGCTCCTACTTCTGAGCCTTTTTCTAGTACACAAACGCTTAATTCTTCCCCATGTTCTATCGCTAATTGGCGCAAACGAATCGCCGCTGTTAATCCAGCAGGACCAGCGCCAACCACCACGACATCATATTCCATTGATTCACGTTCCATTGGCATTCCTCTATGTCATCAACATGTTATAAATATTATTAATGATATTTGGACAAACTAACCTCTATTTTACCTTATTTTCCGTCAGACCGTGGGAGATCCCTCCCTGCAATTTCAAAAATATTAGGCTTTTGCAAACTGCTGAACGTGTGCTAAACGTTTTAATGCTTTTTCTTGTCCAATTAACGTTAACAGTTGGCTCATTTCTGGGCCGTGGGTTTGTCCTGTCAAGGCAACACGCAATGGCATAAAAAGATTTTTCCCGCTTGTTTGTGTCGCTTGTTTCAGATTTTGCGTAAATGTTTTATAATCGACTACATTTTGAGCTTGCAAGATTGCTATAGCCTGCGCAAAAAAAGATGACGCCGTATTTTGAAGTACTGTTTGTCCTTCATCAGAAAGAATAGGAAGCGCGTCATAGACAACATCAATCCATGGAAGGATTTCGTGTGGTTGAGTAATATTGGCACGAAGCGCTTGAACAAACGCATTTTGGTCTGAATCGGGGATTTTTGCCCACGCAATCGTGTCTATATGATTTTTTAACCAGACTAACACCGTTTCATTAGAAGCTTGTTGCAATGCTAACCCTTGCCAATAATCTAATTGAGTTCGATCATAACAGGCAGGCGCACGACCCAAATGTTCACTTTCAAATTGATTCGATAAATCATCTAAAGAAAGTAAACGATTATCTGCGTAATGATGCCCTAATCGTGCTAAATAATTATTAATCGCTATTGGGAAAAAACCTAACGCACGTAATTCTTGAATTGAAAGACTTCCATTACGTTTGGAAAGAGGCGCCCCTTTTTGATCCACAATAAGAGAAATATGCCCATAAGTTGGAATAGGCAAACCTAATGCTTCTAAAATAGCAATTTGACGGGGTGTATTTGTCAGATGATCTTCGCCCCGCAGAACGTGCGATACCTGCATCAGCGCATCATCGACGGCATTCACAAAGAAAAAAGCAAACGTGCCGTCAGAGCGACGGATAATAAAATCGCCAATTTCATCAGAATTGAATTTTTGTGTCCCACGAACAAGATCATTAAATATAATCTGTTGACTTTTGGGCATACGAAAACGTAAGGTGTAAGGCAAACCTTGTGCCTTTTTGGCCGCGGCTTCTTCTGTTTTTAAATGGGTACATTTCCCGCTATAACGGGGTGGCTTTCCAGAAGCGGCTTGAACTTTTCGAGAAATTTCAAGCTCAACAGGAGTACAAAAACAAGGATAAACATAGCCTTTTTCAATCAATTGGTTTAAGTACTGCTCGTAAATGGCCGTTCGTTCTGATTGATGATACTGCCCATGCTGATTGTCAGAAAATGCAGGACCTTCTTGCCAATCTAAACCTAGCCAGACAAGATCTTCTTTTAACGCTTGAGTATATTGATCTTGGCTACGCTCTAAATCAGTATCTTCGATCCGTAACAAAAAAGTGCCTTGATGTTTACGTGCAAATAAGGCGTTAAATAAAGCTGTACGAATATTTCCAAAATGAACCAAGCCAGTTGGGCTTGGTGCGAAACGAGTTTTAACAGACATAATAGTAAGCACGACTCTGATACAATAATTAATCACGAAAAAATTAATCTTACTAGATAACACACAATGTTTTTGTTTTCAACTATAATCTTCTTATTTCTTTTGCATAATGAAACAGCACTTACTTAAAACATTGCTTCTCACTGGACTGATATTAAATTCTTTGAGTATGGTCTATGCGGACGACCTAGCAGACGCGAATAGCTACATGAAACAAGGCAATTACACACAAGCCTTTGAAAAAATAGAGAATTATGTCAGACAAAATCCTCGCAATTTGGAAGGCCGTTTTACAAAAGGTCTTATTCTTTCTGAACAAGGCAAGACACAAGAGGCGATTCAAGTATTTTATCAGTTGACTCAAGATTTTCCGACCGTTCCCGAACCTTATAACAATCTTGCAGTACTTTATGCAAGCGCCGGCCAATATAATAAAGCTCGTTATGCGTTGGAGCTCGCTATCAAGACGCATCCCGCTTATTCTGCTGCTCACGATAATTTATCTAATATTTATTCTTATTTAGCAAGCGTTGCTTACAATAAAGCGTTACAATTAGATAAAGAGAAAGCAAATAGTATTAAACCAGCGAAATTGGTTCTTGTTCGTGAAGTTTCTTCTGCTATCCCAAATGCACAAAGTCCACAAACGGCAAAACATTCAGTGAGTACGCCGCCGCGTGTTGTGACAACGCTCGCGCAAAATACGCCTGTCCATCCGCCGAAAGTGGTCGCCACACCCAAGCCTCCTGTAGCCGCAACGACTGTGGAACCCCCCAAAAAACCCGCTACAGCTTTAAATGGGGAAGAGCTTAAATTAAGTTTGCCCAACAAAACGGTGGGAACAAACAATAACAATGGGACGCCTCCAACAAATGGAACAGGCGAGACAGAAAAAGAAGCAGTAGAAACGGCAAAAGGTTGGGCCGCTGCGTGGTCGTCTAAAAACGTGAATGGCTATTTAGGGTATTATGGCGCATCGTTTAATCCTCCAGGAAATACATCCCGCAAACAGTGGGAGAGTCAACGACGAGATCGGATTATTCGCCCAAAATCAATTCAAGTTCGTCTGGAAAATATTAAAGTTAAACCGCTTTCTGACAAGAAAGTAATGATCTCTTTTAGACAGTATTATAGTTCGGATCATTTACATAACACAACCGCGAAAACATTAGTGTTAGAGCGGAATAAACAAAACAAATGGCAAATTCAAGAGGAACGAACTGGTGGCTAGTGGTTTATACAAATATCGCTATCCAATGGCAGCAGCATGTCTATTTGGCATCACATGGATAGCAGCAGGATATGTGAACGATGGCGGTCGCTCCGAAAGCAAGCCTGATTCAACAAGTAATTTTGTTGGACAATCTGGTTTAGAATCTGTAGGGAGTGCCTATGCGCAATCTATGATTCGCCCTGAAACGTCTTCCGCCCGCCCTCTTTCTCAATCTAAAGAGGCTGTAGACTCAAAGAAAATCGAGTTAGCTTTAGTAAAAATTTTTGATTTAATTAAAAAAAATCAGTTGGGTGAAGCGCTTCATGCAACAGAAAGTTTGTTAGAAATGAGCCCCAATTATCGATTAGCACAATTGATTAAAGCAGATTTGTTACTGGCACAATCCCAACCTATTCAAGCAATGGGGGGAGAATATGCCCATTCTGAACAAGTTGATGATCTTCGGGCAGAGGCATTAAGTCGTCTAAAACGTTATACGCAAACAATTCCTATTGGAAAAGTGCCCCGTTATCTGGTACATTTACAGCCAGAACAACGTTATTTGCTCGTCGCAGATAGTAGTGAATCGCGTCTGTATCTTTTTGAAAATAAAAATGGGACTGCCTATTACCATAGTGATTACTACATGACGGTAGGTAAAAATGGCGTAGATAAATTACGGGAAGGGGATCAACGTACCCCAATTGGTGTCTATTTTGTGGTCGCGAATCTCCCCAAAAATAAACTCGCGGATCTTTATGGGGATGGGGCTTATCCGTTAAATTATCCTAATGAATGGGACAAACAACATGGCCGGACCGGACATGGGATTTGGCTACATGGTACGCCTAGCGACACATATAGTCGTCCTCCCCGCGCCAGCAATGGTTGTGTTGTTGTCACTAACGATGATTTAAAAAACATTCGGCAAATGCTTCAAATTGGGACAACCCCTGTTATTATTAGCGACAAAATCGAATGGGCTGATCCACAAACAGAGCATCCTCTTGAAAAAGAAATTTTGACAGAAGTAGAAAATTGGCGCAAAGATTGGGCATCCCGAGATGTCACAAAATATCTGAGCTATTATTCCACTCAATACCGTCAAAATGGACAAGATTTTTATAACTTTGCAAAACAGAAAGTGGCAGTCAATGCGACCAAGACTTTTATTGATGTCAAGCTTTCTCAACTAAGCGTTTTTGAATATCCAAATAATAAAGATTTAATCGTCGTGACTTTTTGGCAAGATTACAAAAGTAACAACTTAAATCAACAAATGCGCAAACGTCAGTACTGGCATAAAGAAAATGGTCAATGGAAAATCTTATTTGAGAATGCCGCCTAATTTTCTGAAACCACATCAAATGATTTAAAAATAAAGCCCCTTTGATGGGGCTTTTTAATGCTGATAATACTTAAAACTTAAAGGTTTCTAATTGTGAACGTGTGCTTTCTGCGACTTTTGATAATTCTATTGCAGTCGAGGCAACTTCTTCCGCCGCGCTTGCATTATTTTCTGCAATCGACCGTAATTGCCCCGCACTTTCTTCAAGAAGCAAAATAGCCCGTTTTTGTTGTGTGACCGCAGAAATGACTTCTTGGAAAAGAACTTGATTGGCATGAACGGCTTCTGTAATTTGTGAAATTTCACCACTTACTGTTTCAGCAATATTCACACTAACTTGCGCCTTTTCAACTGCATGATTAACTAAAGTTACAATTCCGCTCACTTGGGCGGCCGAACCTTCTGCTAATTTTCGGACTTCGTCTGCCACCACTGCAAAACCGCGGCCTGTTTCCCCAGCCCGTGCCGACTCAATGGCCGCATTCAACGCCAATAAATTTGTTTTTTCTGCAATTTCCCCAATCACATTGGTAATACGATTAATTTGTTCGCTGTTCTCTGCAATTTGGTTAACCACTTGCACCATTTGTTGCATTTCTGCCTGACCATGATCAGTTAATGATGCCGTCGAGGCCGCATTTTCCCGCGCTTTTTCCATACTTTGTTGTACGCTAGAAATAGCCTGCGCACTTTCACTGATAGAACGCACGACCTCAGAAATTGTTTCTAATTGCGAATTTGATCCGTGGGCAACTTGATCAATCGCCCGACTTGTTTGTAACACCGTTGTTGCAATGCGATAAGTACTATCTGTGACTTGTTGCAAGATACTCGCAAAACGATCCAACGAAGAATTAATATTCGTTTTTAATACATGAAAATCACCGCTAAATTCATGATTGATCCTTTGGCTTAAATCACCCCTTGAAACACTTCCCATAATAGAATTAATACTATTAATCGCCTGTTTATTTGTTTCAATTAAATGATTAATTGAAGAAACAGCTTTACCAATTTCATCATGACGCTTTATAGGAATTGTTAATGAAAAATCACATCGATCGACAATATTTTTAATATGTGAGACCACAATAGAAAGCGGATTTGTAACCAATGAATGAATAAATAATAATAAAACAATAATAATCACAACAGTGGCAATTAAACCCATAATCATTGCATTTTGTCGTACTTTAACAACATGTTTCATCATTTCTTCCATAGGAATTGTGACCATGACGAACCATGCTGATTGATTCTTCCCTACATGAATAGGAATAAAAACATGCAATCGATTGGTTTTTTCATCTGTGAAATAATATTCACTATTTTTTTGAATGACTTCTTTAATGCCTGTAATATTGGGATAGGCAACAGTAATGTCTTTCCCAATCATTTTAGAATCATGATGCGAAACAAAACTACCTGTACTTGAAAGCAATTCTACCGTACCTGTTTCATAAGGATGCAATTGCTGCAATTTTTTCTGAATATCTGCTAAAGCAAGATCAATCCCTGCCACACCAATCACTTGCCCATCCAAAAAGACAGGAATAGTCAAGCTTGTAATTAAAACATTGACTCCAGAAATGGGATAGTCATAAGCATCAATTGCGACCTCACGTTTCAACTTTCGGGGCAAATTATAATAATCTCCCGCACTTGTTTCTTTTTCATAATCCACAAGCGGCTCTAACTTGATTTCTCCTGACGCACGGTTCCAGTAAGGAATATAACGCCCTGTCTTATCTGTTCCTGCTTTTCCAACAAATTCTGCATCTTTCCCATCAAAAGCATTCGGTTCAAAACAGATCCATGTAGCTAGCAATTGTTTATTTTTATCTAAAATATTGCGTAACACATGATCAGCCATATCTCGATCAATTTTTTTATCTTTAATTTCAGATTCAAAAAAACTAGCAATTGTACGTGGAACAGACATAATACTGTCTAATTCCCCGTCCACCTCAGCAGCATAATGGCGCGCGATTTCTTTTGTATCCTGAAGCGCAAATGTGAGCATAAACTGCGACACATCCCGACTAATCATAAAAACCGTTAACCCAAATCCCAATAATGAAATTAAGCTGACTGTTAATAACAATTTAACTCTTAAGTTTATTTTCATATTTTGTAATATGTATCCAATAATTGTGAAGAAACAATAATTTTAGATAGAAAAAAGTCTGCAATCACATCTATATTTACAACAATTTTTTATAACGAAAAGAAATTGAATATAACAAAATCAAATTATTTTATACGTAATATAAAAAATTATAAAGCTAATTATGATTAGAAAAATGAATTTATCCAAAAAGTGAAACTTTTTCGAAGGCAAATAAATTTCACACTTTTGAGCACTCTCTTTTTGAATGAAATATTGCAGCAATAAATGCCAATCAGAAACCGAATATTGTTGTTTTTCTGCAATAAATTTTTCAAAATACTGTAATGTCAGCCACAAACGCATCACTAAGATATCAGAATGAATTTGCAAAAAACGCAGTGGATAAAATAAATAATATAACCCCATCAACAACATTTCTTTTGTTAATAACAATAATAAAATATGAATACTTATTGCCATATTTAAGAAACGAATACTTTGTATTAATCCACTGTATAAACTTATTTGCCAATCACCAGAACTAGTGAGAATATTCACAAGAAAAATCATACCTAAAAAATAACGGCTTTGTTTTATGCTTTTTAAGGGTGATTGTTTAAAATAAAATAATATCCCAAAGGAAATTAAGACAAGTAATAATTGCAATTGAATTGATAAAAGAGAAAGAGAAAAAACAAAGACACCCCACAAGCAAAGTAAAGTTGTTGGATGCAAGAAAAGCGACATAGATGATAAGCGCGGATATAATAAAGATTATTGTGATGAATGGAGTTGAGAACTTAACGCACAAGCCGCCGCCTGTAAAAGCGAGGTGTTTTCCCCAAAACTGGTTAAAAGCTGTAATTCTAATTGTGGATATTGTTGAGATAATTTTTCTAAAAGAAGCGGTAAATCATGGCGTAAATGCTGTCCCATTCCAATAAACATCGGCAAAATGGAGATCTTTCTGATGGCTGTTTTTTCAAGAAAATGATTTAAACATTGTTCTAAATTAGGTGTCATAAATTCTAAAAAGGCAAGTTCTATTTGCCAATGTTCTTTCAACATCCCTTGTAAAATAGATTGAAATTGTAAGAGCGGTTCAACCCAACGGGCATCACGTGAACCATGTCCAAAAAGAATTAAAGCTTGTAATGTCATTTCAAATAAAAAATAAAATATATTGATGACGAAAAAACATAAAAAATAATTGAAACGCCTTTTTATGACGTTTCAATTCACGAAGATAAATGAGCATATTTTTATTGTCTCTGATTCAATTTCATGCACTATGGATAAAAAAATGCATATTTTATTTACACACTTTTGATGTATAAATACCAAACTCTATTTTAAAATTTTTCAAGACATAACATGAATTTGGTAACTAAATATTACTTCTCTTTTTTTATTTGTCTTTTGAAAACTGGATACTTAGATTGATTGAGCCAGCTCATCACAAAAAATTTTGCGCGAAGCGGCAAAAAAATAATGCGTTTATTCACCTAATTTTATTTTTTACACTTGGTTCTTAGGAATAAATGCATATATTTTATTTCGCTAGACTCAGAAAGTGCTTGGCGTTCTCCGCTTTTTATTCTTGTCAAATTTTATAATGAAGCGTTGTATAGAACACACACATTGCGCTTGGAAAAGTCGATGTGTCTATGCTCTATCGCGCTTTTATCCTCCTTGGTTCTCTTTATAATCCTAAGAAACTTGTTCATCAATTACTTGTAAATCATTATCGCGGGCAAACCCTATTAAGAAGTTATATGCACGTGGTTGAGAATCTTTTAGGCGCATATCAACAACAACGCATTTTATCCCTTTTAGTGTCATAGGCCGCACATACGGAGAATACCGCATACGCTGATCTGTCCCGAAGCTAGACAATGCCCCAGAAAGTCGTTCTGCCCAGTCGCTTGGACGAAATGTTCTACCACTACTCGTAAGACCTTGAATAATAATTTCTTTTGTTTGAGTGTCCATAGTGTTTCAATAAAAAATTTGGATAGATTAAAATGGTGACTATAATAATAGTTAATTTCCAATAAAATTTAGATAACCATTTTTTTGAAATTAACCCACATATGTTGATGAATAAAAACATGCTAAATATCTGCTTTGCTCTTCTCAAAACATTTATTTTTTTATTCATCACGCACTGCTCGTCACGGTGCCTACCCTATGCCGAGCCTTCCAATCTTCACGTGAAGATGAGATTACTTTCTATATTTTATCATTCTACAGTAATTTTTTTTTACTGAATCTTATATCTGACCTATCATTTTAGGGAAACAACGTCGCAGACCAAAAATATGTTTTTGTATTATTATTAAAAATACAACATATCGTTTAGGGACATTTACAGTATTTTTAACGATTATAATTATTTTTATTATTACAAATAAAAATAACATTATAACTGTTTTTATTACATTAAAAAAAACCAAAATCGCATTTTGAGTTCAGTTTTTTTTAATAAAAAAATCTTTAAAAGCCCGTCAAAACACACTATCTTTCCCTATTTTTCTTATATTTATTTCATTTAGCGTATTTATCTAGCTATCAGCATTTATTTTGTCCAGAATTATAACACATTTACTTATGACATCAGTATGTTAATCAATAACTATTAAATTTTTTCGAATGATTTTAATAACCACTTGCTTAGCAGACATTTTTAACTAATGACATCGTTTACAGGAATGTGTATCATATTTCATATTAAGTAATCTATCTTTATTGTTAAACAAGTTATTTTTTATATAAAATAGAAGCTTACAATTCAGTTTTTATTAAATTATTTACCCTTAAATTTGGTGTAATTTATTAAGTTTCATCAATTTTTTTTTAAAAGAAAAAAAGCAAAAGGCTTTTTTCATCAGAACTTTTCTTCTATGATTGACTTAACAGAAACAGATTTTTTTCGGATAATCAAGCATATTATTATTGCTGAGCTCTCCCAAAGCCGTTATATTGATTCAAACAATTTTACTGAATTAAATTGGGAGAAGCACACTAATTTTATCCAATATTTAAATATTAATTTTACTGAACAGATTCGCCTAACTAATGCAATACAAAGATTTTTTCAAATTCATATTCCCCTTTCAGACGAGATTTTCTTAAAATTATCTACATTAAAACAATGGATTGATTTTATTCAAATACACTGGAATAAAACTGCACTGACTTTTTCATCATCAGGTAGTGTTGATTTAGTAGAACACTATGAGCACACTCTGCTTTTTTTCACACAAGAAGTTAGCTTCCTTATTCAAATGCTTTCTGACTCAAAACGAATTATTAGTTTTGTGCCTTGTCATCATTTTTATGGTTTTTTATTCACAATTATCTTGCCTAAGTTTTTGGACATTGCCGTTATTGAAAGTTCTATAAAACAACTCGCTTCGATTAAATTTCAAACCAGTGATTTAATTATTGGCACCCCAACTATTTGGAAAACTATCTGTCTCACTTTTCTTTCATTTCCAAAACAAACGCATGGGATCAGTGCCATCGCTCCTTGTCGACCCGAAATTATTTCTACTTTACAAACACTTGAATTGCAATATTTCACAGATTTTTATATTTCTACTAAAACGGGATGTGTCGGTTATCGTGATCATTTCAATGATCCCTATCGACTTTTTCCCTACTGGCAGCACGATCCGCAATCAAATTATCTACTTCGATATTGTCAAAATGGGACAATCTTATCCTATCGTTTATCTAATCAATTAATTTGGGAAGATAACCAACATTTTTGGGTGGGAAAACGCATTGATACAGCAATTTATATAGACCAACATTGCGTTTATCCTGAGCATATTGAATATGTTTTTGAGCAACATCCTGATATTAAAGAATGTGTTGTACGATCAGACCATGTTCAACATCTATTAAAAGCTCGCATTGTCTTAAAAGATCCCGCCCTCCAAGAAAAACAAGCGTTTCATGATCATTTTAGACAATGGATACAAACACGATTACACGCTTATGAAATGCCTACATCTATTTTGTTTGATTCTCACATTCCAAAAAATGAATTAGGGAAAGCACTGGATTGGCCAATTCGCTAAATTTACTTGACATTGAGCAAAAATATGCTATAATACGCTTCTCATATTTGAAACGTTGTTTCCAAATAATACGGAAAGGTGACCGAGTGGTTGAAGGTGCACGCCTGGAAAGCGTGTGTACGGTAATACCGTACCGCGGGTTCGAATCCCGCTCTTTCCGCCAGTTTTTTGGTGTTTCGCCAATACAATGGCGGGTCTCCACGCATTGTTAAATGGCACACCAGGTCAGGTCCGGAAGGAAGCAGCCATGTCATTGTCGACAAGTGCCGTGGGTCGGGCTCGCCACCTCCTCTTTTCATTCTCTTCCCTTAGTTTGTCATTACCTTAAACGTTGCAATAGATTGCGTGACATCTTGCGATTGGGTTTCGAGCGCATTACCCAACTGATTAAGTCGTTCTACTAAAATATCATTTTGAGTCGTCATATCTTGAATAGATTGCATCATGTTTCCGATTTCATGGGCATTTTCGTTTTGATTACGCGACGCATTCAAAATTTCAGACATAAAATTAGAGACCACTCCAATTGTTTTTTCCATCTCATGACTAATTATTTCTGTATGATGGATTAATGTTTGACCTTCTGCGACTTTCTCCACTGAACGTTGTGTCAATCCTTTTATTTCCTTGGCCGCTTTTGCAGAGCGCTGTGCTAAAGCCCGCACCTCACTTGCAACAACAGCAAACCCCCGCCCCGCTTCGCCCGCGCGCGCAGATTCAATTGAAGCATTTAAGGCTAACAAATTTGTCTGTTCAGCTATTTCATCAATCAGATTTGTAATATGCGCAATACTTTGAGCACGCATGGCAATTTCTTCCACAGCCTGCACCGTTTGATCCGTTGAAACCCGCCCTTTTTGAACCAGCGTGACCATTTCTATAATAATTTTATTAATCTGCTCAGCAGACTGAACGTTTTGCGCAATCTGTTCCCGCATTTTATTTATTTTATCTGTTGCATTTTCAACACAGCGCGCTTGTTCATTTGTCCGCGTTGAAAGTGATTCATTGCCTTGCGACACTTCATATGCAATTTGATACATTTGTGTGACGTTCAATTTTAAATGTGTAATTAATACAGATAATGCTTCAATAGCGCTATTAGCATCTCGTGAAACCACCGCTAAATCGCCAACGTATTTTTTAGACATTTTTTGTGTTAAATCACCCTGAGATAGGCACTGCATCATTTGTTTAATTTCTTCTAATCCAGAAGATAAAACAGAAACCATAATATGCAAATGCTGTGTTAATTCTCCTATTTCATCTTTTTGATGCACTCTAAAATCGACATCAAATTTACCATTTTGACTGGCATCTTTAATTTTAAAAATCAATTTAGATAATGGCTTATTCACAAAAAAGTATAAACTAATACTAATTAATCCGACTAGAAAAAAAAGAGTTCCTGCGCTCAAAACCATACCTAATTGAATTAAATAATCACTTTTTTTAGTCACAATATCTAATGGAAAAGCACCTACTAATCCCCATGGAGTTTGTGTATTGCCTATATAAACAGGATTAAGATACCATTCTCGATTAATTTCCGGAATACGTAAATGATATTTTTCCCCACTTTGGATTTTATCTTTTACCTTTTGAATTAAGGGATGGGGTAATTTTGAACTTTCTTCAAAAGGCTTTCCAATTTTTTGAGGATCATGCCATGTGACCCGCGTTCCATCATGTGCAATTAATGTCACAAATCCTTTATCATACAAGTGAATTTTCGCTAATTTTTTTTGCAAAGCATTTAAATCAATATCAATGCCTACCACACCAACAAATTGATTATTAATAATTAATGGCACAATTAAGCCACTTAAGAGCGTGGGTTGACCATTAATCATATAAGAAGCCGGCTTTGCAATCACTTCCTTTTGTGTTGCTTTTACACCCCCGTAAAAATCCGCTTGATAATCTTCTGGTTTATCAACAGCTGTATCTAATGCAATACTTCCATCTGCTGTTTTGCGATTAAAGTAGGGAATATAACGTCCATCTTTTGGATCCGTACCCTGTTGACCTATATATGCCGCATCATTTTGATCAAGGGCATTGGGTTCCCAAATCGTCCAGGCTGCAATAAAATCAGGATTGGATTTCAATGCACGAATCAAAATTTGATTGTATAACGCACGATTAATAATATGATTTTGTTTTAAAATCTCAAAATCTCGGGCAATTCCCCGCGCAATTTCCATTCCATGATTTAAATAAGCCTCGACTTCAACAGCTTCCTTATGAGCCGTGATCTCAGCATGTTGAAACGTGATATCTTGCAAGGATTCTTTCCCTTGCTTCACAATCACACTGACTGTTAGTATTAATCCAATTAATGTAATCAATGTCACAGATAAAGTTAATTTCATCCGAATTGACATTTTGGTTAACCATAACATTTTTTAATCCTTTTTATTTTTGTTTGTTTTTTATTAAATAACATTAATTTTTATTTTCGTCTAGCACTTCTCGTGTATTACCTGCCCAATTTTTCTAAAAAGTATTCAAAAATCATGCCATTTTACAAATTTTATGTCTAAAAAAAAAGGATCATGCATTTGCATGATCCTTATTGATATATCAAAAATAACTTAAGATTCTTATTCTATTATTTTAGTAAAAATTAACTTCCTGAAGATTTCAGTTGATCTAAAATCCCTGGATTTTCTAAAGTAGAAACATCTGATTTGATTTCTTCGCCACGTGCCAAAGAACGAAGCAAACGACGCATAATTTTACCAGAGCGTGTTTTAGGTAAGTTTTCACCGAAGCGAATTTCGTCAGGTTTTGCAATCGGTCCAATCTCTTGAGCAACCCAAGAACGCAATTTATCAGCGATTTCTTTGGCACCATCGCCTTCAGGACGGACACCTTTCAAGACTACATAAGCAACAATAGATTCCCCTTTCACATCATGTGGTTTACCTACAACTGCTGCTTCTGCCACTAATTCATGAGCTACTAATGCAGATTCAATTTCCATCGTTCCTAAACGGTGACCAGAAACGTTCAAGACATCATCAATCCGACCCATAATCCATGTATAGCCGTCTAAATCACGATGGGCAGAATCCCCAGCCAAGTAGAATCCGGCAAAATCAGGTGGGAAATAACTTGTTTTGAAACGATCTGGATCATTCCAAATGGTTCGTAATTGAGATGGGAAAGGACGTTTGATCACTAAGTAACCACCTGTTCCTAATTCTGTAGATTGGGCATTTTCATCCACAACATCTGCCATAATCCCTGGCAATGGTAATGTGCAAGAACCTGGTTTTGTTGCAACCGCTCCTGGTAATGGCGCGATCATATTTGAACCTGTTTCAGTTTGCCACCATGTGTCAACAATTGGGCAACGGCTGCCACCAATTTTTTCGTAATACCACATCCATGCTTCAGGATTGATTGGTTCACCCACACTACCTAATAAACGCAAGCTGGATAAATCATATTGATCTGGTAAATCGCCACCTAATTTAATTAAGGAACGAATAGCTGTTGGCGCAGTATAGAACGTTGTGACTTTATGATCTTGAATCATTTTCCAGAAACGCCCAGCATCTGGATAAGTAGGCACCCCTTCAAAAATTACTTCAGTCGCCCCTACCGCTAACGGGCCATAAGCAACATAAGTATGTCCTGTAATCCAACCCACATCCGCTGTACACCAGAAAATATCACTTTCTTTGTAGTCAAAAACCCAACGCAAACTCATAATCGCGCCAAGTAAATAACCTCCAGTTGAATGTTGTACGCCTTTTGGTTTTCCAGTTGAACCAGAAGTATACAAAATAAAGAGTGGATCTTCTGCGTTCATAGGCTCTGCGGGACATTCTTCTTCTTTGCCCGCCACAACATCATGCCACCACAGATCCCGTTCACCCCAAACCACTTCACCTTTTGTCCGTTGATAAACAACGACATTTTGGATGCATTCAGAGCCTTCTAAACTCAAGGCCTCATCTACTGCGGGTTTTAATGGAATATTGCGGCCACCACGGAATTGACCATCTGCTGTAATAATTAATTTGGCTTGAGCATCAACAACACGCTCATGCAAGCTTTTCGCTGAGAATCCACCGAACACCACTGAATGAATTGCTCCCAAACGAACGCAAGCTTGCATCGCTACAACCGCTTCTACGCTCATTGGCAAGTAAATGACAACGCGATCTCCTTTTTGCACACCCAAGGATTTTAAGCCATTTGCAAATTGACATACTTTGTGATAAAGCTCTTTGTATGTGACTTTTGTGACATCCCCACTATCCGCCTCAAAAATGATCGCAACTTTGTCGCCTTTTGTTTCAAGATGACGATCTAAACAATTATAAGAAACGTTTAACTCACCATCATAAAACCATTTATAAAACGGGGCATTGGATTCATCCAAAACTTCTGTAAAATCTTTAAACCATGCAATGTTTTCTTTTGCTAATTTACCCCAAAAGCCTGTGTAATCTTTTTCAGCTTCAGCACACAATGCATTATAGCCTTCCATGCCCTTGACGTTCGCTTGGGCTAAAAATTCTTCTGATGGGGGAAAAATACGATTTTCTTTTAATACAGATTCGATTGCACCTGACATAAAAACTCCTCCTCACTTTGGAAAGTGATGTTTTTTGAATTAATCAAATGTGGTGAGCAACATATAGATTTGACTTCACTATTGCTTTGTTCAGATTCCTATCATATCGATTTTATTTTTATTTTTATTGCTCGATCTGTTTATATTGTGTCTTTTTTTTTTATGAGCTGTCAAGCCTTTTAGAAAAAATTTACTTAAAAAGATAAAAAATTAAATTTATTGCCATTTTCTGATTATATTTAGATTTTATTATCGTTTTATGAAAGATTGCTTTTTTTGAAGCTTTTTTTTAGGGTGAATATTTTTGTGCAGAGCAGCAATAAATACTCGATAATTCATAACGACAAGAAAATTTTATGTTAAAATAATTACATTTCCCAGCAAATACATGGATTATCCCTGAAAATGGCAAAAAATATTCTTGTCTTACATGGACCTAATTTAAATCTTTTGGGTACGCGTGAGCCTGCTGTGTATGGTCACACAACACTTGAGCTAATTAATGCGCATTTATCTGTGTTGGCTGAAAAAGCGGAGGCAAAACTTACCACTTGTCAAAGCAATGCTGAATATGTCTTAATTGAACAAATTCATGCGGCCCGCCAAAATCAAATTGATTTCATTATTATCAATCCTGCCGCTTTTACACACACAAGCGTAGCGATTCGTGATGCATTATTAGGTGTTGGTATTCCTTTCGTGGAAGTTCATCTTTCTAATGTTTTTTCACGCGAAGCTTTTCGTCATCATTCTTATTTAAGTGACGTGGCGGTTGGTGTGATCAGTGGTTTCGGCGAAAAAAGTTACTATCTTGCATTACAATTTGCACTTGAATACTAATTTCAAATTTGATTAATTATTTTTGATGATTATTTATTACTATGGATTTAAGAAAATTAAAGAAGTTAATTGACTTGGTACAAGAGTCTGGGATTGCAGAACTTGAAATTACAGAAGGCGAAGAAAAAGTCCGCATTACACGCGTGACCACACAACCTGCCCCCGCTCCTTATTTATATCCACCTCAATTAAACACTACACATGTCACACCAAACGCAGCGCAAGAAGCCCCGCCTATTGTTGAAAATACCAGCTCTAGCTTACCTGAAGGAACCGTCTTAAACTCTCCAATGGTTGGGACATTCTATCGTGCTTCTGCACCAGGCGCGAAACCCTTTGTAGAAGTTGGACAAAGCGTAAGTGTTGGGGACACCTTATGTATTATTGAAGCGATGAAATTATTGAATGAAATTGAAGCAGATAAAGCAGGGATTGTCAAAGCTATCTTAATTGAAAATGGTCAACCCGTTGAATATGGTGAGCCTTTATTTGTCATCGGTTAATTGCAGTCAATCAAACGGAACTAAACTATGTTTGAAAAAGTTTTAATTGCCAACCGTGGGGAAATCGCATTACGTATTCAGCGGGCTTGCCGAGAATTAGGAATCAAAACTGTTGTTGTTCATTCTCAAGCAGATGCGGATGCAAAATATGTAAAATTAGCAGATGAATCTGTCTGTATTGGTCCTGCTCCTTCAGGACAAAGTTATCTCAATATTCCAGCAATCATTAGTGCTGCAGAAGTCACCGATGCGGAAGCGATTCATCCTGGCTATGGTTTTCTATCAGAAAATGCTGACTTTGCCGAACGGGTTGAAAATAGTGGTTTTGTTTTTATCGGACCGCGACCAGATACCATTCGTCTGATGGGTGACAAAGTCTGCGCGAAAGATGCAATGCGCAAATCAGGCGTACCTTGTGTACCTGGCTCAGAAGGCGCATTAGGTGATGATCCAGAAGAAATCCTGAAAACAGCACGAGACATTGGCTATCCTGTCATTATTAAGGCAGCAGGGGGTGGGGGCGGTCGAGGAATGCGTGTGGTGCATGCAGAAGGCGCATTATTGAGTGCCGTTGCCATGACCCGTACAGAAGCCCAAACGGCATTTGGTAATCCGCAAGTCTATATGGAAAAATTTCTTGAAAATCCACGCCATATTGAAATTCAAATACTTGCAGATGAAGAAGGGCATGCGATTTATTTAGGTGAACGTGATTGCTCTATGCAACGTCGTCACCAGAAAATTATTGAAGAAGCGCCCGCTCCACTGGTTCCACGTGATGCCATTATGCGTGTTGGAGAACGTTGTGCAGAAGCCTGTCGGAGCATTGGCTATCGTGGCGCAGGAACATTTGAATTCTTGTACGAAAACGGTGAGTTTTATTTTATTGAGATGAATACGCGTGTACAGGTCGAACATCCTGTCACAGAATTAATCACTGGTATTGATATCGTGCAAGCCCAGCTTTGGATTGCAGCAGGTTATCCGCTACCGATTCAACAAGACGAAGTTCAATTTCATGGCCATGCTATTGAGTGTCGAATCAATGCTGAAGATCCCTATAAATTCATCCCCTCTCCTGGACGAATTACGACTTTCCATATGCCTGGTGGACCAGGTATCCGTGTAGACACACATGCCTATCAAAGCTATTATGTACCACCATATTATGACTCAATGATTGGCAAAATTATTGCCTATGGTGATACGCGTGATCAAGCGATTGCCCGCATGCGTGTTGCCTTAAGCGAGTTTATTGTTGAAGGTATTCATACAAATATTCCTTTACATCACGAATTAATGTATGACCAAACTTTTGTTAAAGGGGGAATGAGCATTCATTACCTCGAACAAAAAATTGAACAATTACGTCAAAGTAAGTAACTGTTTTTTCACAGCATCTTTTTTATTGTTTAAGAAAGATGCTGTTCTCATATTGAGCTTAACTTAATTCATAATAGACCACAACTTCATTGCCTTGTCCCAAGTATTGCACATGGCTGGCAAGATGCTTCACTAAATGTATTCCTCTCCCAAAAGGTCGAATCATTAATTCACTTGGGTTGGTAATATGATGATCATTTGTTTTATCAATATGATGAAAATCAAAACCTTGACCACTATCTCGCACATGAATTTTAATACAAGCTTTTTGGTTAAAAATCACACTTTCACAACGAATCTCAATACTTCCTTGCTCTAAATTTTGTAAACGTTGTTTTCGCTCTGTCAGATAACGATCCATCCCTTCAGGCTGTGATTTTAATTGCGAATTTAATTTTAAAATACCATGATCTAATGCATTGTTATACAATTCTGACACAATCAAAAAGAGTTGTGAGGCATGTTCACGTGCAATATGAATTTCATTAATGACATTCAACATAATCGGAACAACGTCAATATATTTCAATTCATGGGCGCTGAGTCCCAATTCAAATTTCCAATAACCAATCCCTTGTTCGAGGGTATGCACATAATTGGCATTTTGTTCCACAAATTTATGAGATTGTTCTTCATGCATTGGGCAATGAATCAACGCCATAGATAAATCATCTACAGCAGGCCGGCCGTTTAAATGCGTTTTAATATCATTCATTAAGCAAGTTAAACGATCAACAGGTTGATGACGTTGTAGACTACTAATCACACCATCAATGCCAAACATTTTATTTTCTGTATTTTCTGCCTCTGTTACACCATCCGAACAAAGCACTACTTGAACAGGTCTTTCCCACTGATAAATCTCAGTATAAGAACGAAATTCATTCTCATTTAAAATACCCAATGGTAAGTGTTTTGCCCGAAATTGTTTAATAATTTGACCTTCATTATCTAAAACAATTAAAGCAGGATTGCCCCCATTCCATACTTCAATAAGATGATTTCGCATATCAATCGAGACAAAAGTTGCAGCCACAAAACGATCCGCTGGCATAACCGCTTTCAATTTGCGATTCATTTCCTCGACAATACTCGGAAGGGAAAATCCTTTTTCTGTCATAGCGTAAAAAGGCTGAATTAATAACATGACGTTAATGGCAGCAGACAGACCATGCCCTGTCCCATCTGCAAGTAACACATGTAAAATATTCCCTGGCGAACGGGCAGCAGCAAGCAAATCACCATTAAATCCTTGCGCAGGTTCAGTAAAAAACTCTAGCGATTCATCATGTAATTTTTCAGCATTAATAATATGCTCCATGAGGTGTTTCGCTACACGTTTCTCCTCCTCTGCCATAAAATAATAGCTTTCCAGCTTATCATTTTTTTCTGCAAGATATTCCTGCAACTCGGCAATACGTAACATCGCATTAATCTTTGCTTTCAATACAACAAGATTCACTGGCTTTGTCAGATAGTCATCCCCTCCGACATCCAAGCCGCGTACCAAACTTTCATCTTGTGTCATCGCACTCAGAAAAACAACGGGGACCCACTTGTTTGTTTCAAGTGCTTTAATCCGTGCGGTCGCCTCATACCCATCCATCCCCGGCATCATAATATCCATGAGGATTACATCGGGACGTTCTTCCTGATAGCATCGAATCGCTTCTTCACCATTCTTTGCCGTGACTACTTGATGTCCTAATTTTGTTACAAATCGACTGATTAACAGTAAATTTTGTTCCAAATCATCAACGACCAAAACCTTAATTTTTCCTTGCATTGTTGAAGCACTCGCTGCAAAAAGACTAAAAATGATTAATACTTAACAGTAAATTTTTATACTTTATTTCATAATTATCACATGATAAAAGATGTAAAGTCTTCACACTATTATTATTTCAATAAATAATGACCTATTAAAATTAATAAAAATTAACTGTTAGCTTTAATTGCCGACCAAAATCGAAATGATAAAAATACCATACTCATAACAACTATAAAACCGTATTATTCTAATGGAAAAATCGTGCAATTAATAGTGAAAAATCTATATTTTTTCACGGATGATCTTATTTTTTACATTTCAATAAGATTTGCAAAAAATAACCCGCATATTTATTAGCCTTTCTGAAAGCCCCGCAATAAAAATAGATTAATCATATTTTTCATAGACGAATGATTGCTTTTCTTCTAAATTAGATGAGAAGAGAGTTAATTGGTTTGCTGATTAAAGTTAAAAAAACAGTATTAACTCTGTCTCAACAAACTCGAAAAGACAAAAATTCAGCGGCTGCTATTTTCAAGAAAATGGATAAAACTAAGCATTTGAGCGCATCACAATACTGATCACATCCTATTCATATTCACTCTATTTTTAAAATGATTTTTTGATGTTTTCTTGTTAGTTATTTATATAAATAATCATAAAACATCACATCAAAATTAAATTTTACATAAACAGGATGTGTGGAAGAATTCACTGATTTATGGCGATGAATCAACGCTTAACGAATCGTGAAGAGTTGACTAAAATTTGCAACATCGAGCACTTGTTTGACTGTTCCCCGACAATTCGCCAAGGCCAATTTTTTATTAGAAGCGACTGCGCGCTCACGTAATAATAAAAGCATCCCTAATGCTGAACTGTCCAGATAATCCACGCCGCCTAAATCAATTTCAATTTCATTAATTTTAGGAGAATTCATCGCTTCATCACAACCGCTACGAAATTCACGGTGGGAATTAAAATCAAATCGCCCGCTTAATACCAGCTTTGCTTTTCCTTCTTTAACTTGCAAATTTACTTGCATGCTTATCATCCTCAAAAATACTAAGGTACGCTAAAATATGTTCAATCTTGTCATTTTCTTTTTAAGAGATTAGAACAGGAGATGATCAGATTGACTACTTTTTGATAGATTACTTCACTGACTAAATCATAAATACTTCTTTATGAAAAGTACCTAATATAATCGATTACACATCAATCATATCTTTTTATGAACTACAATTTTTTTCATGTACTCTTGATACCTTGGCTTTCAAAGCAATACACTTAAGGCCTGCTTAACAAAAAACCTGTATTTTTTCCATGATAGATAATAAAAAATTTTATTTTTCTAGTATTTTTCATAAAGAAAAATATTGGCAATTCTATATGATGTTTATTATAGCAAATCAAATTCGTTTTTTGTTATTCTTTCCTTCCAAATATAAGGAAAATACTATATTTGACCATAAAATAAATAGACTAGGTCAAAATTATAAGCTTCATATATTATTTTTCTGCTTCTGGAAAAACAGTTTTATTATTTTTAATATTTATTTTTTGGGAATATTACACCCGAAAATTTCTTTTTCCCAAGCTCGTTAAATATGTCATCACAGCGTGGGCCATTTCTTTAATCGTAATAATTTCATCGACTGCCCCCACAGCAATGGCTTCTTTTGGCATACCAAAAACAATACAACTCGCCTCATCCTGCGCAAAGTTAAAAGCCCCGGCTTGTTTCATTTCTAACATGCCTAGTGCCCCATCCTTACCCATGCCTGTCATAATAATGCCAATCGCATTTTTACCTACAATTTCCGCAGCAGACCGAAATAAAACATCTACTGAAGGCCGATGACGATTAACAGGCGCCGCTTGACTCAATTCTGTGACATAATTTGCCCCATTTTTGCGGATCAACAAATGGGAGTGGCCTGGCGCAATATACGCATGTCCAGGAAGAATACGTTCATTATGCTCCGCCTCTTTTACAGTAATACGACATAAATTATTCAGGCGATTCGCAAAAGAACGGGTAAACGCTTCTGGCATATGTTGTGTGATTAAAATGCCTGGACAATCTGGAGGCAGTTCTATTAGAAAATCTTTGATTGCTTCTGTGCCACCGGTAGAAGCCCCTACTAATATTACCTTTTCTGTTGTCATGAACGCATTTCCCAAAGTCGGAACATGAGCAATAGGTGCCACAGGCCGCGCTTGTTCAGGCTCATGTCCTTTTACCATGGTTTGTAATGCATGAAGTCGTTTTATCTTAGCCCGTGCAGCGGCACGAATCTTATCTGTAATTTCATCACTATACTGCTGTAAGCCACGACTAATATCTAACTTTGGTTTTGTAATAAAATCTACTGCCCCCAACTCAAGGGCACGAAATGTCACATCTGACCCCCGTTCTGTCAAAGTTGAAACCATCACCACTGGCATAGGACGTAATCTCATTAACTTTTCTAAAAAGTCTAATCCATCCATCCGCGGCATTTCCACATCCAGTGTCAGCACATCAGGATTTAATTTTTTAATCAAATCCCTTGCAACGTAAGGGTCAGGAGCCGCCCCAACAACTTCCATATCTGGCTGGCTATTAATAATTTCCTTTAAAACACTCCGGATTAATGCTGAATCATCAACAACGAGTACCTTTAGTTTCATAAACAATCCTTTTAAAAGCTGATATTTCCTCACATATACTCAGCATTTTTTTTTCTCTTTACCTATAAACACTGTTTTCTTATTAAACATGTATGATTATAAATTTATTTTTTTGATTAAGTAAAGAGATCAATATCCCCACTAATAGGTGACTGCACAATCCGTCGATTGTATTCTCTTTCATCTTTAAGAATATTTTCATCCCCATGTGTACTTTTCAATTTCTTCACAAGCACTTTACCGGTTTTTGGAAAAAAATAAACTTTTCGAGGATAAACATCGAGTAAATCTTGGGCAACAACCCGAATATTTTCTGTTTTTAAAAATTCTAAAACAAAATCAGCATTTCTTTGCCCAACATTCCCAACCGTAAAACCTTTTAAGACGCGCCCGCCCCCAAAAACTTTTGCTTCCAAATTTGCTCGCTTTGCCCCTAATTTTAATAATTCATTAATTAAGACTTCCATAGCGTATGTCCCATAACGCGCAGAAGAGCTTAGCAAACTTTCTTTATCTGAGGAACCGCTATCAGGCAACATAAAATGATTCATTCCGCCTATTCCAGATATAGCATCCCGAATACATGCTGAAACACAGGAACCTAATACAGTCACAAGAAGCATGTCCCGCCTCGTTACATAATATTCCCCTGGTAAAATCTTGCCCGCCTCCATATTGAAATGTCGATCAAAATACAAATTAGGACTAAGTGTTTCTGTATAATCTTGTATCACCATATAATTTTGGTCTCCAATATATTTTCTAATTAACTATTTATGCGAAGTATGAGCAAGGCGATACACTGTTTTCCCTAATGGCTTAAATAAATCTGTTGCATGCAAAAAGCTTTCTGAATGCCCTGTAAATAACAAACCGTCTGGCCTCAGTAATGGCACAAATTTTTTAAGAATTTTATATTGTGTTTCTTTATCAAAATAAATCATGACATTTCGGCAAAAAATCACATCAAATGGCCCTTTGATATTCCAATTTTCGTCCAATAGATTAAGTTGCTTAAAATCTATAATGCGACATAATTCAGGACGCGCCCGCACAAAGCCATCAAATTGATTTTTTCCGCGCAAGAAAAAACGTTTCACACGCTCCGGATCCATTTTTTCAACACGATCGACCGCATAAATTGCTTCTCGAGCTTTTTGCAACACATGTGTATCCAAATCTGTTGCCAAAATCTCAACAGAAGGATTCAACTGATTAAGCGTCTCTACCACAGTAATTGCAATAGAATAAGGTTCTTCTCCTGTAGAAGCGGCGGCACTCCAAATACGAATCGGTTGATGTTTTAATTTTAATAAATGTTCAGCCAAAATGGGAAAATGATGAGCCTCTCGAAAAAATGAGGTTAAATTTGTCGTCAAGGCGTTCGTGAAAGCCTCCCATTCGTCAGGAACAACTTGTAAATAATCCAAGTATTCTTTGAATGATTGAAAATTATGCTGTCTTAAACGCCGCGCCAAACGGCTATATACCATTTCTTGTTTATTATCATTTAAAGAGATGCCTGCGTGTTCGTAAATCAATTTTTTAATACGCAAAAAATCTTCTCGGCTAAATGCAAACTCACGTTGTCTGAGTACTTCAGAATGACTACTATTATTCATGCTTAATCTGGTCCAATTCCAACAAAATGTACGATCTAATAAGTCATTTTCATTTTAACGCAATCGCTTTATTTAGCTAACTTTTTTTAACGAAAAAAATAAAGTAAAGTTATACGCACGAAGTAAAGCAAATCTTAAAGAAAACTTGAAATAATTCTGAACATCATAAATTTTTACACAAATTTTCGGCAAACACGAAACATTTTGCTAAAATAGTAACTTAATAAAAAGTTGACTAATTAGCTAAGTTTATTTATTTGATTACACTCGGGAGGAATGGCTTACACCGTGAACTTGTTTAAGCAGGCTTGATCTAAACGGAATAATGCCATAACAATGCTGTATGAATCATCCAGAATATTTAATTAAAAGCAGCGGGTTGAAAGCAACCTCGGCACGTCTAAAAATCCTTAACCTTTTTGAACAAGTAGACAACCGCCATTTGAGCGCAGAAGATGTCTATCGTTTGCTCATGAAAGAAGGACTGGATGTTGGAATCGCAACGGTGTACCGTGTTTTGACCCAATTCGAAAACGCTGGTATTTTAATTCGTCATCACTTTGATGGCGGAAATAAAGCAATCTTTGAATTAAGCCAAGGACAACATCACGACCATTTGGTTTGTGTTAAATGTGGACATGTAGAAGAGTTCTGTGATTCTGCAATTGAAGCACAACAAGAGAAAATAGCCACTGATCGGGGATTCAAATTACACGCGCATTCTCTTTATCTGTATGTAGAATGCCAACAAAAAGATTGTATTCACCTTCACGACACCATGAAAACACAAGAACTACCCTAATTATTCTCAAATATCTAAAACTTTATTATAAAATAAAAATAATTTTTTATCTGAATATTGTGCGATGGTATTTTTTTTCAAAGAACACAAGCTTATTAAAATTGCCTGTTCATTATAAAATATAACGCTGCCCATTCTTTTATTGTCAATCATTTTGTGACATAAAGTAATCTAATTTATTTGACTGAAATACTAAAAAACAGAATTGATGAGAGGATAGATGGAAAACTGATGCGCAACAAATATCCCTTCTATCCTGAATCAGTCAAGATGCGATTGCGTGATTCAGTTATAAATTTTAATACAAATCACGTTATGTCACTTATATAAAAATTTAATTAAATTATTAGTTAACTCTTATTTGGATACCCTATGAATCCATCAAAAACCCCATTTGTTGAACCAAAAAATCGTATACGTTATAAAATGAAGCAAGCAGGACTAATAGGATTAGGAACCTGTTTGGGCGCTTTGCTCACACTTCATTATTCTGCAGTAGCCGATAAAGAAATTGAGGCGCCGTTACCTTTAGATGAACTCCGAACTTTTACAGAAGTCTACGGCAAAATTAAAAGTGACTATGTTGAAGCCGTGACAGATAAAAAATTAATTTCTGAAGCCATCAATGGCATGTTATCTGGGTTAGATCCCCATTCTTCTTATCTGGATGCCGATGCTTTTAAAGAGCTCCAAGTAGGAACCCAAGGCGAGTTTGGCGGCTTGGGCATTGAGGTTGGTATGGAAGACGGATTCGTTAAAGTTGTTTCTCCGATTGAAGATACGCCAGCTTTTCGGGCAGGGATAAAAAGCGGCGATTTAATTATCAAAATCGACGATACTCCTGTCAAAGGTCTTTCACTCAATGATGCTGTTAAAAAAATGCGGGGCCGGCCCAATACAATCATTAAATTGACGGTGATGCGCAAAAATGAAGCAAAACCGCTGATTTTCACCCTGAAACGCGCAGTTATTAAAATTAATAGCGTGAAATACAAAATGGTTGAGCCAGGTTATGGCTACATTCGTGTGACCCAATTCCAAGAAAATACATTGAAAAACCTTTCTATTGCGATTGACACTTTGTATAAACAAAACAAAGGGCAATTGCGCGGTTTAGTTTTAGATTTGAGAAATGATCCAGGAGGATTATTGAATGCGGCTGTGGGCGTTTCTGCGGCTTTCTTACCCAAAAATGTTTTAGTTGTGTATACAGACGGACGGGCAGAAGATTCAAAAATGCGCTTGACAGCGACGCAAGAAAATTATTTACGGCCTGGTCAAGAAGATATTTTTGCTGCCCTACCTACACACGTCAAATCTGTGCCGATGGTCACTTTAGTCAATGGGGGCTCTGCCTCTGCTTCTGAAATTGTGGCGGGCGCATTACAAGATCACAAACGTTCCATTATTATGGGTACACAAACCTTTGGTAAAGGCTCAGTACAAACCATTTTACCTTTGGGTAACGGCACGGCCATTAAATTAACAACAGCCCGTTATTACACACCAAATGGGCGAGCTATTCAAGCTAAAGGGATTGTGCCAGATATTGTTGTTGAAGAGGGCACCGTCAACCCAAGTGAAGCCATGGGCTTTAATTTAAGAGAGGCAGATTTAGAACGTCATTTGGCAAACCAACAAGGCGACGAAGTCAAATCAAAACCGGATGAAAATGACACTGCTTCTGGCGCACAAACTGACAAGAAAAAACCAGCCAAAGGCGCGAAAAAAGATAAAGAACACAAAGAAGTCAAACTACCAGAAATCGCCTCGAAAAATGACTATCAGCTCAATCAAGCCGTCAATTTATTGAAAGGCATTCAAATTATGCAGAAAAAATAAACAGCATTGATTTTTGGTCTTATTTAATTCGCCCGCTCTTCTTGACTTATTGAAGAACGGGCTTTTTTTTATCTATCTAATCGTTGGGCAATTGCCTCAATTAATTGACGCGCTTGAATTGATTTTGCCGAACGCGGTAAAACCGTCTGACCATGATCATCTAATAAAATTAATTCATTTTCAGATTGATTCATGGCCGTTTGCACTAAATTGGCTGCTAATAAGGGCAATTTCTTGCGCCGACGTTTTTCTTCGGCAAATTGAAGTAAATTCTGACTTTCCGCCGCAAAACCCACACAATAGGGTGGTTTTTCTAAATGCGACACATACGATAAAATATCTGGATTTTTTTCTAATTCAATGACTAAATGATCTGCTGTTTTTTTAATTTTATGGGTATTTGGATTTTTAACATGATAATCCGCCACAGCTGCCACGCTAATAAACACCTCTGTATCCAGCACATTGGATTGGACCGCTTCAAACATTTCTTGCGCAGTATGTACACCAATGTATAACTTTAAGCCAACTGGTTTGGGTAAAGCGGTGGGTCCACTGACTAAAATCACATGCGCGCCCGCATCACACGCTGCTTGAGCAATCGCATAACCCATTTTTCCAGAACTGGTGTTTGTAATCCCTCGCACCGCATCAATCGGCTCAAAAGTAGGTCCTGCCGTAATCAAAATACGTTTATTTTTTAAAGATTTTTCTTGAAAAAAGCCATTCGTTCGAATCACTAATTCTTCTGGCTCAAGTAGGCGACCCATACCCACCTCACCGCAAGCTTGCACGCCACAAGCTGGGCCAAAAAAACTCACGCCATCTTGCTTTAATAAATGTATATTGCGTTGAGTGGCAGGATTTTCCCACATTTGCCGGTTCATTGCGGGGGCAACAATCAAAGGACACGTTCTTGCCAAACAAAGTGTCGATAATAAATCATCGGCCATGCCTTGGGCTAATTTTGCGATAAAATTCGCACTAGCGGGCGCAATTAAAATTGCATCAGATTGTCGCGATAAATCAATATGCGCCATCCCATTTCCGATACGTTCATCCCATAAATCCGTAAAAACAGGTTGGTTTGTTAAAGCCTGAAATGTCGCTGGCGTAATAAAATGTTGTGCACTTTCTGTCATAATCACTTGTACTTGATATTGATTTTTGATCAATAATCGACAAAGTTCTGCGACTTTATATGCAGAAATACCCCCTGTTACACCTAATAAAATTTTCTTTTGATTGTGCTCTAAAATATTCATCCCGTTCTCATCTTATTGTTGATCTTTTTTGCCAATGGATTAAAACAAATCTAATTGACTACCATGCGGGATCGCGCGCTTTTCACGTAAACTTGGATTATCTTTATATAAGACTTCTCGCAAAAGCCGTTCATGTTCTATAGGTGACTCTAAAATATAATAAATTGTCCGCCCATCCGGCATGTATTCTCGATAGACATATTTTTCCTTCTCAAGCAAATCCATTGCTTTTTTTACTTGTTTTACCGAGCCTTGTAATTCTTTTGCAACGAGCTCAAAATCAAATGGCAATTTCGTATCATGCGTCAATAACCGCATATAAACCCAATTTGCTTCAAGACTGATATTAGGCGATTGAATCACATATGTAGGAATACGTGTTTGATTCGGATCTTCTTGCGCAAAAGTATGATAAATTAAAAAATCCCGATCATACGGATTTTTTGGCAATTTATCATGGTTATCATTCATGTGTGCTGTCAGAGGACGGGTAATCTCTGATTTTTTAGGCAGAATATCCGAAACAGGCATAATCGCCTGAAATTGTTTAAATTCTAATTTTTTATTTTGTTTTTTCTGAAGCTTTCGACGATTTTTTGCAACGGGCATAATTTTTTGCCTAAAAGTTAATCAAAACAGGAACGAAGAAAAAAATGGCTTACTCAATGCTTTCTTGATAAAACCGGTATGTATTTTTCCCATTATTTTTGGCTTCATACATCGCACTATCTGCATATTTAATCAAATGATTCATTTCCATTGTATGATCTGGATAAATAGCAATACCAATACTGACCCCAATATGCACACTTTTTTCACCAATCAAAAAAGCAACACTGAGATTTTCAATAACACGATTTGCTAACTCTGTCAAATATTGCTTAAAACTTGCCTGATGACGAATCAATAAAATAAATTCATCCCCGCCCACCCGATATGCCGTATCTTTTGGGTGAAATAAACACAAATTCAGACGTTTTGCAACTTCTTTCAGTAATAAATCCCCTATATCATGCCCATATTGATCATTTACTAATTTAAAACCGTCTAAATCTAAAAAGCATAAAGCAAATTGTTGATTATGACGATAGGCTTTTTCAATCCATTTGGGTAAATAATGCGTAAAGGCATGTCGATTTCCCAAATGTGTTAATTGATCATAATTGGCAAGAATTTCAAGCTTTTCCTGCGCCCGCCGCACTGAAGTAATATCTAAGATAATTCCGACAATTTCATCATATGGGTGAGAAATATTATTTTGAAACGTAATAATTTTACTCGTAACACGAAGCCAGCGGGATGCGCCCGAACGATGTTTAATTTTATATTCTAAAACAAGATGATCCATTTCTTTATCTAATAGTTTGTGGTATTCATGACAAACTAAATCACGATAATCTGGCATAATACGACTTAACCACCACGAAACAATTTCGCTTCCTTGTGGAACATCTACTAATTCATATCCTAAGATTTGCGCAACATGCATGTCAATATGTACATGTTCAAATTGTAAATCATGATCATAATATCCTGCCTCGGATGCCTCAATTGCTAGCTTAAATTTTTCGCGCTCTAGCCAGACTGCTTCCTCTTCTTCTTTATGCTTTGTAATATCAACCAGAAAACCATTCCAAACAATATTGCCTGCTTCATCTTTTTCCGGCATAGAATGTCCATGAATCCACTTGTGTACGCCTTTTGGTGTACGAATTCGAAATTCTAAATTCCATGGTTGAAGTAATATCGCAGAATATTGCGTACTTTTGGCGATTTTTTCACAATCCTCAGGAACAACCATTTCCATTGTTTCAGCAAAACGCAGATCAGACAGATTTCGTTCTTCTTCTATATCAAATAAAGCCCGCGCGCCTTGACTTAAAAACCCAAATTCCATTTCTCGTTTTGAAACATTAAAATGTAATTGATACACCACTCCAGGTAAGGCTTCTGAAATTTTTTTAAACCGTCTTTCTGTCTGATATTTTTCTTCTTCGGCAGCTTTTAACTCCCTCAAATCCTGAAATGTGACAATAGAACCTACAATTTTATTTTCTCGAATCATAGGCGTTGCAACAACAGAGACAGGCAGAATCTGGCCATTTCGCTGCACAAACGAGGCAACCCCACGAAAAATATTTCCTTCCAAAACAACCTGATCAATTTGACAATTTTTATGTAATAAATTTTTCCCTTCATTTTTTATATGATGAAATAAGCCATGAGCATCTCGCTGATACAATTCTTCTTGAGTCCACCCTAATAATCGAGAAACTTCTGGATTACTAAAGACAATTTGTCCCCGCTCATCTAAAACATATAAGCCCTCTGCAATCGTATTGGTGATTTCTCGCAGACAAGCCTCATTTTCACGTAACGCCAATTCCGCTTTTTTGCGTTCTGTGATATCCCGCGCTGTACAAAATAAAAGGGCGGCACTCCCTGAAAAGAAAACACTTGTTTTGATTTCAATTGAGATACGAATTTGATCTTTTCGCTTCCACATCGTCTCAAATGTCACACTTTCTTCTAAAAAGAAAGTTTGTATTTTTTGAAGCAGAACTACGTCTGGTTGAAGATAACAATCTAATTCTTTAACAGATAAATTTAACAATTCGGCACGAGAATATCCTGTTAAATCACAACAGGCTTGATTCACTTCTAAAATTTTTCCCTCGCTATTTATGACATGAAAACCTTCCCGCATGGATTTCAATAAAGTATCATGTCGATGCACCTCTTGAGAAAGCGCCGTTTGAGCTCGATTTTTTACCGTCACATCTTGAATAATTGAATATAAATAAACTTGTTTCCCAATGCGAATACAGGCATTGGATACTTCAACATCCCGCGAACTACCGTCAGCCAGACGATGCTGTGATTCGAATGTAAATCCTTGAGGAGAATAGACGGTATTTTGAATATGATATTCCACTGTTTCTTTGGGCAAAATACACAAATCATAAACAGTCATATTTTTCAATTGCACAACAGAATAGCCATAAAACAAACTAGCCGCATAATTTGCATCAACAATGACGCCCGACTCAGGCAAAACTAAAATTTTCGGAGCCGGATTCACTTGAAACATTTGTTTATAAATATTTTCTTCAGTGATATTCTCCACAAAAATTAAAAACGCGGGACTTTCTAAAATTTGTAATGGACATGACAAAGATAATGACACGATATGAACACGACAAAAGATAGAAAATCCAGTCTTATTTTGTAAGTAATAATTTTGTGTGACCGATACAGATTCATTACTTTCCATTTTCTGAAGACAATCAGAAAATATTGATTCAAATTTATCAGACTGTTCAATAACAGTAAAATCTTTCCAATTTTTAGTGAGAATTTCTTCTTTTGTGGAAATATCAAGCATTTCTAAAAGTCTTTGATTGACCTCTAAAAAATTCCCACTTTTCGTTAAAAACGCAACCCCTATAATAGGATTATTAAAAACAGCTTGATTAAAAAAATCTTTATGGGTTAAATACAAACAAGCAGTCTGATCCAAATCATTCATGCATTTATCTCTACTTAATGCTTATTATTCACAAAAACAACATAAAACCATCATCTCTTTCTTTTGATTCTACCCTTTTCGTGATTTAATCAGCTATTGATTTTTATTATTTTTTATAAGTTTTTTAAAGAGAATAACGCAAGACTAAGCAAACGCAATAAGACTCCCTTCTCCTTTTGAATAAGGTAGCAATAAGCAAATGGCTTCCGCAGCCATGCCTTCACCTCTACCGATCGCCCCCAATTTTTCCATTGTTTTTGCTTTGACATTAATTTTTTCAGCAGCAATCCCTAAATCTTCAGCTAAGTACTGTTGCATTGTTGGAATATAAGGCGCTAATTTTGGAGCTTGTGCAATAATTGTTGCATCAATATTCGCAATATAAAGTGATTCTATTTGTAATTTATTCACTACACTACGCAATAATAATCGACTATTAATATTTTTATATTTTGGATCAGTATCAGGAAAATGGCGGCCAATATCACCTAACCCAGCCGCACCCAATAAAGCATCACAAATTGCATGAATTAAAACATCTGCATCAGAATGTCCAGCCAACCCTTTTTCAAAAGGAATCGTGACGCCTCCAATAATTAAAGGACGATCATAAACTAATGCATGAATATCAAAACCTTGTCCAATACGCATCATAGCTCCTATTTTTATTTTTATAACTTGAACGTTTCTACTGCCTTTTGCAATGAAACAGATAATTGATTCAGTTGCTGCATTGAATCAGTCACGCGCCCAATCAGTTGCTCATTTCCCTCAGACATTGCAGCAATTTCCTCAATATTACCCGAAATTTTTTTACTTGTTTGATTTTGTGCAATGAGGGCGCTGGAAATCGCATAAATCGTGTCAACAACCTGCGCTGATCCAGATTTAATTTCGTGAATTAAATTTTCTGCATCTTGAACAAGCACAACACTTTTCTCAACTTGTTTGACATTTTGGTCCATACAAGCCGTGGCAGACGCCGCATAAGATTGAATTTGATCGATCATCATCGCAATTTCTTTTGTGGACTCCGCTGTTTTTTCTGCGAGTTTACGGACTTCATCGGCAACAACTGAAAAACCTCGGCCAGTTTCGCCGGCGCGCGCGGCTTCAATCGTCGCATTTAAGGCCAATAAATTGGTTTGCTCCGCAATATCTCTAATTACACCTGTAATAGAAGAAATTGATTCAGATTGTTGATTTAATAATTGAATGACATGAGAAGATTCTGTAACGGCCTTGGATAACACCTCCATTTCTTTTGTCACTAATTGAAGCATATCACTCCCTTTTGCAGAACGTTCTCCTGCTTGTTGCGAAGTCTGCCGCGCTTCTTGGGAATTATTCGCAATCTGATCCATTGTGCAGACCATCATCTCAATAGATTGAGCCACTTCAACTGCGGTTAAGCTTTGTTTTTGCGAAGACAATGAAACATTTTGAGCATGATCAAAAACTTGCGTTGTCGCATGTCCTAATTCTTCTGCATCCACCTTGATTTTTTTGATTATTTCGACCCAACCCTTTTGCATTTTCTGCAAGGCATAAAGCATATTGCCCATTTCATCGCGTTGAACAATCTCAAGTTGTGTGGATAAATCGCCATTAGACAAATCATTAGCAAAATGAATCGCTTCTGAAAGCGGTTGATGAATTAATTTTTTAATAATTTGAAAAATAATTAATCCAATGAGCACAAGTGCGCTCAGGCCCATGCCAATAGCTAAAGAAGTCGTGTGTCTCAAATCGCCTAAAATTGCATGACGAGGGACAATGACCGCCAAAGACCATTTTTGTTGCGCCTCTCCGATTTGAAGCGGCGTGAAAACTAATTCTGAATCGATTTTCTCGCCTGAAATTTGTATAAACTCCCCGCGTTGTAATGCGCCCAATGCACTTTGCAATTCTGAAGGTAATAACTTATCATTCACGTCCTGAATTCTTTTTCCGACTTTTCTTTGTTCTTTATGGGTGACAAATGTCCCATCTTGGGCAAGAACCGCAACAAGTCCCATATTTTTATAGGGATGAATTCGACTCAATTCCTCTTGTAATGTATCTAAAGCGATATCAATGCCGATCACGCCTAAAAGTTGTTCATCTAATAAGACGGGAATGCTAATTGAAGTAATTAATTTAGAACGGGCTGTATTACGATTCAAATAAGGGGAAGCAATCGATTCTTTTTTCGTTTCTTGAGCCACACGATAAAAGGGCGCTTGATAATCCGGTTGATAATCCACATTCGGTTTTTTCAACTGAATTTGATTTTGTTGATCACGTACATAATAAAGCGTCAGACGCCCTTGATCATAAATGGGATTTGTTTGATATGTGGCATCTTGATCCAGTCCATTTTTCTCAGCAATAAACCAAATTCCTTCCAAATCTTGATAACGCGCAAAAACTGTTTTAATAATGCCACTAAGTTGTTCTCTTGAAAGGGCTTTTTCTCGTTGTAACTGCGCAATTGTTTGAGCAAGAGTACGAATCGCTTCAGCCCTGGTCGAAAAAGCAACTTGAATTGTTCCAGCTTCTTCCTTAGCTAAATGACGCATATTTTCTAATGCGAGGGTTCGTGTCATTTGGCTATTTTTATATGTAATGACACCAATTGTAAAACCAAAACTGAGAAAAGCGACACCCAAAATCCACAATAAGAGCCGATTTAATACACTATTTTTCACCACTCTATTTTCCTTATTAAATATTATTTTTATATACTGCGCTTAAATAACAATATGATTTGATCATCAGTATTTGTTATTACGTTATAAGTATAATTAATAACACTTAACTAGTACAATCAACTTTGATAGTAAAATTTAGAAAAATTAATCTGGGTAAAAAAAAAGCCCCCTAAAAATTTAGGGAGCTTTGAGAAGCAACTTATTGATTAATCATAATTAATTAATCACGCTGACCAAATAATGCCATCAATAATTGCAATAAATTAACAAAGATATTATAGATGTCTAAATAAATTTGTAAGGTTGCGATCACATAATTTGTTTCGCCACCATCTACGATTTGTTTAATATCAAACAAAATGTACAAAGAAAAAATCATGACCGCCATAGCACTAATGAGCAAATGCAACAACGGCAAATGGAAAAACATATTAGCCACGCTTAAAACTAATAATGCAATCACACCCACAAACAAGAAGTTACCTAAAAAACTAAAATCACGTTTGGTAACACGAGCATAAGTAGAAAGCCCAAAGAAAATTAAGGCGGTACTCCCTGCGGCAATGGTGACAAGTTCCCCACCATTTCTTAGTTTTGCGGCCACTTGCAAAATAGGCCCTAACATAATTCCCATAAAAAATGTCATGAGTAATAATAAAACAACACCCATTGCATTATTACGGTTTGCAGAAATGCCCCAAAACATTAACATCATAATTCCAAAAAAGGCCAAGGCACCTAAAATTGGCGAGGCGGCTAAAAAACCAAAATTAATGACAGATTTTCCCAAAAACGCACCAATGGCTGTTGGGATCATACTCACCCCCAACAAAGCATACGTATTTTGTAAAACCTTATTACGCGCCTCTACCGACGTCGTTTGACCATAACCTATATCATATTCAGGTATCATTTTTTTGCTCCTTTTTTTATCTTAATAATTCAAACTGTTTTTACTTAAACATTATGATAGTCAAATTATCGGACAATGTTAAGAAAATTTAGTTTCATTGTGATAATGGATTCTTTTCTAACAAAAAACAAGCTATTTTTTGATAAGTCTGAACAGGTAAATTTTCTGCACGAAGTTGTGGATCAAGCGCAAGCGCAACAAAATCTTCATCTGTTAAAAATCGTTTCAATGTATTCCTTAATGTTTTGCGCCGCTGTGAAAAAGCAGCCGTCACCACTTCTTTAAAACAAGTTACAAAATTCGGTTCTTTCTGCCAATCCGGCAGTTTTTTAGGAATCAAACGCACGATCGCAGAATCAACTTTTGGAGGGGGATCAAACGCCTCAGGAGGGACATCAAATAGCGAATCAACCTCGAAATTAACTTGCAACATCACAGAAAGACGACTATATGCCGCAGTAGAAGGCATCGCAACAATACGATCGACAACTTCTTTTTGTAACATAAAGTGCATATCATCAATATTGTCTTTATATTGTGCTAAATGAAACAAAATCGGACTAGAAATATTATAGGGTAAATTTCCAATTACACGGAGAGGTGGCTCTTTTTGTTCTGCAAATTGCCCAAAATCAAAAGTCAAGACATCTTGCTCAAAAACCGTTAAGTGCTCTGCCGAGAAAGTTTCTCGTAAATTTTTTGCCAAATCCCTATCTAATTCAACCACATATAAATGATCTAAATATTCAGAAATAGGCCGTGTCAAAGCGGCTAAACCGGGGCCAATTTCTATCATAAAATCATTTTTTCGCGGTGAAATTTCTCGAATCAATCCATCAATAACAGAATAATCTGTTAAAAAATGTTGTCCAAATCGCTTACGCGGTTGGTGCCGCTGCATAAATACTGCCTCCTGCAAGTTGATGAGCTAAACTCATTGCAGCAAAAAGACTGCCACAATCAATTTGTCCTGTGCCTGCCAATTCTAAAGCGGTCCCATGATCAACAGAGGTCCGAATAATTGGCAAACCTAATGTCACATTAATACCATTTCCAAAGCTGGTGTGTTTTAAAACAGGTAATCCCTGATCGTGGTACATTGCTAAAACACAATCGCCTTTTTCAAGCCAGTGGGGCGTAAAGACGGTATCAGCTGGTAACGGCCCAATTAAAATCATACCCACCCGGCGCAGGCGCTCTAAAACTGGTGAAATAATTTCTATTTCCTCCATGCCAAGATGTCCTCCTTCCCCAGCATGAGGATTTAATCCACAAACCAAAATACGCGGCGCGGGAATTCTAAATTTTTGTTGTAATTCACGATGTAATACATGAATCACTTGTGTCAAATTCTCTTGTGTAATTGCATGAGGAATATCGCGGACCGCCAGATGCGTTGTCGCTAAAGCCACACGCAATTGATGCCCAACAAGCATCATCACAACCCGTTCTGCTCCCGTATGTTCCGCTAAAAACTCAGTGTGACCGGTAAAATGAATTCCTGCTTCATTAATCACCCCTTTATGTGTTGGGCAAGTGACCATCGCCCCAAATTCACCCAGTTCACATCCTTGAATAGCCCGTTTTAAAATCCGCAACACGTAGTGGCTATTTTCTGGATTCAAATGTCCCGGCACCACTCTTTCGTGCACAGGAATATGCAACACACATAATTCACCCTTTTTTAAGACAGGTAAATCCAAATAATGCGTATTATAATCAATAATGTTAATTTCACAATTGAGCCGTTTCGCCCGCTCAATCAATACTTGTTTATCTCCAATTACGATAAAACGCATTGGAAAAGGGATTCCAGATTGTGCCATTAATACACATAGATCTGGTCCAATGCCTGCGGGTTCACCTGTTGTGACCGCAATTAACGGAAGCTCTGATCGTTTCATCTTGTATGGGTTCAATAAGTAAAGCAATGCTTTTCATTAATGAATTGTGTCAGTAAGTAAACTTAATGTAAAACTGACAAAGCTGACACCCTAAAATCATTGACAAGAAAGACTAAAGGATTTTGAGATAAGTCATCGAGTGTAACAATACGTTTTTTTGCCGTAGATGAATGATATTTATTTGCAATCAGATCGATTCCAGTCGCTTGTTTGACGCTATACCAAACAAGCTCAGTGCAATACACTGCCTTACCTTGGTCCGTTAAATCAAAATGATAATCAAACGGTGTTTGTTTTTTCTCAAGCAAAAGAGAAAAATTAATCATATTTTGCCGCTGTGAAGGGGAAAAACGCAATCGATAAATGGCCCATTCTTGACTATCTGCCAAAAATTGATACAGTGTACTAGTCTGTACCGATCCTTGCGCAGTGATTTCATCAGCTAGGGCATGTCTGACACCCATAGAATGAAAAGAATCTTCAACAATGAAGCCTACATGTGAAAAACGTTGATCATGAACAGACATTTTTGCAAAATAATGACTAAAAAAACCTTGTCCTCTTGTAAAAATTAAATCACCTGGTTGAATGATCTGCATTGTTTGCTTAAGCATTTGATAAAATAAAGGTGACTGGGTTCGCAACGTAAAAATGTCATGCCGCAATCCTCCCAACATCACACAAAGCATTAACAAAAAAAGCATCCGACTAAACCAGATTTTCATTTTATAGGCTTCATAAAAAGTCAACCTGTATTCATCCATTTATTGTTTCTTTGATGCGACTTGCCAACGATTATCTACAAAAATTAAATTAATAGATTCTTCTTTTCCATTTTCTCCTTTGAAAAAGACTTCTGCTGCATCACGCGTTACCACTTCTCTAATGGGTTTACAACTGCTTGGTATACGACGATCTTCTGGAGGCACATCCACCAACTTCTCTAACATGGTTCGCGTATGTTCTGTTGTGTAGTGACTCGCCTCTTCTAAATCATCTGCTTGCATTGCCTTACAAAATTTTTCCGCATTAATTTGTGGGCTTTCACGCTCTGCACATCCACTCAACAAAACGAACAAACCTAATAAACTATATCCAAATAAATTTTTTATGAAACGGTACATAATGTGTATTCTGCCATCAAAAATAAATTATTTTTTTAGAATCTTTCAGAAAATAATTATTTTAACAACGTCTTTGAAGACGCCTTAAATTGCCATGATTGCACGACTATTTTAATTTCTAATGGCTGCTTTTCATGGCGTAACCGGATAGTTTTTGGGACACTATAAATCCCTGTATTTTCCGCTTGAATTGAGACTAATTGATAATCCAAATAATCAATTATCCATTGATCTTGTTTAATTTGGACAACTTGATTCAATGCATTCCATGTGGGCATTGCCCATGTTCTCGGATCAGGTTTAGCTAAAATCCAATAATGTAGTGCGGCAAGAGGAATAGACCATCCTAAACGCTCTTGCATTTTTTCTTCAGGACGATTGGTCATTTCCGATTGGCCTTCGGCCACAAATCGGATCTTTTCTTGTTCTTGATAAAGGCCTGCAACAACCTGACCTAATGGATTATAAAAAATTAAATAATCATCATTTTTGATTTGATCATGATGCCAAAAAAATTGGCCGAATAGGCCTTTTTCCTCTTGCTTTACCCCTATTTTCCCTTGAACATCAAAATAATTGACTTGTTTTGGCAAAAGTGGACACTGATTTGCTCCATTCTCCCCTGTAATCACATCTAACTTTTGTGAAGATTCAAGATGGCTACAGCCTCCCAAAAATAATGTTGTTATTGCCACTAACAAGCAAATGATATTATTCATATTATAGACAATCATAATCTTTTTGAAAGTTTTTGAAAATCTAAACATCATGATTTTCCACATAACAATTTTTCTTATAAG
This sequence comes from uncultured Burkholderiales bacterium, assembly GCA_964504875.1. GTDB lineage: Bacteria > Pseudomonadota > Gammaproteobacteria > Burkholderiales > CAZDFJ01 > CAZDFJ01. The sequence goes on along the minus strand of CAZDFJ010000004.1, from coordinate 40,520 downwards.
AAAAAGGGTGTACTTTACCCCCGTTTGCATTAAACTATGCTTAGAATTCTTTTTAGTATATAATAATTTTGGCTAATAATAATTCTAATAAAACGATTTGCAATTTTCTTACATAAAAAATATTAGTAAAATACGCCCTATTTTTATATTTGGAAAAATGCGTATGAATCATACTAGACATTTCTCTTTGAAAAATTATTTATGTCTGAATAATAATTTGCAAAAAATAATCATGTGTTCTTTTTAACCCAACTCTCTCAAAGATAAATAGAGACTCTCTACAGAATAAAACTATCAGAATCGATGCTTTTACTTTTTTGTGTGCAGTTTAGTTTAATTATAATGCTCAAGTGATACTACAACTAAAATGACATAAAAGGCCTTTGTAGCACAAGAATAAACTGGACAACAAAATAAATCGTTTTTAAATAAAAACCTGGTAAAAGATTGGCTTACTCATGGACATTGCATGTTTGAAATAAAACAACACGTCATTCCCTTACAAGTGCAGAATGATATTATTATTGCACGACGGATGGGTCGCGAAATGGCTCGGGCAATTGGCTTTAATACAGTTGATCAAACCAAAATTGCTACTGCCATTTCTGAGTTGACACGCAACGTCATCAAATATGCGTATGCTGGAGAATGTACAATTGTTGACGAGTCGAATTTGGCGCATCATTTTATTAAAATGAAAGTCATTGTGCGAGATAGTGGTCCCGGCATTCCCAATATAGAGCTTGCATTGCAAGATAATTACAGTACTAATACAAACAGTTTGGGTGGGGGATTACCCGGGACGCGCCGACTCATGGATGAGTTTTCTTTACAATCCACAACTGAAGGAACTTGTGTCACTATTTCCATAATGCGTGCGCGTTTCTATGATTCTTTCTAAACGATTTCTTCATGAATAAGTTTGTCTTTTCATCTTTTTTTGGGCTGATTTGTCTGTGTGCTGTTTGCACTGTTACCGCAGGCCCCACAACATTTAATACGATTTTTGGATCGGCACTATTGTGCCATGACGAAGTCAGTGGCGCATTTTTTAGACAGTATTTACGAGATTTTTACAAAGAACCACTTCGTACTGAAGGCGAAGCAGAATGGTTTAGCGTTTCTGAGACCCTTTTCGGGTTAAAATTACAAGAAGGTTTTGTCAACCATCCCGCAAGCGAATATGAATTTGTAGGTGTAGTGATTGCTTCTTCGGTAGAAGAGGCAAAAAAAGCCCTAGAAAGCAATGCGGCTGTTCGATTTTTTCCGATTCACAAACCCAATCAATATCGTTCTGCGGCAGGCAGCATGTTGATTGATTACGGCCCGACCCAAAGCAAGCTTTATTGTGCAAAACGAAAACCGCGCCGTGTTCCCCTTATGTTTCAGTATAAAGAAACACAAGTACGTTAATGATCAAATCATCTTTGTTGGTTTTACATGATTTTAGATGCTCAGACCTTTTTTACTTTTGTTTTTTTCGTTTTTCTAAGTAGCTATACTCTTCTCAAGTTATGGATTAACCGACGACAAATCCATCATCTCTATCGACATCGGGATTACATTCCTGTCGAATTTCATGGTTTAGCCAGCACAACATATCATACGCAACTCACTGATTATACTATAAAAAAAATAAAAATACAGAATATTCAAATTCTCTTAGAAGCCCTCTTTCTTTTAGGAATGACTTGGGGTTCGGGCTTCAATAAACTCATACATTATTGGCAAGCATGCTATCCGCCAGATCAAGCCGCTTATAAATTTGGACTTGCTCTTTTTCTGTCTACTTTTTTAATTTCATATTGTGTTAATAGCATTTTTAGCCTAATACTTTATATGCCGCTTGAAAAAAATATTAAGGCAATATGGCTTGAAAAAAGTCGGCAATTTATGAAAGAAATTAGTCTGGGTCTGATATTAGGTATTCCCTTTATACTAATTTTATTGTGGATTATGCAGCATATTACAGCATGGTGGTTTGCTTTATGGATCTTTTTCAATAGTTTTATTTTATTTATTATGTTTATTTTTCCAATTTGGATTGATCCTTTTTTCGTGCAAACGCGCCCTCTTACTGATCTTGATTTTCAACAAGAATGTCTACAATTCATGCAACAATGTGGATTTTCTATTCAATCGATTTTTGTCACCGCCCCTAATACATCTCTTTCTGATCGCGGGTTGGCCTATTTCACTGGTGTGGGTCAATCTAAACAAATTGTACTTCATGAGCAGCTCTTTTCGCGTCTTAATTTGGAAGAAATTAAAGCCGTGATTGCACATGAATTAGGGCATATTTATCATAAACATCATTATCAACGCTTTGGATTTATGAGCATTACCAGTTTTATATTGTTATATTTCTGCCAGCTTTTATTCACTCAAGATTGGTTTTATTTAGGGCTTCATGTGGAAAAAATAGGAGGCGCCGCTGGATTACTTTTAATGATCATGATCTTACCTATTTTTGCTTTTCCATTACAACCTCTTGCTAATTTTATGGCCCAACGGGCCGAGTTAGAGGCAGATCAATACGCAAGTGAAAAGGTCCATTCCACTGCTTTGATTCATGTTTTTCTTAAATTAGGAGGGGATGGTTCTTCTTATTTTCTTTCTGATCCTTGGTATAATCTTGTGTATGAAACGCATCCCCCACTAACCGAACGGATTGCTTTATTGCGCCATAGGCTTAAACATTAGTTTTTGTGGTCGTAATAGTATTTTTTTGCCCTAATAATGCTTCTGTCTGCCCATCAGATTGAGTCATCTCTGAAGAAAAAACCAATTGTCTATATGGATAAGGAATTTCTATGTGATGTTCTGCAAAGGCAGTTAATAAATTTTCCAAAATATAAGAACGCACGGCCAAAACGCCTAGCTCTGGATCACTAATCCACAAACCTATCTCCAATTCAATACCACTATCCGCAAAATTCTTCACAAAAACATTTGGCGCAGGATCAGATAAAACACGGGCATGGGATGTAGTAATTTCCAAAATTAATGCCTTAACAAAAGCAATATCTGATTGATATCCCACCACAACTGGAATCGCTACCCGCATTTTGCTATTGGTGTGCGAATAATTAATGACCGTGGTCCCAATTAAAGTTTCATTTGGAATAATAAACTCGATTCCACTGAGGTCTTTTATCACAATATAACGCGTATTCAATTGTGAAACCTGTCCGTAGCTCTCCCCAACTTTAAGGAGATCGCCTAATTTAATTGATTTTTCTAGCAAAATAATAAAACCACTTACATAATTACTGGCAATTTTTTGAAGCCCAAACCCCAACCCCACACCTAATGCCCCCCCAAACACAGAAAGGGCCGTAATATCAATCCCTGCTAAAGGCAATGACAATAATAAGCTTAATAAAATAAAAACTGCCCGCAATACCTTACTTAAAACAATACGTAAATTGACTTCAAGTTGTTCAGCCCGCATTAACCGCTCTTCTGCCAAACGCATGAGCCAAAACATGACAATTGTCACCATTCCAATAATGACAATTGCATCCAATACAAAGAGAATAGAAATATAAGAACGACCGACACGAAATCCAATATCATTGAGCATGATAAAAATTGTGTCGAGCACACCCAATAAATGTAATGCAAAAGTCACCCAGACAGTTACAGTGATAAAACGTTCTGTTGTTTTAAGTAAATGACTATCTCGCGCAAATGTTTGACGAATAATATAAAGACTGAGCCGAATGGCTGCAAGAGCAAGGAGAAGAGGCACGACGACATGAAAAATCTTTATTGAAAAATGATAATTTGTCAACAAAGATTGGGCCACAATGGTCATCAGTAACGCATAAACTGGAAAAGAAATCCGACAAAAAGCATCAATACATGTATAAACAAAAGGGGTTGCTCCCCGTATTTTAATCATTTTACGATTAGATAAAAGACTAAAATGACGAGACATTAAAACCACTAAGCCAACAACAAAAAATTGGGCTAAAAAAGAAATACGTTGAAATTGCTGTAACCATCCCAGAAGGGACACGCCTTTTATATGAAAACCACTTAAAAAATTCAACAGCCACTCCATTTCGCCCTCCTTTTTTTATTGCCACTCAACACGTAATTTTTGTAACCGAATGGCATTTTTGATATTCACATTTTTTTTGAGACGATCATGTTCATACAAAATTGCATCTACTGAATCAGGATCATTACAGATTAAAACCAAATCACATCCTGCTTTCAAGGCATCTGCTGTGCGTTCTTGAACATTACTTCCGACACTATGTGCTCCGCCCATACTTAAGTCATCACTCATAATGACCCCTTCAAAACCAAGCTGGCCACGTAACACTTTTTGCAACCAAAAAACAGAAAAACAAGGGGGAAAACTGTCCACTTGTGTATAAATCACATGAGCCGGCATAATTGCCGCTAATCCCGCTTGAATCAGACCATGAAAAGGAAGCAAATCATGTTTCATAATATCTGAAAAAGAACGCGTATCTAATGGAATTTCAAAGTGAGAATCCTGTGTGACATACCCATGCCCCGGAAAATGCTTTCCTACTGCAATCATGCCCCCTTTCCGTAACCCATACATCAATTGAGAAGCCAAATTTAAAACAACAGTTGGATTAGAAGAAAAAGCCCGATCACCTATCACTTGGCTTCGCCCATAATTTAAATCTAATACAGGCGTAAAACTAAAATCTATGCCACATTCAATTAATTCAGTGGCAATTTGATAGCCGACATCAAACACTTTCTTTTGAGCCAATTTCATATCATTTTGCGCAATTTCACCAAAAGACGCCATGGGTGGAATTTTTGAAAATCCTTCACGAAAACGTTGAACGCGTCCACCTTCATGATCCACTGCAATCAATAATTCTGGTCGTAGTGATCGGATTGCATTTGTTAATGCCTTGAGTTGTAGTCGATTTTGATAATTTCTAGAAAAAAGAATCACCCCTGCACAAGCAGGATGTAATAAACGTCGCTCATCTGTTAGACTCAATTCTGTTCCAGCCAGATCAAGCATGAGATAACCAAGACTCATTATTTTTTATATTTAAATCAAGAAAAATTTTTTAAATGACTATTATCTTTGTTTATTTAAAAAAATAGCATAAAAATAGACTGAGATAACGCGATAATTTTCATCATACATATGACTAAAAAATATTATTTTGTGTCAAAAAATAAAACGATTTGTCTAAAAACGTTCTATTTTGCCCCTGTAGTCTAACATGTTTAAAATTAAACTAAAAGTGCCAAACAAAGTACATTTTTAATATTTTTTGAATGCATTTTTGAAAAAGACAAGAAATGGTCTCATTCGTTTATTATGATATTTCATTCAAAATCACTTTTGGCTTAAGATTCAACCACAACAAAAGCGACAACAAAATCACCCTGATCTGTTAATGATAAATGCGTCTGCGTGATGCCCCGCATGGCTAACCATTCAGCGAGCGGCGGCGCAAAGTGAAAAAAGGGCTGACCAAGATGATCATGTTGAATCGAAATATTAGAAAGTGAAACGGGGTGTAATAATCCCGTGTGAACAGCTTTAGAGAACGCTTCTTTTGCAGCAAAGCGTTTAGCTAGAAAAGAAATGGGATGATTTTGACTAAGAAACTCGTTCATCTCATCCGGGGCTAATAAATGCTGAACAAATCGCTCTTGAAAACGATTATACCCGCGCTCGATGCGGGAGCATAAGACAAGATCCGTTCCGATTCCAAAAATCATAATTTTCGTTCTTATTGTTGTGTTAATAAATAAATGGCGGATTTAATCTTGAAAGATCAAATATTTATTTCGTTCAAGCACGATTATTTTGCCTTCTTCTTATTGATTACCTCATAAAAAGAAGGCGCGATGAATATTAATCTATTTTATTACGCTTGGGCCCGTAAATGTTCTAAAGCGGCTTGTGTCGTTAATGCTTCTACTGCCATCTCTTTTACAATACGTTTATTTAAGCCCGCTAACACTTTACCCGGACCACATTCTGCCGCAAAGCTGACCCCTTGCGCGGCTAGAGATTGGATAAGTTCTACCCAACGAACAGGACAATATAATTGTCGCACTAAAGCCGCTTTAATCTTTTCAGGATCTGTTTCGCTGGCAACATCAACATTATTAATTATCGCCAAACGGGGGGCTTTAAACACGATTGTTGTCAATTTTTCAGCTAATTTTTCGGCAGCAGGACGCATCAATGCACAATGAGAAGGCGCACTCATTGGCAACATCAATGCCCGTTTTGCGCCTTTAGATTTTGCTAAAACCATACCCCGCTCAACTGCAACTTTATGTCCTGCAATTACAGTTTGTTCAGGTGAATTTAAATTCACTGCTTCAAGCACATCATTTTGAGCAGCTTCAGCGCAGACTGCTTTAACAGTGTCACTATCCAAACCTAAAATTGCAGCAATGCCTCCTATTCCTTCAGGTACGGCATTTTGCATCGATTCGGCACGAAAGCGCACTAAAGGCAAAGCTTCAGCAAAAGTTAAAACCTCGGCCGCGACGAGCGCGCTATACTCACCCAAACTATGGCCCGCCACAAAATCAGGTTGAAAACCGCCCATTTCCTGCCAAGCCCGATAAACGGCTACGCCCGCGGTTAACATAACAGGTTGCGTGTTTGTGGTTTGGTTTAATGCTTCAGTGGGCCCATTTTGGACCAAGTCCCACATATCTTGGCCTAATAAATCACTGGCTTCTTCAAATGTTTTTTTAATTGCTGGCAAATGACCATACGCTTGCATCATACCAACCGATTGAGAACTTTGTCCCGGAAAAAGAAAAGCTGTTTTTGTCATTTTATTATTTCATTGAAATGAATTAAATAATTTTTACTTGTTTTTCAGTTTGATCGGTATAGGCGGCAATTTCACCTAAACGATAAACGGTTTCCCCTTGTGCCGCTAAATGGGCTTGGGCGGCATCAGCTTGTTCAGCAGAAACAATGACAACCATACCAATACCACAATTAAATACGCGATACATTTCGTTTTGTTCAACATTACCTTGTGTTTGTAACCATTTGAATAATTTCGGTAATGCCCAGCTCTCTTCACGTAAAATTGCTTGACAATTTTCTGGCAACACACGTGGAATATTTTCTAATAATCCACCGCCTGTAATATGTGCAAGTCCTTTAACTTCCAAGGTTTCATGACGAATTAAAGACAAAACTGAACGCACATATAAACGCGTTGGGGCAATGAGTGCCTCCCGTAATGTTTTTCCATTGTCAAATTCAGCATCCAAATCACATGGCACGGTATCAATAATTTTACGAATTAAAGAATAGCCATTGGAATGCGCGCCACTCGAAGCTAATCCTAAAATCACATCGCCTGCTTGAATCGTTTCGCCCGTAATAATTTGGTCCTTCTCAACGGCGCCCACTGCAAAGCCCGCTAAATCATATTCGCCATCTGGATACATTCCAGGCATTTCAGCAGTTTCGCCCCCAATTAAGGCACATCCTGATAATTCACAACCTTTTGCAATTCCACTGACAACATCTGTCCCTGTTTTGACATCTAATTTTCCACACGCAAAATAATCCAAGAAAAACAAAGGTTCTGCGCCTTGTACTAAAATGTCATTCACGCTCATGGCCACGAGATCAATTCCAACGGTATCGTGTTTATTAAATTGAAAAGCGAGCTTTAATTTTGTCCCGACGCCATCTGTCCCAGAAACCAAAACGGGATTTTTATAATTTTTGCTCAATTCAAAGAGCGCGCCAAAACCGCCAATACTGGCTAATACTTCTGGACGCGTTGTTTTTTTCGCTAATGGTTTAATATTTTCAACAAGTTGATCTCCGGCATCAATATCGACACCCGCATCACGATAACTTAAACTATTTTTTTGAGAATTGACTTGGTTCGTCATAAATTACAAACTTCCTTTAGTAGATGGGATTAAATGTTGGGCGCGCGAATCAAAACTCACTGCCATTCGCAAGGCGCGTCCAAATGCTTTAAAAATGGTTTCGGCTTGATGATGCGCATTTCTGCCTTTGAGATTGTCAATATGTAAGGTTACATTTGCATGATTCACAAAGCCTTGAAAAAATTCGTAAATCAAATCCGTTTCAAATTCACCAATCGTAGCACGGCTAAAATTCGCATCGAAATATAAACCGGGACGACCTGATAAATCAATTACAACGCGTGAAAGTGATTCATCTAAGGGCACATAGGCGTGCCCATAGCGAACGAGACCGCGCTTATCACCTACAGCCTTGGCAAAGGCTTGTCCTAAGGTAATACCCACATCTTCAAGTGTATGATGGGCATCAATATGTAAATCCCCTACAGCTTTTAACGTAATATCAAACAAACCATGTCGAACAATTTGATCAAGCATATGATCAAAAAAAGGTACACCACTCGACAAATTTCCTTCGCCCGTCCCATCTAAATTTAAGATAATATCAATTTGGGTTTCAAGCGTATAACGACTTACGTTGGCCACGCGATTTGGAGATTGGTTCATAAACTCACCCTTGGTTATAACAATTCCCCCCGCAAAATCGCGGTTAAGGCTTGGATTAATAATTGATTTTCTTCAGGAGATCCCACAGTAAAACGTAAGCAATCAACTAAGAAAGGATGCGCTTTACCCATATATTTAATCAAAATATGAAAATCTGTTTTTAAACGCATAAAAATATTTTCGGCATGAGGAAAACGACATAAAATAAAATTGGCGCGACTTTCAAAGGGAACGCCCCCCAATTTTTGTAATGCCTCAAATAACACACTTCTTTGTTGAACTAATATGGCTGCTTGATTATTCAAAAGGTCGACTTTTTCTAATGCAAAATAGGCCGCTTTTTGGGTGAGACTATTGACATTATAGGGCAAACGGACTTTATCAAATTCTCGAATCCATGCGGGATGGCCCATCATAAAGCCTAAACGCAATCCTGCTAATCCCAATTTTGAAAGGGTTCGCATAATGACGACTTTGTCAGCATAAGGCGCTAATTCACTTAAGAAGCTTTCTTGGGCAAACGCATGGTATGCTTCGTCAATGACTACTAATCCGGATGTCGCCTCAATAATTTTTTTAATATCTTTTAAATCAAACAAATTACCTGTTGGGTTATTTGGGTAAGACAAGAAAATCACTACGGGTTGATGTGTTTCAATAGCGGCCAGCATCGCTGGAACATCTAATTGAAAATCCTCAAGGCGCAAAGGAACCCCCACATATTGCATCTGCAAAAAAGTGGCAATCATTTTGTACATCACAAAACTAGGTTCCACCCCTAAAATCGTGGCATGGGGTTGAGCCAGTGTCATCGCAATGATTTGAATAATTTCATCTGAACCATTTCCCAGCAATAAATCATATTCTTCTGGAATCGCAAATTGTTTTTTGATGATTGCTTTTAATGCTGGGGCATGCGGTTCAGGATAACGGTTAATTTCTGCCGTTTGAATAATTTCGCCTAATTGAGCTTGTTCTTGTTCTGGGAGTTGATATGGATTTTCCATGGCATCCATTTTAAGTAAGCCCGCGCTCTCAGGCACATGATAAGCGCTCAAAGCTAAAATTTCTGGACGCACTAATTGATTTACTAAATTTACATTCATGCTTCAATCTATCTATATTTGAATGGCTCTTAAAAAATACAAGTGGCAATATGACGAACTCATATTTTCTGATTATTTGGTGGCGCGCCTATTTTGTTTTCACGTCTTCCCCTATTAAAAATTCTAATATGATCTTTCAACAGAAATATTCAGAAAAAGTGATGTGGGTTTGATGGGGCAGACAGTTCAAAATGACGTACGCGTGTTGAGACAACAAGAAGTTATATTATCGTACATTCTTCACGTATGCAATTTACCGCAAGGCAAATTATATATTTTTTTTATCATTTTTCCCTAAATTAAAGTCCTACCATTTTTTTTCTCAGAATAAAACAGCCTTATTGTTGAAAAAATATCGTAAATGTGTACGGTGATTTTGTATCATTCATTTATTTTATGCTATTCTATAATGATCAATTTAATTTGATATGATCTTTAATCATAAGTATATTTATAATTTTTCTTTTTTTAATTTTTAATTGGTAGAAAATTATGTCAATGGCAGATAAAGACGGCCTTATTTGGCTTGATGGCCAAATGGTTCCTTGGCGCGATGCGAAAACCCATGTTTTAACCCATACATTACATTATGGAATGGGCGTTTTTGAAGGCGTTCGCGCATACGAAACTACAAACGGTCCTGCAATTTTTCGCTTACAAGATCACACTGATCGCTTGTTTAATTCTGCACACATTTTCGGAATGAAAATGCCGTTCGACAAAGAAATTATTAATCAAGCGCATTTAGATGTCGTGCGTGAAAATAATTTGCAATCTGCTTATATTCGCCCTATCGCATTTTATGGCTCCGAAGCAATGGGCATTTCCGCCAAAACATTAAGCGTACACGTTGCGGTTGCAGCATGGTACTGGGGCGCTTATTTAGGTCCTGAAGCATTAGAAAGTGGAATTCGTGTTAAAACTTCGTCTTTCTCGCGTCATCATGTGAATGTGAATATGTGTCGTGCAAAATCTGTTACAACATATGCTAATTCCATTTTGGCGCACCAAGAAGCAGCCACAGATGCTTACGACGAAGCTTTATTATTAGATGTGGACGGTTTTGTTGCTGAAGGTTCAGGCGAAAATGTTTTTATTGTTAAAAAAGGCAAATTATATACGCCAGATTTAACTTCTTGTTTAGAAGGCATTACCCGCGCTTCTGTTATCGAAATCGCAGCCGATTTAGGTATTCCTGTCATTGAAAAACGCATTACCCGTGATGAAGTCTATACGGCAGACGAAGCCTTTTTTACAGGAACAGCGGCAGAAATCACGCCTATTCGCGAGTTAGATCATCGTCAAATTGGGCAAGGAAAACGGGGCCCCATTACAACAAAATTGCAAGATATTTTCTTTAAAGCAGTGCGAGGGCAAGCTTGCGCCGAGAAAAATTGGTTAGCTTACGTTCAGAAATAATTTGACTTTATTGGACAAAAAAAATGGCAGAAAAAATCACAGAACGTATTATTGAAGTGACTGAAAAAGATTTACCGCTTCACTGTCCTATGCCCAACATGGATTTGTGGGATGCGCATCCTCGTGTGTTTATTCCAGTTGAACGGGGTGAGGCAACATGTCCATATTGCGGCACAAAATATAAGTTAAAAGAAGGGATTGTCTTAAAAGGACATCATTAATCTTTTCTGTTCTTCTATTTATGTTGTTCAGAAATTTTTATTAAAACTCTATCTTTTTTTTAGATAGAGTTTTTTTTATTGAAAATTGAAAAAAATAATTTTTTCTAAAAAAACCAATTATATTTTTTGAAAATTTATTTTTTATTTGAGATAAATTAGCATTTTTTGTTTTTTTTGCTATATTTATAGGGTTATTTATGCTAGAATAACACAAATAATGCCGATTTAAATAAAAACACGAGGGGACGAATCATGAATAACTTATCTTTTCATACTTTTGATGTGGGACTTTATAATTGTTTTCAGTCTCAATCACTCATTCTTTCCCATATGATTGAAGATGATATGCTCAAGCTTATTGTAACAGGAAGATTGACTTATGATAATTTATCACTTTTCCGACGCTATACCACTTACTTGCTTGATAACGAAATGCCACAACATCACACCTTGTTGATTGATTGCAATCTGACCGATCATATTGACAGTACAGGTTTCGGTATGGTTATTCATCTTTATCGGACTTTAGAAAAGGCGGGGAAAAAGCTCAAAATCCTTAACCCTCCTGAAAATACACGTGAACTTTTATTAAACTCTCCTTTTAATGCCTGCGTTGTATTGGATGATTCTCGGCCTATCACAGAAAAAAAACAGAATACATGGCTCCCTTGGTAAACAAATAGAGACTTCTGCTTTAATTTCTTACAAAAAACAGCAAAATTTATTTTGCTGTTTTTTTATTTAATTCTCATCAAAACATCTCTTTTTATTTTATATTTTTTATAAAAATAAATTTCTTTCTGGCATTTTTTCTTTTTTTAAATATTGAGATTTTCAAAAAAATAGTTTCATTAAATAATAATAAATATTATCTATTTTATTAATTTATTTTAATTAAATGTTTATATTAGCTAAAATAAAAAAGATATTTACAATTAAAATACTATTTTTATTAAATTTATAAACAATTTTTTGTTTACATTCTGCAATTTATGCTTATAATCAATTTAATTTGTGTCCTATTGATTGTAGAACTATTTTTATTTTATAAAAAAAGAAATGAATAGTCAATTTATACTAAAAATAATTGGTCAAAATCCCATGGGGGGGGGGGGGTAGCTACTATTTCCGTACATGGCGAACTCAATTTCGTCAACTTTCGGCTTTTCAAGCATCAAATCCATTGTGTTGTGAACTCTGAAATAATGGAGAAAGCACACACACTGATGATTGACCTCACACACGCAATTGGTATTGACATTACCTTCTTTGGCTTTGCTATCCAACTTGATTGTTTATTAGACGGACAATCTAAATCCCTTCAATTTAAAAATCTGCCTCGTCATTTAGAAAAATTATTTCTTCATACTTCATTAAGGCAGAGTGCCCTTATTATTCACACACATTCTTCTTTTCCTTGCCCGCCTCCGTAACTTCTCCGCAAATTATTTCACACTCTCTACTTGATCAATTATTTTATATTTTTACATTTGTAATAAAAGGAAGACAGAAAGATGTGTTCAAATAGTGATCCCAATTCACGCCTCTTATTTAAAAATACAGTTTTTTCATTATCTGTGCGTTGTGACGCAACATTAAACCTCGTTGAACTCTTTATTCATGGGCGTTTTACACACGATACGCTTTATTTATTTCGGAAATACTTAAGTCATATTTTTGAAAACGAAATGAATGGCCATCAAATTTTGCGGATTAACTTTACAAAAATTAAATTAATTGACAGCATGTGTTTTGGCATTTTACAAGAGCTCCACTTTTTTTTGAAACGCCAAGGAAAACAACTTCAACTGGTTTATCTTCCTAAAAATATGGAAAATCTTATAAAAAAGTCAGCAATCAAACAATGTCTGATTACAACATAAAAATTATTATAATTTTCAATAAAAAAAACACACAGATTTTGACTTTCTGTGTGTTTTTATTTTTTGTTTTAATGTCAATTATCTATTTTTAAACTGGGGACGACGTTTTTCTATGAACGCATTCATTCCTTCTTTTTGATCCTCGAGCCCAAAAGTTGCATGTAACGCCCGACGTTCAAATAATAATCCTTCTTTTAATGTCATTTCATAACTACGATTCACAGATTCTTTAATCATTTTCACAACAGGTTGAGAAAAACTTGCAATTTGTGCCGCAATCTTAATTGCTTCTTCTTTTAACAATTCTTTTGTCACAATACGACTCACTAAGCCAATTCTTTCTGCTTCAGTCGCATCAATTCGTCGGCCCGTTAAACACATATCCATTGCTTTAGATTTCCCAACCAAACGTGTTAAACGTTGCGTCCCACCCAAACCCGGCATCGTTCCTATAGACACTTCAGGTTGTCCAAACTCAGCATTATCAGCGGCAATGATAAAATCACACATCATCGCGACTTCGCAGCCGCCACCCAATGCAAAACCAGCAACGGCCGCAATAACAGGCTTACGAATACGAATCATATCTTCCCAAATAAGCGTCACATAATCACGATTATAGACATCTGCATAATTCCAATCTTTCATCGCCCCGATATCTGCCCCCGCTGCAAAAGCTTTTTCATTTCCAGTCAAAACAATCGCGCCAATTTCTGGGTCCGCTTCAAATTTGAATAAAGCGTCACTCACTTCTGCCATTAATGACTCACTTAATGCATTTAAAACCTTTGGACGATTAAATTGAATTAAACCAACTTTTCCGTGTGTTTCGACCAAAATAAATTCATAACACATTGTTTTGTCTCCATTTTTGTTTTAATTGACAATTTTTTGCAAAAAAAAGCACCCCCTAATCTGCTTTATTTTTAAAGCGGATTTATACAAAAAGAGTGCTTTTATTATTTTTGAAGGTTAAGCGTTAGCTTTTGGATGTGCGCGGACTTGCACAACGCGGAAGCGACTTGCGACGAAAGCATCATCAGATAAGCAAGCATTGCCTGCAGGATTGGCTCCAGAAACGTGATAATCACTAAATGCAGCAGATTGATTGACAAAAACGCCCCCTGTCAAATTGCAAGACAAAGCCACGCCTCCCTCAATAGCTGCTTCTTCTGCTTGTGCTAAAACTGCATCATCCTGAGAATATACTGCCATGGTAATCGCCCCGTGTTCTTTTGAACCGGTTGCAGCCAAGCGCAAACTTTCTGCTGTATTTTCTGTCGCAATCATGAAAGAAACTGGCCCAAACCATTCTTCCATAAATTTATCTTGATCTTGGCTTGTTAATTTAATAATCAATGGAGTCGCAACCCGGGCATTTGGAAAAACTGGATGATCCAATGCGCGGCTTTCCAGCGCAACTTCACCTAATGTCGCGGCTTTTTTGACACGATCTAAAACCCCTTCATTTTGCACGGCGCCTAATACTTCTACCGCATTGGGTCCTAATTTATCCAAGAATTTGGTTACACCTTCTGCGATACCTTGCACAACTTCTTCAAAACTTAAATGCTGATCCCCTGCTTGAATTCCCTCTTTTGGAATATAAAAATTTTGGGGAGCAGTACACATTTGCCCAGTATATAAACTTAAAGAAAACGCAATATTACGTATCATTCCTTTAAAATCATCTGTGCTGTCAATCACTACACAATTGACCCCTGCTTTTTCAGTAAAAACAAGCGCTTGCTTTGCATTTTCCTCAAGCCACAACCCATTTTTAGAACTTCCTGTAAAGTCAATAATTTTGACTTCTGGGCGCACTGCCAAAGCAGAGGCAGCCGGCTCACCTGGATTATTCGCAACCATTGTCACTAAATTAGGATCAAACCCCGCTTCTGTCAGGACTTCACGAATAATCTTAATCGTAATAGCAACAGGTAGAATAGAACCTGTATGGGGTTTCATTAAAACCGCATTTCCAGTGGCTAAATTAGCAAAAAGCGCTGAATAAGTGTTCCAGGTTGGGAAAGTACAACACCCAATAATCAACCCAATACCTCTTGGGATCAGGTTAAATTTTTTGTTCATTTGTAAAGGAGGATTTTTGCCTTGAGGCTTCTCCCAATAGGCCGTTTCTGGAACGCGTTTCATCGCCGCATAAGCATATGCAAGCGCCTCTAACCCACGATCTTGCGCATGCGGTCCACCGGCTTGAAAAGACATCAAAAAAGCTTGACCCGTTGTATGTTGCACTGCAAAAGCGATTTCAAAACTTTTCTTGTTTAAACGATCTAAAATTTCTAAGCAAACGCCCGCACGGACGTCTACAGAGGCTTTGCTCCATGTTTGCATTGCCACTTGGGCAGCTTGAATTGTTTGATCCACATCCACACGTGGATAGTGAATTGCTAACTCAAAACCAAATGGAGACGTTTCTTTCCCGACTTTCCCGATTGTGCCTGCTAGCTCCAATGGAAAATCTTGATGTAACCAAGCTTTAAAATTTGCTTCTGCCTCATCTTTTGCCGTTTCACCATAAATTTTTGGACTAGGCATTTCTGAATAAGGCGAAAAGAAATTACGTTCCTGAATCGCTTTTAATGCACCCGCTAATGTTGTTTGATGTTTTTCAAAAAAATTTGTTGCCATGAAAAATCTCTCCATCTTTAATTTTTTCGTTTTTTATTTTTACAGTAATGTAACCCATTCTTTTGCCCATGTCGCTGCATCTTCATCCGGCAAAGGTTGTGTACAAGCATCAATTTCTAGACGCTCTCCCACTTTTTGTGCACCACATGTTGCAAAAATTTTATCCATATCTTTTCCAGCTTGACAGAATGTTTGACTATAAGTCTGATCCCCCAATGCAATCACCCCATAACGAATATTGGATAAATCAGGCTGATCAGCTTTCAAACTTTCATAAAGCGGAATAAGACAATCCGGCAATTCACCATCACCATGCGTTGACGTACAAATCAAAACCACTTCACGATCTGGAAAATCAATTGCAGCGGCTTCTGCCTCTTCAGAAATAATTTCAATGTTATGTCCGATTTTTGTGAGCACTTCATCAAGATAGTCAGCAACCATTTGCGCATTGCCTGATTCAGTCCCAACAAGAATGAGAATATTTGCCATATTTTTTGCCCACGGAATAAATTATCTTGTCGAATAAGTATTTTTCTTTATAAGATACACTAAAATATATGATACGAAAAGAATTATAAAGATATTTTTTTTGTATCTTTTTTCGTGTATGCTGTTTTTTTATTTATGCGAACAGAGAGAAACAATGTCGTTCTTGGATTTTTTCTCTTTTCAGCCTAAATAATTAAATTATTTTGATGCAATAATGATTGAATAATCAAGCAGATTGAAGCAATAATACAGAAATCGTGCCGGATTTTTCTCTGTGCAATGCAACAAAAAAAACAATTTTTTTGATCTATTGATAAAAAACTTACAATTTGATTTTATTACATAATTGGATTAATTTTAATTATAATTGTATTATAAATAAAAAGCACTCTATGTAATAAACGCTTGTTTAAATCAACAAAGCCCTATTGTAAATAAAAATAGCCCTTCTTTTTTTGGAGTGAGAAAACTTATGACTAAAGATGATGAAACTTTGATTACAAAAATCGCAGCAGGTGAAAAAGTGACGCAAGTTGAAGACATGACGTCAGGATACCGCTCAGAAGTCACACGCCTGATGGCGGTTTTCGCTGATTCTGAAATGGCAGGCGCAGCAGGATTGGCAGAACAAATTAATAGTGCCCCTTCCCTGAAAGAAAAAGTTGCGGCAGCACGTATGGTGACTGAAAAATTAACCCATGCTGAAATTGTTCTTTCTTTGTTGGCGCCGTTTGGGGTAAACCCCAATTTATATGTGAAATCTTATTCTTGGACAGCCCGTTTAGCACGGGATGTCAATCTGGGAACGCGCCGGATTAGTGGGGATAAACGTCTAAATGTTTTCCATTATCCACTAGAAGGCTGGTTAGATGCTGTTGTTTTTAGCTTTGTAATGGGTGCGGCTTCTGTTCTGCAAATTGAAGAAATTTCACAATGTTCTTATGCCCCGCTTGCCGAAAAAATGGCCCTAATTCGCACGCAAGAATCCAAACATGTTGAATGGGCGCATCTCGCATTACGCGAGGCCGTCCAAAACCCCGAGATGAAAGCCGCGGCACAAGTTTTACTAAACTATTGGTATCCACGTGTGCAAGATACTTTTGGCCGGGTTGATTCTGACCACATTGCGCAATATCAACGTTATAAATTGCGCCAATCTACAAATAGCCAATTAGCCCAAGCTTGGCAAAAAACAATTGCAGAAGCCATGACTGAATTAGGATTAATGATTCCATCCTTATAAGTTATCTGCTTTAAAAAGGCATCTTTCTCTCTATTTTTTAGCGGGAAAGGTGCTTTTTTTTTCACTTTAAAATATTCAGTAATTATTATTACAAATAATCTGTCTTAGATTTTTTAAACACATTATTTTAATCACTTTATTATTTAATACAGTTTAATTAAAATAGCGCTTTTTTTTAAAAAAATATTCTTTATTGTTTTTTTTACAAAAATTAGGTCAAATTTAATTTTTCTAATTTTTAGTTTTAATCTAGAAAAATTCCTTTTTTTATTTCATATATTGCTTATTTTTATAAAAATTTTATCAATTTATAGGTTATTATTACACTAAAAAACTTGCGTAATTTTTTACCAAAAATAACAAATTAAATATCAATCCTCTTTTATTTTAGTCTTTTATTTTTACTGTCCTAAAAGAAACAAATGACTTATTTTGCAATGCAAAAAAGCCATTCTTCGCTTAAAAACAACTAAAATAGCTTTTTTCTCAGGATTTTTCTTCCTGAATTTAACAAAAATAATGCATTATTTTTTTGTCCTCTTTTTTTGATTTTATTTTTTCTTTCTGGATTTTATTCTGTTTTTTAGTTGTTTTTTTATTCTGTCCTTATTTAAACGAAAATTAAATTTCTTTATTTTTCTCCCCAGTTTCTTTTATTCTGACTCAAAAAAAGAAGCTTTTTTTTGACTACGTATCATTTATTGCTTTTATTTTCATAAAAATATGATTATTCCAATTCTTTGTAAAATCCGCTTGATTTCAATGAGTTTGCACGATTTTTATGCACTGCAACATAATTTTTTTTCAATATGATACAAAAATCATATTGCAAAAAGAAAAAGTTTGTCATATTCTGGAATAAAGAAAATAAAGCTTTAAATCTAAAAAAGATAACAAAATCAAATAGGATTACGTTATGTCCGCCCATTATCAAGATATTGTCGTGACACGTCATGACCCATTTATCTTACTAATTACGCTAAATCGTCCAGAAGCACGTAATGCCTTGCGTAATAATGTTTTGAAAGAAATCGTTGAAGTTCTAAATCTATCCAAAACAGATGAAACGATTCGTGTTGTCGTAATGACTGGTGGTGAAAAAGTTTTTGCAGCAGGGGCAGACATCAAAGAAATGGCTGCTTTGAATGCAATTGACATGTTGACAGACATTCGTCCTCAATATTGGAGCGAAATTGCCAAATATCCCAAACCGATTATTGCGGCGGTAAATGGTTTTGCTCTAGGGGGCGGTTGCGAACTCGTGATGCACGCGGATATTGTCATTGCGGGAGAAAATGCCCAATTTGGCCAACCTGAGATTAATTTGGGGATTATTCCGGGCGCAGGGGGAACACAACGTTTAATTCGTACTGTCGGAAAATCATTGGCGATGAAGCTCGTCTTATCGGGTGAAATGCTTGATGCAAAAACAGCCCTCGCTTCAGGATTAGTTGCCGAAATCACACTAGACGAATATACGCTTTCACGCGCATTAGATTTAGCCAAAACGATCGCGGCAAAACCCCCTTTAGCCGTTCGTCTTGCTAAAGAATCCATGCTTAAAGCATTCGAAGTTTCTCTTGAAAACGGTCTAAATCTCGAGCGGAAAGCCTTTACTATTTTGGCCGCCTCTGAAGATCGCCAAGAAGGCATCCATGCTTTTATGGAAAAACGCAAGCCGAATTTTACTGGGCGCTAATACACTTATTTTCACAATATGCCACTAAAAAAATAATCCTGTTGGAGGAGCACTATGACTGATACATCCACACCAGAACAAAGTATTCTTTTAGAAATTAATAACAATTATGCTGTTATTACACTGAATCGGCCAAAAAATTTAAATAGCTTTAATACTGAAATGCACGCGGCCTTGCGGGATGCGTTAAAAACTGTCCAAAAAAATAAAGCCATTCGGGCTTTGTTAATTACAGGAGCAGGACGCGGCTTTTGTGCGGGACAAGATCTATCAGACCGCGCAGTGGCAGCAGATGTCGAAATGCCTGATTTAGGCATTTCTATTGATAAAAATTATAATCCGCTTATCCGTACACTTCGTCATTTAGAAATCCCTGTTGTCTGCGCAGTCAATGGGGTAGCGGCAGGGGCCGGTGCTAATATTGCCCTTGCGTGCGACATTGTTTTAGCGGCCCGTTCCGCAAGTTTTATTCAAGCTTTTTGTAAAATTGGTTTAGTTCCTGACTCTGGCGGAACTTATTTCTTACCTCGTTTGGTGGGATCGGCCCGCGCGATGGCATTATCTCTTTTAGGTGAAAAAATTAGCGCAGAACAAGCCGAACAATGGGGACTGATTTGGAAAGTTGCAGAAGACGATCAATTACAAGAAACCGCGCGGCAATTGGTTGCCCACCTCGCAACCCAACCCACCAAAGGCCTTTCTTACATTAAACGGGCCTTAAATGCATCATTCAATAATGATTTGGAAACACAACTTGAATTAGAGCGTGATTTACAACGCTTAGCAGGGCGCACGCAGGATTATCGTGAAGGCGTCGCAGCTTTTACCGAAAAACGGCCAGCACAATTCAAAGGGGAATAATGCCATGACAGCTTTAGCGAAAAATATTCCTGTGGCAGTCATTGGGGCAGGGGCAATGGGCGCAGGTATTGCCCAGATCGCCGCGGCCGCGGGTTATGATGTTTTATTATATGACACCCAATTTGAAGCCGTGCAGAAAGCCATTGCCAACATTGAAAAAGTGTTAGCCAAATTGGTTGAAAAAGGCAAAATGACGGCTGACAGTCAGGCCACTTTGTTAGCGCATTTAAAACCTTGTCAAGCGTTAACAGACATTGCGCCGGCAGGTTTAGTAGTAGAAGCCATTATTGAAAATTTAGAAATTAAGCGCAAAGTTTTTGCTGATATTGAAAATATCGTAAGTGAAGAAACGATTCTTGCATCGAATACTTCTTCTATATCTATTACATCTATTGCAGCACATTTAAAACGGCCTCAAAACTTTGTTGGTATGCATTTTTTCAATCCTGTTCCTTTAATGCAACTCGTTGAAATTATTCAAGGTTTAGCCACAAGTGCAGCAATTGCACAAACCACTTATGACACGGCCTTAGTCTGGGGAAAAAGCCCAGTGATGGCAAAATCTACCCCCGGTTTTATCGTCAATCGTGTCGCGCGGCCTTTTTATGCGGAAGGGTTACGTGTTTTGCAAGAAAATGGCAGTGATATTGCCACATTAGACGCCATTGCCCGTGAGCAAGGCGGCTTTCGGATGGGCCCTTTTGAACTCATGGATCTGATTGGTCATGATGTCAATTTTGCAGTAACAAGTTCTGTTTTCGCGGCTTATTTTAATGATCAGCGTTTTTTACCAAACTTGATCCAAAAAGAATTGGTAGATGGGGGGTATTTAGGCCGGAAAACAGGGCGGGGTTTTTATCATTATACCGAAGGCGCAGAAAAACCTGCCCCCCACACAGCAGAAGTACAAAATCCACCTTATAAAGTCACTGTTTATGGCAATTTAGGCGTCGCCAATTCCCTTGTTCACCTCATGAAAGCCACGGGTATTCTCGTTGACGAGAAAAAATTGGATGACCATGACGGCGGATTTTTGGTACTCGAAGATCGGGTTATTCTTGCCTTAACAGATGGCAGAATGGCTACAGAACGTCAAGCACAAGGTCAACTTAAAAACCTCGTCCTATTTGATTTAGCATTAGATTATAGCAAAGCAACACGAATGGCCTTGGCTAAATCAGACCAAACAGATATCGAAGATTTAGAGCTTGCGGCGGGTTTATTTCAAGAATTAGGAAAAACTGTTTCTTACATGGATGATGTCCCTGGCATGTTGATGATGCGGACTGTTGCTATGTTAGCCAATGAAGGCGCGGATGCAGTCAACCAAGGTGTTTGTCACGCAAAAGCGGTCGATATTGCCATGCAGAAAGGGGTGAATTATCCACAAGGCCCGTTGGCTTGGGCAGATCAAATTGGCCTTGCCTATGTTGTCCGCGTGTTAGAAAATCTTGCCAAAACTTACGGTGAAGATCGCTATCGTGTTTCACCATTATTACGTCGCCGTGTTGCTGCAGGGAAAAAATGCCATGACTGAAATGTCCGCTTCTCATTTAACACTTAGTCTTGAAGACGAATTGGCCTTACAAGTTTCACACGCCATGTATGAACGGGATCACGCGGCCCAAGCTTTAGGAATTCACCTCGAAGAGGTCCATCCGGGCTACGCCAAAATGTCTATGAAAGTTCGCAAAGACATGGTGAATGGTCATGATATTTGCCACGGTGGAATGCTTTTTTCACTGGCAGATACTGCTTTTGCGTACTCATGTAATAGCCGAAATTTAGCGACAGTGGCTTCTGGATGTTCGATCGATTTTATCGCCCCCAGCATGTTGGGAGAAACACTCATAGCGGTCGCACAAGAACGCGCTTTAAGCGGGCGAACAGGAGTCTATGATGTCGAAATTAGCAATCATTTTGGCAAAAAAATCGCACTCTTCCGTGGCAAATCCTATCGTATCAAAGGGCCTGTCATTCGAGAGGGAGTCGATACGAATACAGAAACCTAATTCTTTGTTTTTGTTGAAAAATTAAATTTAAATGGATAAAAAAGAACAGATCAAATCAAAAAAGATGAAATCTGTCTAAGAAAGACTGGAGAAAAGACAATGACTGAAGCCTATATTTGCGATGCGATTCGGACCCCAATTGGCCGTTATGGTGGGGCTTTAGCGGGTGTTCGCCCTGATGATTTATTAGCAATTCCACTCAAAGAATTAGCAAAACGTAATCCTCATTTAGATTTAAAAGCAGTTGAAGATTTAATCATGGGATGTGCAAATCAAGCTGGGGAAGATAATCGTAATGTGGCACGGATGGCCTCTTTGTTAGCGGGTTATCCGATTGAAGTCCCTGGGACAACGGTTAATCGTTTATGCGGTTCTGGGATGGATGCTATCGGCATAGCGGCCCGAGCTATTAAAGCAGGCGAAACCAATTTAATGATTGCAGGCGGCGTTGAAAGCATGTCCCGCGCGCCTTTTGTGATGGGCAAAGCCGAAAGTGCTTTTTCCCGAAGTGCCACAATTTATGACACCACAATTGGCTGGCGTTTTATTAATCCTTTAATGAAAGCCGCCTATGGTGTTGATTCTATGCCTGAAACGGCTGAGAACGTCGCCGAAGATTTTCATATTAGTCGTGAAGATCAAGATTTGTTTGCCTTACGAAGTCAGCAACGTTATGCAGCGGCACACGCGGCCGGACGTTTTCATGACGAAATCATTCCTGTGAGCATTCCACAGCGCAAAGGCAATCCGCTTATTGTGTCTCAAGATGAACATCCGCGACCAGAAACAACGCTCGAAGGTTTAGCAAAATTGAAAGGCGTGGTCAAACCGAATGGAACAGTGACGGCGGGTAATGCTTCTGGCGTGAATGATGGGGCCTGCGCCTTAATTTTAGCAAACGAAGAAGCCATCAAAACCCACGGCTTAACGCCTCGGGCGCGCATCATAGGGATGGCAACAGCAGGCGTCGCTCCACGGATTATGGGGTTTGCGCCCGCTCCTGCGACTAAATTACTGTTACAAAAAACAGGTCTTAAATTAGATCAAATTGATTTTATTGAATTAAACGAGGCTTTTGCTTCCCAAGGGCTGGCAGTGTTACGCGATTTAGGCTTGCCTGATGACGCCGCACATGTCAATCCAAATGGAGGCGCAATTGCATTAGGCCATCCATTAGGAATGAGTGGAGCCCGTTTAGTCACAACGGCTATGTATCAATTACATCGGACTCAAAAACGCTACGCACTTTGCACCATGTGTATTGGTGTTGGCCAAGGGATCGCGATGATTATTGAACGCGTTTAATGTCATATTTTATTTCTAACATTTAGAAAAATTATAATTATAAAGAAAAATTGCTTTGCTTTGAGGAGAAACACATGCGCTCTGATGCTCCATTAATGAATGAGCTTGATGCCACTGAACGAATGAGCCGTGACGAATTACAAGCGTTACAACTACAACGTCTCAAATGGAGTTTAAGCCACGCCTATAATAATGTTCCGCACTATAAGAAAAAGTTTGACGAAGCGGGCGTGCATCCAGATGATTTAAAATCTTTATCTGATTTAAGTAAGTTTCCTTTTACAACAAAAGGAGACTTACGCGATAATTATCCATTTGGATTATTTGCAGTTCCAATGGCAGAAATTGTCCGTGTTCACGCTTCTAGCGGGACAACAGGTAAGCCTACAGTCGTGGGATATACGCAAAATGACATCAATACATGGGCGGATGTTGTTGCGCGTTCTATTCGTGCAGGGGGGGGACGGCGAAATGATAAAATTCATGTTTCCTATGGCTATGGGTTATTTACAGGGGGATTAGGCGCGCATTATGGGGCAGAACGTCTTGGCGCGACTGTCATTCCTATGTCAGGGGGCCAAACGGAAAAACAAGTTCAACTCATTCGTGATTTTCAACCTGATATCATTATGGTCACGCCTTCTTATATGCTCAATATTGCTGATGAAATGGATCGGCAAGGCATTCATCCAGATGATTGTTCATTACGCGTTGGGATTTTTGGAGCAGAACCTTGGACCAATTCGATGCGCAAAGAAATTGAGGCGCGGATGGGAATTGACGCAGTTGATATCTACGGTCTCTCTGAAGTAATGGGCCCCGGTGTGGCCATGGAATGCATTGAAACAAAAGATGGCCCAACAATTTGGGAAGATCATTTTTATCCTGAAATTATTGATCCAAATACTGGGGAAGTCTTGCCCGATGGATCAGAAGGCGAATTAGTTTTTACTTCTTTAACAAAAGAAGCATTTCCTGTCGTGCGTTACCGAACACGTGATTTAACAAAATTACTGGCTGGAACAGCTCGCCCGGCGATGCGACGAATGGGTAAAATTACTGGACGCAGTGACGATATGCTGATCATTCGTGGCGTCAATGTTTTCCCAAGTCAAATTGAAGAACAAATTCTCAAAGAGCCAAAACTTGCGCCGCATTATAATATTCATATTACACGTGACGGACATTTGGACAAAATAAGCGTTAGTATTGAATTACGTCCTGAATGCTCAGGTGTAACAAGTGTGAATGATATTGTCTTAATTGAGAAAAGTATTAAGCACCATATTAAATCTTATATTGGCATTTCAACTGATATTAAAATTGTTGAGACAGGTCGTTTAGCGCGTTCTGAAGGCAAAGCAAAACGGGTCTTTGATGAACGTCCAAAAGAATAATTTTTCTCTCCCTAGATGATCAACTGGGCGAATGATTTCATTCGCCCTTTTTTTATGAATTTTTTTTATAGTGCAATGCAAGAATAAAATCACAATTTTCTTGTGAAAAAATCCAAAGATTGGTCTACAATCAAAGAGAACTTTATTTTTTATGTTATACCGTTCTTTTTATTAATCCATCTGCGAAAAAATGACTATTAAGTTAATTGTAGGCTTAGGTAATCCTGGCAGCGAATACGCGAAAACACGTCATAATATTGGTTTTATGTGGGTAGAAGTTCTTGCCCATATGCTCAATGTTTCTTTTAAAACAGAAACCAAATATAAAGCCAAAATGGCAAAAATCCAACATGGGCAACATGAAGTGATGCTCATGATGCCACAAACTTTCATGAATAAAAGCGGAGAATCTGTTGCGCCTTATGCCAATTTTTTTAAAATTCCCCCCGAAGAAATTTTAGTAATTCATGATGAATTAGATTTACCACTTGGCACAAATAAATTAAAACAAGCGGGCGGAAATGGCGGCCATAATGGTCTCAAAGATATTCAAGCTCGTTTAGGTTCAGCAAATTTTTGGCGGTTACGTTTAGGCATTGGCCATCCTGGTGATCGCGATAAAGTCATTGCTTATGTTTTAAATGCATTTCGAAAAGAAGAATTACCTGAAGTCGAAATTTCTCTTCGTGAAACTTTTGAAATTTTAGAGCTGATTCTTTCTGGGCAAATGCAAGCGGCCATGATGAAACTTCATACAAAAAAATAATTTTAAATTCAATAGGTTAATATTGTGAAAATTATTCATACAGTTGAACAATTAAGAAAAACAGTCAAAACCTCAAAAAAAGTGGCCCTCGTTCCAACCATGGGCAATTTACACGAAGGACATTTAAATCTTGTCCGCCAAGCAAAAAAACTTGCCGATCTTGTTGTGATTAGTATTTTTGTGAATCCAATTCAATTCGGGCCTAATGAAGATTACGAACGTTATCCTCGTACGTTAGAACAAGACTGTGCCAGCTTAAAACAAATCGGGGCGGATATTGTTTTTGCTCCTCCTGTTGAAGAAATGTACCCTGTTTTGCAAGATTATTTTGTCGAAGTACCTGCTCTGGCTAATGTTTTGTGCGGGGCGTTCCGGCCAGGACATTTCCGTGGGGTCGCCACTGTTGTTTTGAAATTATTCAATTTGGTTCAACCAGACCTGGCTATTTTTGGAAAGAAAGATTATCAACAATTACAAATTATTCGCGGGATGGTTAAAGCGTTTAATCTTCCTATTGAAATTATCGGTGCAGAAATTAGCCGAGCTCAAGATGGACTCGCTTTAAGTTCCCGTAATGCTTATCTCTCCTCAGAACAACGCGGGCAAGCTGTGGAATTATACAAAATTTTATTATCGATCAAAGTCGCCATTTTAAAACAGGGGCGCACCGACTTCGAAAAACTCACAGAAGAAGCCACGGCCTATTTGACTCAAACAGGTTGGAATGTTGATTATATTACCATTCGTAATCAAACACAGTTATCCGCACCCCAACCAAATGAAACAGATCTTGTCGTGCTCGCAGCCGCTTGGATGGGAAAAACCCGTCTCATTGATAATCTTGAAATTCATCGGATTCAACATTAAGTTTTACGATTTAACAATATAAAAAAAAAAGAGGGGATTTCCCCTCTTTTTATTTTTACATCTGTCTTCAATCAATTTTATTGAACAAAATTAATGGATATCATTCCAGTATTCTTGTTTCAATAAGTAAGAGAAGACGAACAGAATAGACAAGACAGCTAAGACGTATAAACCGATTTCCATCCGTTTCACTTTCATCGGTTCGCCCATGTAAACTAAGTAATTAACCAAGTCTGCCACAAACGCGTCATATTCTGGTCCAGTCATTTTTCCAGCTTGTTCTAAGACCAATTTTTTGGTTTCGTGCTCACCGTGTTTTTCCACTTTGAGGACTTGGGAACCTTGTAATTCCCATAAAACGTGAGGCATCCCTACCTTATCAAAAGCAACATTATTCCAACCTGTAGGACGGGATTCATCACGATAAAAACCACGTAAGTAAGTATATAACCAATCTGCACCACGGGAGCGAGAAACCACTGTCAAATCAGGTGGGGTCGCGCCAAACCATTCTTTTGCTTCTTTGGTTTTCATCGCGATGCTCATTGTGTTCCCAACTTTATCTGTTGCAAACATCAAGTTGGACTTAATTTGGTCTTCTGTTAAGCCTAAATCAGTTAAACGGCTATAACGCATATAGTTTGCACTATGGCAATTTAAGCAGTAGTTGACAAAGGTTTTCGCACCACGCTGTAAGGAGGCTGCGTCTTTTAAATTGACTGGCGCTTTATCTAACGGAATTTCTTCGTTCGCGCTAGCGATCCCTGTGGTGAGTGGCACAGCAAGTGCCAAAGCGGCAAGTGTTTTTTTCAACATAGTTAGTCTGTAACCCTTTGTGGTACTGGTTTAGTTTTATCTGCCCGTGTATACCATGGCATTAACAAGAAGAATGCAAAGTAAACCAGAGATAAAATACGAGACAAGGTCGTTAAAACAGGGGTAGCAGGTTGAATCCCTAAATAGCCTAACCCAACAAAGCTAATAATAAATAAAGCTAAGAAAAGTTTATACAAGCCACCGCGATAACGAATAGATTTAACTTTGGATTTGTCTAACCATGGGATTAAGAACAAGCACACGATTGCGCCACCCATTGCCAACACGCCCCCTAATTTGCTCGGTACAGCCCGTAAAATTGCATAGAACGGAGTAAAATACCAAACTGGTGCAATATGTGGCGGGGTTTTCAATGGATCTGCAGGAATGAAGTTGTTATCTTCTAAGAAATAACCGCCCATTTCTGGCATAAAGAACACAACACCTGCAAAGATAATCAAGAAGGCAGCGACCCCCATAATATCTTTTACAGTATAGTAAGGATGGAATGGAATGCCATCTAATGGAATCCCATCTGGACCTTTGTTTTTCTTGATTTCAACGCCATCAGGATTATTAGAACCCACTTCGTGCAAGGCAATAATATGTGCTGCCACTAAACCAACTAATACTAAAGGTAAAGCAATCACGTGTAATGCAAAGAAACGGTTCAATGTGGCATCAGAAATAACATAGTCACCACGAATGAATAAAGCTAAATCTGGACCAACAACTGGGACAGCACTAAACAAGGAAATAATCACTTGCGCACCCCAGAAGGACATTTGCCCCCATGGGAGTAAGTAACCCATAAACGCCTCGCCCATTAAACATAAGTAAATGAGCATCCCGAAAATCCAGATAAGTTCACGTGGGCTTTTGTATGAACCATACATTAAACCACGTAACATGTGCAAATACACAACAACGAAGAACATCGACGCGCCAGTTGAGTGCATATAGCGAATAATCCACCCCCCTGGAACATCACGCATGATATATTCTACAGACGCAAATGCCAACCCACCATCAGGTTTGTAATTCATCGTCAAGAAAATACCCGTCAAGATTTGATTCACAAGTACTAAAAGCGCCAGTGAGCCAAAGAAATACCAAAAGTTAAAATTCTTCGGGGCGTAGTATTCCGTTAAGTGACCCTTAATGGAACTTGAAAGCGGAAAACGTTCATCAATCCAATTAATAATGCTCATCGAGGTTATGCTCCTTTACCGTCCTCACCAATCAGCAAACGGGTGTCGCTGAGGTATTTATGCGGTGGAATTTCCAAATTAAGAGGGGCGGGAACGTCTTTGAAAACACGTGCAGCCAAATCAAAGCGAGAACCATGACACGGACAGAAAAATCCACCTGGCCAATCCGCACCTAAATCTGCTGGGCCCACTTCTTTACGATATGTCGGAGAACAACCTAAATGTGTACAGACCCCAATCGCTACTAAATATTGTGTTTTGATGGAGCGATTAATATTTTTACAGTATTCTGGTTGCTGTTGTTCTTCTGAATTAGGATCGCGTAATTTATCGTTATTTTTAGGTAAACGATCTAACATTTCTTTTGTACGATTCACAATCCAGACGGGCTTACCGCGCCATTCTGTTGTCACTAAGGCACCCGGTTCAACTTTGCCAATGTCAAATTCGACCGCAGCCCCTGCCGCTTTTGCACGTTCACTAGGTAACATGCTCATAACAAACGGCGATGCAATCCCCGCAACGGTGACGCCACCCACAGCAGAGGTAGCAGTCAAAAGAAACCGCCGCCGGCTTGAATTTGCCGTACTATTACTCATAAAAAAACCTCCATTAGGTCTATTAAAGTGAAACTCTTCCTGAAAATAAGATTATTCTAACTTAATATCGCGTTAAGATTAAGTTTTTTCTTGCAAAAAATCTTCGTCTTTTTAGGATATAATTATTTTTTTATCATAGAATGATATAAGGAGCAGGATAAAATGGGGAGAAAAACATCCGATTTAAAAAAATTATTTTTTCGTTCATCCACATTGTGGTTATCCACTTCACTTTTGGTGATCGGATGCTTGAGTGGTTGTCAACCCTCTTCTTCGACTTCTCAAGCCGCAGCAGAACAGACTAAACGCTCTCCAACTTCATCATTGACTCCGTCTTCTCCATTTAAATTGGCACGTATTCCTGAAAAAGAACAAATTAAAACACTGATGGCTTATGATCATCATCAGCAGTTAAGACAACTTAAAGATTTTAATGGTAAGGTCGTTGCATTATTTTTCGGCTATACCCATTGTCCTGATGTTTGCCCGACCACTTTGGGAGATTTTTCTTATATCATGAAACAGCTTTCTCCCGAAGAACAAAAAGACTTTCAGGTTATTTTTATGACGGTTGACCCTGAACGCGATACGCCTGATTTGTTAAAACAATACGTCCCTTCTTTTTATCCCAGTTTTTTAGGTTTTTATACGACACCTGAAAAAACAGCGGTGATTGCTAAGGATTTTAAGATTTTTTATCAAAAAAGTAAAAATGCTTCTCAATCCACTTATACCATTGATCATACAGCCGGAGGCTACATTCTTGATAAAAAGGGTCGATTACGTCTTCATTTTGAACATGCGCAAGATCCAGAACTTATTTTACACGATCTCCGAATTCTTCTAAAAGAAGCCTAGTTTGATTTTATTGATTTATTTTTACATGACAATATTCTATCTATGATATCTAGTACTTCCAATAACCCAAAACAACTCATCGAACAGTTGAATAGCCTTAATGCAATTGGTATTGCCCTCTCTAAAGAAAAAAATCTAGATTTTTTATTAGAAGAAATTCTTGTCGCAGCGAAGCGGCTGGTGAACGCTGATGGGGGGACATTATATAGTGTGGATCAAAATCAAATTTCTTTTCAGATTCTACACAATGATAGCCTCAATATAAAGATGGGGGGCAGTAGCGGCGCGACTATTCCTTTTCCTCCAATTCAACTTTATGATGATCAAAACCATCCTCGAACCAATCTTGTTGTTGCACACTCTGTATTAAACAATACAACTGTCAATATTGCAGATGCTTATCATACTGAAGGTTTTGATTTTTCAGGCACAAAAAATTTCGATGCTAAAACAGGTTACCATTCTCAATCTTTTTTAACTGTTCCCATTCAGGATCATGAAAAACAAATTATTGGCGTATTACAATTATTAAATGCAACAGATCCCACCACCAAACAAATTACTGCTTTTTCAGAAACGGATCAACGTTTGGTCGAATCGCTTGCTTCGCAAGCAGGGGTAGCCTGGTCCAATCGCCTCTTGATGAAACAACAAGAAGAACTTTTTGAAGCGTTCATCAATATGATCAATATGTCAATCGATGAAAAATCACCGTATACCGGCGCCCATTGTCAACGCGTTCCGATCCTGACATTAATGATTGCCGATGCCGCCACTCGGGCGCAAGATGGCCCCCTTTCCGATTTTAAAATGACACCTGAACAACGTTATGAGCTAAAAATTGCAGGTATGCTTCATGACTGCGGAAAAGTCACAACACCTGTTCATGTCATTGATAAATCAACAAAATTAGAAACCATTTTTGATCGCATTGCCCTTGTTGATGCGCGTTTTGAGATTCTACGACGGGATGCCAAAATTGATTTACTTGAAGGTAAAATTTCTCAAGCAGAGTATGAAACCCTTTGCGAAAAATTAGACCAGGATCAAACGTTTGTACAAAAAGCGAACACGGGTCAGGAATTTATGCCTGCTTCAGCACAAGACGAAATTAAACGGATTGCAACTTATACTTATGTGAATTCGTTACAAAAACAAGTTGTGCCTTTTCTCTTGGCAGACGAAATTGAGAATCTTTGTATCAGCCGAGGCACGCTTAATGCTGCCGAACGAGAAATCATTAATCAACATATTGTTGTCACAATCAATATGCTCGAATCTTTACCTTGGCCAAAACACTTAAAAAATGTTCCAGACTTTGCAGGGGCACATCATGAACGGGCGGACGGAAAAGGCTATCCAAAAGGCTTGAAAAAAGATGAAATGTCTGTCCAAGCCCGCTCTATGGCCATTGCAGATATTTTTGAAGCGCTCACTGCCATTGATCGCCCGTATAAACCTGGAAAAACCTTGACGGAAACGTTAACTATTTTAGGACGAATGGCCTTAGAAGGGCATATTGATATTGATCTTTTCAGAATTTTTATTAAAGAAAAAGTTTATCTTGAATACGGTCAACAATATTTAAAACCCTATCAAATTGACGAGGTTAATGTCGATAAAATTCCGGGCTACCATGCCAACTAAATGATTTTTAAGGATAATTTTGAATGCGTATTCTTGTTGTAGAAGATCATACTTTATTAGGAGAAGGCATTATTACAGGGCTTATGCAAGTTGGCTATAGCGCAGATCTTGTCAATAATGGTCGCGACGCGCTCGCAGCAGTGGCCACAACGCCTTACGACTTGATTATTCTAGATTTAGGCCTGCCTCAAATTTCTGGTCTAGATGTGTTACGTAAAGTTCGACAACAAAAAAATACAAACAGTATTCCTGTATTAATTTTAACAGCCCGGGATACTGTCCCCGATCGGATTCAGGGATTGGATAGCGGGGCAGATGATTACATGATTAAGCCATTTGAGCTGGATGAATTATTAGCTCGAGTCCGTGCGCTTTTGCGCCGGAGTTATGGGAAAGCGAACCCAATGCTTGTGCATAACGACATTATTCTAGATCCTGCGGCGCATCAAGTAACACAAGGCGGCAAACAAATTGAATTATCTCCACGTGAATTTGCACTCCTTTATACCCTGTTACAAAATGCAGGTCGGGTGATGTCTCGTTCACAATTAGAAAATTCGCTGTACAGTTGGAATGAAGAAATCGAAAGCAATACTGTTGAAGTGCATGTTCATCATTTACGGAAAAAGCTCGGCGCACAATTGATTCGCACGATTCGTGGCGTAGGTTATCTAATCGAAAAACCAACTTTCGTTGGCTAGTCTGGTACTTAAAACGTCCTTTTCGGAGGGCGTTTTTTATTTGTGTTAAAAAACTCAATCCTAGAAAGTTGCATCCCACGAAGAATAGAAAAAAAATCATTCTCCAGAAAAAATTAAATAGACTAGAGAATGATTTTGTTACGTTACTAAATGCGATATCAATAAATTGAGACTAATTTTTGAACGCTTCAATTTGAATATTCAGTTTCACATCATCGCCAATAGCGGGCAAAAAGGTATTCATTCCAAAAGCTGAACGTTTAATTGTGGTTATCGCATTCGCGCCATATGTCACTTTTTGTGTCATAGGATTCACGCCCACATGGAAATAATTGACTTCAAGACGAACCGGTTTTGTCACACCCAAAAGTGTCAACTGCCCCTCCACTGCTTTGAGTGTTTTTCCTTCAAAAATCAAGTGATTTGACTTAAAAGTCATCGTTGGATATTTTGCGACATTAAAAAAGCCTTCGCCTTTTAAATGCTCATCCCGTTTAGCAAAACCACTTGCTAAAGAATTAGTCTCAATTGAAACATCCATTGAGCCTGTTTGTTTTTCTGGATCAAGGGCAATATTTCCTGTCGTTTTGTTAAATTGTCCCCGTTGCAAAGAAAAACCCATATGATTGACTTCAAAACTAGGATAGGTATGTGTACTATCAATTGTGTAATGCTCTGTTTGCGCAAAAGCCCCAGTAGTTAATCCTAATAAAAAAGCCAAGCTAACTAATTGTTTTTTCATAATAAAATAGCCTTTAATCTGAATTATTCAATTTATTTTGCAAGAAAGTGAAAATGAACATCAACTGCATTAGAGACAGTTTCTAAATCTGCCCACATTCCTTGCCCTAGTTTAAAATCTAGTCGATTTAAACTGATTTTGCCAGTGAATTCCCATGTATTATCCGCCAGTTTTTTTGCAGTCATGGGCACACTAATTGTTTTTGTAATATTTTTAATCGTCAATTTTCCAATCACAAGATAAGTATTTTGATGCGATTGAATCTCGGTGCTCACAAATTTTGCTTGGGGAAAATTAGCAACATCAAACCAATTTTTACCTTTAAGTTCAGTTTCAGACTCCTTACTTGGAAGGGTCGTGCTGTTAATATCAATCTGTAAATGCGTATGAGATTGATTCAAATGCGCTGGATCAAATTGAACCTGTGCCTGAAATTTTTTGAACTGCCCTGTAAAAGGCGCCCCCATTTGTTTGCCTGTAAATTTAACACTGCTTTTTTCAGGAAGAAGGCTTTGGGCTTGAGCCAAATTGAACATTCCCAGACCA
The DNA here is from genome assembly GCA_964504875.1 of uncultured Burkholderiales bacterium. Lineage (GTDB taxonomy): Bacteria > Pseudomonadota > Gammaproteobacteria > Burkholderiales > CAZDFJ01 > CAZDFJ01. The sequence goes on along the minus strand of CAZDFJ010000004.1, from coordinate 6,966 downwards.
GAAAGTCCCAATAAAGCACCGAACAACCAACGTTTTGATTTTGTTTTCATATTAACGTTTTCCAAAAAGACGCATTCTGTCTAATAAATTATCATGATCAATCCATTGATGCTTAATTGCTGCACCAATATGTCCTAACAATAAAAGAATCATGATCTTAGCAATCACTTCATGAATTGTTTTGAACAGTGAAGCAAGATGTTCATTTGGCGCAATTAAATCCGGAATTGCAAATACACCCAAATATTGAATCGAATAACCATGCGCTGAACTCATTAACCAGCCGGAAAGAGGGACCATTAATAAGAGTCCATATAATCCAAAATGACCAAAATGAGCCAAGAGCACTTGGATTTTTGACATAGAATCAGGCATATTTGGAACAGGCGTTGCAAACCGTACACCCATTCGAATCAACGTTAAAAAAAGAGCGGTCATTCCGAGCCATTTATGCCAGTTATACAATTTAATTCGTTGTGGTGATACAGGAAGATCTGACATATATAAGCCCAACCCAATCGCACTTAACACACACAGTGCGGTCAACCAATGAATGATAATTAAGGGTTTGGCATATGTCGTGGTTTGTGTGAACATGTTTTAGTCCTCACGAAATAATTTTTTTAATCGATGTAATACTTGGATAATTTCACTCTTTTCTTGTTCTGCTACATTCTCTAGTTTGCAGTCAAGATAAGCGCATTGTTCCGGAAAAATCGTGTCAAAAACCTGCTGCCCCGTAGAAGTCAGACGCACAATTTGGTAACGACGATCATGAGGACTCACAATCCGTTCAACCAGTCCTTTTGCAATCATACGATCCAGCACACTTGTAAGTGTTCCCTTCGTAATCAGTGTTTTTTCGCCCAATTCTCGACAACAAAAACCATCTGTATTCCCTAATGTCGCAATAATATCAAACTGGGAAGGGGTTAAATTAAAGGTTCGTATTTTCTTGTTTGAAAATTGCTCAAATGCCTGATAACACTCCGCCAGCGCGCGAATCATTTGAATATTTGTTCGATTTCCCGTCATTTTTGTTGTCCCCTTTGAAAAGACTGACTTTTTTATATTTAGTTCTATATCGAACTGTTTTATTTAGTATAGTTCTAGTTAGAACTAATTGTCAATGATATTTTTATTTGAAAGGAGATTTTCAAGCGAAGAGGTTTTGATTACAATGTAGAGCTGTGGAAAACTCCAATGATTTATGAAGGATTAAAAAATAAAAAATGCACAATGATCTAAAAAAATTATCCGAAAAAATTCAGAAACAGATTAAGAAAATTCAGAATGAAGAGGAAACAAAACATGCGTTCATCTTGCCTTTTCTTAACTTGTTAGGCTATGACGTTTTTGATCCCGACGAAGTCAAACCTGAATATACAGCGGATATCGGTAATAAAGCTGGCGAAAAAGTTGACTATGCTATTTTAAAAAACGAAAAACTATGTTTTTTCATTGAATGCAAAGCATGTACAGTCCATCTTGATAAAACACATTGCAACCAATTAAAAAGGTATTTTAATTCTATTCCAGAAGTCCCTTTTGGTATTTTGACAAATGGTTTTATCTATCGATTTTATGCTGACTTTCGGCATAAAAATATTATGGACGAAGAACCTTTTTTAGAAATTAATTTATTAAATCTCCATAATTATGACTTGGTCGAAAAATTAGCTCATTTTACAAAAGAGAAATTTGACATTCAAACAAATCGCGCCGCGGCCTGTTGCTGGAAATATGAAGAAAAAATGAAAAAAGTACTTGAAGAAGAACGCGGACAAGTTTCTGAAGAGTTATTTCGCTTCTTTTTAAAAAAAGCAAATTTAGGGGATTTATCTGCGGATTTTAATCTAACTGTACCATTGAGAAATCAAATAGAACAACAATTAAAGCAACAAATTCAACAATTTTTGGGCATAGAAAAAAATTCTATTCCTTGTGTAAAAACACACAATATTGGTCCTGCTCCGATTTGGTATTATTTCGATAATTCCATTAATTCAAACATTTTTAACGGCAAAAAACTTTGTCAAGCGAGAATTTTTGAGCAAAATTTTGGTAAAAAATCGTGGGCAAGCTTAACAGGCGATATTTTTAGCGAAATCTTTAAACGACTCGATACTGTTCAACAACACACCTGTGTTGACCAATTTAAATTTATCTATTTGAAAAGCGAGGCGGGAAAATTACGTAATAGCGTACATATTGGGGAAGGGCAATACGTTTTAGACACAAATACTTCCGTTTTAGGTAAGTATCAACAAATATCAAAAGTCTTAGCTTTTCTTAAAGAACGAATGCATCTTAATTTTATTCAAGAAATTTCATTTGAATTATTAGACGAATAAAATAAAGGACATGCTTTTTAAGAAAATTGCATGTCCTCATTGTGAAATCAATTAAGCCAGCGTTCCCAAACAGGTGTTAATCCCTCAGGAAGGGAGGATAATTGTCCTAAATCTGTTTCACCTGCTTTAGGTGGCTCGTGAAAATCAGATCCTACTGAAGCTTCAAATCCATATTGTTTTGCCATTTTTTCGTAAAAACGATGCTGATCAGGTGTATGGCTCCCTGAAATGACCTCTAATCCGACTCCGCCCGCCTCTTTGAACTCAGCCAACAAACGTTGTTCCCGTTCGCCTTTTATCATTTCATAACGCCCAGGATGCGCCAAAACGGCGACACCTCCACTCGCCTGAATCCAACTAATTGCTTCTGTAAATTCTGCCCATTGGTGTGGAAAATAGCCCGGTTTTCCTGCCGCAAGATATTTCTTAAACACCGCATTTACATTTGAGGCATACCCCATTTCTACTAAATAACGGGCAAAATGAGCGCGGCCAATGAGTTCTGGATTTTTAGCATATTTTTTTGCACCTTCCAGTGTTCCATGAATACCTATTTTATCAAACTCACTGGCCATCCCAGCAGCACGTATCAAACGTCCCGCTCGAATTTTTTGCAAGGCCGTGACAATAACAGGGTGCTGAACATCAAAACCTAAACCCACAATATGAATCGGATAATTATGCCAAGCAGCTGAAATTTCTACGCCTGAAACGCATAAAACATTATGAGCTTCAGCAATCTGATAAGCAGGAATGATTCCTGCGATCGCATCATGATCAGTGAGTGCCCAAAGTGTCACACCTTTGGTTACAGCTCTTAATGCAACTTCTTCTGGCGTGAGTATACCATCTGAAATTGTAGAATGACAATGTAAATCAACAACTTGTCTTTTCATGAAAGTCCAAACAATAAAATTTTTTAAAAGTACAAGGATTAACGTTTTGGTCGTTTCATTTGAGTAGGAACGCGCAATGTATAATCATAATATTGATTCATCAGTGCTTCATAAAATAAATCTGCGCTATATTCATACCCTAATGTTGTAAGCAAATGGTAATCTTTTTTTACCAGTGCCGGATCTTTTTTAACCCATTTTTGTAAACGACAACTGTCCGTGCCCATTGTTTTTGCCCAATTCCAAAAGGGGATCCGCTCCTGAATTGCAACCTTAGCTTGAATTTCACGGACCTTTTCTAACATGGGATAAACCTGCCACCCACACGTTTTTTTTACAGTTCCATCACATAAAAATTTTCTCTGATTTTCGCTACATCGTCCAATACGTTGAGCATTATCAGGAGGTAAGATTAATAAAAGGGCAGTATTAGGCGCTAATTGCCTTAAATTACGAACAACTGTTCGCAAAATATGCTCATAACGTTCTGCCGTAAACTGTGGTGAAGAGGCTTCAGTTAATCCAAATTGTAACATGATCAACTGAGGGGGTCTGTATTTTAATGTCATTTCTAACAAAGCGGATGACCAACCTTGAATTAATCCAACTTGACCCCGCGAAATACCAAAATTATCTACCACAACCCCAGGTATTGCCCGCTCTAAGCTCATCCCTGTTAAATAAACAGGGAAATTTGTCATACTTTCAATTTTGATTTTTTTAGGCGTTTCAGTTAATGTAAGTCGTTGAATATTTAACGTAGAATGGTCTGCACGCGTTGTATAACGCTGACTAATTTGATCATTAAGTGTGACACGAATTTCGCCCGTGCGCGCGGAGCTAATCGCAAATAAATCCAAAAAATATGGATTTTGATCTGTCGCAGGAGGTAATTTTTTAGGCTGAAAAACAAGACCTGTATGTGGCATAGTTGTCGCCCCTACCATACCACCTAGTCCAAAACTTAAATCATATCGCGTTAAATGATGCCATAACTGCCAGTTTCGATCAGCAGTCATGGTATATTGCATAGAGCGCTGATAAGGACTTTTTCCTGGAGCAATCCAACCGATTCCAGCATTTCCAAATTGATTTTGAAATTTTTCACGGAGACGGTTAACAAAATCATCGCTTGCAGTATGTTCATCGCCAAGCTGCATAATTCGTAAAGGCTCATTACGTTTTTGTTGCTGCAAAAGACGTAATTGTTCAAAGAAAACATCAAGTTGCGTACTCGGTACATTTTCAATAGACGGGCCTTTTTCAATATTTTGCTCAGGAGCAGCAAAAGTAAAAGCAGGGGCGTTCAAAAAAATACAGAGCCATATAAAAGCAGAAGTTTTATGAAAAAAAGAAAAAACACCCATAAATAAAAATAAAACGTTAGAAAAAAAGAAAGGATACTATATATTATAAGGAAATAGTAACATAATTTTTAATCCCGTTTTACCTTCTTGTGGCAAGAGATCTTGTATATTTTGCAAAATCAATTCAGTTTGATGTAATTCCGCAATACGTTTTGCAATGGATAACCCTAACCCACTTCCACTCGCTTTAGTCCCCAAAATTCGATAAAATCGCTGGAAAATTTTATCTTTCTCCTCAAGAGGAATGCCCGCTCCACTATCCACAATCTCCCAAATACAAACTTTTTCTTCAGCTTTTATGATAGAAATAGAAATCATACCATCTACAGGAGTATAACGAATCGCATTGTCAATGAAATTCCGAAATAGTACTTTTAACATTGTTTCATCACCACGAATTGTCAATATATCGAGCAAATCCGGCTCATAATTGAGCTCTATTTCTTGATTTTTAGTAATTGCATCATGAATTTGTGATGAAATCACATCTTGAGTCATCGTGACTAAATTAACAATAGGATACATTTCCAAATCAAGATGTTGATGTGGATCCAATCGCGCTAATGTTAATAATTGTTCCACAAGATGAGAAGCATGATCAACACTTAATAACACTTTTTTGAGAGATTGGGTTTGTTCAATAGGGTTACGCATTTTAAGCGTTACTTGAATTTGTGTTTTCACCGTGGCAAGAGGAGTGCGCAATTCATGCGCAGCATCTGCGGTAAAACGGCGTTCACTTTCAAAGGCTGTTTTCAAACGTGCAAAAAGATCATTTAACGCATTAATCATTGGTTTTAGTTCAGCAGGAACAGGATCTTTAAAGCAAATTGGTTCTAAACTACTAGGTGCTTGTTCTCGAACAGCATCAGCAATGTTATAAACAGAACGCAAACCGTGATTGACACTGACCCAAATCATCATTACCAACAATGGTGTGAAAATTAAAATAGGTGAAATCATTCTCCAAATAATTTTCGTCGCCAATTCATCGCGAAAAACCGTATTTTGCGCAACCTGAATTTGATATTGGTGTGATTGATCCCAAATGACAAAAACACGCCATGAAATATTATTGAGCTTAATATTACTAAACCCAATTTTTTCCGATAATTTTTGTTCTGGTAAATAAATAGAATGAATTTTTAAATAGCCGTTCGTATCCCAAACTTGAAAAGCCACATGTTGTTGATACGCATGTAAATGTCCTGCAGCATTTAAATATAATGTTTTTTTAGAAAGCATACCATCAGATTGAGTTAAAACCAGCTGCGCAGACTGGACAAGTTGGGCATCAAAAATTTCTTCAACTTCATGTTCTGCATCGAAATAGACAGCAACTGCTGTAATTATCCAAGAAAATATCATAAACGAAAGTAATAAAAAAATTAGTCTTTTTTTTAATGACGGATTTTGAAAAAACCAAGCAGTCAATCGATGGGACAATGTATACATTATTAAATTATTATTTAATTTAGAAAAGAAGTGGGGATTATTAGTTTGTTATCCCCTCTCAACAAGGGGACTTTATTTGTTCAATTTCAATCGTAAAGATTCTTTGCAATAAAAACAAGGAGAGCGGTTGCTTGTTCTTCGTCCGAAGAAATAACTAAATCATCATATAAACCAATCATGCGACATTGTTGCAGTAATGCAAGCTTTTTGTATTCAGCTTGTGATGATAATACAAAAAAATAAAGCTCCCCACCATAAATTTGGTTTAAGGTTGCAAATGTTTCGCTCAACACGGTTTCATTCGTATTTTTCAAAGTTAAAAGCAACTTAGCAGGAGCCGCTTCACATTCACGCACAATTTCTGTTTCATCTAACACGGTCAACTCATTATCAATCATGGCAACTTCAGATGTACTCAACAAGTTTACAATCTTCTCGCTTGTCTCAGAATCATCACTAACCAAAATAAATGCTTGGCGCATATTCTCCTCCATTATGTCTGGCTTAAAACCTAAACAAAGTTAACAAAAAATTTAACTAATAAACAACTAGTCTATTAATCACACTTGAATTTAGTATTTATTTGAAATTTCATTATTAATTTAACTAAAGTCTTCTAAGCAGTCAATAAGGTACTGAAGTAAATTTATGTACTTTCCAAAAAAAGTGTAAATAAGACCCTCAAAATGGCTAATTTCACCAATTTTTAAGAAAAAATGTTTCTTTTTTACAACACATTTTAGGAATAAAAAAATAAGTTGGCGCTATTTTTTAGTATAAAAATCATTTTTGGAAAGAAAAAGAAAAGACGGAGAGAGGACAAAAGATAAAAATTAAATAAAAAAAAAGCCACTCCGTTTGGAGTGGCTTTCTTATGGGGGAACCTGACGGCGA
>CAZDFJ010000003.1:111514-123135 GCA_964504875.1 uncultured Burkholderiales bacterium | reverse complement strand
GTTTCAGTGGCCGATAAGGCGTAGAAATTCACGTATGCGCGCAAATATGCGCTATCCTCTATTTGTTTCAGTGGCCGATAAGGCGTAGAAATTTTGGTAAATTAACGACTTTCTCCACTCTGGTAGTGTAGTTTCAGTGGCCGATAAGGCGTAGAAATATCCCAGACGAAATTAACACGATTATGTGGTACTTCTTGTTTCAGTGGCCGATAAGGCGTAGAAATGCCATCATAAGAAAAATGGGGCGCAAGACATCCAGAAGTTTCAGTGGCCGATAAGGCGTAGAAATATTAAGCTGGGCAGCATTGCCTCACGGGATGCAATTTGTTTCAGTGGCCGATAAGGCGTAGAAATCTCCAACAACTGAGAGCAACCTAAATCCGTTAGAAGGTTTCAGTGGCCGATAAGGCGTAGAAATTTCCTCCCCTAAACCACGATAACTGCTTTGATACACTGTTTCAGTGGCCGATAAGGCGTAGAAATATGACCATTCGTAAGCGTGCGCTTCTTCCTCATTGGAGTTTCAGTGGCCGATAAGGCGTAGAAATGATGAGATTAATGTCGAAACACTGAATCGCACGGCAGAAAGTTTCAGTGGCCGATAAGGCGTAGAAATCGTAATTCAAATGCGTAGGAAGTGATTTGAACTCATCGGTTTCAGTGGCCGATAAGGCGTAGAAATCTCAGCAAACGTCATTTGCATAATTTTCCCGTCTTCGCGTTTCAGTGGCCGATAAGGCGTAGAAATCTGAGATGTCTTTTAAATGCTCTAAGAAGTTCTTCTGCTGGTTTCAGTGGCCGATAAGGCGTAGAAATGACAAGCTTGTCAAAAGCGCATTTTTTAGAGGGTATGTTTCAGTGGCCGATAAGGCGTAGAAATCCTAGAACCGCGAACACGCCCGTACTTTTGACGCCTTGTTTCAGTGGCCGATAAGGCGTAGAAATATTGACGCACCAAAATAGGATTATAATTGATAAAACGGTTTCAGTGGCCGATAAGGCGTAGAAATTCTTACGGTCAAGATTTAGTTTATCGGTGTCCAAGTCGTTTCAGTGGCCGATAAGGCGTAGAAATCCCACTTATTGAAACTTTATCGAAAGAATTGACAATGTTTCAGTGGCCGATAAGGCGTAGAAATTCCAATAAAGAATTTTCATCTCATTAATCAAATTAAAGTTTCAGTGGCCGATAAGGCGTAGAAATTCGACCAGTAAAATTGCATAATTTGAATATCTTCTAAGTTTCAGTGGCCGATAAGGCGTAGAAATTTTTTGTAAAACGAATTTGTTTCTGTTGTAATCCAGTAGTTTCAGTGGCCGATAAGGCGTAGTCAAAAGGTTTCGTAAAAAAAAAGCCCGTTTTTAATAACGGGCTTTTTTTTTAGGTTTTCTAACTTGATTAGGACACATTAACACCGTAGTTCGTTGCTAAGGCGTGTAAGCCGCCGCTGTAACCTTGTCCAATGGCGCGGAATTTCCAATCTGTTTGATGACGATATAATTCACCAAAAATCATGGCTGTTTCGCTTTGTGCATAATCCGTCAAATAATAACGGACGATTTCTTGCTGATTCGCCGCATTGACCACACGAATATATGCATTTTGAATCATGCCGAAATTTTGACGGCGCAGGTCTGCTTCATGAATGGTCACAGCAAAAACAATTTTTTGAATAAAAGGCGCGACCTGAGGCAATAAAATGCCCACCAGCTCGTCATCGCCTGACCCCGCCCCGGTTCGATTATCCCCGCCATAACGCACCGCCCCACACGGCGAAATCGGTTGATTATAAAAAATAAAATGCTGATCCGATGCGACACGACCTGTTTGGTCCAACATAAAGGCAGACGCATCTATATCAAATTCCCCACCTAAACTATAATTTTTGTCCCACCCCAAACCAACCATAATTTGAGATAAATTGGGCTGATTCTTTGTCAGACTCACATTTTCACCTTTCCGCAAGCTGACCCCACCAGCCGGCAAAGGCGGCCGGGCGCCAGGCGCAGGGTGACCGCTATAACTATTACCATATGTAGGTTGTGGGGAAGCAGCCGGCGCATAATGATTTGAAGCAGCTTGGGCCGATCCGGCTCCCACGCCATAATTGCCCATATTTTGGACAGGAGGTAAATTAAATAAATGAGGATCGAGATAAAGTTCCCGACAAATTTGGTGAAGCATCATTAATTCAGCCTGTGAAACCTGTCCATCCGCACTGCTTACAATGCCTGCAATCCGCACCACCAGCTCTGCTGATTCTCGATCGTTTCGGACACGCGAAATGCTTTCAAATGCTTCGGCTTGCGCAACGGCATAATTATTTTGAAAACGATAAATAATCCGATCGAATGTTTCGCGAACTTGTTGCGGTGTAAAAGAACGCAAGGCTTCAGTATTATGTAACACTTGATAAATTTTTTGAATTTCATCTGTGGAAACCATGCCATCCACTGTACTGATCAAAGCACTCGCATTTAAGACTGCATCTAAAAAACCTTGATTGACAAAGCGTTTGACAGCACTAGATAAATCCTGCATGTTGCCACGCAACCAACTTCCAATACTCGGCATGTTGAACTCCTTACTCCACCATTAAAATATTTTGCCACAACGGCAAGCCCTATAAAAAGAAAGGACGAATGTCTCGTCCTTAATGATCTTCATCCTGCCGTGTGACCGCCTTTTTTACATTTAGTTTTCTAAAACTAAAACGGCGTCGGCCTCAACCAACGCGCCTTTTGGCAAAGCACAAACCTGGACCGTCGCGCGCGCAGGATATGGTTCTTTAAAATACAAAGCCATAATTTCATTTACGGTGGCAAAATTTCCTAAGTCAATCATGAAAATATTCACTTTGACGACTTGATTTAAAGATCCCCCCGCGGCTTCACACACCGCCCGTAAATTTTTGAAAACTTGATGCGCTTGGGCTTCGAGGCCTTCAACGAGCTCCATTTTTGCCGGATCTAAGCCAATTTGACCGGATAAAAAAACGGTGTTTCCTGCCCGAATCGCTTGTGAATACGGTCCAATTGCTTTTGGTGCTGCATCAGAATGGACAACTTGTAACATAATGAATCACTCCTTTTGTTTTTAAATTAAATCAATTAAAAAAGGCGCGGCGGAAGAAAAAGAGCCCGCGCGCTTTCAACCCGCGCCCGAGCTAAACAATCACTTTGGTGATCATTCACGAGTCCAGCCGCTTGCATAAAAGCATACATCGTTGTGGGCCCAACAAATTTCCAGCCCCGTTTTTTCAAATCGCGTGATAAGGCGTGGGCTTCGGGCGAAACTGTCAGTGTCCGCACCATTTCTTCCGTCAAAAAAGTAGGACGATGGCGCGTATCAACCTCGAAAGACCACAAATACGCCGCGAGCGAACCATATTCAGCTTGAATGGCCAGGGCCCGTTGCGCATTATTGACTGTCGCTTCTATTTTACCACGATGGCGAATAATCTCAGGATTCGCCACCAGAGAGGCTATTTTTTTCGCCTCAAAATTCGCTACTTTTTCAATTTCAAAATTATCAAAAGCCACCCGAAAAGCCGCGCGCCGTTTCAAAATTGTCAACCAGCTCAGCCCCGCCTGAAAGGCTTCCAAACTGAGCAATTCAAATAAGGCCTGATCATCGCTTAAGGGCAAACCCCATTCTTCATCATGATAAGCCTGATAAAAATCGGGCCCATTTTGACACCAAAAACACCGTTTTTCTGTTTTGATTTCACTCATGGACGGCCCCCTCCTGTTATTTTTTGGTCTTTGTTTGGGGCGTCGGCGCAGGCAATTCCTCTACGACATTAATCGGATCCAGTTCGTTACGATCATCCGAAACAAAGGGATTGAAATTGCCTTGAATTTTCGCAATTCGGCGATTCCGCTCTCGCTCCCAATCATCGACAGGATCCATTTTGTCCCAGGCCTCAAAAAGCTGCATATCTTGTTTAGATAATTTAAAGCCATACGTCGCAGACATGTAAAAATAAACGCGCGCAATATCGCCTTTCACATGGTCAGGCGGTTCAGCCCGTCGAATTGACCGATCAATTGCCATGTCGCAAGCGCCATATTCATGCTTTTTATTCTGAATCATGCCCCAATTGAAATTACTGCGGTCCCCATTAACTTCACCGACGGCAGGAAACAAATTGTGTAAATCATTATGCGCTGTCGTAAAAAGTGTATCCGACTGTTCACAACATTTACGACCCGGAATTTTTTCGCCACAAACTTTCTCAGGATCGCGCCAGCATTCCCGAAAATGACCAAACTGATGCGCGGGAAAGACATGCTCCGCCTCCACACGGCCGGCGCGGGCGGCATTTTTACGTGGAACGACACCACAACTGTTTAAATCAACTTTATTTTTCTCGTTGTATTGACAGCCACAATAAAACGTTTTGCGATCTTTAGCATCATGATAAACCTCGGTATACAGTAATTTTTTTGCTTTATCAAAACTACTGGCCGGATGGGTTGGCAAGGCTAATTTTTTAATTTGATAGGCATTTTTTTTCTCTTGAATCGGGGTTTTCTCTGGAGAAGAAACCGCCGCTTGAGAAGGCGTTGACGAGGACGGAGAAGGCGGCGAAGTCGCTTTTTCAGATTGAGAACAGGCACCCAACCATACGCTCATTAACAAAGAAAAAGCGATGACAAACGGTTTTTTTAACATAAAGATAATCTCTCTTATTTTAGGGAGAAAGGCGTTTGGAAAAACAATTTGTTATTCTACCTGAAACTTTTCACGCGATAGGCTCTTTTTTTATCAGAGAACCTGAACTCATTGAATTCAAAAAGATTTAAAAAAGATCAAAAAAATAATACTTTTTTTATAAAAATAAAAATGATTATAAAAAATTAGTTAATAATATTATTTATATTTCAAAATTTTCATTTCTATAATAAAAATGACTATTCTTGTAAGAAAAAATCATCTAAAATAAAATTTATGCGAAATTTTTCATGATTTATTGATGAAAAATCTGCTTTTTGTAGGGAAAGAGAATAAATTAATCCCTATAAATAGAAAATAAAATTAATTAATATTTATTAATTTTTTCATATTAGGGAGAAAATTGTGTTTCTCGAAAAAATTCAAACCGTCAAAGGTCGATTTATTTTTTTAATTCTCTGTAGTTTGCTAGGAGCCCTCATTTTAGCGGGAATTGGATTAACTCAAATAGAGAAAGTTTTTCGATCTGCAAATATTGGCAATAAAGAAATTGTTCCTAGCGTGATTTTTTTAGATAAGATTATCAATGAAATAGGCTTGTTTAGAACCCGTGTGCATCGACATGTCATGTCGAACAATCCTGCTTTTATGACCAAAGTTGAGCATGAGCTTGACGAATCCAAAAAAATCATTACGCAAACCATGACAGAATATAAGCAATTTGTGACCGATAGCAATGAGAAAAAATTTATTGAAGAAGAAGAAAATGCTTTTACAACTTATTTAAATACCATGGATCCGATTTTGACACTTTCTCGTCAGGATCATGCTGCACAAGCCGCCGAAATGCTTCTCAGTGATGAAGCCGCCCGCGCCTATCAAAGCCTGTATGCCATCTTAACAAAACAGATGCAATACAATATTGCCCAAGCCCAAAAAGCGAGTCAAATCGCCCAGCAAGAAAAAGCCGAATCCCTCTTTTTGTCATTAGGCATTTTTATTGCCGTCTCTCTTGGACTGGTTCTGATTGGTTCATTTATTTTACGAGAATTGAAAAAACAATTAGGAGGCGAGCCGAAAGTTGTAGTAGAAGCCACAGGACGGATTGCCCAAGGTGATCTCTCCTCTGTGATTACCCTTGAAAAAGGCGATGACACTAGTTTATTGGCGTCTATGAATCAAATGCAACAAAATTTACGCATTTTGATCACAGATATCAGTACGCTCATTGATAAATCAGCTTCAGGGGACTTCACTTATCAAATGAACCTGGAAAACAAAAAAGGCTTTGCGCTCGAAATTGGGCAAAAACTGAATCAAGTCAATCAAGCTTTATTACAACAAATTGGGGGCAATCCTGAAGAGGGCGTGCGCGTTGCCTCTTCTATTGCGGCAGGAAATTTGGATGTTTCTATTCAAGTGCGTCCTCATGACCGGCGCAGTATGATGTATGCGATGTCTGAAATGTCTCGGACGCTTAAAACGATTATTAGCGAAATTCAAGAAATGGTCGATGCCGCGACGATGGGGCAATTTCATCATAAAATTGACTTAACCCAACGCAAAGGATATGCACATCGTTTAGGTCAATTACTTAATAATCTGAGCGATACCACTCAAGAAGCTTTAAGCGATATTTCTGAAATTGCACAAACCCTGGCAACAGGGAATTTAACAAAAACAATTGACAAAAGCTATCCGGGTATTTTTGGCGAGAGCGCCGCAGCAATTAATACCACAGTGAACGATTTAAGACAGCTAATTCGGACTGTCATCGAATCGATTAATTCAATTAGTACAGCCGCCGGGCAAATTGCCGCAGGCAATCAAGATTTATCCAGTCGAACCGAAGAACAAGCCAGTAGTCTTGAACAAACTGCCGCCAGCATGGAAGAACTCACCAGCGTCGTGCGTCAAAATAGTGAAAATACTTCTGAAGCGAATCAATTATCACAAAGTGCCGCCATGGTTGCGACAAAAGGCGGCGAAGTCGTGAATGAATCTGTCCAAACCATGCGCGAAATTACGGCCAGCTCTAATCGGATTTCTGAAATTATTACGGTCATTGATGGCATTGCGTTTCAGACCAATATTTTAGCCCTGAATGCGGCCGTTGAAGCCGCACGCGCCGGGGAGCTCGGTAAAGGTTTTGCTGTCGTTGCAACGGAAGTTCGGAGTCTCTCTTTACGTACGACCGAATCTGCGAAACAGATCAAAGATTTGATTCAAGATTCGAGCGTGCAAGTCGAGCGCGGGACCGAACAAGCCAATAAAGCAGGCGAGACGATGGTTGAAATTGTTGATTCAATTGATTCAGTCAGTCGATTAATTTCTGAAATTAGTAATGCGTCTGGTGAACAGCGTGAAGGGATTGAACAAGTCAATAAAGCCATTGGACAAATGGATCAAGTTACACAACAAAATGCCGCCCTTGTTGAACAGGTCGCCGCCGCGGCGGAATCTTTAGAAAACCAAGCCAAAGAACTCAAACAACAAGTCAGTCACTTTAAAATTTAAGCTGGCCCAATAAATTTATTCTATTTGTTTTTTTGAAAAAAGCCCCTTTCTCTTAAAAAAGGGGCTTTTTTATTTTTTATATTTCTTCAGTTTTTAATTTCTTTCATTGAATGATTTATTTTGTTTTTTAAACTATCGCATCTTTTTATGCTAATTTTTATTGTTTTTGCAACCTTTTTCTATATTTAGCACTTGAAAAAACCGCTAATTATTTATAAAATAAAGACCTTTTTAATGATATTTTTATTTATTAAATAGCTAAATAAATTTATTTTATAAAATATATTATTATTTTTTTTGATAAAAAATTAAAATATATGCACAAAAAATATTTTCAATATATCAAATTTATAGAAATATAATTTCTTATTTTCTATATTTAATAGAGGATTTTTTCATGGTTAAACAGCTACAAACTGTTCGAGGGCGCTTTGTCCTCCTCATTCTCTGTGGACTACTCGGTGTGATTATTTCTGTCGGCGTGAGTCTTGTTCAAATTGAACATGTTTTTAGTGCGGCCAACATTGGAAATGAAAATTCCGTACCCAGCGTCATCATTTTAGATAAAGCCATTAACAATTATGGGCGGTTGCGGACGCGGATTTATCGTCATGTTGTTTCCACAGATGCGCAAACGATGGCCAAAATGGATCAACAAATTGAGCAATCCATTACTTTAATTCGGCAGGCTTTTCAAGAATATCAAAACTTTATTAGCGATAGTACAGATAAAAAAATGCTTGAAGAAGACGAAGCCGCTTTTGCAGCTTACCTAGAGCATACCAATCCTATTGTCAAGTTGTCTCGGGACAATATCAATGAAGAGGCGGTCAAGCAATTACTCAGCGACAGTTATGCACAATATTATGAAGATCTTTATGCAAAATTAAACGCGCATATTGAATACAATAATAATCTCGCTAAACAAGCCACCGTACTGGCCAAGCAAGAAAAATCCACCGCATTATTTTTCTCCATTTTAATTTTTATTATCATCGCTGTCTGTTTGATCCTTATTGGTGGCTTTATTTTGAGGGAACTCAAAAAACAATTAGGAGGCGAACCACAAACGGTTGTTGAGATTACCAATCGCATTTCCCGAGGCGACCTTTCATCTCATATTCAAGTGTCACAAAATGATCAAACGAGCATGTTAGCTTCTATCGCGAGTATGCAACATCATTTTAAAAACCTGATTGAAGAAATCAGTACTATTATTGGTAAAGCCGCATCAGGAGATTTTAACTATCAAATGAACCTGCAAAACAAACAAGGTTTTGCACTCGAAATTGGTCAAAAACTAAACGAACTCAATCAGACTTTATTACAGCAAATTGGGGGCAATCCTGAAGATGGGGCCCGGGTGGCTTCTGCCATTGCTGCCGGAAATTTAGAAGTCAGCATTCCTGTTCGATCTGGAGATCATCGCAGCATGATGTACGCAATGTCCATCATGTCAAATACCCTGAAAGAAATTATTAATGAAATTCAAGAAATGGTCAATGCGGCCACAAATGGACAATTTCATCACAAAATTGAGTTAAATAATCGCAAAGGTTATGCACATCATTTAGGGCAATTACTTAATACATTAAGTGATACCACTCAAGAAGCGCTGAGCGATATTGCACACATCGCACAAACCCTTTCTAAAGGCGATTTAACCAAAACGATTGAAAAACAATATCCGGGCATTTTTGGCGAAAGCGTAGAAGCGATTAATAATACAGTCCATAATTTACGTCATTTAGTGCGTTCTGTCATTGATTCTGTTAATTTAATTGGATCGGCTGCGAGTGAAATTGCCGCCGGAAATCAAGATTTATCCAGCCGGACTGAAGAACAAGCAAGCAGTCTTGAACAAACTGCCGCCAGCATGGAAGAACTCACTGGCGTTGTGCGAAAAAATAGTGAAAACACAACAGAGGCCAATCAGTTGTCACAAAAAGCAGCAGGCGTGGCCACAAAAGGGGGCGACGTAGTGAATGCTTCTGTAGAGACCATGCGCGAAATTACAACCAGTTCAAATCGGATTTCTGAAATTATTAGCGTGATTGATGGGATTGCGTTTCAGACGAATATCTTAGCCCTCAATGCAGCGGTTGAAGCGGCGCGCGCCGGCGAACTTGGCAAAGGATTTGCGGTCGTCGCCAACGAAGTCCGCAGTCTTTCTTTGCGCACTACCGAATCAGCCAAACAAGTTAAAGATCTCATTCAAGATTCGAGTGTGCAAGTCGAGCGCGGAACCGAACAAGCGCAACGCGCTGGGGAAACTATGTCTGAAATTGTCGGCGCAATTGATTCAGTCAGTCGATTAATTTCCGAAATTAGCCATGCTTCTAATGAACAACGTGATGGCATTGAACAAGTCAATAAAGCCATTGGACAAATGGACGAAGTCACACAACAAAATGCGGCTTTGGTCGAACAAGTTGCGGCGGCTGCCGAATCCTTAGAAAATCAAGCGCAACAACTTAAACAACAAGTCGGTACTTTTAGAATTTAATTTTAAGCATTTATTTATTACATTTCTAGTTTAAAAAACCTTTTTCCTGCTTATTGCTCTCAGGAAAGAGGTTTTTTTTTATGAAAAGAAACTATACCTTGTAATTTTTTATAAAAAATCAACTATTTTTCAAAATTATTAATAAATTTTTTAGTTTTAAATCATTTTTTCTAAAATTTTTAGAACTTGTCAAAATCAGTTTGGATTCATACAATAGTTTCTTTTATAAAAAAATAGAGGGTCTATTTTTGGGTCCCATCACAAAAGTATGCCTCTAGTTTTTTCATAGTATTTACTTTTCTCTTACAGAAATGCTATTCAAAACAAACTAAAAAAGGTTTGATTATGCTTATTGAAAAAATCAATACGGTTACGGGACGCATTTTTTTACTCATTGCAAGTAGCCTTTTCGGTACTTTCATTTTAGCCACGGTCAGTTTATATCAAATTAATCAGGTTTTTCATGCTGCAAACACAGGTAATCACATTATTGTGCCGAGTGTGATTTCTTTAGATAAAGCAATAGCGAGTTATGGCCGGTTGCGAACCCGTATTTATCGACATATTGTTTCTGAAGACCCTGCTGTCAAAGCTGAAGTGGATACCAAATTGCAAGAACTCATTCAACACGTTCAACAGGCCTTTTCTGAATATCAAGCCCTCGCACAGACCCCTGAAGATAAAGAACGTCTTGATAAAGAATTGTCAGCTTTTGCTGACTTTTTACGCGAGACAGAGCCCATTTTGACACTTTCTCGACAAAACCAAACGGAGGCCGCCATAAAAATGGTCAACGGCGCGGCCTATAAACAACTCAGTGAGACGGTTTATGCCCAACTGACAGACCACATGGATCACAATAAAAATCAAGCTATTCAGGCCAGTCTTTCTGCTGAAAAAGAAGAACACAATGCCTTGATCATTTCTGCCATTATTTTTGTTATTATTGCGCTTGGATTAACTGCTTTGGGCATCGCAATCAGCCGTTCGCTGAAAAAACAATTAGGAGGCGAGCCGCAAACGGTTGTCCAGATTACAGAACGGATTGCCTATGGCGACTTATCCTCGACAATTATACTAGCGGCGGAAGATCAAAACAGCATCCTGGCATCCATGCATAAAATGCAACAACAACTCAAAAAACTCATGGCTGAAATTGAATCTATGATTAGCGAAGTCGCGCAAGGGCATTTTACTTATCAGATGGATTTATCTAACAAACAAGGTTTTGCCTTCGAAATTGGTCAAAAACTGAATCAGCTTAATCAAACTTTATTACAGCAAATCGGGGGCAATCCATTAGAAGGTGTTCAGGTCGCTTCTGCCATTGCAGCGGGAAACTTGGATGTCAAAATTCCAGTTCGGGAAGGGGATCAAAGTAGTATTATGTATGCCTTATCCGTAATGTCTTTGTCACTCAAAACAATCTTACATGAAGTTCAAGAAATGGTGAATCATGCCAGTGCAGGCAACTTTAGTGGTCAAATGGACGTTACACACCGTCAAGGTTACGCCTTGCATTTAGGGACGCTTTTAAATACATTAAATACTACAACACAAGCGGCTTTAAGCGATATTTCACAACTCGCCCAAACCCTTGCACAAGGTAATTTAACTGAACAAATTACACGTCATTATCCGGGCATTTTTGGCGAAAGTGTGAATGCTATGAATCAAACAGCTTCACATTTACGTACTTTAATTTATACTTTAATTGAATCGATTAATCTCATTAGTGCTGCTGCAATGCAGATTTCCGCAGGGAATCAAGATTTGTCGCGCCGGACCGAAGAACAAGCCAATAGCCTTGCTGAGACAGCTGTTAACATGGAAAAATTAACAGAAGGGGTGAGACAAAATAATCATAATACAACTCATGCCAATCAACTCTCACAAAATGCCTCTCAAGTCGCAGCAAAA
>CAZDFJ010000003.1:0-111414 GCA_964504875.1 uncultured Burkholderiales bacterium | reverse complement strand
CGCAGCAAAATGCGGCTTTGGTCGAGCAGGTCGCGGCCGCCGCTGAATCCCTTGAAAATCAGGCCCAACAGCTCAAACAACAAGTCCGTCATTTTAAGTTGTAATTTTGCTTACCTCCCCACCTCGGCGTTATGGAGGTGGGATTTTCTATTATTCACGCATCAGAACAACCCCGTTCCGCCCTGCTTTCTTAGCCCGATATAAGGCTGCATCTGCCAAAGATAATAATGTTTCGTAAGAGGTTGTATCATCGGGTAAAAGTTGGGCCGCCCCAATACTCACCGTGACTTGTTGCAACGGAGAACCCTTGTGCGGCAAATTTAAGACAAAAATCGCTTCCCGAATTCTTTCAGCATAGATTGAAAGATGATCCCAATGCGAACACGGCACCATACAAACAAATTCTTCGCCCCCATAACGGGCCACAAATTGAGGGGCCTCAGGCGTACATTGTTTTAATGTATTCGCCACCGTTTGCAAACAAATATCTCCTGCTTGATGCCCATACTGATCATTATATTTTTTGAAGAAATCAACATCAAGCATGAGTAATCCTAGTGGCCATTGTTGGACACGCGCACGTTGCCATTCTTGAATTAATAACATATCAAAATGCCGCCGGTTTGCCAAAGTTGTTAAGCCATCTGTACTTGCTAAATGTGTTAATTGCCGATTTGCTTCAGCAAGCGCGGCCGTCCGTTCTTCCACAAGATGCTCTAGTCTATCTGTATGTTGTTTTAACTGCGTCCCCATATCTAAAAGGGCGCGCGCTAGGGAAGAGACCTCTTGAATCGGACTATTTAAAGCATCTTGAATTACAGTCGCATCGTTTTTCCAAAGACCTTTCGCAATGCGCTGGGCTTTTTGATTCAAATTTAATAAAGGACGCGCAATCCAATCCGTCACAAAAAAAGATAATAATAAACTCAACATCAAAATGGCAACCCCGAGCGCGACCCCATTTTGTAACACACTTTGTGTTGGCGCAGCAAAATGCGCTTCTGGTAAGACCGTCACAATCGTTAATGTAGGACCTTGTGGCAAGGTATAGGCGCGCCAATCGGTCAAATAACGCTGATTATCGACTTCAATCAAGCCATTTGATTCTAATTTGCGGTCATTTTGCTTAATCAAAACATTGGCCGCCCGAATTAACGCATCTGTACTTTTTTCGGCAGAAATTCGCGCAAATTTTTTATTATAATCTGCATAAGTCTGACCCGAAGAGGCCGCGAGTAAAGCCCCTGATGGTTCCATAATAAAGACGGTTCCCCCTGTCTCTCGAATCATTTCTTTGAGAAATAAATTCAATTGCGATAAGGCTAAATCCACAGCACAAACCGCGACAAGATTTCCCTGCTCATCATAGAGCGGAGCAGACATGCCAATCCCTAATGTATTATAGGATTCTTGAAAATAATCCATACCGTAACGATAAGCGGGATACCATAACATACTACCATGTTTTATTGCTGCCTGAAACCAAGGACGGGTCCGCGCATCAAAATACTCTGTTTTTTTTGTTTCAATTTGACTGCTATAACGATTAGCACTATCAATGCGATACATATTGACTTTAAAGTGATCTTCTACTTTGGCAGAAAGCAACCGCAAGCCTTTATCCTCTCCAGTAGGTGCCCGTGTGATCGAAAGATAACTACCATCTTTTAGGCCAATCGACATAAATGTAATAAGCCATTGTTGACGGACATGTACTAATAATTCCCGTATAAGTTCTTCCCGATTTTCAGTTGGAAAAATATGCGAATTCATGCGATCAATTGTGTACGCGAGCGTTCTCCGTGGTGTTTCAAAAAAAGAATGAACACGATCATTGACACGATTACTCACTTCTGTCATGAGTTGTTGTGTATATTGATCAGTCGTGTCTCGCATCACATAATAAGTATGCAAACCACTAATTGTCAGAACAGGCAGGAGAATAAAAAAGACACTCCCCATAAAGAAGAAACGCAAATGCAAAGAAGGCATTCCCACTTCTTGATTCGCATATTCTTTCCGCAAAAGAATCACGGCCCAAATGCAAGTCAAGCTTAAAATAGTCACCCGAATCATCCATATTTCAGGATGAACTTTATTATTGGCTTCTTTTAAAACGGCGAGTAAATTCCAATGCCCATTAGGAAAATGAATATTGACAGAGAAATCAACTTTTTTGAATATATTTGAATTGCCAAAAAAGATTTCCCCTTTTTCACCTAAGCCTTCTTGCCCCCGCAAGGCAATTTCAAAGGGTAATCGAGAATCTAATGCCCCACTTGTTTGCACTAAGCTTTCTAAATCAACTGCCGTTGATGCAATGCCCAACAAATGATGTTGATTATCAAAAATAGGGGTCCGAATAATGATGCCTAATCGCCCATTTTGAATTAAACGCACCGGCCCAGATACAATCGTATCCCGCAATTGAATAGCCCGATTAAGCGAAATCATCACATCAGGACGCGTTCGGTAATCCAACCCTAAAACATAATCATTTGTTTTAGTTGGATAAATTAAAGTAACCAGAAAGGCTTTAGAAATAGAAAAATTAACAATACTGTTCTGTCTTTTTATGAATAAAGCTTCTGCCACCCGCGCAAATTCTGTTTGTGACATATTAGGGTTGCCCTGCATTGCTCGGACTAAATCTAAATTCAGTTTGACCATTAAACCTATTTGATCTTCCAATGCAAATTTTGTGGCTTCTAATTGGGTGCGCGCCATGTCACGTTGAATTTGATCAAATTGTGATTGAAAAAAGGCCTCCACAACAAAAAGACAGCTTATGCCTAATAAAAAAAGGGCTAATAACTTATACCAAACTTTAATAATTAGCTTAATAATGTGCATCAGAAATGAATAAATCCGTAAAAATTATTAATTTAAAAAAGAAATTTTATTACAAATAAAAAATAGTATAGGGTCCGATAGAAAACGACTCAATAAGATTACTTGCTATTTTACTTGATTTCTTTATATTTTTCATCAAAAAACGAGGCTTAATCTGATAAAAAATTTAATTAAAATAAAAAATTTATCTTTGTTTCGATAAATATCTAAAAAAGTAATGAAATTTGCAAGAAGAATACACTACCGTGTCATTGCCTTACTTAAATAATAAATACATTTATTAAAAAATAAATGTAAAAAAAAAAGCACCCTTTTATGGATGCTTTTTTTCAATACAATAAGATGAGATAAAATCATCTCATTATTGAATGCCAATAAAAATAGGCATACCAATTTCTTGCCAGCGCTCCGCTTCTTCATTCAGCGCTGCTTGTGTGAGCGGGTTTTGTTCTAACCAATCATTGGGAAGGGATAATCTAAAATATCCCTCACGCCACTCAAAAGTAAAATTAGGCAGCTCAATATATCGACGACTGCGCGCAAATAAGACCGCAAAACGCAAAACCAAGAACGTTGCCCATTCATATGTTTGTTGCAGTCCAGGCTTCGACAACTTTTCTAACGAACCCCGATGCCCTAAAATTAATCGACTCAATACCGCTTGTTCTGAACGAGAAAAACCTGGCATATCTGCATTCGCGATAATATAGGCGCCATGCTTATGATAGCCCCCATGCGCCACCGAAATTCCCAACTCATGTAATTTGGCCGCCCAAATTAATTGCTGTAAACCTTGTGGGGTAAAATATTTACTAAAGCTTGAGCTCAGTTTTTCATAAAATAAAGAAGCCAAGTTTTCAACACGCTCTGCTTGCTGCATATCAATTTGATAACGTTTCATAAATTGATTCACTGTGACATCGCGCATGTCATGATCGTGAAAACGGCCCACAAGATCATATAAAACCCCTTCACGCAACGCGGTCCCCGCTACTTGCATTTGTTCAATATTGAGCTCAGAAAAAACGGCATTCATAATGCTAAAGCCCCCTACAAGAATCGCGGCCCGTTCTGGGCGTAATCCTGGCAATTGCAATTTGTTAATTTGCCCAATTTTTAACAAAAGTTGACGTAATCGATGTAATCCCTGACGCGTAATCCCTTGTTCTGACCAGCCATGTTGTTGCATAATTTCCGCAAGCGAACGCGCCGTTCCAGAAGAACCGACTGCCATTTCCCAATGACGAGAATCAAACTCGCTAAGAATATCTTGTAAGCGAATCCGCGCCGCCCATTCAGCTTGGGATAAAGTCGTTTCTGTAATGCGCCCATCCTTGAAAAATTGGAGCGTATGGCTAATACACCCCATATTTAGGCTTTCAAGATATTGTGGTTCCATGCCTTGACCAATAATAAATTCGGTTGATCCGCCACCAATATCCACAACCAAACGCGGCACATTATTCTTTGGTAAAGAATGTGCTACCCCAATATAAATTAATCGCGCTTCTTCTCGTCCCGAAATAATCTCAATTGGAAAGCCTAAAACTTCCTCAGCTTGCTTTAAAAAATGCGCGGATTTTTTGGCAATACGTAAAGTATTCGTCCCCACTACGCGCACTGCCCCCTTTGGCAGGCCGCGTAAACGTTCATTAAAACGCTTAAGGCAATTGAGGGCCCGTGTTTGAGTTGGCATATCCAATTGTTTATCCGCAGTTAAACCCGCAGCTAAACGGACCATTTCTTTTAAAGAATCTAGTGGATAGACTTGATCATCCACAACCCGTGCGACTTGTAAACGAAAACTATTCGATCCCAAATCGACAGCAGCAATTGTTTCATAAGTTTGATTGTTCACGGCGTCTTTTTATCTTTATTATCTATCAAATATGGCATTACGCTATGCGCAGCCGTTCAAAAGAATATTCTCCTGACAAACAGGAGAATATTAATATAATTTTATTATAACAATGAATTATTCACTATCATGACTGGATTCGCGTTCTAATTCATCCACCGAAACATGACGAACATCTTTGCCTTTGACTAAATAGACGACATATTCTGACATGTTTTTAGCATGATCCCCGATACGTTCCAGTGCTTTTGCAACAAATAAAACTTCTAAACACATCGAAATTGTTCGGGCATCTTCCATCATAAATGTAATTAATTGACGCATAATCGCACGAAATTCTTCGTCAACTTTATCGTCTTGACGCACAATGTCTGTTGCGACTGATACATCCAACCGCGCAAAGGAATCGAGCGCACGACGTAACATGTCTAACGCTAAATCACTCATGTATTTGACATCATTAAAACGGGGCATATTCATGCGATCGGAGCCATAAAGCAAATTTGTCATCCGCGCAATTTTTTCGGCTTCATCCCCAATGCGTTCTAAATCGGTAATTAATTTAATAACCGTCATAATTAAACGCAAATCACTCGCGGCTGGCTGGCGGCGGGCAATTAACTGATTGCAATCTTCATCTAATACGACTTCTAATGCATTAATTCGCGCATCTTTGGCAATCACGCGGCTGGCTAAATCTAAATTTCCCGTCGTCAAAGCTTCGATGGCATCCATAATTTGCTCTTCAACTAAGCCACCCATTTGCAAGACACGCGCCCGTAGTGCTTCTAACTCTGTATCAAATTGCTTAATATAATGTTGGTGTGGTTCGTAACTCATAATAAAATAGACCAATAAGAATAATTAAAGAATAAAAAACAACGGATTGAACTGATAATAACTTATCATTTCTCACAAAATATCATTTAATCTTATACACCGAATCGAAATGACAAGAACCGTCATTTTCCATTCAAGCACATCAAAGTTACACTTTTTGTACAAAGAAATGGCGATAAGATGAAAATGCACGCTCAAGTTTATTGCTAACTTATGACGTTTTTGTTACAAAATTTAGGATAAATAAGCACCCGATTAAAATGCTTAAAAACCATTTTTTTGTCTTTTTGTTATGTTTGACTCATATGAGGAAGTGCAAATTTTCAAGAAAATCAAACGATTCTTATGCTTTAACGTATTGATCTTCATCAAAAAATAGGACTATATTATAGGGTATTTCTTATTTTTTAATCTATTCTCTTCTTTTCCAGATAGAACATCAATAGGAAAGCGAAGAAAGTTTCGTTTTTCTTTTTTTATTGCAAAATAAAGGGGCATTTTTATGAGTAGCCGAGAAAGTATTTTAGCAAATATTCGTCTTGCACGTGGCAATAGCATTCGTTCTGAACCCAAAGAAGGACAACGTACTGAAAGTTTACTTGCAATTGAAGACGATTTACAAAATCCAAAAAAACATATGCACCCGCTTCCTGCATTTATTGAACCCCTTCATGCGCATCCGCAGCAATGGACCCCATTTTTCTGTGACCAAGCCCTTAAATTAGGGAGTTCGCTTGTTACAACGTATGATATTCAAACCATTCCTAGTTTGATTAAAACCTATTTAGATACGCAAAATTTACCGACACAACTCACATGTTGGCCAGAAATTCTTGAAGATTTACGTTTAGATTGGCAAAGTCAAGATTTACATCTCAGTGCGCGCCATGCACATGAAGCGGATCAAATTGGCCTAACAGGTGTTTTTTGCGCCATTGCCGAAACAGGTACGCTTGTTTTTTGTTCTGGAGAAGAAACCCCTGCAACCAATAGCTTACTTCCTGAAACACATATTGCGCTTGTTCCAGCAGAACGCATTGTCTGTACACTTGAAGATGCGTTTCAATTAATTCGGACGGAATACGGGACCCCGCCTCGTGCCATTAATTTTGTTTCAGGTCCCTCTCGAACGGCTGATATTGAACAAACGCTTGTCATTGGCGCACATGGCCCAAAACGTGTTCACATTATTGTGTACACAAATGATGCTTCTCTTTTTTAGTATGATTAATTATTATTTTTCACAGAATCTCGCATAATGAATGCTGCATTTGTCCACCTTCGTTTACACACTGAATATTCCATTACAGATAGTATTATTCGCATTGGCGATATTACAAAAATGGCGGCGAAAAACCATCAGCCAAGCCTGGCCATCACCGATCGCAATAATCTTTTTGGCGCATTAAAATTTTTTAATAAAGCCCGAGATCAATTAATCAAGCCTATTATTGGCTGCGATATTGTCGTTTATGATCCACAAAATCCGGCGGGATTGAGCACCATGCTGGTTTTATGCCAAAATCAAACAGGGTATTTACGTCTCAGTGATTGGCTGACGCGCGCCCATGCAAATCAGCATTTATTCCCACAATCTACAGTTGCGATTAATAAAACATGGTTTCAAGAAGGCACAGAAGGGCTGATTGCGCTTTCTGGCGGATATTTTGGTCCGTTAGCCCAACCTAAAAAACACAAAGAAGCCTTACTCTTAGCCCGTGAACTCGCGGCGTACTTTCCAAATCGTTTTTATCTTGAAATTCAACGCGTGAAACAAAACGAAGCGAGTTATGAACATGTCGTGCGCGCCGTAGAAATTGCCCTTGAAACAGGGCTTCCCCTCGTCGCAACGCATCCTATTCAATTTCTAGAAAAAGAAGATTTTGAAGCCCATGAAGCACGGGTTTGCATCGCAGAGGGTACGATTTTAACTGATAAAAAACGGCCGAAACATTTCAGTGCAGATCAAGCTTTTTTATCCACAGAACAAATGTGCGAGCGTTTTGCTGATTTACCCAGTGCGCTTGCTAATACCCTTGAAATTTCAAAACGGTGCAATTTTACATTTAAAATGGGTCAATATGCCCTGCCCCAAATTCAAATTCCCGTTACAAGTCAAGCTCACAATCCCGATGAGCTTATGACGCTTGAGGCACAAAAAGGACTCGCTGAACGGCTTATTTATCTTTATCCTGATCCTAAGCAACGAGAAGCAAAACGGGCCGAATATGAAGATCGTCTAATTTTTGAGATTCAAACCATTATTCAAATGGGCTTTTCGAGCTATTTTTTGATTGTGGCCGATTTTATTCAATGGGCCAAAGAAAATAATGTGCCAGTTGGCCCAGGCCGAGGATCTGGCGCAGGATCTTTAGTGGCATATAGTTTAAAAATTACTGATCTTGATCCCTTACGCTATGACTTATTGTTTGAACGGTTTCTGAATCCAGAACGGGTTTCCATGCCTGATTTTGACATTGATTTTTGCATGAATGGCCGGGATAAAGTCATTGAATATGTCCGGCAACATTATGGAGAACAAGCCGTTTCACAAATTGCAACATTTGGCTCAATGGCAACCAAAGGCGTCTTACGCGATGTGGGTCGGGTTTTAGATATGCCGTTTAAATTTGTGGATGAAGTGGTTCGTCTTGTCCCCAATGAGTTAGGCATCACACTGACACAATCTCTTGAAAAAGCGCCGGAACTCAAACAACGTTATGATGCAGACACAGATATTCAACGTCTTTTTGAATTGAGTTTTAAACTAGAAGGGATTACCCGTAATTTAGGCATGCATGCCGGAGGGGTGTTGATTGCCCCCGGTAAAATTGCCGATTTTTGCCCACTCTATCGCGCGCCAGATGTGGCGGAGCATCAGCTTAAAGACATGGTAAGTCAATTTGACAAAGATGATGTCGAAAAAATTGGATTGGTCAAATTTGACTTTTTAGGGTTACGTACGCTCACTATTTTGGATTGGGCAGTTGCCCATATTGAACGGCAAACAGGCCGGAAACTGGATTTAAATCAATTACCCCTTGATGATAAAAAAACTTACGATTTACTCAAACGGGGTGAAACGACCGCAGTTTTTCAGTTAGAATCCGATGGGATGAAAAAACTGATTCGCAAATTACAACCGGATTGTTTTGAGGATATTGTGGCGTTGGTGGCCTTGTATCGCCCGGGCCCGCTCAATTCTGGCATGGTGGATGATTTTGTCGATCGAAAACATGGAAAAAAACCCATTGATTACATGCATCCAAAACTGGAACAAATCTTGCAGCCAACTTATGGGGTGATTGTTTATCAAGAACAGGTCATGCAAATCGCCCAAGTCCTAGCCAATTACAGTTTGGGAGCGGCGGATTTGTTGCGTCGCGCCATGGGTAAGAAAAAGCCTGAAGAAATGCTCAAACAACGTTCTGTTTTTATTCAGGGAGCCACCCAAAATGGGGTCGAAGAAAGTCTCGCGACCAACTTGTTCAATTTGATGGAAAAATTCGCAGAGTATGGTTTTAATAAATCCCATTCAGCGGCATATGCGCTCGTCGCCTATCAAACAGCTTATCTTAAGGCCCATTATCCGGCAGCATTTATGGCCGCAACGATTTCCTCTGAGATTACAGACGGAGAGAAAATTAATGCATTTATTCAGGATGCAAAAACGTTAGGGGTCCATTTTTTACCTCCTGATATTAATGAAAGTGAATTTTATTTCACCCCTCTCAATGAAAAAACGGTTCGTTATGGATTGGGGGGCATTCGTGGCGGAGGAGATGTTGCCTATCAAAGCATTGATTCCTCAAGAAAAAATAAAAAATTTCGATCTTTTTTAGATTTTTGTTGTCGCGTGGATCGCCGCGTGGTCAATCGGCGTATTACAGAAGCATTAATTCTTTCAGGTTGTTTTGATACCCTCTACCCAAATCGGGCCGAACTCGCAGAAAATCTTAATGTCGCCATTGCCACGGCAGAACAAGAATCACAATATGCCAACCAAAATAGTCTTTTTGGCGGACTGGATACCTCCAGTGATCAAAGCCACGATATTAGTAAGATTTTTAAATCGGCCCCAGAATGGGATAATAGAACACAATTATTGCAAGAAAAAGATGTCCTTGGTTTTTGTCTCAGTGGTGATTTATATACGGCTTCAGTGCAATATTATGATCGATTGTTACGTAATTTTATAATTGAAAAAGTCAATTCTATTGATAAAATTATTGCACTGCAACATGAAACCGTTTGGTGTGCAGGCATTATTGCGCAAATCGAGCGAAAAATAATCCGAACCAACAAAGTTTTACTTTTGCAAATTTTAGATCATACGGGAAAAATAGAAGTGTTTGCCCACGGAGATGATTTAGAAATTGAAACACCATTTTTAAAAGAAGATAATCTTATTTTTATAGAGGCAAAAAAAGTGTTTGATTCTTACAAAAATCAGTACACTTTACGGGCTAAGCAAATTTTTAGTCCGGAGCAAATTATTCAAAAATATGGAAAAAAATTTATTTTATCAATTAGTTATCAAGAAGCTGAATCTGCTTTAGAATTAATCTCACAATTAATTCAACCGAATTCAAGCGGGACTAAAATCGAAATAAACTGTCACTATCAAGGGCATAGTGCGCAAGGCATCTTGCGCTTTCCTCCAACCTATTCTTGTGGATTCACCCCTGATCAAATCAAACAATTGAAAACGTTGCCTCCCAGTATTCACTATGAGATAATGTATTAGTTTTTCAATTTTGCAAAAATACAACAGGATAACTTATTCTGCGGCGCCTGTTTTTTTCCTGAAAAAAAATGTTGCAGTGCGCAAAAAAACGTGTATAATGAGAATCATCAAGAACGCACTCTTCTGTGTTTTTGGTGTTGTCTCCTCCATCCTCCTCCTTTGGTGGAATTTTTATCGGCGCTAAAAAAGCGCCGTTTTTTTTTTCCACATCAAAAGTTTTATTTGTCAACATGCTATAATAGCGTCAAATTTAACGCTTTTATTATTGACTATTGTTCCTTCACAAAATTATTACTCAATATGTTTGCAAAAATTATTCGAAAACTTTTTGGCAGTCGCAACGATCGTCTCATCAAGCAATATCGAAGTGAGGTGATTCGTATTAATCAACTCGAAGAACGGCTAAGCCCATTAAGTGATCCCGAACTTCAAAATAAAACAAATGAATTTCGAGAGCGTCATGAAAAAGGCGAAACACTTGATGCCCTTTTGCCCGAAGCTTTTGCAGTTGTCCGTGAAGCAGGAAAACGCGTTTTAGGCATGCGCCACTATGACGTCCAATTGATTGGAGGAATGGTTTTACACTATGGCAAAATCGCAGAAATGCGGACTGGGGAAGGAAAAACTTTAGTAGCGACCTTACCCGCTTATTTGAATGCCATCGCAAATAAAGGGGTGCATGTTGTAACCGTCAATGATTATTTGGCACAACGTGACGCCAAAATTATGCGGCCTCTTTATGAATTTTTGGGCTTAACAGTCGGCGTCAACTTACCGAGTCTTTCCTCTGTTGAAAAACGCGATGCCTATGCGGCGGATGTTACCTACGGTACCAACAATGAATTTGGGTTTGATTATCTCCGCGACAATATGGTGTATCACCCATTAGAACGGGTTCAACGTCCATTAAATTACGCGATTGTCGATGAAGTAGATTCGATCTTGATTGACGAAGCGCGGACGCCGTTAATTATTTCCGGGCCGGCCGAAGATAATGTTGATATTTATCTCAAAGTCAATGAACTGATTCCTTATTTGACAAAACAAGATTATCCAGAGGGCAAAGAAGGGACGGAAGATCTCCCGAAAGGCGATTATACTATCGATGAAAAGGCCCATTCTGTTTTGTTGACAGAACAAGGTCATATTCGCGCTGAAGAGCTTTTAGCTAAATCCAGTTTGCTGCCAGAAGGATCGAGCTTATATGATCCCGCAAATATTAATTTAGTGCATCATCTTTATGCGGCTTTGCGGGCGCATGCCCTCTATCATCTTGATCAACATTATGTGATTCAAGAGGGCGAAGTTGTCATTGTAGATGAGTTTACAGGCCGTTTGATGTCTGGTCGGCGATGGTCAGATGGTTTACATCAAGCGGTAGAAGCCAAAGAAGGCGTGGATATTCAGCAAGAAAATCAAACATTGGCTTCAATTACGTTTCAAAATTATTTCCGGATGTACCAAAAATTAAGCGGTATGACAGGAACGGCTGATACCGAAGCGTTTGAATTTCAAGAAATTTATCGCCTCGAAACAGTTATTATTCCAACACATCGCGATATGATCCGTAAAGATATGATGGATCAAGTATTTCGCACGAACAAAGAAAAATTCCAAGCAGTCATTAATAATATTAAAAGCTGCTCGGAGCGCGGACAACCTGTGCTCGTGGGAACCACTTCAATTGAAAATTCTGAGTTGCTTTCTTCGTTACTCAAAAAAGAAAAATTCAAACATCAAGTCTTGAATGCAAAACAGCATGCGCATGAAGCAGAAATTATTGCGCAAGCAGGCCGTCCCCATGCGATTACGATTGCAACCAATATGGCAGGACGGGGAACAGATATTGTGCTCGGCGGCAATATTGAGAGTCAAGTGGAATCGATTCGTCAAGACGCTTCATTGTCTGACGAAGAAAAACAAAAGCAAATTGATAATTTAAAAGCAGAATGGCAAGAAGTTCATCAAAAAGTGATCGAACTGGGCGGATTACATATTATTGGGACAGAACGTCATGAATCACGCCGGATTGATAACCAATTGCGCGGGCGTTCTGGACGTCAAGGTGATCCTGGTTCTAGTCGTTTTTACTTATCATTAGAAGATCCTTTATTGCGGATTTTTGCTTCTGATCGTGTGGCAAATATTATGGATAAACTCAATATGCCAGAAGGCGAAGCGATTGAACATCCATGGGTCACACGCGCCATTGAAAATGCACAACGTAAAGTTGAGGCCCGCAATTTTGACATTCGTAAACAGCTTTTAGAATATGATGATGTGTCTAACGAGCAACGAAAAGCCATTTACGCGCAACGGAATGAATTACTTGAATCAAAAGAAATTGCAGAAACCATTGCGGCAATGCGACATAGTACGTTTAGTGATATTTTTGATCAATATATTCCTGCCGAGAGTATTGTTGAAGAATGGGATGTCATTGGCTTTGAAAATTTACTCTTAGCTGAATTCAAAATTGATGATGCGGATTTTGATCTTGAAGTGTGGCTGGAAGAGGACAAAAAACTGGATCGAGAGGGCCTAAAAACCAAAACTATGGCCTATTTGGATCAATTTTATGCTGAACGTTTAGATGAATTCCAAGAAGAAAGCTTCCATCAATTTGAACGCTCCATTATGTTGCAAACCTTGGATAAATACTGGCGCGAACATCTTTCTGCATTGGATCATTTACGTCAAGGGATTCATTTGCGCGGGTATGCACAGAAAAATCCAAAACAAGAATATAAGCGGGAAGCTTTTGAACTTTTTGCTGAAATGCTTGAGCGGATTAAACGGGAAGTCGTCCAAATTATTATGTCAGTTGAATTAGACGACGAAGAAGAAATGGAAGAATTCGAAGAAGAATTAGAGCAAAAGCTTGATTTTTCTAAATTGAATTTAATGCATGCCGGAGCTGTCGGCTTAGGTCTTGATACAGAAGAAGAAAAAGAAAGTCACACTTCTGAATCAAAACAACGTCCTGTGCGCAATGCTTTACCTAAAGTCGGTCGAAATGACCCATGTCCTTGCGGTTCTGGGAAGAAATATAAACAATGTCATGGTAAATTAAATTAGGTCTCACTTGTTCCCGTTCCATATATTGGAGCGGGAATTTCTATGTTTTGAATCATTTCACGCAACGCCTCAAAAGTCCTCTTTTCTACATTGCCCACGAAAAAATTTGATTTTATGCCGATTTTTTTGGTACACTGAATCTTATTTTTGTCATTTCTTTTAAGTTTAGGTTAGTCTATCTTGTTTTCTTTTCACTTCTATTTAAATTATTTAAACAAGAAAAAAATGCGGCATCTTTTAATGTGGATGATTCCCATTTCTGTCCTCTTGACGATACTTGCCTATCAACTAATGATTTATCAAGAAAAAGAATTATTTCAACAAAATGCAGAAAAAGCCTATCATATGGTACGAAGTCGTATTCAACTTTACCAAAATACACTAATTACCCTAAAAAGCTTTGCCGAAGGTTCACAAAAACCCATTTCCTTTCCTATTTTTCATGCTTATTTTCATGGCCTCAATGCGTCTGAAAACTTACCTGCATTACATTCATTAAATTATGTTTTAATTTTGAATCACGAACAAGCGATACAACGTCGCACTGAATTAACAACACTTTTTAAACAACATTATCCGGCGCTCATCAATTGCGTGAATCAAAAGGCCTTGCCATTTGAAAATTTGCATCTTATTTTGCAATATCGAGAACCGATGGAAATTAGTTGTAATGCGATAGGATCCGATCTATTAAAGCTCCCTTTTCGATTACAAACAACGAAAGAAGCCATCCAAAAAGGATTAGCTTTAACACCGCCTATTAATTTACTCTTGGATAAAAAACAGACGCCCGCATTAATTATGATGATGCCGGTTTTTCGGAAAAATCCGGCGCTCTCCCCAGAAAATCCTATTATGGTTGAAGGCATTGTATCGGCTTCTTTTAAGATTCCTGTCATGTTGAATCAAATGTTCCCTTCCGATTTCCTTTCTCAAAACTATTTTAAAATAGAAGATATTACTGATCGAAAACAGACTTATTTTATTTATGATAATCAAAGTATTACGCAAAAAAACTTACTTTCTGAAGAATTTGATTATAAAGCGAATATTCATTTAGGCAATCGAATTTGGCATT
This sequence comes from uncultured Burkholderiales bacterium, assembly GCA_964504875.1. GTDB lineage: Bacteria > Pseudomonadota > Gammaproteobacteria > Burkholderiales > CAZDFJ01 > CAZDFJ01. Next base: position 96,960 of record CAZDFJ010000003.1, on the reverse strand, counting down.
TTCATGTGATTGGACTACAAAAATTCTACGGCAAAGAAACAATGCTTTTCATTCGAATTTTTATTATTAGTTTAATTCTGTTCGATATCGCTTTTTTTCTGTTAATGGGCTGGTATGTTTACGCCGCCGAACAAGGCGAACAACTCAAAACCATTTTACTTGAACGGGAAGCTATTTTAAAAGCAACGGGCGTGGCTTTATTTTGGGTAAAAAATGGGAAATTTATTTGGGTCAACGAACGCTTTTTAGAAATTGTTCACACCGTCCGTGAAACCGTTTTATCTTTTTCGCCCGAAATGTTTTTTCTTAATAAACAAGATTTTGAACAAACATTACCTGAAAATAATCAGCTTTTTTATGAAAAAGGCACGATTTCGATTGAAACACAATGGCAAACAGTAGAGAAACAAAAAATTTGGTGTTGGCTAACAGGAAATTTAATTGATAAAAATAATCCTGATTACGGCATTTTATGGACACTTGAAGAAATTTCTGCCCAAAAAAAACGAGAGCAAGAAATTTATCATATGGCTTATCATGATGCTTTAACAGGCCTATTTAATCGACGCGCCTTTGAAGAAAAGTTAAATTATGCTTTTGTCACTGCAAAACAACATCAGAAGAAATTTGCTTTATTTTTTATTGACTTAGATCATTTTAAAGATGTCAATGATACATTTGGACATCATATTGGGGATTTATTATTAATTCATGTAGCTGAACAAATTAAACATAGTGTTCGTGATACGGATCTTGCAGCGCGTTTAGCGGGCGATGAATTCGTTGTCATCGTGCCTCATTTTGCACAACGACAAGACCTCGTCACACTCGCGAATAATCTTGTTTTTAATATTAAGGGCCAACAATTTATAGAAACACATTGTATTCCTATTTCTCCCAGTATTGGCATTGCGATCTTTCCTGACCATGCGGACCAAATCGAAACATTACAAGCGCGCGCGGACACCGCCATGTATGCGGCCAAAAAAGCCGGACGGGGTCAATTTTGTTTTTATACGCCCCCAAATTAAATTAGCGGATTCGTCTCATCCAGATTTTTCTTACCATGATCATCATTTTTTCATAAAAAAATGCTTTATTAAAAAGTTTCATCAAAAATAATGTTTCTTTGTTACAATAAGGCTATTTTTATTCTTAAAATCAAGGAGCTTCTGTGGACGATATCCCGTTGAGTTTATTACTGGTTGCATTGGTTGTCTTACTCGCTTTATCTGCTTTTTTTTCCTCTTCTGAAACCGCGCTCATGGCATTAAATCGCTACCGTCTTAAGCATCTTGCACAAAAAGGACATCGCGGTGCCAAACTTGCCGCAGATTTGCTTGCCAAAACTGATAAACTTCTCGGTGTAATTTTACTCGGCAATAACCTCATTAACAGTGCCGCTGCAACACTTGTGACAGTCGTCTCAATACGTATGCTCGGGAAAGACAATGATTATGCACTGACGATTGGGACCTTACTCGTCACATTTGCAATTTTAGTTTTTAGTGAAGTGACTCCAAAAGTTTTGGGTGCCCGCTATTCTGAAAAAGTTGCTTTTCCTGCCAGTTATATCCTCACTCCTCTCCTCAAGTTGGTCTATCCGATTGTTTGGTTTGTGAATTTATTTGTTTACGGCATTTTATGGATTTTGCGGATTCCTACGAAAAAACAAAATGAAAATAAACTCACACTTGAAGAATTACGGGCCTTGGTTTTAGATTCTGGGCATTTCATGCCCCGTCGCCATCAATCGATGGTCCTCAATTTACTTGAGCTTGAAAATATTACGGTCGATGATATCATGGTGCCCCGCCAACAAATTGAAGCCATCGATATGAGTGATCACGAAGACGAAATTATAAAAAAATTACGGAATTCGTACCATACTCGTTTGCCCGTTTATGATGACCAATTAGATAATCTTATTGGCATTGTTCATTTAAAAAAATTATTTCATATTGATAATGAGGCATTTAGCAAAACGCTCCTCAAAGAAGTCATGCGGGAACCTTATTTTATTCCATCGGGCACGCCTCTTTTTAAACAAATGCAATTATTTCAAGAAACAAAAAGACGTCAAGGCATCGTTGTTGACGAATACGGCGAAATTAAAGGCCTGATTAGTTTGGAAGATATTCTTGAAGAAATTGTAGGGGAATTCACAACACATGCACCTTCTTATCCTGTGCATTTTCATCGACATGAAGATGGAAGTATAGTTGTTGAAGGCAGCACGCTTCTTCGTGATATCAATCGCAAACTGAACATGGATTTACCATTAGATGGCCCTAAAACCTTGAACGGCTTGATTACAGAATTTTTTCAAGATATTCCAGAAGCTGGCATGACGATTAAAATTGCAGATTATCCAATCGAAATTATTCAAACACAAGATCGGGCCGTCAAAGTAGTCCGAATCTATCCAAAATGGGATAAAAAATAAAAATTGGGCAAGGAGTAAAAAAGAATGTCTTTGACATGGTGGCATCATATCCCTATGGTAGAGTGGGTCAGCGTATTAGGACTTTTAGGACTCATTGTAGGTAGTTTTTTAAATGTCGTAATCTATCGTTTACCTCGAATAATTCAACAAGAATGGGAAGAAGAGTGTCAACATACTGCGCCGCTTCCCTTGAATGCCCCTTCTCATTATGACCTGACGCATTTTAGTTTACTTTTTCCTGCCTCGCATTGTCCTTTCTGTCAGCATCCGCTTTCTTGGTGGGAAAATATTCCGTTAGTCAGTTTTTTACTCCAAAAAGGGCACTGCCGCCATTGTCATGCAAAAATTGCATGGCACTATCCGTTGATTGAATTAACCAGTTTAATTGGCAGTATTGTTATTGCGCTTTATTTTAAGATCAGCCCACAAACATTGATGGCGTGTCTTTTTTTCTGGATCTTACTCAGCGCCGTTGTGATTGATTTTAAACATCAATTATTACCTGATTTACTGAATTATATTTTGCTTTGGTGTGGTTTGCTTTATAATACGCAACCAACTGGCTGGAGTCCTCTCCCTGATGCCGTGATTGGTGCAGTAGCAGGCTATCTCAGCTTATGGACACTCTATTGGATTTTTAAAATTCTGACCAAAAAAGAAGGCATGGGTTATGGTGATTTCAAGCTTTTTGCCGCCCTGGGCGCATGGTTTGGCTGGCAAAGTTTGCCTAGTATGCTTTTTTTAGCGGGATTAGGCGCGAGTCTTTTTGGTATCAGTATGATTTTATTAAATAAATTTGATCGTCATACCCCGATGCCATTTGGCCCTTTTTTAGCATTTGGAGGCGGCATGACGCTTTTTTTCCAGCAAAAAATTCAATTCTTTTTTGTCATGTTTAGTCTTTGATTTTGTTTTTAATTATTATTTATGCAATTTAATCTTATTCACACTGATCAGCAGGCCCGGCGCGGACAATTACAGCTCGCACATGGCATTATTAATACGCCGGCATTTATGCCCGTTGGCACTTATGGCGCAGTCAAAGGATTGACGCCAGAAGAAATTGAAACCCTCGGCGCAGAAATTATTTTAGGTAATACTTTTCATTTATGGCTTCGTCCCGGTATGGACGTCATTCGGGCTTGTGGGGGATTACACGGCTTTAATACATGGAAACGCCCAATTTTGACAGATTCTGGCGGATTTCAGGTATTTAGTTTAGGGAATTTACGTAAAATTACTGAAGAAGGCGTGATGTTTCGTTCGCCTATTGATGGCAGTCGTTGCTTTCTCTCTCCAGAAAAATCAATGGAAATTCAAACAGTTTTAAATTCTGATATTGCCATGATTTTTGACGAATGTACGCCTTATCCTGCTGATTTTTCGCAAGCAGAAAGTTCCATGTTACTCTCTTTGCGTTGGGCTCAACGCTCTTTAGATGCTTTTCACACATTGGAAAATCCGAATGCGCTTTTTGGGATTGTCCAAGGCGGAATGTATGAATCTTTACGGGATATTTCTGTAGCAAAATTAACCGAGATGAATTTTCATGGTTATGCCATTGGCGGATTATCTGTCGGTGAACCCAAAGAAGATATGCTTCGCATTTTAAAACATACCGCGCCCCAATTGCCGTCACATAAACCCCGCTATTTAATGGGGGTAGGCACACCAGAAGATATTTTAAATGCGGTCGAACAAGGGATTGATATGTTTGATTGTGTGATGCCTACGCGGAATGCGCGCAATGGCTGGATGTTTACATCCACTGGTATTGTTAAAATTAGAAACGCAAAATATCGTTTTGATACGAATCCGATTGACAGTGAATGCGATTGTTATACATGTCGCAATTTTTCGCGGGCGTATTTGCACCATTTACAAAAAATTAACGAAATGCTTGGTGCGCGTCTCAATACGATTCATAATCTGCATTTTTATCAAAAATTAATGCAAGGTATTCGGCAAGCGATTGAAAATCAACGTTTTGCAACGTTCAAACAAGAAACCTTAGCCCGTATGCAAATGGGGGTCTAAAAAACCTTGCGGAAGTATTGAACAGATTCAGTACTTCCCTGAAAAAACATATTTTACTGGACAATTTGCTTAAAAATATGCGCTAAATGCTTTGTAGCAGGGCCCGCTAGCTCTGGCTGACGCACAACTAAATAGAGACTAAATTTTCTGATCTTGCCATCTTCTAAAGGAAGAATTTTCAAATCGCCTCGTTGTAATAATTCTTTTGCAATGGAAGCCGGCACCCACGTAAAACCTAATCCTTCTTTCAAAATTGCCAACGCTTTTTCTGGCGACGTCACTGTCCAGCGTTGATCCGAACCTAACCAGCCCAAATCGCGGGGACGTATTTGTCCTGAATCTTTTGTCACAATTTGCAAATTTTTTCTTAAATCACCCAACGTAATGTCCCGATTTAAACGATGGAGGGCATGCTGGGAATGGGCGACCGCGACTAAATCGATTTCTAATAAATGCTCTCCTAAAAATCCAATCGGGACAATTGGCGTAATCGCTAAATCGACTTCTTGTTTTAAAAGCGCTTCTTCGCCCCCAGAAAGCACGGTTTCTTTCATTTGAATGCGCGTTTCGCGTCCTTCTGGTAAAAATTGTTTCAACGCTTTTAATAATAGCGGATTGGGAAAAGCGGCATCCACAGCCAGTTTAATTTCTGTTTCCCAGCCCGTTTGATGAAGACGTAATGCCATTTCTTCTAATGATAAAAATTCTTGTGTTAAATCTTTGGCACGACGTAAGAGCGCTTCCCCGCAGGGTGTCAGTTTTGCCTTCCGGCCTTCGATTTCTAAAAGCTTAATATTAAGTTGTTCTTGTAACTTATTAATAGTATAACTTACAGCCGATTGACTTCGATGTAGAGTTTCTGCGGCCTGCGCAAAACTGCCACATTCTATGACGGCTTGCAAAACTCTCCATTGTTCTAATGTTGTCTTTGGTATTTTCATAGCTGATTATTTAGTCTTATTTTGAGGAAGTTTCAATATTTCTGATGGATTTCAACAAAAATTCAACATATTTTATAAATATTTTGTTCTATAATCTCACATAGTAGAAATTTAAATCACTGTGATGTCATATTGTCCATCACTTTATATTACTTAAAGGATCTTTTTTATGCCGACCTTATTACAAATTCAAAGCAGCTTGTTAGGGGACTATGCAACTTCAACAACATTGGCAAACGCATTAGCTGCACATTGGAAAGAAAAACATACTGATGGACAAGTTGTCACACGTGACCTGATGGAAAATAACTTGCCCTATTTAACAGGCGAAGCATTTAGTGCCTTTAAAGGGAATGCGACTTCTGAAAAACAGAAAGCAGCGGTCTTACTTTCTGATACATTAATTCAAGAAATTCAAAACGCAGATGCAATTATTTTAACTGCCCCGATGTATAATTTTGGCATTCCAGCTATTTTGAAAACATATTTTGACTATATTGTTCGGGCAGGTGTCAGTTTTAAATACACTGAAACAGGCCCCGTTGGCTTATTAGCAGATAAACCAGTTTATGTAATTAATACACGGGGTGGACAATATCAAGATACACCTCTGGATACAGAAGCACCATATTTAAAAATTGTCTTAAATTTCATTGGGTTAAAGAACTTGCATTTTATTTATGCAGAAGGTTTAGGCATGCATAATGCTGCTGACAGTAAAGAAGCCGCGCTTGCACAAATTCAAGCTTTACCACTCTAATAGCATTTGCCCCCTTGTTAAGGGGGCATTTTTTATTCAGTTGGACGACAAACATAAATGGCATCAAAAAGTTGTTCGAGCCGCGTATGGGTGCCCCGCATTTGATCAATCACCAATTTGGCCCAATCAAAATATTCTTGACGACGTTGCAAACTCCAATTGGCTGGAGGATGATTCATCATGTCGCGTAAGTTACAAATTTTATCAGCAAATTTAATAAGCTTTGCTTCATATGAAAGATGGGACGCATGATCAATTTGCGCTTGTTTTCGTTCTTGTTTAGACAAATCTTTATTATCTGTCACTTCTAAAACAATTTTTGCAATTTCACTGCCAAAATGTCCCGTGATTTCATCTCCAGTCGTATGCGTGTCTTCAATTGTGTCATGCAAAATCGCCCCGACAATCGCTGAGGCATTTAAGACTTGTGCTTCAGATACTAAAACATGCATTAATTGAATCGGATGATTAATATAAGGTGAAGCAATCACATCTTTTCTTCTCTGATCTCGATGCTTTCTAGCAGCAAAGGTTAACGCCTTCACAATACTGTCTATTTCTGGATAAGTTAATCCAGTTGTCTCATTATTTTCAAAAATTCCCATTTAAAACGTGCTCTCTTCATTTGATTTTATTTTTATAAAAATTTAGTCTCGTAAAATTGGATCATAATCTGATTCGTAGACTTTCTTTGCTTTGATATCGCGTGCAACATCACTTAAGAATTGACGAAAATCGGGATTTTCTTTTGCAAGCTTATTCATTGTTTGCCAATCTAATTCTGATTTACATTGGCTTTGTAGAACGACACGTGAACATAATTGATTTTTGATATCTAATACAATAATCCCGACCCCAAAACGCTGTGATAATCGGTTTAATTCCTCGAAAAAGCTTTCTTCTTCGCTGATTTTTGCAGTCACAAGATAGCTATAATGCGCCCATGAAGAATTAGAAACAGTCTGAAAAAAAGCTTCTCTGAGATTATGCAAATTTAATTCCCGCTTTAATTCAAAAGAATAAAATTTGACAAGATGGCTGCCAATTTCAGCACTCAGCTGAATAAGCGCGTTTTCCCACATTGTGACAGGAAAAGAAAAACCGACTAAATCAGGATGTAACCACGCATTTAACTTACTTTTACTTGAACGTTCATGAAAAATTGTTTTAACATACACTTGCCCCATTGCCTCAAATGCAAAGGACGCCAAAAAAGGATGTAATGCCCGTTCTCGTGGAATATCATTCACATGATTAGTGGGAAGAATCAGCCCTTTTTTATATTTTTTTAGACCAAAACGGACTGGATGTTGCGTGTCACAATAAAAAATGCTATCGGACCGAGAAACATCAATATACAATTGCGCGCCTATGGCATGTTCCGGCGTTTTTCCTTGTTGTGGCAAACGTATTCTTAAATTCAAGGTTTGTGCTTTAGACCAAATTTCAGCAGGCGTTAACGCTTTTTTAGTTTTTTCTAAAACATCATAAGCCAGTGATAAGAACGTATAAGGACGCGGGGTCATCATTTAAACAGTTAATTTTAGATAGATTAATTAATTTAATTCAAATAAAAGCAGGAAAAACAAATATGAATTTTAATATAAATCATTTTAGAACGCTAATTGAAAATGCACTTTCTGAAGATATTGGATCCGGTGACTTAACGGCACAGTTGATTCCCATTGAACAAATCAGTCAAGGGCGTATTATTTGTCGGGATCAAGCAGTCATTTGCGGGCTTCCGTTCGTCAATGAAATTTTCAGAAAAGTGGATGAATCATTACAAATTTCATGGCAGATTGAAGAAGGCGCCACTGTCGAACCGAATCAAATTTTATGTACTTTTGAAGGCAAAGCCCGGAGTTTATTAACAGCAGAACGGACAGCCTTAAACTTTTTACAAACACTTTCTGCAACTGCCACTGCTACAAAAAAATATGTAGAAATCATTACAGGTACACAAAGCTTAATTTTAGACACCCGTAAAACTTTACCTTGTCTACGTTTAGCACAAAAATATGCGGTACAAGTTGGAGGGGGGACAAATCAGCGCATTGGACTTTTTGATGGTATTTTAATTAAAGAAAATCATATTGCGGCCGCAGGCAGTATTACTGCGGTACTACAACAAGCGCAAACCCTTGCCCCCGCAGGCGTTTCTATCCAAATCGAAGTAGAAAATCTTGACGAGTTGAATGAAGCCTTACTCGCTGGGGCAAATTTAATTTTATTAGATAATTTTTCTTTAGAAATGATGCGCGAGGCGGTTAATTTCACTCAAAACCGCGCGAAACTTGAAGCTTCTGGGGGCGTAAACTTAGAAACAGTCCGAGCGATCGCCGAAACGGGAGTTGATCGCATTTCGATTGGTAGTCTCACAAAAGACATTAAGGCAGTCGATTTATCAATGCGTCTAATTTAGTATTCAATTGCTGAACTTGTGTGTCCACCAAATGAGGCACCACTGTTTCGACTTGTGGACGCACACGTTCAACTACCTGATCAGCAAGCCGTACAAGTTGGCTATCTACCTGATCTCGAATCAATGTTTCTAATTGCATTTGAACTTGCACACTTAATGCTAATTTCAGCTCTTCTTTCAATGCTGTCAGTTCACGCACGAGCTGTGCTTTCTCAGCAGCGATTTTTTCTTCTGGAGAAAAACTCACGTCTGTCAGTGTTGGAATTTCTTCTTGATGAATTTCCACATGTTCATAACGCTGAATAAGCGCATCTAATTTGTAGAGCACTTGACTGAAAGGATCACGCATTCGCGTCGCCGTCATGAATTCAATTGACATAGCCATAGTAACAGGTTAACCCGAACGAATTATATATTATCTTTTAGTTTTCAAAATATAAAATAATACCTACTCATTTTACTTTTTGATTTACGAGTCATTTATATTTGATTAGAATACTTGACTATTCCTTATCATATAAGTTTAGATTTCTTGGAAGATTTCTTCATAATCCGAGGTATTATACCACATTTTTTTGTCTTGAAAATCTTTCATGTATTTCCAGCTTTGAGAGCAATCAATATTTGAATTTGAGTTTAAACAAATACAGCATATTTACTAGTTATTTTTTCTATTTATAGAAATAATTTTTATTAATTATGTAGAATTAAATCAGTTTAAACCAAAAATTATTAAAATAAAACAAAAATATACTAATTCTAGTATAGTGTTGCATTCCGCCCTTTTTTTCATTATTTCTTACGACTTGGAAAGAATTATGCTTGCTTTTGCGCTCAGTTATTTGCTCAATAGTTTAATGGGACTTTTTATTGGATGCTTACTGATTCGTTTTTATCTTCAATTAACAAGAGCCTCTTTTAACCATCCTCTTATGCAATTTGTTATGGCATTAACAAATTTTTGTGTCCTCCCAATGCGTCGTATTATCCCCGGTTTATGGGGCACTGATCTGGCCACATTAGTGTGCGCTTGGATTGCAGAATTTATTTTACAAGTCGTCCTTTCTGGATTAGGTTCTCCAGAAAGTGTGCCTTTTAGCGTGGCTATTTTACCAGCTCTAGCGATTTTATCGCTCGTTAAACTTTTAAGTATGAGTATTTATATTCTTATTGGAGCAGTGATTTTACAAGCGATTTTAAGTTGGGTGAGTCCTTACAGTCCTTTTATGGATATTTTGACCCGCTTTATCGCTCCAATTATGCGTCCCATTCAAAAAATGGTCCCACCTATTGGCGGCGTAGACTTATCCCCTTTGTTCGTATTATTAGCATTACAACTTGTCTTAATGATTGGAATTGCGCCTGTTGAACAACTCGTTTTTAGTCTTGCTTTACCCAATGGACTAGCACTGTTACAACCTAATATTACACTACATTAATAAATATTTTTAGTTTTTTAGTAAAACACACAAAAAAACCACCTCATCACAAGGTGGTTTTTTCTTGACCAACCCTAGAAAAAATTAATTATGCTAAATTATTGCTAATAATTTCTTCAATGGCCGCCCGCGTGGCATCGACTGTCACAGGACGGGTACTTTGTGCAATCGCAATATCTGGATCTTTCAAACCATGCCCTGTTAATGTACATACAATGGTTTTTCCCTCTGGGATTTTACCACTATCTAAGTCACGCAAAACACCTGCTAAAGAAGTCGCAGACGCAGGTTCACAGAACACCCCTTCTTTTTGAGCCAAGAGTTTTTGTGTTTTCAAAATCCATTCATCTGTACATTCATCAAACCAACCATTGGATTCTTTCTTGACATTCCAGGCTGGTGCCCAAGACATAGGATTGCCAATACGAATGGCGGTTGCGACTGTTTCTGGGTTTTTCACAGGTTCGCCGCGCATAAAAGGGGCGGATCCCGCTGCTTGATAACCTAACATCACAGGCCGTTTTGTCGCCATCGCTTCCTTATGGAAACCACATTGACCAGAACATAATACGCAAGATTCAGTATGAATATTACATGCTTCAGAATAACCAATCCAATGTGCTGTAATATTTCCCGCATTACCGACAGGTAAAGCGTGATAATCAGGGGCATCGCCCAATTCGTGAATAATTTCAAAAGCGGCTGTTTTTTGGCCTTGTAAACGATAGGGATTCACAGAATTCACAATCGTAACTGGCATTGTATTGGCCACTTCTTGTACTAAGGCCATCCCATCATCAAAATTACCACGAATTTGAATCACCACAGAACCATGCATCATTGCTTGAGAAAGTTTACCTAAGGCAATTTTGCCTTCTGGGATGAGCACAAAACATGTAATCCCTGCCCGCGCCGCATACGCCGCTGCGGCCGCAGAAGTATTCCCCGTAGAAGCACAAATAATTGCACGAGACCCCGCCTCAACGGCTTTTGTCACGGCCATAGTCATACCCCGATCTTTAAAAGATCCGGTTGGATTCAAGCCTTCAAATTTGACTAAAAGGCGGACATCTTTTTTGATAATCTTTGGAATATTCCGCAATTCAATCAACGGCGTATTGCCTTCACCTAAAGAAATAATCGGTGTATTTTCAGAAACAGGCAAACGGTCACGCCAACGTTCAATTAAACCAGTATAGTGTCGGTCATTAATCATAATGAATAAAAGCCTTTAATATTAAAATTATTTATTATTTTATCAAAAAAACTGTTAGTAAAACAGACTTAGAGACAAAAAAACAATATAGACATCCAGTGCGCCTTATTTTAGCACATTCTTTTCAAGACGGCAGTGTGTCTGCCTTGATGTCATTAAATTTGATCTAAACCTCGACTCAAATCGGCTTGAATATCAGCGAGATGCTCTAACCCAACAGAAAGACGCAATAAACTATCTTTCACCCCCGCCGCCGCGCGGGCTTCCGGACTGAGACGCCCATGCGTAGTTGTCGCGGGATGTGTAATCGTTGTGCGGGTATCCCCTAAATTCGCTGTAATCGATAACATTTTTGTCGAATCAACAACGTGCCATGCCGCAGCTTGATCCCCTTTAATTTCAAAAGAAATCACCGCGCCGCCGAAAGTTTGCTGTTTTTTCGCCAAGTCATATTGGGGATGAGAAACCAAAAAGGGATAATTCACTTTAGCAATTTTAGGATGCGCTTCCAGCCATTGCGCGAGGGCAAAGGCGGTTTCAGATTGAGCGCGCATTCTTAAATGGAGGGTTTCTAATCCTTTGAGCATGAGCCAAGCATTAAATGGACTCATTGATGGACCCGCAGTCCGTAGAAAGGGATAAATCCCTGATTCAATAATCAAAGCACGGGATCCCACAATGGCGCCACCCAAAGATCGACCTTGGCCATCAATATATTTTGTGGCAGAATGCACAACTAAATCGGCCCCAAAAGACAACGGACGTTGAATAGCGGGGGTACAAAAACAATTGTCGGCAACAGCCAAAAGCCCGTGCCGATGCGCGATTTCACTTAATGTCGCAATATCTGCTAATTCAATGACAGGATTAGAAGGCGTTTCAAAATAAAATAATTTCGTATTGGAACGAATCGCGGTTTCCCATTCTTGTGGATCCGTTTGCGACACAAAAGTTGTTTCAACACCAAAACGCCCTAAAATTTGACTGAATAATTGGACTGTTGCCCCAAAAAGGCTCCGCGATGCCACCACGTGATCGCCGGCTTTTAATAAACCCATCATACATGTCAAAATCGCAGACATACCAGAGGCAGTGGCAATACAGGCTTCGCCTCCTTCCATTTCTGCCAAACGGGTTTGAAACATCTCAACAGTCGGATTCGTAAAACGGGAATAGACCGGTCCAGCTTCTTGGCCGCTAAAACGGGCGGCAGCTTGCGCGGCACTCTCAAATATAAAACTGGATGTTAAAAATAACGCTTCGCTATGTTCATTAAATTGACTTCGTTGCGTCCCACTTCGGACCGCTTTTGTTTCCAAATGCCAAGCGGTGGCTTCAAATTCTTCAGGTATCATTGTTTTAAAATCTATTATTTATTGAATAAAAAAGTCAAGAAAATACTGACATTTTAACACGAAATGCTATTTTATTTAGTTAAATAGCCATGTTTTCCATGCCAGCCACAACTTTCGAAGGGGCGTCAAACTAATCTTTTGTTTTAAGACATTAAAATGATCCCGTTCGATTTCATCAAGGAGTGTCCGATAAATTGCCGCCATAACTAATCCGACTTTTTGATTTTTGCGGTCACCACGCGGCAAAGCGGCATAGGCTTTATCGTAATATTGTTTCGCCCGCACTGTCTGAAAGTGCATGAGCTCACGAAATCGCTCTGAATCTTGATAATTTAAGATTTCTTCAGGCTTCACCTGAAAACGTTGTAAATCTTCCAACGGTAAATAAATTCGGCCTTTTTGCGCGTCTACACCCACATCCCGAATAATATTCGTCAATTGAAATGCCATGCCTAAATCTTTTGCGTATTGTTCTGTTTGAGGATCAGCATAGCCTAAAATTTTTGCTGTGATGAGCCCTACCGCGCTCGCTACTCGATAACAATATAAACTTAAACCATTGAAATCGACATAACGATTTTGGTCCAAATCCATTTCCATACCATCAATGATTTCAAAAAAATAGGTGTCAAATAGCGAATAAGCGTTAATAATTTTTTGGAGGCCTTGGACAATCGGATGTTGTGGTTGCGCTTTTTTTTCAGTGTCAAAAATTTGTCTAATTTCTTGACGCCACCATTCTAATTTGACACGCGCAATTTGGGTCTCAGTACATTCATCAACGACATCATCGACTTCGCGACAAAAGGCATAAAAAATCATCATCGCCTGCCGTTTTTCTTCTGGTAAAAACAAAAAACTATAATAAAAACTTGAACCACTTTTGGCAACAAGCTCAGAACAATAAGCTTCTGGTGTCATTATTTTCTCTTTATTGGCTACTTAATTTTTAAGATTAAGCGATGATTAATCTATTATTTTTAATAGAAAACAACATTATATTTTAATTTTTAAAGATTTATTTAAAAATAATTGAATATTTACAGACTTATTTGACATAATTTTATTTATATCAGAACTTACCTTATCTGAATTTTATTTATTATAATAGTTTTGTTTTCTTGCAAACGCATGTTCTTTTTTTATTTTTACTAGGACACATCAAATAAAGCGAATCCTCTTACCATCCTCTTTGCGTTGATAAATCCCTTTATTTTTATGTTAGCAAAAAGGCCTATATTGTGCTAAAAATAATGTCTCAAACACGGTTACTGATCGCCTTCATGTGGGTTATTATTTTTTCAGTTATTTTTTACATAGGTTATCGTTCAAATATTGCCCTTGTGCATGCTAAAACCCGCGCGCAAAACCAGACACTCGCAATTGTTCGTTTGCTGGAAGAACAGGCTTCTTCCACATTGGATCAGGCTCATTTTTTGATCAAGCAAGTAGCAAACCAAGTCGAAAAAACAACAGCCCGTCCGAACTATCTGGATATTACGCAGATTTTACAAAAAACTAATTATCCCAGTTCGCTTTTTCAACATTTATTTTTTATTGACAGTTCAGGAAAAGTCATTAGTAGCACGACTTCGCTTCCATTACAAATTAGCCCTTCTGAATATGCGACCTATTTTAAACAATTAGAAACACATGCTTTTAGCTTATCCAATGTGATTCGCTTGGGCGAAAAAGGAGAACGTGGACTTGTTTTATTTGAGCGGGTTCGCTCTAGAATAGATCAAAAAATTATAGGGGCCATAGCAATTCATATTAATTTGGAACATGCTTTTTCACGGTTATATCGTGCATTACCTTTAGGCGAAAAGAGCACTTTTGGACTCCGAGATTTACGTAATAATATTATTGTTCGCCACCCTGTGATTGAACGACTCATTAATAAGCCTGTGATTGGAACAGAGGTGTCTAAAGCCATACTGGCGGGCAGCCCTGAAGGCGTCGTGATTACAGTTTCTGTCGTTGATCACAATAAGCGATTTGGGAGTTATCGCCGCTTACCAAATTATCCTTTTTATGTTTTTGCGGCCTTAGATTATGATTCCGCGCTTATGGGATGGCAACAAGAATTTATTAATGCGATTTTTGGATGTCTAGTCATTTTAATTTTTGGAGCATTATTAACACAGAAATTATTGAAACAAGCAGAATCTGATATTTTAATTAAAAATATTATTCAAAAAGCCAGTTTAGGTTTTCTAACCTGCGATTATTTTCAGGGGCAATTTGTTTTAACACATTATAATATTGCTGCTGAAAAAATTCTCACGCAACATATTCACTTTCCTTTTCTTATTGGAAGAAATATTTTACCTATTTTAAATGCCTTAGAAGGGGAAACATTAATTCAGCAAGTTGAGCAGGTTGCCAAAAATGGCGGCGAATATATCCATCAGGATTTAGTCTTGCATACCTCAACGGCTAATCGCATTTTGAAATTTACCGTTTTTCAAGTGCGGCATTATGCAGTCGCAATGATCATCGAAGATGTAACCGCCTCTCATCTAGACAAAGAACATTTAAAATATCAAGCTTTGCATGATTCATTAACGGGCTTACCTAATCGCCGTTATTTGACACAATGGACAAATGAAGCCTTTCAATCCGAGCAAGAATTTGCTATGTTATTCATTGATTTAGATCGATTTAAGGCGATTAACGACTCTTTTGGTCATGAATTTGGCGATCAAATTCTAATTCAAGTTGCGAGACGTTTACAGGATTTTTTTCATCATGATGCGGCGCAAGTCGTGCGTCTTGGCGGGGATGAATTTATTGTAGTTTTCGCGTGTCATACACGCAAAGAAAAAGAATTCGCACACATTAAAATTCATCATTTATTTGAAGCCATTTCCCAATCTTATGAAGTCTACGATCAAACTATTTCCTGTAGTGCGAGCATTGGCGTTGCGTTTTTTCCAGAACATGGCCGAACCCTTGATGCAATGATTCGCGCATCAGATATTGCAATGTTTACCGTTAAAAAACAAGGGCGTCATCAAATTAGTTATTATGATCCTGCGTTGAAAAAACAAAATGAGTTTAACCATCTCTTAGAAATTAAACTTCGTCAAGCCTTTGAAAAAAATCAATTATTTTTAGAATATCAACCACAAGTTAGCGCTCATGATCAACGCATTGCTGGTGTTGAAGCATTATTACGTTGGAAACATCCAGAATTTGGTTTAATTTCGCCTATGCATTTTATTCCTATTGCAGAAGAATCTGGCTTAGTCATTCCAATTGGCGCCTGGATTTTAACAGAAGCGTGTCAAACCGCCGCCAAATGGAATAAGCATAGCCCGCACCCTGTACGAATGAGTGTCAATATTGCGCCCCTCCAATTACGGCATGAACTGCTTAATGAGGTCCAACAAGCCCTCACATTAAGTCAACTCGCTCCTGATTTATTAGAGCTGGAATTGACAGAAGGGGGAGTAATTCAAACTGATCCTGCTATGATTGAATTACTCAAAAAATTGCGCACATTAGGTGTTTCATTAGCCATTGATGACTTTGGCACAGGTTATTCTAATTTGGCCTATTTAAAGCATTTTCCGCTGGATGTACTCAAAATTGATCGGGTTTTTATCCGCAACCTGCCCACTGATCAAAATGATTTACAATTTATTTCGGTCATTATGAATCTAGCCCAGATCCATCACTTAAAAATTGTCGCGGAAGGGGTTGAAATCCAAGAGCAATATCATCTTTTAAAATCAATGGGATGTGATTTAATTCAAGGCTATTATTTTCATAAACCGATGGGAGCAGAAGAAGTCGAACGTTTACTTACTGTTTAAATTATTTATTGAGAACAGAAAAAAGGCGAGATACTCGCCTTTTTTTCGCCCGCTTGTTAAGCAGCGGCTTCTGTTTCATTCAAAAAAACTTTTAGATTTTTGGGCTTGATAAAAACGGTTTCGCCTAAATTCAACTTCAATAGTTGATAAAACTCTTTAGTAATTTCGACTTCAACAAGTTGTTTATTGACTGTCTGGATTTCTAAGCGCACCAGCGGGCCCACTGCATGCACATATTCTATTTCACCAGAAATCATACTCGCTTCGTCTTGCTCACGACTAATTTCTAAGTCATGAGGACGAATATAAGCAATTGCCTCTTGATTTGTTACAGTATGATGTTCATCCACTGCATACCGGTATTCTCCAATCGCCATTTCACCCTCATGCACACGCCCATGAAATAAATTGACATTCCCTAAAAATTGATACACAAAAGGCGTTTCTGGATGTTCATAGACAGAATCAGGCGTTCCTGTTTGTTCAATTTGTCCTTTATTCATCACGACAATTCGATCCGCCACTTCTAACGCTTCTTCTTGATCATGTGTCACAAAAACACTCGTGACATTTAATTCATCATGCAGGTGACGCAACCAACGGCGCAATTCTTTCCGGACTTTTGCATCCAGCGCCCCAAAAGGCTCATCTAACAGTAATACTTTAGGTTCCACTGCAAGAGAACGGGCCAAAGCAATGCGTTGACGTTGTCCCCCAGAGAGTTGGGCAGGATAACGTTCTGCCAACCAATCTAATTGGACCATTTTTAATAAATGCATTACGCGTTTTTTGATTTCCGCTTCAGACGGACGCGTTGCACGAGGGCGAACCCGTAAACCAAACGCTACATTATCAAACACACTCATGTGTTTAAACAAAGCATAATGCTGAAAAACAAACCCGACCTCTCGCTCTCGAACATGTTTGTCCGTCGCATTTTCACCATTAAAAATAATTTCTCCTGAATCAGGGACTTCCAGTCCGGCAATAATCCGCAATAAAGTCGTTTTTCCACACCCAGAAGGTCCTAATAATGCAACTAATTCCCCTGAATTTATTTCTAAGTTAATATTTTGTAACGCATTAAATTGACCAAAATGTTTGTTAATATTTTGAACATGAATACTCATTTTTGCTTTCCTCTTTAATTTTTTAATTTTTTCTTTTGAAAACGCACTCCATCTTAGCAAAAAAAATAAATAACCGAAAAGAATATTATTTTTATAGAATATAACTTATTGTTATTTTGAATTTTTTCAAAAGCGGGAAAAGAAGCCAGCATATCCGTTATACTCGATTTCCTCGCGGCATGAACTTCACGATTTGACTTCAAAGTCCATGAAATAAATATGCTAAAATAATAATCATTTTTTTATCTTGATCAGATAGATAAACACATGTCCTTTTTTGGTATAAACATAAAAAAAGCGAGGGGTGGTCTTGTTGCGCTTTTTCTGTCAACGACAAGCTTGGCCGCGCCTACCTCTCCTTCAGATAATCTCTATCAGTCCGTTGATAAAGCAACGGTCTGTATTGAAAGCAAAGTAAATGAATCCACCAGTTTGTTAGGGACAGGGTTTTTCATTGCGCCAAGCTTACTTGTGACTGCGGCACATCAAGTTGCGACTGCTCGCGCAGTCGCTATTCATCTTAAAACAGGAACGGCTACAAAACTTGTCCCAGCCTCTCCTATTGCAATCGATTTACCTCACGATTTAGCCTTACTTCGTGTTCCATTAACCAATCATCCTATCTTGGCCATTGGGAACTCGAAATCTGTTCCTTTAGGTGAGGAAGTGTTTACTATTGGTTGTCCACTCGGTTTAGAACATAGTTTAACTCGGGGTGTCGTAAGTAATAGCCGCCGCGAATTAGAAGGCAAAACATTTATTCAGACAGATTTAACAATTAATAAAGGCAACAGCGGTGGGGCGCTTGTGAATAAAAGCGGGCAGGTTTTAGGCGTGATTCATGGCCGGCTTCGGGAGTCGGCTCAAATTAATTTCGCTATCCCTTCAGAATTTTTGACACAGCTTTTATCACGTTATAAGCAAGCTAATACGAATAAAGTGGACCCGACCCTGACTGAAGTCAACAATGTGACAAATAGTTATGCGAGTAATGATTTTATTTCTCAAATGGATGAAAATAATAGCGTTGCAGAAACGCCCGATCGCATTTCTTTACAGACGCATTTGCAAAATATTGCACGTTATCCTGACTCAATGGTGCGGGTACGTCTTCTTAAAAATTTATTTCAGACCTATCCAGAAAGTCCTGATATTTACTACACAATTGGTGTGAATTTTTTTGAAGCCCGTCAAATGCCCCAAGCCAAGTTTTACTTACAACAAGCCATTAATCGTAAAGCGGATTTTTACCAAGCCTATGCTTTATTGGGTCTGACACTTTACTATTTGGGTAATCCAGAAGAAGCGCGCACCACGCTTTTAAAGGGGTTACAGCTCAATCAGAATTATGCCCGGACATATTTGAGCTTGGGCATTGTTTATTCTCAAGGTTTTGGAAATAATAGTGCGGCCGCGCGGGCTTTTCAAAAATATATTGAACTCAAGCCGGATTCAAAAGAAGCCGTTTTCTTGAAACGGTGGTTAATACAAAATAATTATGCCAGTGGCAACGTTAATTAAAACCTCTTTTTAATGATATGAAGTGATCAAGTATGGCAGAACAAAATATTCCAGAAAAAATAGGGAAATACCTCATTGAGCGTGAGTTAGGTCGGGGCGCAATGGGCATTGTTTATCAAGGCAAAGATCCACTCATTGAGCGGATTGTTGCTATTAAAACAATTCGGAAAGATTTACTCGACAACACAAATGAAGCCACCTTATTTCAACGATTTAAACAAGAAGCCCAGGCCGCAGGCCGCTTAAATCATCAAAATATTGTCGCAGTTTATGAATATGGCGAAGATCAAGATTTAGCCTATATTGCCATGGAATTTTTGAAAGGGAAAGAACTGAAATATTATTTAGAAGAAATTAATACCCGATTTAGCTTAGATGAAATTCAAACGATTATGACGCAGCTTTTATCAGCGATTGCTTACTCACACCGAAATGGTGTGGTTCATCGTGATTTAAAACCAGCTAATATTATCGTTATCGATGATCATCATGATCATTTACAAATTAAAATTACTGATTTTGGTATTGCGCGGTTAGATACCTCTTCACTGACACAAACAGGGGCAGTGATGGGCACCCCTTGTTATATGTCCCCCGAGCAATTTCAAGGACAACGTGTAGACGGTCGTTCTGATATTTTTTCAGCAGGGGTGATTCTATATCAATTATTGACAGGAGAAAAACCATTTACAGGGGCATTAACCACTGTAATGATGAAGATCATTCAAGAAACCCCCTGCCGTCCTTCTCTGCTAAATTTACAAGTGCCCCCTGCATTAGATTTTGTCGTCCAAAAAGCCATGGCCAAGACACCAACAGGACGCTATGCGAGTGCAGACGAGTTTTTAAATGCCCTTAATCAAGCCATTGCAAACCATCAGGCAGGTATGACGCCGAGTATTGCAATGCCCGATACGGAAGCGACGTTGGTCTCTACTGATGCCACATTAATAGGGCAAGACGCCACATTAATTGACACTCGCGCGACAGACGCTACGACTATCGCTACGATGGCTCCAGTCACAACGCCGGCGCCCCCAGTCTCCACAGAGGCTACTTTACAACAGGAAAGTGCCCCGACTTTTTCAACCGAATCGGTACACGCCTCACCTACACAAAATACACCTTCAGCGCAATCAAAACCCCCTTTTGCGCTTGGATTGGGAATTGGAGCCGCCCTTTTAATTGGGGGCGCCGTTTTCTTTTTGACGACGCGATCACAAACGCCCCCCGCAACGGTCCCTCCCTCGATTCAACAATCTGCCCCTAGCATGAGCCCCGCGCCAATAAAATCACCTGAAGTCGCTACGGGATTTGGGCGACTTTTTATTAAAACGATCCCTGACAATGTCCAAATCAAAAATGAAAAAGGCGAAACATTAGGGAGTGCTCCTATTACTTTGGTTTTACCTGAAGGATCACATCAGCTGATTTTCACAAAACCAGACTATTTTGACTTAGAGGCCACTGTAGAAGTCAAAAAAGATGCAGAGATTCCTTTTGAAATCTCTTTAGTTAAAAAAGATTAATTTTTAATCATTTTTTTTATTTTTTTATTGCATAGAATAATTTTCATGGAAATTGAACAACTTAATTATATCGAGAACACTTTAACTGATTTATCTGGTCGGATTGATGCCTTACGGGGGTATCTTTGACTACGACAAAAAAAATGACCGCCTTGCCGAAGTGATCCAACTTTCTGAAGATCCAGCTGTCTGGGCTGATCCTCAACGTTCACAAGAACTGGGTAAAGAGCGGCGTTTACTTGAATCTATTGTTATCAATTTACGTCAGCTTTCTCAAGAAGCAGACAATACACAAGAATTATTTGCATTAGCCAAAGAAGAAGATGATCACGACACACTGGATAGTCTTCAACAAGATGTTTCTCAATTAATACAACACGTCGAAGACATGGAATTTCGACGCATGTTTTCTAATCCACTTGATCCCAATAATTGTTTTATTGATATTCAATCAGGTTCAGGTGGGACAGAGGCCCAAGATTGGGCTTCAATGCTCATGCGGATGTATACACGTTATTGTGAACGCCATGCTTTTAAAATTGAGATTTTGGAAGATTCCCCCGGCGAAATTGCAGGGTTAAAATCTGCAACTTTAAAAATTTCTGGGGATTACGCTTACGGCTATCTGCGCACTGAAACGGGCGTGCATCGTCTCGTGCGAAAATCTCCTTTTGATTCAAATAATCGGCGCCATACGTCATTTGCGAGTATTTTTGTCTACCCTGAAATCGATGATTCAATTGAAATTGAAGTCAATCCCGCGGACTTGCGCATTGACACGTTTCGGGCTTCAGGAGCAGGGGGGCAACATATTAACAAAACGGATTCAGCAATTCGGATCACGCATGAACCTTCCGGAATTGTCGTACAGTGTCAAAGTGATCGTTCGCAGCACCGGAATCGTGCAGAAGCGATGGCCATGTTAAAATCACGTTTATATGAATTAGAACTGCGTAAACGCCACGAGGAAAAACAAGCGCTCGAAGAGAGCAAATCTGACATTGGTTGGGGTCATCAAATTCGTTCTTATGTACTGGATCAATCCCGAATTAAAGATTTACGAACAAATGTAGAAGTAGGAAACACGCAAGGTGTTTTAGATGGCGATTTAGATCAATTTATTTTAGAAAGTCTTAAACAAGGTGTTTAATTATTAAACACAAGCTGTGTGAATCATTTCCTAATCTCACACAGCTTTTATTCAAAAATAGCCCAAAAAAAATTAAATTTTAAAATGCTTAGTCGCGGTATTCAAACGGTTTACAAGTTCTGCGAGCACTTTTGCGATATCCGAGGAATGACGAATTGTCATACTAATTTGTTCAATAGCTTGAGAAATCATTTCAATATTACTGGCAATTTGACGGCTCGCTGTCATTTGTTCTGTTGTCGATTGGGTAATATCACGCATTTGTGTGACCGTATTGGTTGCTTGCGTCTTAATCTTTTCTAATGAAAGATGGGCTTGCTCTGCCAAATTGGCACTAAATTGAACCCGCTGTTCTACCACGCCTACCTCATCAATCATCAGTCCTGTTTCTGCTTGAATAGACAAAATTGTTTCTGTAATTGACTCAGTCGCTTTGGTTGTTTTTTCTGCTAATTTTCGAACTTCGTCAGCTACAATCGAAAATCCTCGACCGGCTTCGCCGGCGCGAGCCGATTCAATTGCAGCATTCAATGCGACCAGATTGGTTTGTTCTGTAATTTCCTGAATGACAGTTACAATGACATTAATTTGATTCGATTTTTCATTCATACTATGAATCAAATTGATCGTATTTTGTACAACTGTTTCAATTTGGCGAATCGCAATGTTCACATCGGAGACAATGAGCTCTCCTTCTTTTGCTAATTTTTGCACGATCACTGAACTGGTCTGGGCTTCTAGAGCGCTTTCTGCAACGACTGCAATACTGTTACTCATTTGCTCAATGGCGGCGGCAATCGTGACCACCTCGGCATTTTGTGTTTGCGCACTGGCTAATACTTCTGTTCCAATATGATTAATATTTTTCGTATCTTTCACTAAAACCTTTGTAGAATGCACGACCTCTCGAATCACCTGCTTAAAATTTTCCAATAAAACATGTAAGGCATAAATCATACTCACCATTTCATTTTGCGAAGATTGTTTTTGTGCTTCCGCAGCGTGAACCAAAACCCCACTGAGATCACCCGTTTGCATATTTTTAATAACTGGCACAATTTTATCCAAAATAGGTACAGTATTTTTGTATAAAATTTTCAGACTAATTATGACAATTAATGCAACTATTAATGTGGTCAATAAAATAACATAAATACTATATTGTGTATTATTATCCACAGCAATTTGTTGAGCCGCATGGGCTTGATTCACATTTTGAATCACTTTTTCTAATTGATTTGAGAGCGTTTCGACACGCATATCAAAATCTTTCATCAAAACATTTCCTGCTTCTCTACCTTGTACACGATAAGCCTCAGCCATTTTTCCGCCAACTTGATAAATCTGTATAATCAATGGCTTAAGCTCTGTAATCATGGCCCGATCAGACGGGCTGACAAGACTTTCCAATTGCGTTAATGTTTTCAAACTTAATTCATAATGTTTTTTTGCTTCGTCAAATCCTGTTTTTTCTCCCGTGGCAGAAACATCAGAAAGAAATTGCTGAATTTGAACAAGGTGAATAATCAAGTCTTTACTGGCAAGGACGGATTGGGTCGACCTTTCCGCTTCGTTTTGTCGGTTTTGATGTGTCAAACTTAACACTTTCAGAAGAATTAATTGCACCAAAAGAACACTGACAACTAAGAGACTTATTCCCATCAGTAATTTTTTAATGGATAAGTTTTTTAACATAAAGGTATCTCAACGTTGAAAAATAAAAATAATACGAAAAATACTATTTTATTTGAAACTGATAACATATCATAACTGAAATAAGGCCTTCTAAAAAATAGAAATTTTTTATTTTGCACTATTTAAATTATATAAAAGAAAAGTTATGTTTATTTTTATAAATTGATTTATTTTATTTTTTGCAATGCATATTGCACTATTTTCTATTCTTCAAGTTATTTCTATTTTAACAAAAAGTCGAAAATTTTTTTCTATTTTCAGTTTAAAATAATAAAATATAAAAATAAATATAATTAATTTTAATTTTGAATGAAAACCCTCACCTAGAATACTAAAATAACCCTATATTTTTTATATTAAATGATAATTAAAAATATAATTCATACTAAAATCTCTTTTTAACGCTTTCTTTCTTTTAGATAAAATGATACAATTTATCTAAAATATAGATAAATTATGTATCATAAAATTTCATTCTTTTATTTCATAATGATGACTCCATATAAAAATCTAGCCATTGCAAAAAAATTAACACTCATCTCAGCGAGTATTATTTCTATTTTAATGATGATTCTCGCATTTTTTTTCAGTCAATATACAACACGTCTTCTCGAAGAAAAAGCGATTCATACGCTCACACAGCAAACGAAACAACTTGTTGATAGTCTCATTACTTTTGATAAAATGCTCAAGTCCGAGTTAAATTATGTCATTCATAATGAACAACAATTTTTTTCTGGCGAAATCAAACGAGATGTCACACATTCGATTTTATCAGAAAAAATGATGCTCCCGACTTTGAAAATTGGCGAAAATATTTTAAATAATCAAAATGAAATCATTGATAAAATTGCAAAAACAGAAGATGGTATTTTCGCCACTGTTTTTGTCCGATATGAAGATCAATTTTATCGAATTGCAACTAATAATAAAAATAAAAAAGGTGATCGAATTATTGGTATTCCCTTAGATAAGAAACACCCTGCTTATTCAGCATTAATGTCAGGAAATATTTTTGTTGGCAAAGCAAAAACGGCAACAAATGCCGATGTGATGACAAAGTTTGTTCCCATCAAAGATGAAAAAGGCGAAGTCATCGGCGCTTTTAGTGCTGGAATTGATTTTACACGTGCTTTAGCTGATTTGAAAAAAAATATTTTGAGTATCCAATTAGGCGAAACAGGTTACTTCTTTGCCATGAGCACGCAAGCGGGCTCTGAAGGCATTATTGATGTTCATCCCCTGATTGAAGGCAAAAATGTACTTGGCATAAAAGATCAAACAGGACGGGAACCTTTGCGTGAAGTTTTTAACATGCGGAATGGTCATTTGTCTTATAGTTGGTCCAATAAAGGGGAACCCGCCGAAGAAAAAATTATGGCTTTTTTAGAATTTCCAGAATGGAATTGGATTGTTGCAGGTTCAACTTATATGCGGGAACTCACACAAGAATCAGAAAAATTAAGTCAAATATTATTACTTTCCTCTGGCGCAATTATTGTCTTATTAAGTGTTGCTATTATCTTTTCAATTCGCAGTCAATTAACACAACCTTTGTTACAAATTATTCAATTTATGCAACAAATTGGAAAAGGCAATTTAAATCAAAATATTGTCGTTTCTAGCACAAATGAAATTGGGCAACTTGCCTTAGGTCTTTCGACAATGCAAATCAATTTACGCACATTAATTGATGAAATTCAAACGGTCGCTTCAGCGAGTGCAACGGGCGATTTTACACAGCAAATTGAACTCACACACAAAGAAGGCTTTGGGCTTGAAATTGGCACTATTTTAAATTGTCTTAACCAGAATTTATTACACCAAATTGGGGGCAATCCTGCCGAAGCAGTTATGATTGCAAAACAAATTGCGGAAGGCAATCTTGAGGTCAATATCCATTTGCGCCCCCATGATAAACAGAGTATTCTGGCTGCCATGGCTACAATGCGTGAAAATTTATATACTGTCATTAATGAAGTTCGTGAAATTGTGAATGCCGCAGCAGATGGGCAATTTGATCGTAAAATGGATGAAATACATACACAAGGTTATGCCCAAACATTAGCCCATTTATTAAATAAATTGACAAGTGTGACACATGAAGCTTTGAGCGATATTGCCCATATGACTCAAAACTTAGGACAAGGTAATTTAACACTTAAAATAGAAAAAAACTATCCGGGTTTATTTGGACAAACAGCGCAAGGCGTTAATCTGACAGTTACGCATTTAAAACAGCTTTTACGTCAAATAATTATCGCAGTCAATACGATTCAAACAGCGGCGCAAGAAATTGCTTCAGGTAACCGTGATTTATCTATTCGCACTGAAAAACAAGCTATGCATCTAGAAGAAACGGCATCAAGTGTCGAGGAATTTACAGCAATGATGGCACAAAATAATGCGAGTAGTCAAGAGGCAATGCGACTGGCTAAGACAGCCGCTGAAGTGGCTAAAAAAGGCGGCGTGGTTGCGCAACATTCTGTTTTTACAATGAACCGTATTTCAGATTCTTCACAAAAAATTAGTGAAATTATTAGTGTCATTAACAGCATTGCTTTTCAGACAAATATTTTAGCACTCAATGCGGCGGTCGAAGCGGCGCGCGCGGGGGAGCAAGGACGAGGATTTGCTGTGGTCGCAACAGAAGTTCGCACTTTGGCCAAACGCAGTGCCCAAGCCGCTAAAGAAATTAAAGATCTGATTACAGAATCCGTAGATTCAGTGAAACAAGGTACCACTCAAGTTACTGAAGCAGGAAAAACAATGGAAGAAATCGTTCAGGCCATTGCTCAAGTGACGACAATGATGTCAAATATGACACAGGCGACAATTGAACAAACAACGGGTATTGAACAAATTAATTTGACTATTTCTGCAATTGATAAAAACACACAACAAAATGCAGCTTTAGTTGAACAAGCCGCCGCCGCGGCCCAGTCACTTGAACACCAAGCCGATCATTTACAAAATGCCGTCGCGCATTTTCAAGTCACTTCCTAGTCTAGAGCGATTCTGAAATTTACATTTTTTTATAAGAATAACAGGGGACAATCGTCAGTATATCAAGCAGAATGTGTTATAATAGCGTCTTTTCAATGCAAATACGAAGTCAATGGCGAGTTTATACATTGTTGCCACACCTATTGGCAATTTGCAAGACATAACATTACGCGCACTTGAAGTGCTCAAAACGGTTTCAATAATAGCCGCAGAAGATACCCGACACACTCAAGGTCTCCTCAATCATTACCAAATTGTTAAGAAAAAACTCGTTGCATTACATGAACATAATGAACGGGAAGCGAGCGCGAAAATTATTGCGTGGCTCGAACAAGGTGAGGCAGTGGCTTTGGTCAGTGACGCGGGCACGCCCCTAATTAGTGATCCGGGAAGCATTTTGGTGCAGACTGTACGGGCAGCAGGCCATACTGTTGTGCCTATTCCTGGCCCGAATGCGGCGATTTGTGCACTTTCTGCAAGTGGCATTGTTGATGGCGCTTTTTTGTTTTATGGTTTTTTACCCAGTAAAGCCAAACAAAGACAAGAAATATTAGAAAACCTCTCTCAACAAGAAACTGCTCTTCTCTTTTATGAAGCTCCTCATCGTATTGTCGATACTGTCAAAGCGATCACACAGGTTTTTGCAAATCAAGCCCGGACGCTGACTTTTGCGCGAGAGCTGACAAAACAATACGAAACCATTTATACAACACCATTGGCAGAATCACTTGAATGGCTTTTACAAAATCCCTATCATCAAAAAGGGGAATTTGTCTTAATTCTCAGTGCCCCTGCGCTCTCTTCTACACAAAATGAGACTGAGACTTGTCCCTTGACGCTACATGATCTGATACAGACTTTGCTCAATCATGGTTTATCTGTAAAACAATCTGTACAAATTGCAAGAGACTTAACTGGTGTTCCAAAAGATAAAATTTATCAGCTGGCACTAAAGTTGCACCAAATCGAAGCGACATAACTTTGCTCTATATAAAACGATGCTGTCTTCATTAAACATTTTGTTTTATTATTTAATAAATTAATCAATGCTTACTACTAGATGTTGAATATTATTCCAGTCTCACAACACGGGATCACACGTGGTCAAATTAGCCAAGATGCACTTGTGACCATCCGAACGTTACAAGAAGCAGGCTTTCTTGCTTTTGTGGTTGGCGGGGCGATTCGTGATTTACTTTTAGGCGTGCGCCCTAAAGATTTTGATGTCGTAACGAATGCTAAACCAGAACAAATTACTGCGCTTTTTCATCGGGCACGCATTATTGGTCGACGTTTTATTATTGTGCATGTAACACATCGTGAAAGCATTATTGAAGTGTCTACTTTTCGAAAAACACAAAGTCATGCTGAACTTGATGTGCACGGACGAATTCTCAATGATAATGAATTTGGATCACAAGAAGAAGATGCTTGTCGACGTGATTTTACAGTAAATGCGCTCTATTATAATCCTGCGGATGAAACAATTTGGGATGATCATCAGGGCTTTGAAGACATTCAACAACGTCTTTTACGTGTCATTGGCCAGGCAACATTGCGTTATCGTGAAGATCCTGTCCGAATGTTACGCGCGGTCCGCCTTGCGACTAAACTCAATTTAGAAATTGATCCCCGCACAGCTTCGCCTATTGCTCGTCTTTCTAATTTACTCACCCATGTCCCGCCCGCCCGCCTTTTTGATGAAGGGATCAAAACTTTACTTTGTGGACAAGCTTTTGCTTGTGTGCAAGCCATGCAAGATTATCATTTATTGCATTATATCTTGCCAGCCATTCACTATAATAAACAAACTGAAGCAGAACGAAAATTTACTACGCTTTTATTACAAAATACGGATATTCGATTACGAGAAGGAAAAAGCGTTTCTCCGGGATTTTTGCTAGCAGGATTATTATGGCATGGTGTCAAAAAAGAATGGCAAGCATTAATTGACGAAAACAAAATGCCTCGTTTTGCGGCCATGCAAGAAGCTGCAATGACATGTAGCATGAAATATTTAAATCGGTTTTCAATTCCACACCGCTTTATGTTTAACATGCGTGAAATTTGGGAAATGCAGCCGCGCTTTATTCTTGAAGACGAAAAAACCAACCGCATCAATAAAGCCCGCCTCATGAAAGCATTAAAACTCGTGGACGACAACCGTTTTCGAATTGGTTTTGATTTTTTTGCCCTGCGCACACAAAGTGGTGAGATTGATCCTCAACTCTTGGCATGGTGGGAAAACTTATATGCTGCCGAGCCGGAAGCCCGTCTCGACTTCATTCAGGCATTATTGGAAGACCAAAAACTGCTCCATCCGCAACCTGCTGTAGAAGGGAAAAATACCAACCCGCGGAAGCGACGTCGCCGAAAACGCAATAAAAATACAACGAAAGAAGCCTTATTACTGGAAGAAATTGCCCAAAATTGTCATGCGCCTACAGATGACAAGCCTGTGCTTTCTTATGAAGAATAAGAATAAATGCCCTCCTTTTCGGAGGGAATTTGTCTTTCATTGCAGGTCCTTTTTTTGAGAAAAACTTTTTCTTTCCTTCAAAAAAGAAAGGACCTGCCAGAAAAACTAAACTGTAATACGCATTAACATTCCCAATAAATCAACAACTTGATCGCGAAACTGACGTCTATCAACGATCATATCAATCGCACCATGATCTAATAAAAACTCAGCGCGTTGAAATCCTTCAGGAAGCTTTTCGCGGACAGTATTTTCAATCACACGGGGACCCGCAAAACCAATTAACGCATTGGGTTCTGCAATAACAACATCTCCTAAAAAAGCAAAACTCGCGGAAACCCCGCCCATTGTAGGGTCAGTCAACACTGAAATAAACGGCAATTTTTTCTGCCCTAATTGGGTTAAAGCAGCACTTGTTTTTGCCATTTGCATGAGTGATAAAACCCCTTCTTGCATACGGGCGCCACCACTTGCTGTGAAACAAATAAACGGACAACGTTGTTCAATAGCTGTTTTGACACCCCGGACAAAACGTTCGCCTACAACGGCTCCCATTGATCCGCCCATAAATTTAAATTCAAAAGCCGCCAAAACAACTGGCAAAGTTTTGATACTTCCTTGCATCACAACTAATGCATCTGTTTCATTTGTTTCTTTACGGGCTTCTTCCATTCGATCAGTATAACGATGTGTGTCTTTAAATTTGAGCGTATCCACCGGTAAAACTTCAGCGCCAATTTCAATTCGACCTTCTGGATCAAGTAACAGATCTAAACGCCGGCGCGCCGAAATCCGCATATGATGGCCACATTTCGGACAGACTTCAAGATTTTTATCTAATTCAGCGCGATAAAGCACGGCCTCACAAGAAGGACATTTATTCCAGAGTCCTTCTGGCATGGTTACTTTACGTTCTGAATTAACTTTACTTTTTATTTTAGGGGGAAGTAATTTTGAAAACCAACTCATTGTTTTTATACCCCAAATCGAGTGGCATTATCAATTGCTGTTCTAAATTCTGCAATTAAATCAATTACATGTTGACTCAATCGCACGGGAGAAGCATAACCAAAACCTTCTATTTCTGATACAATTCGGCTTCCAATCACAACAGCATCAGCTAATGGCGTGACTGCTTTCGCTGTTTCTGTATCACGCACACCAAACCCTACACCAATTGGTAACGTAGTATATTTTCTAATTTTGGCTAAATTTGCTTGAATTTCTTCGATATTAATATTACTGGAGCCCGTCACACCTTTTAATGAGACATAGTAAATAAAACCATTTGCCATGTCGGCAATATGTCGAATACGGTGTTCGGGTGTCGTTGGCGCAACAAGAAAAATAGGATCTAAATGATAGCGTTCTAAATGTGATGCAAAAGGCGCAATTTCTTCAGGGGGAAAATCTACGGTTAATACCCCATCCACCCCTGCTTGCGACGCCCGTTGTGCAAACTCTGCATAGCCCATTCGTTCAATCGGATTCGCGTACCCCATTAAAATAACAGGTGTATTAGAATCTTTTTTTCTAAAGCGCGCAACAAAATCAAAAATTTGTTCTAACCCAATGTGATGACGTAATGCGCGCTCACTTGCCCGCTGAATCACTGGACCATCTGCCATTGGATCAGAAAAAGGCACACCAAGCTCAATAAGATCAGCACCACCCGTCACTAAATCATGCATCAACTGAACGGTGCTATCTGGATGCGGATCTCCCGCCGTAATGAACGGAATTAACGCTTTTCGATGATGCTTTTTTAAATCTGCGAGAGTATTTTTTATACGTGACATAATTTTTGGATGAATTATTTTTCTATTTTCAAATTGAATAATAAAACTAAAATGTTATTTTCTCAACAAGTTGATAGTTTATTATTATATGCTGTGCAGAAGAGAGAATATATCCGCTCTTAAAAAAAACAGCAAACCACAGAACAGACATGCCAAGATATGTGAGACACGAAGACGTTTTTTAATTTGATTGAATCAAATCGACTGCTATTTTCTGTTCATTTTATCTGAGTAGTTTTTGAACTAACTGCATTTTTTGTTTCAAATCAAAGCGAATCGACGCTATTTTAGCACAAATTCGCATAAAGTGCCGTATTCTGTATGAAGCACCCAGACGAATTCCTACATGAAAAAACCGAATAGAAGCAGAAATCTTACAAGAGGACGTCCCTGTTGATTACAAGCAAAAACCAGACAAGGAAACGTCCTTCTTTTTGAAAATGCATGGCAAATAGATTGCTATTTGAGATCCAAAAGACTCATCACTGTATTAATATCTTTATCCCCCCGCCCGGATAAATTAACCAAAATAATTTTGTCTTTTGATAAAGTGGGGGCTAACTTAGCGGCATAAGCCAAGGCGTGGCTACTTTCTAAAGCAGGAATAATCCCTTCAAAATGACATAAAGATTGAAACGCTTCTAACGTTTCTTTATCACTTGCAACGCTATAATGAATTCGACCAATATCTTTCAAAAGAGAATGCTCTGGCCCTACTCCCGGATAATCTAATCCTGCTGAAATCGAATGCGTTTCTTGAATTTGACCGTGATCATCTTGCATCAAATAAGTCCGATTACCATGTAAAACGCCCGGACGGCCAGCATTTAAAGGCGCCGCATGCTGCCCTGTTTCAACACCAAGACCTCCTGCTTCCACCCCAATCATTTTTACATCTTGATTGCCAATATAGGGATAAAAAATGCCCATCGCATTTGATCCACCACCTACACAAGCCACAATATAATCTGGTTGCTGTCCAACTAATTCTGGCATTTGTACTAAACATTCTTCGCCAATAACAGATTGAAAATCACGTACCATCATAGGGTAGGGATGTGGCCCCGCTACGGTTCCAATAATATAAAAAGTTTCTTCAACATTAGTGACCCAATCTCGCAAAGCCTCGTTCATCGCATCTTTCAGCGTTTTTGAACCGCTTTCAACAGGCACGACTTGAGCCCCTAACAATTTCATACGATATACATTTGGAGCCTGACGTTTGATGTCTTCCGCCCCCATATACACCACACATTCTAAACCATAACGGGCTGCAACAGTAGCTGTGGCAACACCATGTTGTCCTGCGCCCGTTTCAGCAATAACGCGTTTTTTTCCCATGCGCACGGCCAATAATGCTTGGCCAATCGTATTATTGACTTTATGCGCACCAGTATGATTTAAATCTTCGCGTTTCAAATAGATTTGCGCCCCGCCTAGGTGCGCGCTCCAGCGCTTCGCATGATAGATCGGACTAGGCCGTCCTACATAATGTTTTAATTCATGATGAAACTCTGCCTGAAAATCAGGATCTTGACGGTAATGCAAATAAGCTTTTTTGAGCTCTTCAATCGGATGAATCAATGTTTCTGCAACGAAAATCCCGCCATAATCACCAAAATGCCCTTGATCATCTGGAAACTGATAATTTTTATAGTCAATCTGGAGCATATCTATCATAATTATATACCACGCTTGAGTGATACCAATTGCTAAAACAGGCTAGTTTTTTCAATTGGATTAAACTGTCAATTTAATTTTTCTAGTTGGAATCTATTTTTCTTTTTTATTATTTTGTCATAATAAATAAGCATTCTAAATTTCTTGTATACATCGTTAATTTTTATCTATTTTTTTTGATTTATCTTACCTGTTCCCCACTTTTTTTGTGTAAAATCTTTCTTTATTTTAGCAGGGACTTGTTTTTTTGTTCAAAAATTGAACACAAAATGTCATAATGTATAGTAAACTTTCGTTGTCGTCAAGAACTTTACAAAAGCGCAATAAAATCAATCAATTATATTAAATATCAATAACAAGCAGAATCCATTCTCTCACTAGCTTTGTGAGAGAAAAGATCCGTCTGTGACTTTTTAAAAATTACGATAAAAATAAATCATACGCAGGATTTTGACTTTCATCCCACCAATTGTAACCTAACTCATCCAAGAAATTTTGAAACTGTTCTTTTTGCGAAGAAGGCACTTGGACACCAAATAAAACCCGCCCATAATCCGTCCCATGATTTCGATAATGAAATAAACTAATATTCCAATGACTTGGCATCGCATTCAAAAAATGCATTAACGCCCCTGGACGTTCTGGAAACTCAAAACGATATAATAATTCATCTGAAACGGGCGCGTGCCCCCCAACCAAATGACGAACATGCAATTTTGCCATTTCATTATCTGTAAAATCCCACGCTTTCAAGCCATTTTTTTCTAATTCTAATCGCAAGGTTTCAATTTCGCGACGACTTTGAATTTGTAACCCAACAAAAACGTGAGCGGCTTTCGCACTGGCATAACGATAGTTAAATTCAGTAATATTACGCGCGCCAATCAATTGGCAAAAAGCTTTAAAACTGCCCGGTTTTTCTGGAATGGTGACGGCTAAAATGCCTTCGCGTTGCTCTCCAAGCTCCGCCCGCTCTGCAATATGTCTTAACCGATCAAAATTCATATTGGCGCCAGATGTAATCGCGATCAGTGTCTGTTCACTTAAGCCGTTTTGACGAGCATAGGCTTTTGCCCCCGCCACACTCAATGCACCGGATGGCTCCAAAATGGAACGCGTATCTTCAAAGACATCTTTAATGGCCGCACACATTTCATCTGTTGAAACACGTACAATTTCATCGACATAACGCCGACAAATTTCAAATGTTTTTTCGCCCACTAATTTGACGGCCACCCCATCGGCAAAAATGCCGACATGACTTAATTGCACCCGTTCTTTTTTAGCCAAAGATTGATACATCGCATCTGCATCATAAGGTTCCACGCCAATAATACGAATATCTGGACGCAAGGCTTTAATGTAAACAGCGACCCCTGCAATCAGCCCGCCGCCCCCAATCGGTACAAAAATCGCATGGATGGGCTTATTATGCTGGCGAATAATTTCCATCCCAATTGTCCCTTGCCCTGCAATCACATCCGGATCATCATAGGGATGAATAAATGTACATCCGCGCTCCTGAATGAGTTTTTGAGCATGTTGGTAGGCCGCATCGTAAGAATCCCCTATCAACACAACTTCGGCACCGCGCGCTTTGACGGCCTGCACTTTAATCGCAGGCGTTGTAGCCGGCATAACAATTGTCGCATGACATTTTAAAATTTGGGCACCCAGGGCAACGCCTTGGGCATGATTTCCTGCTGAAGCCGCGATAACCCCTCTTGCTAAGGCTTCAGGCGGCAATTTTGCCATTTTGTTATACGCCCCCCGAAGCTTAAATGAAAAAACAGGTTGCATATCCTCCCGTTTTAACAAGATTGTATTGCCCGTTCGGCGAGATAAATTGGGTGCAACATCAAGCGGACTTTCAATCGCAACATCGTAAACTGCGCTGGTTAAAATCCGTTTCAAATAGTCATCACAAAAATGATCAAAGTCCATATTTTAAAACTTCTACAAAATTAAAAAGAGTTTATTTTCTCAACATGAAAAAGCAAAGTTTATCGAAATCCTCTGCTCGAACATGTTAAAATAAGCAAGCAATACACACAGATCATGTCATTGCTTGTTTATCTGTCTGTTCTATTTTAGACCTTTATTTTAATTTTTACCAAAGAATGATAGTTATGAACCAAGATGAATTGAAAAAAGCCGTCGCGATTGCCGCAGTCGATTATATTCAAAGCCTTAACCTCGATCGGCCCAT
This sequence comes from uncultured Burkholderiales bacterium, assembly GCA_964504875.1. Classification (GTDB taxonomy): domain Bacteria; phylum Pseudomonadota; class Gammaproteobacteria; order Burkholderiales; family CAZDFJ01; genus CAZDFJ01. The sequence continues at coordinate 62,322 of CAZDFJ010000003.1, read as the reverse complement.
TATTGGTGTGGGGACAGGTTCCACTGCGAATTATTTCATTGATGAATTAGCTAAAATTAAAGGCCAACTGGAAGGCACAATTGCGAGCTCTGAAGCGACAGCAGTCCGTCTGCGCGCCCATCATATCCCTGTTTTTGACCTCAATAGCGTCTCTAATTTTGATATTTATGTTGACGGAGCAGATGAAATTGATCCTCAATTTCATTTGATTAAGGGAGGGGGGGGCGCTTTGACTCGAGAAAAAATTGTTGCCGCGGTTGCAAAAACGTTCGTTTGTATTGCAGATGAATCTAAATCCGTCTCTGTTTTAGGACGTTTTCCGCTCCCTGTAGAAGTCATTCCCATGGCACAAAGCTATGTCGCCCGCGAACTTGTCAAATTAGGGGGGCGCCCTGTGCTGCGTGATAAATTTACCACAGACAATGGAAATATCATCCTGGATGTGTACGATTTACAGATTACAACCCCCTGTACACTTGAACAACAGATCAATCAAATTGTCGGTGTGGTGACAAATGGTCTTTTCGCTCAACGGAGCGCCGACTTAGTCTTACTTGGTACACCTACTGGGGTACAAGTCCAAACATTACGTTAATTTTTTAGATCATATAGTTTTAAAACTTTATGTTAAAAATCGATTCTGTTTCTTTTTCTATCCGAGATAAACGCGTGTTAGAAAATCTCTGCTTTGAAGCAAAAGCAGGGGAAGTCATCGCGATTTTGGGACCCAATGGATCAGGAAAATCAACATTATTAAAATTAATTGCGCGGGAATATAGCCCTGAATGTGGGCAAATTCTCTACAACCATCAGCCATTAGAACACTATTCACACAAGGAATGTGCCACATTTCGCGCTTATTTTTCAACAGATTCTGTGTTAAATTTTCCTTTTACGGTTCATGAGGTTGTTGAGTTAGGATTTTATACGGCGTCAGAATTCTTAAGTGTGACACAAAAAGAACAATCAATTGCAACGCTTTTAGATTATTTCGGAATTGCCCATCTTGCCAATCAACGTTTTTTAACTTTGTCGAGTGGACAACGCCAACGGGTTCAATTTGCCCGCGTCCTTGCCCAAATTTGGCACAAAGAATTGGATCAATATTATCATCCGCGTTATTTACTTTTAGATGAACCCATTTCTAATGTTGACCCACAATATCAACATACATTGTTGCAAATCGCGCAAAGTTTTGCCAAAGAACGGGGCGGAATCGTCATTACTGTCCTCCATGATTTAAATCTAGCCGCCCGTTATGCAGACCATATTTTACTCTTAGATAATGGTCAACAAATCGATTTTAATACACCTTTTAAGGCATTAACAACTGAAAGTATTCAGCAAATTTTTCATGTCAAGGCAGCCATATTACCGCATCCTTTAGGTGAATATCCGTTAATTGCATTCGGTTAAGTATCCCATCTTGATTTGAATCTATTCAAGATGGGAAAAGCACTATAATGTCGCTGCCATTTTTTCAGCGGCATGGATGAGCGTTTTGACATCCGAAGGCGCACCGATCGCATCACAAAATAAACGAATAGGTAACAATCCTGTCATGTCGGTTTCTAGTGTAATCGGGGTAGGCAAGGGATTTTGGCAAAATGCATATTTCCAACGATGAATCCCAATATCTGGATCATCATCACTCAGTGGTAAATCGGGAAATAAAATGCCAGCGAGCTCATGTGCGGAGTAATCCCAATAATCCAATGAGGCTAACGCATTTAATATTAAAACGATCCCTTGATCATCATGGGTATAAATTTTACGGACGCTTGATTTGAGCAAGGCATCGCGATGCGCTTCAACAATGCTAATAAACGCATTGTCTGCAAACATGAGACTGACCGCCCGATCATAATGCACAGACTTTAATACATGGAGTATTTTGTCATCAGTGCAATGGTGCGAAAAATAATGCTCAAGCATTTCAATTGCTTGTGGAATCGGAACAGTGACAATAACCTGCTTACAGAAATAGATTTCATTATTATCAAGCGTTAGTTCCCAACCCTGCTTTTTCGGTGTAATCGTTTTCACGCGTTTTTTCGTGTGAATCTCGAGCCCTTTTGTTAAATATTGAATCACTTGACGGGCCGTCTTAAAAGATTCAAACTGTTTTGTCTCTAAATCAAAGGCCTCTTTCAAGACTGCATTAAACGTACCAAAATCAAGGAGATGTTTTTCTGTTCCGACAGCCCGGGAAGAACAACGCCCGCCAGCATAGTATCCTTTATCTAGCAATAAAATATCGTTTGCTTTGTCTGGATGGTGTTTCAAATAATTTTTTGCGACACAAATACCCGCTAAACCAGCACCAATAATCACGATTTCTTTTTGACTAACATATGCCATAAAAATTATGACTCCCTATTTAGATTTACTCCAAACTATCTTAAACACTGGCCATAAAAAAGGCGATCGTACGGGAACAGGCACGATTAGCCTTTTTGGCGCACAAATGCGCTTTGATCTGACACAAGGTTTTCCGATTGTCACCACCAAAAAAGTACATATTAAATCTATTATTTATGAATTACTTTGGTTCCTAAAAGGTGATACTAATATACGTTTTCTTAAAGAAAATAACGTCTCCATTTGGGATGAATGGGCAAATCAGGAAGGCGATCTCGGCCCAGTTTACGGCAAGCAATGGCGCGCATGGCTGGCTTCTGATGGTCAAACCATCGATCAACTTTCACAAGTTGTACAGCAAATCAAAACAAACCCAAATTCAAGACGTTTAATTGTTTCAGCATGGAATGTTGGTGAAATTGACAAAATGGCTCTTCCCCCTTGTCATTTGCTTTTTCAATTTTATGTTCATGACAATCGCTATCTTTCTTGTCAACTTTATCAACGCAGTGCGGATATGTTTTTAGGCGTACCTTTTAATATCACGTCTTATGCTTTATTAACTGCGATGGTAGCCCATCAATGTGATCTCATTCCGCATACGTTTGTGTGGACAGGCGGAGATTGTCATATTTACCAAAACCATATTGAGCAAGTACAATTACAATTAAGTCGTAAACCGTTTAGTTTACCCAAACTCGATTTTAAACGCAAACCAGTGTCACTGTTTGATTATGAATTTGATGATTTTATAATTACTGATTATCAAAGTCATCCGCCAATCAAAGCAATGGTCGCGGTTTAGCGTGTTGTCAACGTGTTGTAAAAAGTTATCAGACTTGATTTTATAACCATAAAAATTACCCACAAAAGGAAATCATATGATTATTATTCCTGCCATTGACCTAAAAGATGGTCAATGTGTCCGATTAAAACAAGGTTTAATGGAACAATCTACAGTTTTTTCTGAACGCCCTGCTGATATGGCGGCCCATTGGCTTAAACAAGGGGCAAAACGTTTGCATCTTGTTGATTTAAATGGTGCTTTTGCGGGCACCCCTCAAAATCGCGCGGTGATTGACGAAATTCTAGAATATGTTGACAAAAAAATCCCTGTTGAATTAGGGGGAGGCATTCGTGATCTCAAAACTATCGAAAGTTATCTGAAACAAGGATTAGATTTTGTGATTATTGGCACAGCTGCTGTAAAAAATCCACAGCTTGTTGCAGAAGCCTGTCGTGAATTTCCAGGACAAATTATTGTAGGTTTGGACGCAAAAGATGGCCTAGTCGCGATTGATGGATGGGCTGTGATCACCGAACATCGCGTGACGGATTTAGCACAACAATTTGCAGATGATGGCATTGAAAGCATTATTTACACAGATATTAGCCGCGATGGAATGCTTTCCGGTGTGAATACAGACGCCACCCAAAAGCTCGCTGAAGCCTTATCTGTTCCTGTCATTGCCAGTGGTGGAATTACAAACTTAGAAGATATCCGTCAGTTATGTGCTGTTGCTCAATCCGGCATTATGGGCGCCATTACAGGCCGTGCTATTTATGAAGGCTCTTTGGATTTTGCAGCCGCGCAGGCCTTAGCAGATACGTTATCTCCTCTGGCAAACTAATTTGATTCTTCTTCTATGAGACGACACTCAATGAATTATTCTTCTGAATTCAAAAAACATCATGCAGATGTTGTGATTTTGGGTGGGGGCGTTATTGGTTTGACGACCGCTATTCATTTGCGTTTAGCTGGTCTCAATAAAGTGATTGTCTTAGATTCCAAAAAGATTGGAAAAGAAGCTTCGTGGGCAGGAGCGGGGCTATTATGGCAACTTTTACCATGGGATTATCCGGCGGAACTGACAGAAGTTGTTTTAGAAAGCCTTGCAATGTATCCAGAGTGGATTCACACTCTTGAAAAATACTCTCGTACTTCATCAGAGTTATTACAATCTGGCCTCAAAATTTATCCGCCTTTTGATTATGACAAAGCGAAATTGTGGTTTAAAGCTTTTAAGATTCCTTATGAATATTTAGCAGAAGATCAAACCTTATGGCTCCCTGATGTTTACACAATTCGCAATCCACGTTATTTACAAGCCTTGATTGAAGCCTGTGCTAAACTAGATATTGATATTATCGAAGAGGTGCATTTATCCCAAATGGTATTTAAACAACAGGGAAAACCTTTTCGACATTTATTATATTTAGCCACAAATAAAGGGCAATTTTATGGTCGCCGTTACGTACTTTCTGCAGGCGCGTGGTCAGGAATATTACTGAGTCATACAAATGTTTATCCTATGAAAGGACAAATTCTTTTATTTAAAACTGCCCCTGATGTCTTAAAACATGCTATCTTTGCAAAAGGATGTTATATTGTCCCGCGTCAAGATGGACATGTTTTAGTTGGATCAACATTAGAACGGGTTGGTTTTGATAAAACAATCACAGATGAGGCAAAAGCTTTACTTTTAGAAATTGCTTATCAGTATTGTCCTGCATTAAAAGACGCAACATTGGTTGATCAATGGGCAGGGCTCCGTCCCGCTAGCGATCATCCATTACCCCTTGTACAACGTGATCCTATTTATCAAAATTTATTTTTGAATACAGGGCATTTTCGCTACGGGGTCACACTCGCACCTTGGAGTGCGAAAAATATTACACACCAAATCTTGGCAGATTTGATTTCATGATGTATAATGCAAGATTTTAATTTGCTTAGCATTGAGCATTAATAGGACTTAGAATTACATGGCAAACAGCGCACAAGCACGTAAACGTGCAAAACAAAATGAAAAAACCCGTCAACACAATGCAAGTTTACGCTCCAGACTGCGTACTGCAATCAAGAAAGTTGTGAAAACGATTGCAACTGGTGATTTTGAAACTTCCCGCAGCGTTTTCCAACAATCTGTTAGCGTGATTGATAGCATTGCGGACAAAGGGATCATTCATAAAAATAAAGCAGCACGTCATAAAAGCCGTTTGAATGCGGCTATCAAAGCATTGGCCCCCGCTGCTTAATTGCTTGCTTTCTGTTTTGGAAGTATTCGTGTTGAACTGAATACTTCCTAAAACACGCTTTCTTTTCGCCAACGTTGTTCTTTTGTTTTTGTCTCTCTTGACTCCAAGAAAAACAAAACAGAATGACGTTTGGAATTTCTGCTTGACTTTCGGTCTGTCATTTTTCTCATCATGTCAGGACATACAAAAAACACACGTTATCATAATCAGGTTCGAATTATTGGCGGGCTGTATAAACGACGTGTTTTGCCTTTCCCCAGTGTCGAGGGACTTCGCCCTACACCTGATCGGGTCCGCGAAACTGTTTTTAATTGGCTCGGTCAAACCTTAACCGGGCAGCGTTGTCTCGATCTGTTTGCAGGAACCGGGGCTTTTGGTTTTGAGGCAATTTCTCGCGGGGCGCAACATGTTTTATTAGTTGAAAAGAACGCCGCGGCATTTCAGATGCTCAAACAAAATACACAGCTATTACAATGTCCTTCAGAACGATTTACGCTTTTACAAACAGATAGTTACCGTTTTGTAAATCATCCGGTTCAAGCAAAATTTGATGTGATTTTTGTAGATCCGCCTTATGCGGATGTGGCGCGCCTTCCCGCGCTTTTATCACACCTCCAGCCGCTTTTACAGCCAGAAGGCAAAATTTATCTTGAATCCCCGCAGCCTTTAGATTTAAGCCATGACTCTGCATGGGATCTTTACCGTCAAGATAAAGCAGGGATGGTGCATTATGCCTTACTGACGGCGGCCAAAACAACGGTTTCTCTAGGTGATTAATTATGTTACGCGCTATTTACCCCGGTACGTTTGATCCTATCACACGAGGACATGAGGATTTATTACGCCGTGCCAGTCATATGTTTGACGAAGTCATTATGGCAGTAGCAGAAAGTCGTGCCAAAAAACCATTATTTACGTTAAATGAACGGATTGAAATGGCACAAACAGTCTTAGCAGATTGTCCCAATATTCGTGTGATTGGTTTTACAGGTTTATTAATGCATACTGTACGGGCACAAGGCGCACGGGTGATTGTGCGTGGCTTACGCGCGGCTTCTGATTTTGAGTATGAGTTTCAAATGGCGGGGATGAATCGAAAACTTCATCCTGATGTTGAAACCATTTTTTTGACCCCCTCTGAGGAGTTTATTTTCGTGTCCGCAACAATGGTTCGCGAAATTGCAATGTTTGGTGGTGATATTCATCAGGTTGTGCATCCTCATGTGCTTGAAAAATTGCAAAACCGTGTTCAACAATTGCCTCTCTCGCAAAAATCTTAAAATAATCATATAAAAAAATCTTGAAATCGGATTAAAATAACAAATCCTTGCTTTAATCTAAATTCTGTATTTTTTTTCAATGACACACTTGTGTCTCGCCGTTTTTCTTTTTGATTTTATAGGACTGTTGAGTTATGTCTTTATTAATTACAGATGAATGCATCAATTGTGATGTGTGTGAACCAGAATGCCCTAACGATGCGATCACGCAAGGTGATGAAATTTATGAGATTGATCCAAGTCGTTGCACAGAATGTGTTGGTCATTATGATGAACCACAATGCAAAGAAGTTTGCCCGGTCGATTGTATCATGACTGGAATAAAAGAAAGCAAAGATGTTTTACAAGCACGTTATCAAAAACTCCAAGGTTAATAACGTTCTGTACCTTTGTTTCTCATCTGATATTCAAACCTCCTGAGGCATTTTCTTTTTCAGGAGGTTGTCCTGTTTTCTTGATCTTCCTTTTGATTGAACTTTTCTAAAATGTCTTATTATCCTTGGCAAACTGCCGCGTGGCACACGTTACAAGCCTACCGTACACATCTGCCACAAGCGTTACTCGTACATGGACAGGCAGGGATTGGAAAAACACACCTTGTTTGGTTATGGGCCCAATCATTATTATGTCAAAATGCATCCCATCATGCCGACCATTTACCTTGTGGTACTTGTCAACATTGTCGTTGGTTTCAAAAAAGTGAACATCCAGATGTCCAAATTTTGGCTCCAGAAGAAAATACAATGCGTCAAATTAGTATTGAACGCATTCGGGCCTTACGTGATTTCTTGGGATTCACCACCTATCAACGGCACGGACGACGCATTATTTTCATTCAAGAAGCAGATCGTTTGAATATCGCCGCCGCAAATGCTTTGCTCAAAATGCTTGAAGAACCACCTGAACGGACTCTATTTTTATTGGTGACGGCACAGTTTCATGCGCTTCTTCCCACGATCAAAAGCCGTTGTCAACATTTTGCTTTGGGCTTACCTGACAAAATTTTGTCCATACAATGGCTTAAAGAGAAAGGCTTGACTCACACAGAAAGCTTGCTTCATCAAGCAGGAGGCGCGCCGCTTTTGGCGTTTCAATATCATGATGAACATTACCAAACATTACGCCAAACTTGTGTCCAGCATTGGCTTCATCCCAAAACTTGGTTATATTTTCAACAAGCAGAAACATTTAAAAAAGATCAACTCCCCTTTTTGTTGACACTTTTACAACAATGGGTAATGGATTTAATTACACTTCAATTGACAGATTATAAACAAATTTTGTTCTTTCACGAGCATCGTCATGAGCAAATTGCATTTCTTAAAGAAAATGCTCATTTATCTGTTTTTCAACTTTTTTCTTTTTATAAAGCGATTCAACAAGAACAAAAATTGATGCATCATACTGTACAAATCCGTTTGCAACTAGAAGTCCTTTTTGGGCGTTATGTTTCTCTTTTCCAATAATTTATCTTCTTGATTTGATTTCGATTTTTGATTATGGCAAAAAAACTTTTTATTCAGACTTTCGGCTGCCAAATGAACGAATATGATTCTGCAAAAATGGCCGATATTTTAAACGCAGAAGAAGCTCTTGAACCGACAGATCGTCCTGAAGACGCTGATGTCATTTTATTTAACACTTGTTCTGTTCGTGAAAAGGCGCAAGAAAAAGTCTTTCATTATTTGGGCCGTTTTCGCCATTTGAAAGAAAAAAATCCGAATTTAGTCATTGGAGTCGGAGGATGCGTTGCCAGCCAAGAAGGCATTAATATTATTCGACGGGTTCCATTTGTAGACGTCGTATTTGGTCCACAAACATTACATCGTTTGCCTGAGCTCATTCATGCCAAAAAAGAAACGGGAAAAGCACAAGTCGATATTTCTTTTCCAGAAATTGAGAAATTTGATCATCTCCCACCTGCTCGTGTTGAAGGCGCCAGCGCATTTGTCTCTATCATGGAAGGATGTAGCAAATATTGTACTTTCTGTGTTGTACCTTACACGCGCGGCGAAGAAGTCTCCCGCCCTTTTGATGATGTAATTGCAGAATGTGTTGATCTTGCCGATAAAGGTGTCAAAGAAATCACATTATTGGGACAAAATGTGAATGCCTACCGGGGCGCAATGCATGATGGCGAAAGCGCAGATCTTGCATTATTACTTGAATTTATTGCAGAAATTCCTGGCGTTGAACGATTACGTTATACGACCTCTCATCCGATTGAATTCACACAACGATTAATCGATGCATATGTCAAAATTCCTAAGCTTGTGAGCCATTTGCATTTACCTGTGCAAGCGGGTTCAGATCGTATTCTCGCCGCCATGAAACGTAAATATACCGTTTTAGAATATAAATCAATTATTCGAAAATTGCGGCTGGCTCGTCCTGATATTTGTCTTTCTTCTGATTTTATTGTCGGTTTTCCTGGCGAAACAGAAGAAGATTTTCAAGCGACCTTGAAACTCATTGATGATTTAGAATTTGACGCGAGCTTCAGTTTTGTCTATAGCCCTCGCCCTGGCACCCCGGCGGCTGATTTGCCCGATGATGTGAGTCAAGATGTTAAACTCGCGCGACTGCAAAAATTACAAGCCATGATTGAAACGAACGCTCAAAAAATTAATCACAGTATGGTGGGTACAAAACAACGTATTTTAGTTGAAGGGCTCTCTAAAAAAGATCCTCATCAATTAGCGGGGCGGACTGATAATAATCGCATTGTAAATTTCAAAGGGAATCCGCGCCTAATTCATCAATTTATTGATGTGATGATCACAGAAGCATTGCCGCATTCTTTACGCGGCGACATTGTAATTCAAGAGATCGTTTAGTTATTTTTGCCCCATATTTTAGCCCGCTCTAAAAGTGGGGCTGCTGTTTTTTATGATAACAACGGCTCAACATATGTCGCGTTTTTTCTGAGCCAAAATTTTAAAAATTGGCATAATTTATTATTGTTTTCTGCTTCAACGAGGATGGTAAAATAAGTAAGAAAATACTCATGAAATAGCCACGGATCGGCGGGCGAATACCGCATTAAGCCCTCCGGAAAATATAATAGAATAGAAACTTCGATTTTTTTACCGTTAATTTCATAACGCAATTTTTGTGTATCACTTGGTTCAATTATTGAAAAAAGTAAAACATCTTCAATCGCTCCCCACATTTTTGTTTTTGTAAAACGACACGTCATTGCCATAATCAATTTTTCTAAGCGTTGCTTCAAAATGGACTTATCTTTTTCAGTAAGTGATTGAGATGACACAATATTTAATATCTGAATAGAGATATCACTAGCAATAGTGATCTGACAAAATCGCAATTTATAATGGAGAAAATAGGCCTCTTTTTTCCATAATGAGGCTCTGACTATCATTTCTTGTTTTGTTTCACCTACTGAGTAATAAATCACACGATTTGTCACCGCCCTTTCCATTTTTTTATTCCTTTTTCACTGATTTAAATTTCAAAACTTTTGCATAAAAATCCCATCATTTTTGTTATAATTTTTATAATTTTTTATTGAGCACGCGCCGCAATTATGGTTAAAAAATTTTTCAATGATGTTATCACACACTAGATGAAACCAATCTGAATACCTCAGTTTTTTTTGACGTATTCAAAGCAATTATTGAAGAAAACCCTGATGAAATTTGGTTAGCTTGTCCTTATATTTCATTTAGTTTTTCAGTTTAGACCAGAAAAATCTCAATAAAAAAAGCCTATCATTAGATAGGCTTTAAATACACGTTCACAAGCTTGTGAAACTTAACTCAAATGAAATTGCCCCACAATGCTATTTAATTTCTCTGCTTCATTTTCAAGGGATTGTGAAGAAGCCGCTGTTTCTTCAACCATCGCCGCATTTTGCTGCGTGACATCATCTAGCTGAGAGAGGGCAATCCGAATTTGTTCAATACCAGCATTTTGCTCACTCGAGGCCGTGGTAATTTCTTCCATAATTTTTGTAATGTGTCGAATCGCTTCAACAATTTTTGCCATCGAATGACGTGCATTTTCAGAGAGTTGATGGCTCCCCTCTACACTTTCTATTGTTTCTACAATAAGATTTTTAATATCTTTCGATGCATGAGCCGAACGTTGGGCTAAATTTCGGACTTCTGTTGCAACAACCGCAAAACCGCGCCCTTGTTCTCCCGCGCGCGCGGCCTCAACTGCGGCATTTAAAGCCAAAATATTTGTTTGAAAAGCAATGCTATCAATAATATTGACAATTTCTGCGATACGATTTGAATTCCCTACAATTTGATGAATCGTTTCAGAAACGCGCTCGACTAATGCGCCGCCATTTTCTGCAACTTGTACTGTTTCAGAAGTAAAATGTGTAATTTCTTTAATATTGTCCGTATTTTGACCAATCGCACTGGCTATTTCTTCCATACTAGATGACGTTTCTTCGAGCGTAGACGCTTGGGCTTCGGTCCGACGCGAAAGCTCCATGCTCCCGCTTGAAATATCCCGCGAAGCTGTAGAAAGCGTGTGCGCCGAAATTAAAATCTCACGAATCACATTCGCAATACGTTCTGTTGTTTGATTAATATTTTCTTGTAATTCGCGGAAGAGCCCCTGATAATTTCCTTTCAAACGCACCGATAAATTTCCGTCTGCCAAAGCTTGTTGCAAATGATTCACTTGTGTAATCGGTTCAACAATTTTATCTAACATATTGTTAATCCCCATCACCATGTGTTTAAAGTCGCCATGATGTTGCTGAATATTAGCCCGTAAACCTAAATTTCCTTCATTGGCCGCTTCTAACAACAGACGCGAATCACTCACAAGTAGGCGAATCGCTTCAATAAATTGATTCACATTAATCGCTAACTTTTGAAAATCCCCTTGAAAAGCTTTTGTGTTTAAATCATCGGGGATATTTCCCCGCGCAATTTTTTCAACAGCCGTGATAAAAATATTAAGCGGACTCAAAAAAGTATCGAGCGTCATATTGAGCCCTTCTACAATTTTTTTGAAATCTCCTTGATGCATATGAGATTCAACACGAATACTTAATTGCCCTGTTTTTCCTGCCTGTGTTAACGAATTGACATCATTAACCAGATATTTTAATGTATGTTGAATCGAATTAATCGCGCCTAAAATACTCTGATCTTCTGTAAAAATAATCGTTGTATTCAGTTCGCCCTGTGCAATTTTTTGGGCAACTTGCACGGCATATTCGGGCTCGCCCCCGATTTGTTTCAAAATTTTCTGAATGATCAAATGCGCCAACACTAAAGTAATCACAATAGAAAATGTTGTAATCAAAGCCGTAATATATAATGAAATCTTTGTTTCAGAATGCAAAGCGAAAACACGTTGATTGAGATGCTCCGAACAAATGTCTTCGACTTCTTTCATTTTATCTATTTTTTTAGTGATCGTATCAAACCAGACAGACGCAGAAACTCCAAAATTACCCGCCTCACCTTTTGTTAAGGCAATTTGTTCCATACGTAAGACTTCTTGTGTGATAGGATCATTTTCTACTTTATTGCGATAGATTTCAATTAAATCAGGCGACGCATAAGTTTTGAATAATTTCAAAAAAGTATCTTGTTTGGATAAAACTTGAATAAAACTTGAATAACTAATTGTTTTAAAATTATCAGAGGCAAAAGCCGCATTTAAGGTCGCTCGTTCGATCCCCATATATTCTTTGCCATTAAGAAAAGTCAAGTAGGCTAGGGTTTCCCGTGTGACTTCCCCTTGGCTACTTAATTTTACAATTTTAGCGATTAAATCGAGATAACTACCGATGAGAGAGGTATAATATTTCGTGCTTTCTGGAGGACGGACTTGCACTTGAGAAATAACAGTGCGTTTGCTATCTAGCATATTTAACAATTGTTGGGCACGATCCAAATCTTCGCGAACATTTAAATCAACCAAGGAATTTTTAGTGCTTTCAATATACTGTATTAATTCTTGGCGTTTTCCATCACTTTTTTTACGCTGTGTTTGCAATTTATCAACAAACTTTGTGCCATTGGAGCTCAAAAAACCTGCGCTTAATCCCCGTTCTTTTTGTAATTCATGAATAAATAAGCTAGAGTGTGTTGCTAATTTTGATAATAATTGAATATTTTCAAACTCTTTAGAATGCGTGTATTCTTTCAAGAGCGTCATGTTTGCAAAATAAATTAATGCAATTACTGGCGCAAGCAAAATTGCAATTAATTTCTGCCGAAGAGTTAGTTTCGCTATCATTTTATGCTGTCCATTATTTTTTGTGTGAAAAATATAAATGAATAATAATATAATAAAAATAAAAAAAATCAATAAAAATATAAATTTATATCGTTTTTATTTATTTCTATTAGATAATTATCCCAAGATGATGCTCCTTGAAAGTACTAAACAAGATCAAATCCATTTGGGGCGTTATTCTATTTTGGGCGTCCATCCCTTTTTAACGTTGAAACAAACTGATGGAGCACTATGGATCAATAATCAGAAAGCAACACCGGAAAATCAGAACGATCTCTTTGGGTTTATTCGATTGCAAATGCAAACTTATCAAATTGAAAGCATACCAGAATTTGAACAACATGAAATCAATTTTTCTGAATTTCCATTTTTTGGAGGGGCAATTGGCTATTTTAGTTATGATTTTTGTAATAATATCGCATCCAAGGTATTTGAATCAACCATTGAAATTGAACAATATCCTAGCTTCTATTTAAATTTTTATAACCTTGTTTTTGTCGTTGATCACGTTAAAAAACAGAGTTATTTTATCACTTATTATACACAGAATGAAGTTCAGGAACAAGCCACAAGATTATGGGAATATTATGAAACTTTCATGAAGCTTCCTCCTTTAAAAATTAATACTGATTCAGAAAAAATGAAACTCAAAAAAGGAGCGTTTAGTACAACATTTAAAAGCAATCTTGACTTTATATCTTATCAAAATCGTTTTTTTCAGCTCAAAAAAGCAATTCAAGATGGGGAGGTTTATATTGCTAATTTGACCCGCCAATTCACCTGTAAAACCGAAAAATCGCCTGAAAATATCTATGATTCTCTTCGGATACACAACCCTGCTCCTTTTGCCGCATTATTAAACTGTGAGGACTTTCAGCTGATCAGTTCTTCTCCCGAACGCTTTTTAAAATTACAACAAAAACAGGTTGAAACGTGTCCCATCAAAGGCACCCGCCCGCGCGGTCACACACCAGAAGCCGATCAAGCCTATTATGAAGAATTAGTCCAGAGCGAAAAAGACCGCGCGGAACTCCTCATGATTGTTGATTTAGAACGCAATGACTTAAGTCAAGTCTGTCAACTACATTCGGTTTGTGTTCCCGAACTTTTTCGGGTAGAACAATATCAGACTGTACAGCATTTGGTTTCAACCGTCACGGGAACACTTCGACCGGAATGTGATGGATTTGATTTATTAAAGGCCACTTTTCCGGGAGGATCAATTACTGGTGCTCCAAAAAAACGGGCAATGCAGATCTTAAATGATCTCGAAAATTACCCACGGGGGCCTTATACAGGGGCACTCGGTTATATTAGCTTTCATGGAAATATGGATTTTAATATTCTAATCAGAACCATTTTATTGAAAAATAAACGGGCTTATTTTGGGACAGGAGGCGGGATTACGTGGGATTCAGACGTTTCCGCAGAATGGCAAGAAACTTTAGATAAAGCATACGCGTTAATGAGTAGTTTATTATGATTGAACTTTGCGAATCCATTCAATTAGATACAGGATTACAATTCGGAAAAGGCTTGTTTGAAACGCTTTTGGTGAAGGATCAGCACGCTTTACATCTTGATTTGCATGTGGATCGACTCAATACGGGCCTCCAAAAATTAGGGATTCATCAACAGATTGCAATGTCCATGGTAGAAGACGTCACGAAACGTTTGGGAAATTTTAACAATCATCACACTTATGTGCTCAAAATTCTTGTCACAGAAAAAAACAAATTAGCACTGCCACGCAGCTATTCTTATACAGAAAGCCATTTTCGTCATGGCTTGAAACTGACAATTAGTCCAATTCTTCGCAATGAAACCAGCCCCGCAGTCTATTTAAAAACATTAAATTATTTGGACAATCTTGTCGCGCGGGATACGGCCAAAAATGCCGGATTTGATGATGCTCTTTTTTTAAATACGCAAGGTTTTTTAACTGAAACCAGTAGTGCTAATTTATTTTTTATTCGAGAGAATAAAATTTACACGCCCTCCATTCAATCAGGGTTGCTGAATGGCATTTATCGTCAATTAATCTTCCAAAAATTTAATATTCATGAAGGTTTTTTTACCCTTGATGACCTTCGCCACGCAGAAGCTGTTTTTATCACAAACAGTTTGCTGACAGTCATGCCCATTTGTCAAATTGACAAACAATACTATATGACACAAGATCATTCGCTCTTTCAATCTATTTTTTCTTTTTTTTATCCATTTCAGTCATTTAAATTCGCATCAGATCATGCTAAATAACATTTTATTTATCCGACACGAAGGAAAAACCGATGCAATCTAAGCAAAATTTACTTTTAATGTTGCTATTAAGTGGTGGGTTATTATGGGGACACGGTGCCCACGCGACCGCTTCCACGCCGCCTACCCCAACTATTGCCACGCCTCAAAAACTGGCCTCAGATTTACATGAAATGTCTTTACCTAATGGATTACGTATTCTTGTCAAGGAAGATCATCGCGCGCCTGTTATTGTATCTCAAGTTTGGTATAAAACAGGCAGTATTGACGAACCGACAGGAGTCACAGGCATTGCGCATGTCTTAGAACATATGATGTTCAAAGGAACGCATCGTTATCCTGAAGGACAATTTTCGCGAATTGTGGCCAAGGCAGGAGGCCGTGAAAATGCTTTTACCACGCGCGATTACACTGTTTATTTTCAACAACTTCATAAAGATAAATTAGCTTTGGCATTCGAGCTCGAAGCCGATCGGATGGTTAATCTCAATCTAAAACAAAAAGAATTTGAGAAAGAGCTCAACGTTGTCAAAGAAGAACGCCGTTTACGAACGGACGACAAACCACAAGCGCTCCTTTACGAAATGTATAATGCTTTAGCTTATCAAACGCATCCTTATCATCATCCTGTCATTGGCTGGATGTCAGATTTACATAATTTACAGCTTGATGATGTCAAAAAATGGTATCAAACATGGTACGCCCCCAATAATGCAGTTTTAATTGTTGCCGGTGATGTGGATCCAAAAAATGTTTTTGACTTAGCGAAAAAAGCCTTTGGTGCAATTAAGCCTTCTCAGCTGCCCATTCGCAAAAACTTAGGAGAACTCACACAAAGAGGCCAACGCCAAGCGATTCTCAAGGCGCCGGCTAAATTAAATTATTTTATTATGGGCTATCACGTTCCTGTTATTTATGACATTGAAAAAGATTGGGAACCCTACGCATTAGATATGCTGTCTTCTATTTTAGATGGACATGATGCGGCCCGCCTGAATCAATCGATTGTCAATCAACAACAGCTCGCGAGTACCCTCGATGTCAGCTATGATTTACTTTCTCGTGGCCCGGGACAATTTATGATTGATGCCACGCCCATGAACACACATAGCACAATGGATGTCAAAAATGGCATTCTCAAAGAAATTGCAAGAATTAAAACAGAAGGCGTGACTGAAGAGGAACTCGAACGCGTTCGCTCACAACTGATTGCGGCGCGGACTTTTCAACGTGATTCAATCTTTTATGATGCCATGCAAATGGGTGGCGCAATCATGACAGGTTTTAAACCAACTGACGTGGATCGCATTATTGCAAAATTACGGGCCGTCACGCGCGAACAAATTCAAAAAGTCGCCCAAAAATACCTGACAGAAGACAATCTTTCCGTGGCTATTTTAGATCCACAACCAATTGATCCTCATGCCAAACCCGCCCCTCATTATGCTGAAACAACAGGACGTAGTCATGGTTATTAATCCTTATCGCACTTTTAAAGCCTATTTCGTATTCGCCATTGTTTTACTCTTTGGCTTTTTCTCTAGTCCTTCTGTCCAGGCAAAATTGTTGATTCAGCACTGGACAACGGCGAATGGAGCCCGCGTTTATTTTGTTGAGCAACATGCTTTGCCTATGTTGGATGTTCAAATTGATTTTAGCGCAGGAAGCGCCCGCGATATTCAACAAAAACAAGGTGTCGCTTATTTAACCAATCAATTAATCAACAAAGGCACAATTTCTCTTTCAGAAGCGGAGATTTCCCAACGTTTTGCCGATGTCGGTTCAGAATTTGGACACCGATTTGAGCAAGATCGCGCGGGATTTAGTTTACGCACACTCAGCAGCCCCCGCGAACTAAAACAAAGTCTCAGCACATTTGAAAATGTATTAACCCAACCCCGTTTTGATGCTTCTATTTTAGAGCGCGAAAAACAACGTCTTATTGAACAAATTCAAGAAGCCCAGACTCAACCGGATTTCATTGCGGGTCGCCAATTCATGCAAGCATTATATGGCACGCATCCTTATGGTTTTTCTCCCAATGGCGAGCTTGAACAAATTAAAACGATTCAACGAACAGATTTAGAAGCCTTTTATCAACAGCATTATTTTGCAAAAAATGCAGTGATTGCGATTATGGGAGATGTGAGTCGTCAAGAAGCTGAAAATATTGCAACACAACTCAGTGTGAAATTACCAGCTCAAAAAGCCGATCTCCCCCCTCTCGCAGCGGTCAGTTTCCCCACTCAAAGCCAGACAATTAATATTCCGCATCCTTCACAACAAAGCCATATTCATATTGGTTATATCGGACTAAAACGAAATGACCCGGATTATTTCCCACTTTTTGTTGGAAATTATATTTTAGGCGGGGGTGGTTTTGTATCACGTTTAATGGAAGAAATCCGCGAGAAAAAAGGGTATGCCTACAGCGTGTATAGTTATTTTATTCCCTTAAAAGAATTAGGGGTTTTTGATATTGGTATGCAAACTAAACGCGAACAAACAAAAGAAGCTGTCCAAATTGCACAGAATGTTTTGAAAACTTTTATCGAAAAAGGCCCCACTGAAAAAGAACTTGAAGCGGCAAAACAAAATTTAATTGGGGGCTTTCCTTTGCGAATTGATAGCAATCGTAAGATCGTTGAATATTTAGCAACGATTGGTTTTTATCAAATGCCGTTAACCTATCTTGATGATTTTACTAAAAATATCGAAAAAGTGTCGATTCAAGATATTCATCGGGCTTTTAAACAACGTCTTCCTTTAGATCGCTTCACTACAGTTGTCGTCGGCGAAAAAATCTAATTTTTCTCATTAAGCGGGCTTTTATACTGTATAAAAGCCTTGCTTTCCTTCATGAAGGCACTAGAGATTCACGCTTAGTTCGGTTATAATTATCTGAATAATCATATGTGTGTTTATTAAGTTTCGAGGATGACAAACCAAATTAGGGCGTGCCTTTTTGACTCTTTTTTGCTTTCAATTGCACTACTTTCTAAACTAAAAAATAAAAGAGTTGGTTCTTTTTAGTTTTTAATAAAAGCGCTTTTTTAATAAAAATAATATTCACAAGTAGGCAATTTTAGTGACTTCTTTGCTTTTATTTCTCTTCTAAGGAGCATTTTGAATGACGACTTACACTGCGCCAGTGCGCGATATGAAATTTGTCTTAAACGAAGTAGTAGGCTTGAGCGAAGTCAGTGCTTTACCTGGATATGAAGATGCCACAGCCGATCTCGTTGAATCTGTATTAGAAGAAGCCGCAAAATTTGCAGAGGGCGTGGTCGCACCTACAAATTGGACAGGCGATCAAGAAGGGGCGCAATTTCAAGAAGGCGGTCATGTTTTACCCGCAACAGGATTTGCAGAAGCCTATCAACAATTTGTTGAAAATGGTTGGAATGGTTTAGCTTGCGATCCTGAATATGGCGGACAAGGTTTACCGCACTTAGTTTCAACTGCAGTGTTTGAAATGTGGCACGCAGCCAATATGTCTTTCGCGCTCTGCCCTATGTTGACACAAGGGGCAATTGAAGCCATTAGTCGTCATGGTTCTACTGTACAAAAAGAATTATATTTACCTAATCTGATTTCTGGTGAATGGACAGGTACCATGAACTTAACAGAACCGCAAGCGGGTTCTGATTTGAGTGCAATTCGTAGTAAAGCGATTCCAGAAGGCGATCATTATCGTATTTCTGGACAGAAAATTTTTATCACTTGGGGTGAACATAATATGACAGACAATATTATTCACCTCGTGTTAGCGCGCTTGCCTGACGCCCCTGCCGGTGTAAAAGGGATTTCTTTATTTATTGTTCCAAAATTTTTAGTGAATGAAGATGGTTCATTAGGTGAACGCAATGATGTGCAATGTGTTTCTATTGAACATAAATTAGGGATTCATGGTAGCCCAACGGCTGTATTAGCTTTTGGTGATAATGAAGGCGCAATTGGTTATCTTGTTGGTGAAGCAAACAAAGGTTTGATGTATATGTTCACCATGATGAATCATGCCCGTCATGCAGTAGGGTTAGAAGGCGTTGCGATTTCTGAACGCGCTTACCAATTGGCAGTGAGCTACGCGAAAGAACGCGTTCAAGCAAAAGTGATTATTCAACATCCTGATGTTCGTCGGATGTTAATGACCATGAAAGCCCAAACAGAAGCGATGCGCGCTGTCGCTTATTATGCGTCTGCTTGCTTAGACAAAGCTCACGCACATCCTGATCCTGCTGAAAAAGCAAACGCACAAGCATTAGCGGATTTACTTATTCCTGTCGTCAAAGGGTGGTCTACAGAACGTTCTGTTGATGTGACTTCCCTAGGCATTCAAGTCCATGGTGGGATGGGTTATGTTGAAGAAACAGGCGCAGCCCAACATTTCCGTGATGCACGGATTACCCCCATTTATGAAGGCACCACTGCGATTCAAGCGAATGACTTAACCGGCCGTAAAATTGGCCGTGAAGCGGGCAAAACCGCGTATGCTTTTATCACAGAAATGCAAGCTGTACAAGAAAAAGTAGCTGCTGTACAAGGTGATGCCGCCTTTACTTCAATAGCTGAATCTTTAAAAGATGGGATTGCAGCAGTTAAAGAAGGCGTGGATTGGATTGTCGCTAATTTTGAAAGCCAACCACACGCTGTCAGTGGCGCCGCTGTTCCTTTCTTGTTCTTATTTGGGGCGGTCGCTGGAGGCTATATGCTAGCACGCTCTGCTTTAGCCGCAAAACGCCTTTTAGCTGAAGATAGTGAGGCGGATGCATCTTTCTTAACTGCTAAAATTGGAACGGCCCATTTCTATGCGGAACATTTATTACCCATGTCAGAAGGGTATAAACGCATTGTGGTCAAAGGCACCAGTAGCATTCATGCTTTAACAGATGATCAGTTCTAATTCATAACAGTCAGTCATTAGCACAATATCATCAAGCCTTTTTCTTTTATTAGAAAAAGGCTTTTTTATTATTATTTTGCCTTTTTTACGCTAAATTTATTATTTTCTTTTTTTTTTCATAAAATTCCATTTCTGGGATAATCTTTCTTTTTTTTGTAGTATCTCGTTGACAAAACGTCTCTTTTTTCACGCATTTTTCAAAAAAACAACCTTAAAAAATATTTTATGCGCCTGAAAAGAGCTTCCCTTCTTATCAGGACTTGTCGTGTTTGTTTGATTCGTTTATTGTAATGATGATTGAAGAAAACAAATAATTATGAGTTTAACTATATAATATCTATTTTATTGTTAATAGAAGTGAGTTTTTATTATTTTTTAATATCAATCAAAACAACAAAAATTAATCCACAGGAGGGCGCATGAAAATTATTAATACGCAACCACTCGTACGGCAGGTGATGTTTATTACACTTTTATCGAGTATCATTTTTATCATAGTACTGAGTGGCTTTGTTTCGCTTCGGATGAATCAATATGCCGTTCAACAGGCAGAAAGTGAGACCCGCAATGAACTTTCTCTCATTAAGGGCTTGCTCGAATTATCTTATAAAAATGAAGTGATTCGGACATCGCGCTTGCTAGAAGTTCTAGAACAAATGTATAAAAATAAAATGACGCTCGGACCGGAAGAAACCCTGACAAATGGGGTCACTTTACCCACTCTCAAAGCAGGCGAGTTTGTGGTCAATAATGACACAACAATTATGGCAGAATTTTCTAAACTTACCGGGTTTAAGGCAGCTATTCTTGTGCGCAAAGGAGACGATTTATTTCATATTTCAACCCCAATTAATAAACCAGATGGGACGTCTCTTGTTGGGTTGCGCACCCCCCTTCCTGCGGATTCGCCTTTACTTAAAAGAATTCTTTCGGGCGAACGAATTTATCAAATTTTGCTGCGGGATGGCAAACCGAATATGGTTGGTTATCATCCAATCAAAAACGAACGGGGCGAAGTCATTGCCACATTCGGGGTCCGAATTCCTTTGGAAGAAGGCGGATTTGATGCCATGAAAAAAACCATTCGTGAGGTTAAAATCGGGAAAACAGGTTATATTTTCGCGCTAATGCCTCAAAAAGGGGAAGATCTTGCAAAAATTATGATTCACCCAACGTTTGAAAATAAAACGGTTGGATCCCTTGAAAATTTCGTAAAGCAAGTCCTTGCCCGTCAATTAGAAACAAAATCAGGCACAGATTTTTATGATTATCCAGATGCGACCAATCAAAACAAAATGCGGACAAAAATCATGGTGCATGATTATGTGCCCTCATGGAATTGGTATATTGCCGCGACGGTTTGGCAAGATGAAATTCTTGAGCCTGCAAGCAATTTACGTAATATCATTGTTGGTTTGTTTATTCTCTCTGTGATTTTATCAAGTTTACTGCTTTATTTTGGAATTGCCTCGCGTTTACGGCCGATTCAATCTTTATTAGATGGATTAGAATCGATTGGAAAAGGAGAGCTTTCAACGAAATTAACAGCGCGGCAAAATAGTCGTAATGAATTAGATATGCTTGCAATTCGTATTAATATTATGGTCGAAAATATCCGCAAAATGATTAGTAAAGTCGTTCATTCAGCTTCAGAAGTCAGTACTTATGCGCGGGATGTTCAAGTTTCTTCTGATCAACTTGCAGCGAGCGCACAAGATCAAAGCGAAGCGGCTAGCGAAATGGTCGACGCCATCAATAATATTACAACCCAAATTAACCATATTGCTGAAAATGCCAATCACGCCAATGATATTGCAGCCACAGCCAGCCATGCTTCACATGAAGGCCGCACCGTTGTTCAACAAGCCGTTGCTGAAATGGAAAGTATTGCGCATGAATTACATCTTTCTGCAGAAAATGTCCTGTCTTTAGGTGAGAAATCAACCAAAATTTCAGGCATCGTGAATGTTATTCGAGATATTGCAGACCAAACAAACTTATTAGCGCTCAATGCGGCGATCGAAGCCGCCCGCGCCGGGGAACAAGGGCGGGGGTTTGCGGTTGTCGCAGACGAAGTCCGCAAATTGGCAGAACGGACTAGCCAATCCACCCAAGAAATTGCGGGGGTCATCAGTACGATTACTGAAGAAACACAATCGGCCGCAGAGGGCATGCAAAGTGTGCGCACGAATATGGAAACCGGTGTCAATCTGGCTAAACAAGTCGAAGAAAAATTAATTAATATTAATCAACATAATGACAAAACCACGCAAGTGGCCAGCGAAATTGCAGATGCGACGCAAACTCAACGGCATGCGGGGGAATCAATTACGACTAAAATTCAAACTATTCAGGATATGGCCACCCAAAATGTTGAAGCAGGCAAACACAATCGAGATACAGTCCAGCATCTTTTAGGGCTTTCCCACGAACTTCAAAATGTAGTGAGTCAATTCAGATTATAATTTTTCAAAATTTTTATAACACTATTTAAAATAAGGTTTTAAGCCTCTTGACACAAACAAGAGGCTTTTTTTATCAATTTCGCTGATATGCGACAACTTGTCTCTTTTCTGGTTTTTTATTCTCTTCTACAATCTGATCCTGTTTATTTAAATACATTTGTGTTTTTTCTCTGATTTTTCTGATCTATTTTTTAGCCCTTTTTAATCATTCAAGTCTTTTTTTAGTTTATTTTTCTTTTTCACGTAAGGTGAAAAATATGAAATATCGTATTTTCCAATTACTCAAACGTGAGTTAATACTCACCCTTATTGTCAAATTTATTCTTCTTTTCGGCATATGGTTTGCCTTTTTCCGCCCCCAATTTCGTTTTGTTCCTCATGCGGAAGAAGTCGCAGCTCATCTAAGTACGATCACGACATCACAGGAGTCCAGTGCGCATGGATACCACGCTCATTGATTTATCTCGCCTACAATTTGCGATTACGGCCCTTTATCATTTTCTTTTTGTGCCCCTCACGTTAGGGTTGGCATGGATTTTAGTCATTATGGAAGCGGCGTGGGTTTTAACAGGTCGCATTGTTTATCAAGATATGACCCGTTTTTGGGGTAAATTATTTGGGATTAATTTTGCGCTGGGGGTCACAACAGGCATTACAATGGAGTTTCAATTCGGGACAAATTGGTCTTATTATTCCCATTATGTCGGGGATATTTTTGGGGTCCCGCTGGCCATTGAGGGACTCATGGCATTCTTTTTAGAATCCACTTTTATTGGATTATTCTTCTTTGGCTGGGATCGACTCTCTAAAAATAAACATCTTCTTGTGACGTTTTTGATGGCCTTTGGTTCGAACTTGTCTGCCTTATGGATTTTAATTGCTAATGGTTGGATGCAAGATCCTGTGGGGGCCTTTTTTAACCCCGAAACAATGCGAATGGAACTCAATGATTTTTGGGCGGTTGTTTTTAATCCGACTGCACAAGCAAAATTTGTTCATACTGTCAGTGCGGGTTATGTTACGGGCTCTGGCTTTGTTTTGGGCATTTCTGCATGGTACTTACTCAGAAAAAAAGACATTGATTTTGCCAAAAGAAGTTTCCGAATTGCCGCCGCATTTGGGTTAGCTTCCGCCTGTTCGGTGATTATCTTAGGCGACGAATCGGGTTATGCTGTTTCTGAATCACAAAAAGCAAAACTCGCCGCCATTGAAGCTATGTGGGAAACAGAACCCGCGCCTGCTGGTTTTAATTTACTTGCTTTCCCCAATGAAGAAAAACAAGAAAATGATTTTGAGATTAAAATTCCATATGTTATGGGCCTAATTGGGACCCGTTCTCTCGATCAAACTATTCCAGGCATTCAGGAAATTCGGGCCCATAATGCGACACGGATCTTAAAAGGACAGCAAGCTGTTATCGCGCTCGAAGCAATTCGCCAGAATCCTAATAACGCCCCCGCCCGAGAAATTTTTAACACCTATCAACATGATTTAGGCTATGGTCTACTTTTGAAAAAATACGTGGACGATATCCGCCTCGCTACACCCAAACAAGTGATGCAAGCCGCTCATGATACCGTTCCTCGCGTTCTGCCTTTGTTTCTCTCTTTCCGAATCATGGTTGGGTTGGGCATTTCTTTCTTTTTCTTATTTACTTTATCATTTTATTTTTCACTCAAAAATACATTTGAGCATAAAAAATGGCTATTAAAATGGGCCGTATTGAATATTCCCTTGCCTTGGATTGCCGCAGAGATGGGATGGTTTGTTGCAGAATACGGCCGTCAACCTTGGACCATTTATGGTATTTTACCCACCCATCTCTCCGCGTCTAGCCTCACGAGCGGCGCAGTACTAGGATCATTAGCGGGGTTTGTGATTTTTTATACCGGATTGCTTATCGCAGAACTCTATTTGATGACTAAATATGCCCGTCTCGGGCCAAGTAGCCTCAAAACGGGCCGTTATGCTAATGAACAGACTCTTTCTTCTTTGACGCAAGCGGGGCATTCAGCATGATTTTTGATTATCTGACATTAAAATTAATTTGGTGGGCATTTTTGGGTGTCATTTTGATCGGTTTTGCGATCATGGATGGACATGATATGGGCGTCGGCACACTCTTGCCCTTTGTGGGAAAAACAGATTTAGAACGCCGGGCCATGATTCATACGATTGCGCCGCATTGGGACGGGAATCAAGTCTGGTTTATCACTGCGGGCGGCGCGATTTTTGCTGCCTTACCTGTGGTCTATGCGACCGCTTTCTCTGGATTTTATTGGGCGATGTTAGCTGTTTTATGGGCGCTATTTTTCCGTCCTGTTGGCTTTGATTACCGCAGTAAAATTGAGAATAAAAATTGGCGCCAATTCTGGGACATAGGTTTATGCTTAGGCAGTGCGCTGCCACCGTTTTTATTTGGTGTGGCGTTTGGAAATCTCTTTTTAGGGGCCCCTTTTCATTTTGATTGGACACAACGTATTCACTATACAGGCGGTTTTTTTGATTTACTCACACCTTTTACTATTTTAGTGGGGATTGTTTCCAGCAGTCTATTTACAGCGCATGGCGCCAATTATTTAATGTTGCGGACGGATCAATTTGTTTATTTACGGGCAAAAAAAGCAGCATTAATCAGTTATTTTATTTTTCTGACAAGCTTTTTATTAGCAGGTTATTTATTACTTGATATCAATGCTTATCTTTCTCTCTCTGAGAAAGTTGTGGGACGACAAGTCGGCGGCTGGTTTCACCATTTTCATAATCATTCTGTGTTGTGGATCTTCCCTATTTTAGGCAATTTAAGCGCGCTATTGGGAATGCTTCTTGTCTGGACTAACCATCCAGGAAAAGCTTTTATCAGCTCAAGCATCAGTTTTTTATGTGTCATTAGTACGGCAGGCATTGCTTTATTTCCGTTTTTTATTCCGTCCTCAACCCATCCTAATAGCAGTCTGACGCTTTATAACAGTACCTCGAGTCATTTAACATTACAATTAATGTTTTGGGCAACGTTAATTTTCTTACCCTTGATTTTATTCTATACAAGCTGGGCTTATCGTGTCATGCGGGGGACAGTGACAACCCAATTTATCGAAAAAAATCAACATCAAGTCTATTAATTTTTCGGGAGGACAAAAACAATGTGGTATTTTACATGGATTTTAGGTTTAGGATTTGCCCTAGCTTTTTCGCTTATTAACACTGTCTGGCATGATACGCATGAAGACGCAGAGAAAATATAATCACTAATTTTTAGGTAAAAACTCCCAATACGGGAGTTTTTTAACACTATGTTCCTAAATAAGCCGCGATCACTTTGCTATCATTGAGTAAATCTTCACCCGTCCCACTTAAGACAATATTCCCCGTTTCAAGCACATAGGCCGCCTGCGCGATTTTTAAGGCTTGTTTCACATTTTGTTCTACCAGTAAAATACTCACACCTTCTGCATGAATATTTTGAATGACTGAAAAAATATCTTGCACAATAATGGGCGCAAGTCCCATGGAAGGCTCATCGAGAATTAACAATTCAGGGCGGGCCATTAAGCCACGGGCGATCGCGAGCATCTGCTGCTCCCCTCCCGAAAGATTTCCCGCTAAGCCTTTTGCGCGTTCACGTAACCGTGGAAATAAGGATAAAACCCACTCTAAATCTTTTTTAACTTGGGCTTGATCAGAACGGATATATGCCCCCAACTCTAGATTTTCTAACACTGTCAAACGCGTCAAAATTGCTCGGCCTTCTGGAACATGGACAATCCCTTTTTTGACAATTTGATTGGGTGAATCTTTATGAATAATTTGTCCCAAAAATTCAATACTCCCCTTTGCAAGGGGCACTAATCCTGAAATACCGAGTAAAGTCGTGGTTTTCCCTGCTCCATTTGCCCCCACTAAGGCAGTAATACTCCCTTTTTTGACATCGAGATCAATGCCTTTTACTGCTTTAATTTGTCCATAATGAATGGCGACTTGTCGTAACCGCAAAAGGGTTAATACTTCTGTATTCATTTAATGTTCTGCCCCCAAATAAGCCTCTATCACACGGGGATCATGGCGAATTGCTTCCGGTTCTCCTTGTGCAATTAAAACACCAAAATTCAAAACAGCCACTTCACGACATAATCCCATCACAAACTTCATATCATGTTCAATGAGCAAAATGCCATAGCCCCGCTGATTAATGGCATGAATAACGGGCATAAGTTCTTCTGTTTCGCCATGATTCATGCCCGCTACGGGTTCATCTAACAATAATAATTTTGGTTCTGTCGCCAAAGCCCGCGCCAATTCTAATTTGCGTTGTTCCCCATAAGACAAACTTCCAGCGGCCCATGCTGCTTTTTTATCGAGATCAACCCATTTGAGTAATTCAAACGCTTTTTCTTTGGCTTGTTTTTCCGCTTGACGGTAAGCAGGCAAACGGAATAACCAATCCAACGGCCGATAATGCAAGTGACGATGCATTCCAACAACCACATTCTCGAGCAAATCCATTTCTGGGAAAATTCGAATATTTTGAAAAGTACGCGCAATACCCGCCGCAGTAATTTCATATGGCTCCATCGTATGTAAAGCCTGATTACCAAAATTAATTTCCCCTCGGGTTGGCTTTAGCAAACCTGTAATTAAATTAAAAACAGTCGTTTTACCTGCACCATTTGGTCCAATTAAGCCAAAAATGGTTTTTTCGGGCACAGTCAATTCGACATTTTCGAGAACTTTTAGACCCGAAAAATATTTTGCCAATCCTTCAATTCGTAACATAATTTCTGCCCTTCTTTATTTTTGCCGTGTTCGTTTCGGTGCATAAATGCCATTAGGTAAATACAAGACAACCAACACTAAAATAAGTCCATTGACTGCCAAGCGGTATTCATTGAGAAAGCGTAATACTTCTGGCAAAAGTGTTAAAATACTACTGCCAATAATAGGGCCGACTAAACTGGTCGTTCCCCCTAAAATGGTCATGGTTAGCAAGTCAACAGCCCGCGCAAAAGCAAATTCGCCCGGCGAAATCGTTGAAGTGTAATGCACACTCAATCCTCCTGCTAATCCTGCAATGAACGCACTGATTGTAAAAGCTAATAATTTATATTTTGTAATGGCAATGCCCATCAGACTTGCTGCAATTTCGTCCTCTTTAATGGCTTCAAATGCTCGCCCTATCTTAGAGATATTCATCCGAAAAATAACAAAAAACACCAGTAATAATGCAATTAAAACATGGTACCATTCTGTCAAGTTCGGAATCCCATTTAATCCTAAAGGCCCACCTGTAATTGGCAAATTTAACAAAATAACACGAACCACTTCTCCAAACCCCAGTGTTGCCATAGCCAGATAAACGCCAGAAAGACGCAACACCGGAATACCAATCAGTAATGCCATCATACTGGGAGTAATACAGCTCGCCAACAATGAAATCATAAAGGGCATGTCATAATTCATTGTCAAAATCGCGGCTGTATATGCCCCAATCGCCATAAAAGCAGCGTTCGCTAACGAGAGTAAACCACAAGAAAGCGTAATATATAACGACAGTGCTAATAAACTATTCACTCCTACACTTAAAATGAGTGAATTATATGTTTCCCAAAAACTAAGCCACCCTTCCATATTTTATGCTTTCCGTTCAAGAACTTTCCCAAAAAGACCAGCGGGACGAATGAGTAAAATAATAAATAAAAGACCAAAAGAAACCGCATCACGAAAATCACTGGATAAATAAGCCACGCTGAGCACTTCTGCAAAACCCAGAAAAAGCCCGCCAATCATTGCTCCGCGTACATCCCCCATCCCCCCTAAAATGATTACCGCAATCCCCTTATCTAACATTCCCTGACCCATAAATGGCGTAATCGCATTATACGTTATACCAAAAAGAAGCCCCGCTGCGCCGCCCAAAGCCGCCGCAATAAATGAAACAGCGATAAACATTTTTTCGACAGGCACACCTAACAACCACGCAGCTCGGGTATTTTCCGCAATAGCCCGTAATGCCCGACCTATTTTAGTTTGATTCATTATAAATAATAAAATAAACATTAATATAATCGAGACACTTGTTGAAATGACATCCAGTGCTGTAAAAGAAAAATGCTCAAAATCCCAAAAACCATCAGGGACGGCCTCGATTGGAAAGCGTTGATTTTCCGCACCAAAAAGACCTTGGACTATATTCGCTAAAAAAATAGCGACCCCGATTGTAGCAATCATAGGGGCTAAATGTGAAGCCTTCCGCTGCCGAAGGGGGCGCAAGATGAATAGATCAATTACAACGCCCACGATTCCACTGATTAGCATTGCCCCCAACATTGCCAGCCATAATGGCAGACCAAAATGTTGGACGAGGACTAATCCTGCATATGCTCCAACCATAAAAATAGCACCATGTGCTAAATTCACTACGCCCAGTACGCCAAAAATTAACGTAAAACCCAATGCGAACAAGGCGTAAACGCTCCCTAATGAAAGCGC
Organism: uncultured Burkholderiales bacterium; assembly: GCA_964504875.1. GTDB lineage: Bacteria > Pseudomonadota > Gammaproteobacteria > Burkholderiales > CAZDFJ01 > CAZDFJ01. The sequence goes on along the minus strand of CAZDFJ010000003.1, from coordinate 33,295 downwards.
GTTTACTATTTGCTGTAAAAATTCCATAATGTTAATATCATCATTAGTCAAACAAAAAGAAAAAGACATTGAATGAACTTTTCATTGTAACAAAAAAATAGCAACAATAATGCCATGTCTTTGCGATGGCCATGTAACAAAATAGACCTAAAAATAAAAAAGCACTTCAAATGAAGTGCTTTTTACACGAATGAAGAACGGCTATCCGCCTTGTTTTTTTGTTAAATTGACCTTGACAATTTGTCCTTCATAGACTTGATTCACTCCCGCAATAATAATTGTCTGACCCGCCTGTAAACCATCCTGAATCAAGACATCATTATCTTTAAATCCTGCAACATGAACAGGATGAAGATGTACTTTATTTTGACCATTCGTTTGTTTTTGTACCACCCAGACCGCAGATTTTTCTTTCTTTTGATATAATGCAGTCAAAGGTAAGTGAATATAGGGATCGGCTTGGGTTTGCGTCAAATAGACTGTCGCAGTCATCCCAAATTGAATGGATTCGGGCGCGTGGGGGAGGCTAATTTTTGCTGTATATGTACGCGTAATCGCATCTGCTTCTGGCGCAATTTCACGTAACACCCCTTGATAAGTTTGATTAGGCTCTGCCCATAATGTCATTTTAAGCGAATGTTCTTTTTTAAATTCATCAAGACGATTTTCTGGAATATGAATCACGACTTCTTTTTCCGTTAAGCGCGCTACCCGAACAATAGATTGGCCCGCATTCACAACCTGACCGACTTCTGCATCTAATCCTGTCACAATTCCGTCATGATCCGCAACAAGCGTCGTATATTGAGCCCGATTTTGGGTTTGGCCCAATTGCGCTTTTAATTCATCCATTTTGGCTTGTGTGGTTCGCGTCACTGTTTCATATTTACTTAATGCAGAGGCGCTAATAAAATTTTGCGCGGCTAAACCACGATAACGTTTTAATTCAGATTGGGCTTGAGCCGCATCGGCTTCGGCAGACGCTAATTTAGCTTGAATCGTTGCGACATCTAAATCAAAATCTTTCATATCAAGGCGCGCCAAGACTTGGCCTGCTTTGACAACTTGACCCGTTTCAACCTCACGGGCAAGGAGTTGTCCTGCCACACGAAAGCTCAATTTTGTTTCATAACGCGGTCTAATTTCACCAGCATATTTCATTTCTTCTTGTGTCGCTTGTGCTTGCACTTGGATTGCTTTCACAGGCCGAATCGCAGGCGGGGCCGTTTCCGTTGCGGATTTCCCTAGGATACAACCACTTAATGTCATCACACTCCATCCCAAAAGTGTGAATAATTTTAAAGAAATTTTCATAATCGTATTCAATCTTGCACAAAATAAATAATAACTTTAGATTTTAAGGGAAAAAGACTATTTTTTCGATCCAATTTGTTTTTATTTTTATGCTTCAGTGATATGAAAAACTTCAACAGCCGTACGCAAATCTTTTCCTTGTTGTGTCAAGGACTCAGATGCCGCAGAGACTTCTTCCACTAGCGCTGCATTTTGTTGTGTAATATCATTTAGTTGTTCCACAGATTGTTGTACGTGACGCATTCCATCCATTTCTTCATGCGTTGCCTGCATAATTTCATTCATAAATTGAGAAGCATTTTGAACAGAATGCACAACCTCAGACATGGCTTGTTCTGTTGTTTCAACACATGTATGACTTTTTTGGATTTGCGTCACTGTTTGTGTAATTAAATGATTAATATCTTGGGCCGCACTCGCAGAACGCTGCGCTAACGTCCGAACTTCATCAGCCACCACAGCAAATCCGCGCCCGGATTCCCCCGCCCGCGCGGCTTCAATCGCTGCATTTAAGGCCAATAAATTCGTTTGCTCAGCAATATTATTAATCACATGAATAATATCACTGATTTTGTTTGAATTTTGCGCGACTTCTTGCATCATTTGCGTTAACTCTTTGAGCAAAGATCCGCCATATTCTGCCTGATTTTTAGAATGCAACACCACTTCTTGCGTTTGATGAATCTTTGTCATATGCGCCTGTAAAAGCGTAAAAAAAGTATTGAGACTCTGTGCCGTTTGTTCCAGTTGAGATGCTTGAATGACTGTCCGGTTCGCTAAATCATGATTTCCAGCCGAAATTTGCTCAGAGGCAGACGTCATGATAAAAATCGAATCAATCACATGTTGCAATAATGTGCGCAACCCAGCCATAGAAGTGTTAATATTATCCAGTAATTTACCAAAATCTCCTTTGACTTCAAAATGAATCCGCTTAGATAAATCTCCATGCGCCATGGCATTGGCCACATGATTAATTTCTGTCACAATTTTTTGATTATAATTAATTAATGCATTAAAAGATTGTGCTATTTTTCCGATTTCATCACTAGATAGAACGCGCACTCTTTGTGATAAATCTCCTGTATGCATGACCCCTTTCACATCATGCATACTAATTTTTAGTGGCTTTGTAATAAAATAATGTGATAAAAAATAGAGTAAAATCGACAAAGTAATGATTAAAATAGCTGACATAATTAAAACATGTTTTGTAATCACAGTCCCTTCTTCATTTAGCTCATCTAAATCCCCATAAGTAAAAATAGTCCATTTCCACTCTGGATAACGCAAAAACATACCTAAATGATGCTGCGCTTTTTTATCTACCCTATTTTGTGTTACTAATGCGTAATCTACTTTACCTTTTTCAGTGTTTAATACTGTATCAAAAATAGCAAGTCCAAATTTCTTTTGTTCTTCTAAGATATTTTTGCCTTCTAAATGATAACGCGAATCTAACAAAACTTTGCCTTTATGCTTTTCACTTTGATCAAAAACAAAAATGCCGCCCTGTTCCCCCAACCGCGTTTGGGCAATTTTTGTTTTCAGCTCTGCCAAAGATTGTTCTAGCGTTAAACCAATAAATAAAATCCCAATCACATTTTTGTGATCATCAAAAATAGGATCATACAAAACCATATAATCTTGATTAAATAAAGTCACTTTGCCAACAAAAGGATCGCCATTCAGAATTTTTTGATAAGCGGGGCTCGTGTGATCTAATTTTGTCCCCATAGCCCGGCTCCCATCCTCTTTTTTGACAGATGTTGCGACACGAATAAAATCTTCGTTTTTTCTTACAAAAACAGTGGCTACACTATTAGGTATTTTTGCACTAAATTGATCCACATAATTGAGATTATTATTTAATTCTATGGGGCCTGATCGCAAAACAGGGGCTTCGATTTGATTGACCGGCTTAATTTCTGTAGGATTTAAAGAAAACTGGGGACTGGGAAAAGCATTGCCAAAAATTTTACCTAAATAGACTAAATTTGTTTTTGTCACTTGATTATAAGTATCAATTAAATTAATCACCCCATCGTTCAAACGAGACATATTACGTTCAGTGCGATTGACCGTAAAAAGATGGATTTCTTTTGTGAGCATAAAAACAAAAATGCCAATGACCAATAAAATGGCAAAGAGCTGAATGAATGATAATTTCATTCCAATATTAAAATTTTTCATTTTTCAAGAAAGAATATAACAAATACAAGGAAAGTGAGAGAAGCAATTCAATTAAATAGCATTTAACATAACATAAATTTAATTAAATTGCATTGTTCTTCTTGAATTATTTTTAATATAAAAATTATAAAGTTATAATAAAAGCATGGATTAGAAAAAATGATTTTCTGGTGAAAAAAACTATTAAAAGCAATAAAATCGGATTATTTATACTTTTTTTATAAAAATTATTATCAATCGCACTTTTTTTAATTTAATGCGGGCTTCACATAAAAAAAATGGAGGGATTTTCCCTCCAAATTTATCAAAAACAAGTGCTCTTTTATTTAAGACACTTTAAAAACACGAATTGAATGCGTCAAATCCTGAGATTGATGATCCAATGATTCAGAAGCTGCTGAAACCTCTTCAACAAGCGCCGCATTTTGCTGCGTAATACTGTCAATTTGATCAACCGCAATCTTAACTTGTTTAATACTTTGAGTTTGTTCTTTAGAAGCCTCGGTTATTTCAGACATCATAGCAGTCACATTTTTTATGGATGAAACTGCTGTATTCATTGTTGCGCCCGCTGTCTGAACAAGTTCGCTTCCCAATTGAATTTTATGCACTGTTTCAGTAATTAATCCTGTAATATCTTTTGCCGCACTTGCCGAACGCTGCGCCAATGTCCGCACTTCATTGGCCACCACGGCAAAACCTTTGCCCGCTTCGCCGGCGCGGGCGGATTCAACCGCTGCATTCAAAGCTAAAATATTAGTTTGAAAAGCAATATTGTCAATAATACTGATAATTTCACTAACTTTTCGAGAACTTTCTGTAATAAGTTGCATCGTCCCCATAACTTCAGTAACCACTGTCCCCCCTTTTTCGACTAAAGCAGTTGACTGAATAATATGCTGATTCGCCTCTTGAGCGCGGCGGGCATTCACCTGAATTGCGTCCACAAAAGAATCTAAAATCGCAGTGGTTTCTTCCAAACTAGCAGCTTGTTGAGAAGTGCGACTGGCTAAATCAATATTACCAGCAGCAATTTCTTGTGAGGCTGATCCAATCACATTCGCTGAGCTTAAAACAGTCATAATTAACTGTTTTAATGAAATCGTCGCCGCATTTACACAATTAATTAATATTTTAAATTGATTTTCATATTGAGCTTCCTGAATATGATTAGTCAAGTTCCCTGTCGCAATGGCTGACATCGTCGCTGTTAATTCACTCATAATCGACGTAATTTTATCGATTGTCATGTTAATATTATCTTTTAAGATAGCCAACTGACCTTCTGCCTCTACATTCACCCGGACTGAAAAATCGCCATAGGTGACTGCTGACATAGCCATATTAACATCATTAATGACATTTTCAATACATTGCATCGCTTGGTCAACAGCAAATCTAAATTCCCCTTCTACATTTTTTGAAACCCGCTTAGAAAAATCCCCCTTTGATAAAGCATGCATCACACCAGTTAATTCTGACATGGTTAAATCTACTTTTTCAATGGAATGATTAATATTTATTTTAAGCAGCGATAAATCTCCTTTCACATCCAGATTAATCCGTTTAGAAAAATCTCCCTTAGCGACACTGCTCATTACATTATTAATTTCTTCAATAATATATGTTAATGATTGATTTAACTGATTGGTATTATTCACTAATAAGCCAATTTCATCATTTGTTTGATAATCAACAAGATGATTAAATTTGCCTGTTTCACTAATTTTTGTTGTTGTATTCTCAAGCAGTCGAATCGGCTTAAGCACATTATTATTTAATAAAACATATAAAATAAATATAATCACTAAAAACATAGACACTAAAATTGTTGAAGAAATCAGACTATCTTTCACTGCATTATTCATTTGAGTTGCAATCGGGACATAAATATTTAGACTGCCCAATAATTTTTTATCATTGGGATTAATACCATGACAAGTGGCACAACCTGGGTGCGCATTGCTATACAAAGGAAAAGAAACCCGCACCATGTCATTGCCTTCTTGTTCCCGATATTGGGCATCAGGTTGCGTTGAGGAAGTCGAAAATTGTTCAATTGCTTTTTGTTCAAAAGGCATTTCAATACTGGTATCTTTGCCCCCAAAGTGAGCGGGCTGGCCTGGATTACTGGTAATTAAACGCACACGAATGGCGTCCTTACCAATATCTGTTGTTTTTGAAAAATCATGAACAATGGCCTGATCGACCGCCTGAATCGTCCGTGTCCAATCGGCTAAAATATGTTTTTTCGCTTCCGGTTCTGTTGCTTGAGTATGTTGATTATAAAATTTAATTGTCGAAACCATGAACATTTCTACAGTACGAACTTGGTTTCTTTGAATATCTCTATCCACTTGTTTAAGCACTGCATTTTTGGCATTTTCAAGTAAATAGAAAAAAAAGAAGAGACTCACAAAGACGGCTGACAAGATTAGAATTACAGTTATTCTTGATTTAATACTGTTAAATTTCATTTTTTTACTTTTCCTCTTCTGGTAACCCACAAAAAACAAGAAACAAAATATTCTTATTTATTAATAATTTTCTTATTAATTATAGTGTATTTTTATGAAAATATTAAATTAATTTTATTTTTAATAAATAATTAACGTTTTTATTAATATAAATTCAACTTTTATATTCACAAAAAATAGAAAAAGCTAAGCCAGGAAAAGAAAAAAAGAAATCTAATTTAACAAATTTAATATTTTAAGTATATTTGTTTTTAAAAAAAAGTAAAGACCCTTCGTTTGGTAACAAATTGCATTTTGCAACCAAAAAAAGATTTTTTGTAAGAAAAAAAGAGGGGGAACACCCCAAAAAAGGGGTGAATTGACTTTACTGAGAAAGGGCTTGACGCATCGTTTGAATGACGGCTTGATAATCAGAAGCCGCATAAATGGCTGATCCCGCAACAAAAGTGTCTGCACCCGCTTCAGCTACTGAGGCAATATTATCGACTTTAATGCCCCCATCTACCTGAAGGCGAATAGCGCGGCCTGTTTGATCAATCCGTCTTCGTACAGCCTGAATTTTATCCAGCGATTGTGGAATAAAAGATTGGCCGCCAAAACCTGGATTAACAGACATTATTAAAATTAGATCCACCAAATGCATGACATGATCCAAATAAGACAAAGGCGTGGCAGGATTAAATGCAAGTCCAACCTGACAACCTTCTGCTTTAATCAAGCTTAATGTCCGATCAAGATGTTCTGTAGATTCTGGGTGAATCGTCAGAATATTCGCTCCTGCTTTGGCAAAAAGAGGAATTAAACTATCCACCGGTTTGACCATTAAATGCACATCAATTGGAGCGGACGTGCATGGACGAATCGCTTGACAAACCATTGGCCCAATTGTCAAATTAGGCACATAATGATTATCCATGACATCAAAATGAATCCAATCGGCTCCCGCATCAATTACTGCTTTGACTTCTTCGCCCAAACGAGCAAAATCCGCTGATAAAATACTCGGAGCGATCACAAAATCTTGGCGCGCCATATTTTTTCACACTCCCTATTCCGCAAAAATTTCAGCAATGGTTGCTTGAATAGCCGTCGCGGCTTGTTTTGGATCCACCGCATTTTTAATCGGACGCCCTACAACAATATAGTCCGCCCCATTCAGAAACGCTTGTTTGACATCTACAGTTCGTTTTTGATCATCCACAGGTTTATTTTCGACAGGACGAATCCCCGGTGTAATGACCAATAATTTTTCATCAACATGAGCACGAATCGCGGGAGCTTCCAAGCCGGAAGCAATAATACCATCGCATCCAGTTTCTAAAGTGCGTTTGGCACGAGATAAAACAAGCGTTTCAATATCACATTGAAAGCCTAAGTCATTTAAATCGCCTTGATCCAAACTCGTTAAAACTGTCACACCTAATACTTTCAAGTGTCCGGATTTAGCCTGTGCCGCCGCCTCTAAAATGCTATGATTGCCATGCACCGTGACAAAATCAACTTGACGATGATTGAGCTGTTTGACTGCGGACGCCACTGTTTGTGGCACATCAAAAAATTTTAAATCGGCAAATACTTTTTTGCCCCGCGCTTTCAAATAATCGATTAAATCATAATATTCGCCTGTCATAAACAATTCGAGGCCAATTTTATAAAAAACAACCGCATCGCCTAAAGTATCAATCAGTTTTTTTGCATCCGCAACTGTCGGGACATCCAACGCAAAAATTAAACGTTCATTGGCCGGAATGGCTTTTTTTGAGAGAAATTGGGTCATGAAGATAATCCTAAACGTTGCCAAATGGTTGAAACTAAGCCCGCTTGATTTAAAGTATAAAAATGTAAACCAGGTGCACCTTGAGAAAGCAATTTATCACACAAATCCGTGACCACATCCAGCCCAAAAGCCCGAATAGAAGCCACATCATCCGCATAACTTTGTAATTTTAAACGCAACCAACGCGGAATTTCAGCACCGCAGGCATCTGAAAAACGACTGAGCTGGCTAAAATTCATAATGGGCATAATCCCGGGCACAATTGGAATTTGCAGGCCTAAACTCTCACATTGATCCCGAAAATAAAAATAACTATCTGGATTATAAAAATATTGCGTAATCGCAGAATCAGCCCCTGCTTCGACTTTACGTTTAAAATTCATTAAATCATGTGAATAACTTTGGGCTTGCGGATGAACTTCAGGATAAGCCGCTACCTCAATATGAAAATGGTCCCCTGTATGCGCCCGAATAAAGTCAACCAATTCATTTGCATAACGAAACTCACCAATTTCTAACATACCAGAAGGCAAATCTCCCCGCAAGGCCACAATGTGTTTAATGCCATTTTCACGGTATTGATCCAAAATGGCTGCAATACTTTCCCGTGTGGAACCCACGCAAGACAAATGTGGCGCCGCCTCATGCCCTTCTTGTTGAATTTCCAAAACCGTTTGCAACGTATGATCGCGCGTGGAACCGCCTGCACCAAAAGTGACTGAAAAAAACTTAGGATGTAATTGCACCAATTGTTGACGGGTTGCCCGTAATTTTTCAATCCCAGCGGGCGTCTTCGGCGGAAAAAATTCAAAACTAAAAGTGTGTTGTGTAGAATTTAAATTAGACATATTTGCCATTTATTTTAATAATATTATTTATTATTAGCGTCTGTTTGTTCTGTAGGAGTTGGCATCGTCACTGACTGAAAGACTTTCATTTCTTCTTGTAAAGTCCGTAAATGCTGCACTAGGGTATCCATTCTTCTGAGATGGACAATATTATTGCGCCAATCACGATGCGTCATAAAAGGGAGCGCGGAAGTATACCGGCCCGCCTCTGTAATGGATTTCGTAATCAGAGAGCCCGCTGAAACATCGACATGATCTGTAATTTCAAGATGTCCCAAAACAATCGCACCGCCGCCAATCGTACAATGTTTGCCAATTTTTGCACTACCCGCTACCCCAACACACCCCGCCATTGCGGTATGCGCCCCAATTCGTACATTGTGTGCAATTTGAATTTGATTATCTAATTTGACACCTTCTTCGATGATCGTATCGTCAATGGCCCCGCGATCAATCGTCGTATTCGCCCCGATTTCCACATCATCACCCAGAATCACACGTCCAATTTGTGGAATTTTTGTCCATGTTTTTGAATCTGTTTCTAATGCTAAACCAAAACCATCTGAGCCAATGACGACCCCCGCATGCAAGATATTTCTGGCCCCTACTTCACAATTTTTGTAAATCACCACACGAGGATAAAGATAACTCTCTTGTTTAATCACAACATTGTCATCAATGACGCATCCTGCACGAATAATCACTCCTTGCTCAATTCTGACATGACGACCAATAACGACATGCGCATCAATCTGAACACTGGCGTCGATTTCAGCGGTGTCGTGTACAACCGCACTCGGATGAATCATTTCTTCTGAAATCGGGCGGGGATTAAAAAATTGAGCGACTTTGGCAAAATAAGCATAGGGATTGGTTGTAATAATTCGTGGAAGCGGCGCAGCGTCTCGAAAAGACGGTGACAAAATAACAGCTCCTGCTTTTGTTTCCGCAAGATAAGACTTGTATTTGCCGTTTGCGAGAAAACTAATTTGATCAGGTTGGGCATGCGTGAGTGTCCCAACTTGGGTAATCACGCCGTCCCCTGCACCAATTAATTCTCCACCAAAACGCGCCACAAGCTCCGCTAAAGTAATCGCATTCTGATTTGTCATCTTTATTTTATTTAACTATATTTATGTATTCAAAAACGAAAGAAAAACTGATGTGAACAACAGAAAACAAAAGGCGCCGAAGCGCCTTTGACAACGAGAGAAGAGATTATTTTTCTAATGATTTCAAGACTTTGTCTGTAATATCAATGCGAGGGCTGCTATACACTGCATCTTGCAAAATCAAGTCAAACTTCTCTGTTTCTGCAATGCTTTGAATGACTTTATTCGCTCTCTCTTGTAATTGGGCTAACTCTTCATTACGACGAATATTTAAGTCTTCACGGAACTCACGTTGTGTGCGTTGGAATTCACGGCTCAAGTTAGCTAAATCGCGTTCTTTATTACGACGATCTGCTTCACTCATTGTCATGCCTTCTTTTTCTAACTTCACTTGCAAGTCACGCAATTGTTTTGCCATTTTTTGTAATTCTTGATCACGGGGACCAAATTCTTTTTCTAATTTTTTCTGTGCTTTTACCGCAGGAGAGGCATCACGGAAAATGCGATCTGTGTTGACAAAACCAATTTTTGTTTCTGCCAATGCACCTTGTGCAAAAGTCAATAATGTAAACGCAGATGCAATTAAAACATTAATTTTTTTCATAAAAAGCCTCAAAAATAGAGAATTTTAACTTTCAACACACTAAATTCATTCATTTTTTCTTTTCATTTAGTCGTGAATACAAAAAACGAAAAGAAAAAGCAAACAAGATTCTGTATGCTTATTTAGGTCTGTTTTAACCTATTTTGCCAAGAAGATGACTCAAAGACAACAAATATAATTGGTTGATACTTGTTTTGTCTTTCCACATAGCTTTTTTCTTTATTTCACAACAGGTATGAACAGGCATGATATGCACATGGATATTGTTTTTATTTTTTCAAGTCAAAATCCATTTTATTCACGCCATTTATACTTTACAATTTGTGAAATGTTTTTATTGTACAACAAAAAAATCTTTTTTCTTAAAATTTCTATCAATAAAACCCTTGTGAAGCTGTCATAGACAGTTAATTTCGGTTACCCAATAGCCAACTTTTTACGCGCCGTTGTAAATTGGGTGAAATTTTTTGCATCAGGTTTCGTAAAAACGCACTCCGTCTCAAAAGTGTCACAAAATGTAAAGTCTGCGTCCGTACTTTATGAGAAAGCTTTTCTTTCCATGTCAAAAAAGGCACTTGCCTTTTTTCAACAGAATGGATAAGTGTTTGTAATTGTAACTTTTCACCCATTTGTTTTGTTAAATTCTTTGAGAGATATTCAGGGACATAAGCTTTATAATAATCAAAATCAGTAGCGAATAAATCTTCAGAAAAAACAAAAAGATCGGGCGATTTGCCTGTACGAAAATGTTGGGAGCGAATTGTCGTAAAAAATTCGAGCCACATCGTTGCGGTCCAATCCCATGGACACACCCAACTCCACGGCCGACCACTCACTCGCTCTGCAAAAGCCCCTAAATTTGTACAAACAACGGGCAAATGCAATGCAAAACTCGCACTTAATGTATAACTATATGTTTCTGGCCATAACGCAGGAAACCATACAAGATGTGGCTGAATGGCATTGATTTTTTCAGCAAGAAACGCTTCTTCGTAAGGACCATGTACAATCAAAGCAGCTTTGGGAGATTGTACCAAATGACGATAACCATATCCTAAAAGATGAAATTCTACAGGCGCCTGCATTTTTTTAGCCAAAAGCGCTGTCGCTTCTAAAATATCTGCGCCTTTAATTGGACTGAGCGCTCCTAATACAACGATTTTTAAAACATTTTTTTCAGCAAGTCGAGAAGGGATGACCCGTGAAATTTCTTTTTCAAAATCGAAATAATCTAAATGATAGACAAAATGTAATTTCTTTGCTAAATCAGGAAAATAACGCGTCATTCTCCCGTGAACATCTCTTGATGGACAAAAAATACGTTCGGCTTTTTGTAAAAAATGATGCCCTTCTTGCCGCCATTTTTGTATAGTAATATTTTGAGGGGCCATATTTTTTTTCAGGCAAATTTCACAATCTTTTTCACCTTTTTCAAGGCAATACTGCCCTTTTTCATTTGTTAAACTAATTTGTGGACAAATAAAATAATAATCATGAAGCGTCACATCAAAAGCACAACCCACTATCTCCCCAAGCGTCCATATCAATGGATGATGATCTAACGTATGATGATAATGTATTCGCTTCACGTGAATTTTCTTCAGAAAGTCGATAAAAACCTCATAGTCTCGGTCTATTTTAAAATAAATTTTTAATGTATCATATTGACTTAAAAAAGAAATTTCTGCTTGGCCATTCCTGCCAGAAGATAGCATAACTAAATTAAATTTAGTTGCAAATTCAGGGCGATCAAACTCGTGAACATGGCGCAATGTCCCGCCGCCCCGATTATGATTGACAAACAAGATCGTCGGACGGGCTTGTAAACGCGCCATATCTAATGCAAAACGCGCAGAACGGGCGGGATCTTTTTGAATATGTTTTAATACCAACATGTCGTACTGCGGGTGTAATTCCCGCAAGACTTCCATCGCCTTTTGTTTACGGGGATTTTGGCTATCACCAAAACTGACGCCCCCTTTATGATGCACAAAAGTGTCTAGCAAAAAGAGATTTTTCCATCCTTGGTAGGATGCCCGCATACAAAAATCATTTTCTTCGCCATAACCTTTGCCAAAATGCGCCACATCAAATAAACCAACTTCATTTAAGCAATCCCGACGAATATACATACAAAAGCCCACACCCGTCGGGACCTCGACGGTTTTTCCCGCATTCACTTGTGCACATAATTGATCAATTTCTGCAAGAGTCCACCCTGTTGGTAACGGATTATCTTCACAAAATCGCGGATAGCTACAAATCGTTGCATTATTTGAAAAAGGCGTCACAGATCCCACTTTGTCGGTGGCATAGGCGGCCTTTTGAATTTTTTCAAGCCAATTATTCGTCACTTCTGTATCACTGTTGAGAAGCAAAACATCATGTGTCGGATTAAGCGCCATCCCTCGATTTACGGTCCCCACAAATCCCAAGTTTTCCTCATTGTGAAGTAAAATCATTTCTTTTTCTAATGCAATTGTATTCAGATAGATAACCAGTTCAGGTTCAGGGCTACAATCATTAATGACAATCAGATTCATTTGACAAGATTGTGGATAAGCCCAAATGCTTTCTAAGCACGCGCGCGTTTCGTCAAGGCTACGATAAACAGGAATAATAACGTCAATTGGCGGAAAATTCATTTTGATTTTAACTAAAAAAAACAGAAATAAAGAAGATCACAACGCGTGTTACATCGAGCGTTCTGCGATTTCAAGAGAGTGTTCAGGAGGCAAAAATTCAATGGCCATCATGGGTAATCCAACCAATCCCGTGCTCACACTACTTGTTTGTGATCGAATAATTAAAGCTTCATGCATCCAATGATGTTGTACATGTTCTTCTTGCGTGCCTTCAGCAATGGCTGCCGCCACGGCATAATCCCCAACGGGCAAAATAGGCATTTGAAAAGCAAACCGTGCCAAATAAGTTTGATTTTCTTGCAAAGCCAAAGGTTGATGACGATATGTTAAATAACTATTTTCACCAAAAAGGTTTTGACCTAAGCGATCTTTTACAATAAAACCAATAATGACAGAAAAAAGTGGTTCAAAAGCAGTAAAAGCAACTATCAACTGAACTGTTTCCCCACCTAACACGGTTGTTAATTTTTTCCCTTTTTCGTCAAGCAAAGCAACATACTTGATTTTGGCTTTTCCCGTTCCAAAAGCCCCCATTTCCTCTTTAAATTCAAAGATTTCTAACACATTTCGAGCATTTGTTTGATTAATTTCTTCCCAACGTGGATCAACAATCGGTTGAATTTGCCGAAATAATCCCTGAATAATTTCGTCTTGGGATTTTTCTTTTTGGGCGGCAATTTGATGACCACTGAGATCAATTTGTCCTTGACGGGCTTCAAAGAGTTTTTCCATATAAGCCGTACTCACCTCTTTAGCTGATCCCATTTTTTGCAATGCGCCGTGGGATAACCAAGCAGCCCGATGACATAAATTTACTACCGCAGCATTATCATGACTGACAAATAAAATGGTGCCTTTTTCACGGAACTGACGTAGAAAACGCATACATTTTTGTGTAAAAAAGGCATCTCCTACTGCTAAGGCTTCGTCTACAATTAAAATATCCGCATCTACGTGGGCAATCACCGAAAAAGCTAATCGGACATACATTCCACTTGAATAGGTTTTCACAGGCTGATCAACAAAGTCACCAATTTCAGAAAACGCAACAATTTTGTCATAACGAGCGTCTATTTCAGCACGACTTAACCCCAAAATCGTCGCGTTCATATAAACATTTTCACGCCCGGTAAATTCTGGATTAAAACCTGCCCCCAATTCTAATAGAGCCGCAACCCGTCCATTAACTTGAATCTCTCCAGCGGTAGGCGTCAAAGTCCCGCATAATAATTGCAATAAAGTGGATTTCCCTGAACCATTTTGTCCAATAATCCCGACCGTTTCGCCTTTATAAATAGTGAGCGCCACGTCACGAAGGGCCCAAAATTCACGGTAATATTGCTTATTTTTTCCAAAAAAACTTTGTAATAATCGATAATAAGGTTTATCATAAATTTGATAACATTTACTTAAACCACTGATTTGAATAGCAATTTCTTTTTCTGAAGAATTAGAGGACATCCGCGAACCCCCGCCGTGCTTTTTGGAAAAGTTTAAAACCAATATGCATACAAAGCACACTCATTACCGCATAAATGCCTAAAATTTTCCAATTAGGCACCTGCCCCCATAACATTAAATTTCGAAATTCTTCTACAATATAAGTTAACGGATTGAAATAAAAAAGAAATCGGACTTTTTCTGGAACGGCACTGAGTGGATAAAAAATCGGACTACAATATAATAATACGGTTAATCCCAAGCGAATAATTTGGCCACTATCTCGGATATACACCCCTAAAGCAGAAAAAATCCAAGTCAATCCCAAAATAAAACTTGAAAAAACCAAAAGTAATACGGGTAAAAATAACCATGTTAAATGCGGCGTAAATCCAGAAAAAACACAAAAAATTGCTAAAATGATCCAGCTCATCATAAAATGAAACAAACCGCTGAAAATATTGACCCACGCAAAAATTTCGAGCGGAAAGACAACTTTTTTGACGTAATTAACGTTTTGTAAAATAAGGTCGGGCGCACGACCGACACAGTCTGAAAAGAAATTAAAAATAATCAGACCCGCAAATAAAATGACAGCAAAATTAGAATGATCCTGCGGTAATTGCGCATTCCAACGCACTTTTAAAATCATTCCAAAAAAGAAGGTATAGACGGCAAGCATAAAAAGCGGAACTACAAAAGACCACGCCAGCCCCAAAAAGGACCCGCGATAACGTCCGATGACATCTCGCTCTGCCATGCTGTAAATTAACGAAAAATGCTGTCTAAATGATAAAAAAACGGAATATTTCCAAGGAAATTGCATAGAAAAAGCATCTGCTGAAGTTGGCAAAAAGAGTGTATATTATCCCTAAAAACAATAGGATTGTCTACTTCTGTCACAAAACTTCAGAGACGAAATAGTAGTATTTTTTTATTCTCTATAAGGACATTTTTCATGAATCAAAAAGTCAAGACATTATGTATGGTTGCCCTCGTTAGTCTGAGTGTGTTGACAACGCCTCTCGCAATGGCAAAAGGTGGAAAAGGCGGGAAAGGCGGCAAATCAAAAAAAGTAAATTTATTCAAAGAGGATCACAAAAAACCGAAGTATGTCAAAGTAACACCGGCTGTAACAAATAATAATGACATTGCTTATAAAAAAGACAAGAAAAAAGATAAGAAAAACAAAAAAGGACAATGTGATCGTTTAGATAATATGTTCAACCCCGTGGAACGGGCGTCTTTCTTAAAGAAATATCCTGAATGCGATGCAAATTTTACACAAAGAGGACGAGACTAGATGCGTATTTTGTTACAACAAAAAATGCAGCGATATTGGATCAGCTTCGTTGCATTTATTACGGTTTTTTCTTTGTCGGCTTGTACCGCAGTTCAAACTACACAATCTGGAGCCGTCGGACTTGATCGAAAACAATATATGATAGTTAGTGCGCAAGCGGTTACTGATCAAGCCCTAAGATCTTATATGACTGATATGAAAGATTATAAGACAAAAGGAAAACTCAATCAGGATCCCAAACAACTGACTCGATTGCGCCGTATTATGAATCGAATTGTGCCACAAATCGGCATCTTTCGTCCTGATGCACAAAAATGGAAATGGGAAGTCAACTTAATTGAAAGCGATTTGATCAACGCCTATTGTATGCCGGGAGGCAAGATCGCTTTTTATACAGGGATTTTACGTACTTTAAAATTGACGGACGATGAAATTGCAGCGGTCATGGGGCATGAAATCGCCCATGCTTTGCGTGAACACTCTCGAGAAAAGCTTTCTCAAGCTTATGCCCAGCAAATTATTTTAGGGGGCATTGCGTTGACTTCAAAAAAAGCACGGGAAGGAAGTACCATGACGGTTCTCCAAACGCTTGGGGTGGTAGGATTTCAGCTCCCGAATAGCCGTGACATGGAGGCAGAAGCAGATATTGTTGGTTTAGAACTGATGGCCCGCGCCGGATATAACCCTGAAGCAGCGGTCTCTTTGTGGCGCAAAATGGCCGCTCAAGATAAAACCCCAAATATCCCTTTATTAAGCACACATCCGACTGATCAAGCCCGGATTACAAAAATTCAAAGCTATTTACCCAAAGTGATGCCTCTTTATCAGCAAGCGGTTTCTTCTTATTCATACCAGAAGAAATAATTTTTTTATCAAAAGGATTTTGTATGCAAAAGGAATTATTACGTTGTCCTGCATATGGCAAACTCAATTTATTTTTGCATGTGGTTGGGCGACGTGATGATGGTTATCATCTTTTAGAAACAGTTTTTCAACGGGTTGACCGCGCCGATTTTTTAGATTTTTTCTTACGCGAATCAGATAATCATATTATTTTACGCAATCCGCAAAATTATGTGGCGGATCCTGAATCTGATTTGTGTGTTCGCGCGGCCCGTCTTTTACAACAAAGCTATCAGGTTCCCTATGGTGTGGAAATTCAGATCGAAAAAAATCTTCCTGTAGGTGGGGGCATGGGGGGAGGAAGTTCTGATGCGGCCACAACATTGATGATGCTCAATCAATTATGGCAATTAAATTTATCTTCTGAAACATTACAAACATTAGGATTAAGTCTTGGCGCCGATGTCCCCATTTTTCTCTATGGACATAATGCTTTTGCGACGGGTATTGGTGAAAAATTGACGCCAATCACCCTGCCTGAACGGTACTTTGTCGTCGTTGTTCCCCCTGTTCATGTTTCTACCGCAAAAATTTTTTCAAGTAATCTCTTGACAAGAGAAACGAAATCCATCAGAATAGCAGACTTTCAAGCAACACATCATACAGTGTTGTTGAAAAATGACTTGCTGCCAGTTGTTTTTGCGCTAGAGCCCATAGTTAAAAAATGCTATGACGTACTCTGTAATCAAGTTGATCAAGAATATGAAGTAAGAATGACAGGTTCAGGTTGTTGCTTATTTATCGAAACAAAAGACTTGACAACAGCAGAAAACATACTATATAATGCAGCACATCACTTCGACGCTTTCATCACTAAAGCGTTGTTGTAGAAAACAAGACCCAGTTGGGGTGTCGCCAAGTGGTAAGGCACCGGATTTTGATTCCGGCATTCGTAGGTTCGAATCCTACCTCCCCAGCCAGAATATAAGAATCCCACTTTCCTGAAAGTGGGATTTTTTTTATTGTCTTTAGGAAAAGATTACACGCCTTCTCTCATCCAGAAAAAACCAAATGACAATAAATAATTATGTAAAAAATACACAACGATTGAAAGATTGCAATAAAAATTAAATAAACAGCCCCTGTTGATTTAATTTTACAAAACAGTATTGTATAATGCACAGATTGCAATACAATTGCAGATGAGAAAATATCTGAAAAAAGCGTCTATTTGTTTAGAATAGCGCGAAATTTTCTCTATAGAATTTGACTACACTAGATAAAATCATCTCCATTATTTAGAAAGGTTTTTTACTTTAAATCCTTTCATATTCTTTAGTTCTTTCCGAGGATCATCGTGTCTTACGAAAATTTAATGGTTTTTACTGGGAATGCCAACCCACAATTAGCCGAAGAAGTCGTCAAGCATTTAGGGATTCATTTAGGTCGTGCTGTCGTTGGTCGTTTTAGCGATGGTGAAATTATGGTTGAAGTATTAGAAAATGTCCGTGGCCATGACGTTTTTATTTTACAATCGACCTGTTCTCCTACCAATGACAATTTAATGGAAGTCATCTTATTAGTAGACGCGTTGCGTCGGGCTTCTGCAGGGCGCATTACAGCAGCGATTCCTTATTTTGGATATGCGCGTCAAGATCGTCGTTTACGTTCAGCACGCGTGGCGATTAGCGCACGGGTTGTAGCAAATATGTTGACCAGTGTAGGGGTGGATCGCGTCATTACCATGGACTTGCACTCTGATCAAATCCAAGGCTTTTTTGATATTCCAGTAGATAACATCTATGCTTCTCCCTTATTATTGGACGATTTACGCCTCCGCCATTATGATAATTTAATGGTTGTTTCTCCCGATGTTGGGGGAGTTGTGCGGGCCCGGGCCATTGCGAAAAGCTTGGATGTCGATTTAGCAATTATCGATAAACGTCGTCCAAAAGCGAACGTAGCTAAAGTCATGAATATCATTGGTGATGTTAAAAACCGTACGTGTGTCATTATGGATGACATGGTTGATACAGCCAACACTTTGTGTGAGGCCGCCAATGCATTAAAAGAAAATGGAGCAGAGCGCGTTTTAGCATACTGTACACATCCTGTTTTATCTGGTAAAGCTGTTGAACGAATTCATCATTCTTCTTTAGACGAATTAGTGGTCACAGATACTATTCCATTAAGTCCAGAAGCTAGTGCCTGCGCGAAAATTCGTCAAGTGACTTGTGCTAAACTAATGGCAGAAACAATTCAACGCGTCAGCAATGAAGCGTCTGTCAGTTCTTTGTTTGAAGAAGAAATTTAATTTTTTGTCAGTGACTCTGGTCGCGGAGTCTTTTTTATTTTATTTGGAGTAGAAATACATGAATTTCGAAGTGAACGCTCAAAAACGTGTTGAAGAAGGTACAGGTGCGAGCCGCCGCCTTCGCCGTGCTGGTGTAATCCCTGCAATTATTTACGGCGGACAAGCAGATCCTATTTCAATCAAATTGGTACATAAAGATATTTATCGTCAATTACAAGAAGAAGCATTTCATTCTTCAGTTTTAACTGTCAATATTGATGGTAATAAAGAATTAGTTGTATTGCGTGCAGTACAATATCATTCATTCAAACCCGCTGTTTTACACATTGACTTCCAACGTGTTGATGCTAACGAAAAATTACACTTAAAAGTGCCTGTTCATTTTACAAATGAAGAAAAAGCACCTGGTGTTCATGTTGGTGGCGTTGTTCATCATATCGTGACTGAATTAGATGTTTTATGTTTACCAAAAGATTTACCAGAAGCCGTTATTGTTGATTTAAGTGCATTAGAAGTTGGACATTCTATTCATTTAGCAGATATTACTTTACCTGCTGGTGTTGAAAGTGTTGCACTCAACCACGGTGAAAATCCTGCTGTTGTTGCTATCGAAGCAAATAAAGCGGCTGAATCAGAAGAATAATTTTTTCTTTTTTGACAGCACAATCAACATTAAAGATTGAAGAAGGGGCAAGAATATGGCATATCCAACAGCTCAAGCAACCCGTAAAATTTTGATTACGGGCATCACAGGACAAGTGGGGTTTGAATTAGCTCGGACACTCAGTTGTTTTGGGACGATTCTTGCCCCTACTCGTTCTGAATTTGATTTAAATCAAAACGAATCAATTCAAGCTTTCATTGAAACACATCGCCCAGATTGGATTATCAATCCTGCTGCTTATACTGCAGTGGACCAAGCGGAAAAAGAACCTGAAACAGCAATGCAAGTGAATTATCATGCAGTACACACTTTAGCAATGTTGGCTAGCCAGTTAAATATTCCGCTGATTCATTTTTCGACAGATTATGTTTTTAATGGCAGCAACACAAAACCTTATGTTGAAACGGACCCGCTCCATCCTATTAATGTCTATGGACAAAGCAAAGCATTAGGGGAACAAGCGATTCTTGATTTTGCGGCACACACCCCTTTTCCTCACTTGATTTTACGAACAAGTTGGGTTTATGCCACACGCGGTAAAAATTTCTTGCTCACAATTTTGAAATTAGCGCAAGAACGCCCAGAGCTGAAAATTATTAATGACCAATTTGGTGCACCAACATGGGCACGCCATTTAGCAGAATTGGTTTCTTTTTTGGTGATTCAAATGGAACGTTTCTCTCCTGAAGAGCGATTGGCCAAAAGTGGCATTTATCACGCCACGGCAGCAGGACAAACGACATGGTATGAATTTGCCAAAGCCATTATCGAAGGTTCACCTGAGCAGATTCCGACTCCTCCTCAAATTTATCCGATTCCCGCCACAGAATACCCGCTCCCTGCGGCCCGCCCTTATTATTCAACGCTTTCCTCTGAAAAATTATTTAATCAATTTGGTGTCAACATTCCGCATTGGCAAGAGGGATTAACACTCGCATTAAACCAAAAATAAATTTTTTACTCTGGTTTTTTTGCCCCAGTATAAATCGCGCGCTCAGGGAAAATAAGTCGGACACCCCCGCGTGGATCCGCACTATCTCCCTTATAACGTGGAATCAAATGAATGTGCACATGTGGAATACTTTGTCCCGCATCTGGTCCATCATTTATGCCTATATTATAGGTAACAGGTCCATGAATCGAATCAATTTGATTTTTCATTTGCTGCAAAAGCTCAAAACAGGCTTGCACTTCTTCAGGCATTAATTCAAAAAAAGACGATACATGTCTTTTTGGGATAATCAAACAGTGTCCCAGATTAACCGGATAAAGATCATAGACAGCAAAGGCAAGAAGATTTTCTGCTGCCAATTTCAATTTTTCTGGTTGACAAAAAGGGCATGTCTTCATGTAATTTCCTATTCAATTATTGATATTGCTCAATTAATTTTTGCAGATCATTCAGTGATGATAAATGTTCCTCTAAAAGACAAGAACGGGCCATTTTTTCCTGAAGAATGTGCTGAACAGACTCCACATGCTTCTGCATTTCAATAAAATAAAAAGAATCCGCAAATAATTCTTTTAAATAAATTGTTAATTCTTTTTCGATAAATTTTTTCTTGACTTTTTTGAGGCGCGGCGTCATATCTGAAGGGAAAGCATAATTGACTGCCAACTGGTGAAAAGCCAAATCAAAATGCTCGCGAATACGCGCTTTTATGTCTTTTTGTTTTTGCCGACTTTTTTTCTTCGATTTTTTATGCTTCAGATAATGTGTCATTTGTAGGAGTAAATCACTCAGCAATGTTGACACATCAAATTGATATTGTTCTAAAAATTGTACTAGTTTTTTATCGGCTTGTTCTTTTTCGGCGTGTAACAATTGAAGCTCATGAACAAGTTGAATCCCAAATTTTTTAATTTCACTTTGACACAGTGGAATTTGTTCTAAAATATACTGTTTTCGTTCATCGGAAAATTCGGGGCGAATTGAAATCCTATATGTCAGCTCATTAATAAACTGTTTGAGCATTTCAATATTTGACTCTGCAATTTGTTCAGGATCATTTTCTGATTTTCCCGCGACATACAGATGGGTATTGACTATCTGCCAACCAATTGCATAAGTATCTACATGAAAAAGGTACTGAATTTGTTGTTTAATTGTACTGCTAATATCTTGGCTTTCTTCTGGCGGGAGATTATCCATATTAGTGAAAACTAAAATGGTCTTTTCCAAAAAGTGGACCACGCTTTTCCAATGGGCTTGAACACTCATCAAAAATGCAATTTCTGTCGAATCAAGCACGCCCTGTTTCAAATCATGCACAAATAAAATTGCTTCGGCCTCTTCTAAAGCACGAATCATTGTGATGTCATTATTGTAACCTTCATGAGGATGGAGGGCCACAATTTGATGTAAATGTGGATTTTTTCCCAAACTTTTTTTAGTTTGAATTAAATCCATTAAACACTCTATTACTGTTGCATTTTCTAACGGATGCACGCTGACGCTCAAAATATGACTTTGTTTCGAGTCAAACAAAGATTCTATGCATCGTGTTAGTTGTTTCTCCTGGGCGACAACAGGAGATTTTTTTAATTTTTGGGCAATTTCAATCGTACGATTTATAATATTTTCCATTAATAACCTTCTCCTAAAAAAAGAAATAGGAAGCAACTTGGAAAAGAAACTTAGTTATTTTGTACTTATTTGTTTCATGCTGTCAAGTTATGTTTTCAAAATTACTTTTTTCTTCAGAAATTATGATAATTAATTTACTTCTCACATAAAAAAAGACGCGTTCTTTTCAAAACAGGAAAAAAACACGTCTTGTTTTAATTTTTCAAATTTTTTCTTTTATTCTGTTGTACAAATAAAATTTTTTAAATATTTTGTGAATTCTTCCCCAACTTCTGGATGCGTAATTGCATATTCTAAAGTTGCTTTCAAGTAACCTAATTTACTTCCACAATCATAGCGTTTTCCATTAAAAATATGTGCTAAGACTTGCTCATGGCTAATCAGACTTTCAATCGCATCAGTTAATTGAATTTCCCCCCCTGCCCCTGCTTTGGTGTTTTCTAATTCAGAAAAAATACGCGGCGTCAAAATATACCGCCCAACCACACCTAAATTGGAGGGCGCTTTTTCAGGAGTAGGCTTTTCTATAATATGGCTAATTTGTAAAATCTGTTCTGTAAAAACATTCGATGGTTTAACTACACCATATTGTTTTGTTTGTTCTGGCTCAATTTTTTCAACACCCAAAATCGATGCATGGTAATATTCATGTGCATCAATCATTTGCTTCAGAACTGGCTTATCACTTTGAATCAAATCATCTGCTAATAACACTGCAAACGGCTCATTTCCAACGATGGGCTTGGCACATAATACAGCATGTCCTAACCCTAACGCTTCTGATTGGCGAATGTAAATACAATTCACATGCTTCGGCAAAATAGTTTTCACTAACTGTAATAATTCTTTTTTGCCTTTATGCGTTAAATCCATTTCAAGCTCAAAGGCTTTATCGAAATGATCTTCAATGGCGCGCTTATTTCGTCCTGTAATAAAAATTAACTCTGTAATTCCAGAATCAATGGCTTCTTCAACAGCATATTGAATAATTGGTTTATCTACCACAGGAAGCATTTCTTTGGGGCTCGCCTTTGTTGCAGGTAAAAATCGTGTCCCCAATCCAGCAACTGGAAAAACTGCCTTACGAATTGAATTTTTCATTTTTTATTGAAATAATTTAAGATTATTAAACAAAAATACTATTTTTTTTATTTTTAAATAAAACAGTCACTATTTTAACATCACTCTCTAATTTGTAATAGTCATAATGCTTAGAAAAATAGTAATTATTGTTCTTCAAGGAGCTTGATCAATTCATTTTCATTTAATTGCGGAATCGCTAACTCAATCGCTTTTTCTAATTTATTTCCTGCGTTCTCACCAACAACTAGATAATTCGTTTTTTTAGAAATAGCACTTGACACTTTTCCACCATATTGCTCAATCTTTGCTTTAGCTTCATCCCGGGAAAGAGTCGGTAATGTGCCTGTTAAAACAAATGTTTTCCCAGTAAAAAAAGAAATCGGAAGAGGCCGATCTTTTTCTTGATCAAAATGAATGCCATTTGCAATCAGTTGGGCAATAATTTCCTGATTATGCGGCTCTTCTAAAAAACGCAGAATCTCAGCCGTACTCGTTGGACCAATATCAGGAATTGTTAGTAATATCTCTTCAGTAACCTCAAGAAAAGCCTCTAATGAACCTAAATGTTGCGCTAATGTTTTCGCAGTGACTTCACCAACATGACGAATGCCCAACGCATAAATAAAACGCGACAAGGTCGTATTTTTACTTTTCTCTATTTCTTGTAATAAATTCTGGGCAGATTTTTTGCCCATTCGTTCCAAATTAGCTAAACACAACAAACCAAGACGATACAAATCGACTGGAGAACGAATCACACTTTGATCAATCAGTTGATCAACCAATTTTTTTCCAAGTCCTTCAATATTCATTGCTTTACGAGAAGCAAAATGAATCAAGGCGCGCTTTTGTTGAGCTGGACAAATTAATCCACCACTACAGCGCCAAATTGTTTCAGTCTCCAATTTCACTGTATGAGAATGACAAACAGGACAATGCGTCGGATGCGAAATAGGTCGGGTTTCGTCTGGCCGACGTTCTGGAATGGCATGTACCACATAAGGAATCACATCGCCAGCCCGTTGCACAAGGACAAAATCTCCAATACGGATATCTTTTCGAGCCAGTTCATCAAAATTATGCAAACTGGCATGACTTACCGTTACTCCGCCAATATTAACCGGCTCTAATAACGCAACAGGCGTGAGCGCACCGGTTCTTCCGACTTGGACTTTTACATCCAAAATTTGTGTGATTGCCTCCGCTGCTTGAAACTTATGCGCGACGGCATAACGTGGGCTATGTGCTACTGCCCCCAAGATTTTTTGATAAGATTTTTCATTAACCGTATAAACAACCCCGTCAATTTCATAAGGTAGTTGATCGCGTTTTGCTTCCAATAGATGATAAAAATCGAGTAATTCTTGAGGGTTTTGTGCAATTTTCAGCCATTCTGGAACCAAAAAACCCCATTCACTGAGTTGTAACCGAATATGTTCTTCTGTATGCCAAAGCGACTCAGGTTCAGATAATCCAATTCCATAAGCAATAAAAGTCAAATTCCGTTTAGCGGTAATACGAGAATCTAATTGTCGTAAACTGCCGGCTGCTGCATTTCGCGGATTTTTAAAAGGCTCTTTCTCTTCGGCCAATTGTTCTTCATTCAAACGTTGAAATTCGGTTTTAAATAATAACACTTCTCCACGAATTTCAATTTTTTCTGGAATTTTTTCGCCTTGCAACGCCAATGGAATTGTTCGCATGGTTCTGACATTTTGTAAAATGCCTTCTCCAGTTTGCCCATCGCCTCTTGTTGCCGCTTCCATCAAAATACCTTTTTCGTAAATCAAGTTCACGGCTAAACCGTCTAATTTTGGTTCAGCCAAGTATTCCAGATCATCTAATTGCGCTGCTAAAATTTGACGCAGTTTTTGATCAAATTCAATTAACTGTTTTAATGGCTCAAGACTGGGCAAAATTTTATCTAACGAACGCATTGGGGTTAAATGATGCACTGCAGGAAAATCGCTCACAGGATTACCTCCTACCCGTAAGGTCGGCGAGGTGGGCGATTGTAATGCAGGAAATTTTTCTTCGATCCTTCTTAATTGCTCAAAAAGTTGATCATATTCAGCATCACTAATTTCTGGATTATTTAAGTCATAATAAAGGTGATTATGATACAAAATTGTTTCACGTAATTTGTTAATTTCTAATTCTATTTTGGCATATTCCATATTTTTTATACTGAGAGTTTAAATTGGATGGAGAAGGTCAATTATTATGACATAATTTCAAAAAAGGTGAATGAAGCTTCCAGATTTATTTAAAATAGAGTGGATTTGATCATTCTCATTTTTGTTTCTTCTCTGAATAAATGGGAGATTGATTTATCGTTTAATAAATGGGCTTTTATTGTATAATCAAAAGCAATTCGTCTAGAATCATAAGGAGATAGAACTATAGAAAGTTTTTTCATTTTATGTGATTTTATTAATACAAAATATTATTTTCCAATAGAAGTTCTCTTTTTCCTTAAAAAAATAATGAAAAAAGTAGTTTTTTAACCTTAAAATATCTGATAAATCTTATCCAGCAAGTACGTAGGTAAAATCTATATGACAACAATAATAGTGGCAATTCTAGTTGTAATTGTGATGGGTATTGCACAATACATGATTTTTAAACAACGGGTCACACGCCAACTAGGCTGTGATCCCAGTGAAGCTGTTAAAATTCTGCAACGGATTGCAGATGGGGATCTCAATAATCCCATCCCTCAAGGCGAAACAGGAAGTCTTGTACACGTAATGAAAAGTATGCAAGATAACTTAAATAAAGTTGTCTCTGAGATGCAACAAATGGTGACCGCCAGCGCACGGGGCGATTTTTCTAAAAAAATGGATGTCGCCCATCGGACTGGTTTCGCAAGACAACTAGGACAAAGCATTAACGAATTATTAAACAGTAATAGTGCAGTGGCAGAAGACATTGCCCGGGTGGCGGGGGCTTTAGCACGCGGTGATCTTGGACAAAAAATTACCCGTGATTATCCAGGTTCTTTTGGAGAAATTAAACGCAGTGTCAATACTGTTGTTGACAATTTACAAGAACTTGTTACGGAAATTCAAGGACTTGTTGACAATGCAGTCGCAGGGGATTTCCAAAAACATGTCAATACCCAAAACCGAAAAGGCTTTATGCTTGAATTGGGCAATGGTTTAAATAATTTGCTTTCTTTGTTACAAACAGGTTTATCGGATGTAGTGAAAGTGTTAGATGCGATGTCTCAAGGTAATTTAACACAAAAAATGGATGGAAATTACAAAGGCACATTTGGTGAAGTTAAAAATTATATTAATAAAACCAACACTAATTTATGCCAATTGATCACAGATGTACAAACATCGACTGATCAAATTAATGATGCTTCCAAAAACATTGCTTCTTCCAATAATGATTTATATCATCGCACACAACAACAAACAGGACAATTACGTGAAACCGCATCCAGTATGGAAAGTATTGCACATACTGTGCGTCAAAATGCGGATAATGCCCGTCAAGCTAATCAATTTGTATTAAGTACTGCTGAAGTGGCAGAAAAAGGCGGGGAAGTTGTCAGCCAAGTTGTCTCTACCATGAATTCTATTACAGAAAGTTCTCGTAAAATTGCGGATATTATTGGTATTATTGACAATATTGCATTCCAAACTAATATTTTAGCCTTGAATGCAGCGGTCGAAGCCGCCCGCGCGGGGGAACAAGGACGCGGTTTTGCTGTCGTTGCTAATGAAGTACGTACGCTTGCACAACGCTCTGCGAGTGCTGCAAAAGATATTAAAGTGTTGATCACAGATTCTGTCACTCGTGTAGAAGAGGGGAGCTCCTTTGCAACACGTGCTGGCGATACAATGCAAGAAATTGTAAGCTCTGTTCGTCGTGTTACAGATATTGTTGCTGAAATTTCGGCCGCTTCGATTGAGCAAACGAGCGGAATTGAACAAGTTAAATCTTCAATTATGCAAATGGATAGTGGCACACAACAAAATCTTTCTCTTGTTGAAGTGGCCAATCAATCCGCAGAAGGATTAGAAAATCAAGCGTCTAATTTGACCAATGTTGTTCGTGTTTTCAAAGTGGACAAATATAGTAGTAGTTTGAACAAAGCAACTCCGAGTGTGAAAAAAACCAGTACAAACAGTACCTTTAAAACTTCATCTTTTTCATCTCGTTCATCCAGTCACTCCACAACAACGGCGGCTTCTGCAAATACGACACACACAGAAACAAAATCTGTCACATCAACGACGGATAAATCAAAAACGGTGAGCGCAGTACCTTCACGCCCTTCTACGACAACTAAAACGGCGCCTGCGACCCCTACTGCAACCCCTCCTACATCATCCTATGATGACGATGATTGGAGTGAATTTTAATTTAGAAAAACTAATTTGTTCTATCCTGATTAAGTTATTTTGATTGGGATAGTTTGTTTAATGTTGGCATTTCTTATTTCAATCAGCTTATGAAAAAACTCGTTATTGCAAGTGGTAATCCTGGTAAAATCCGAGAAATCCACGAAATTTTAACACCCCATGGTTTTGAGTTGTACCCCCAAACAGCATTTAATGTTCCTGAAGCAGAAGAACCTCATTCCACTTTTGTGGAAAATGCGCTAGCGAAAGCTAGACAAGCCAGTCATTATTCCGGTTTACCTGCCTTAGCTGATGACTCTGGCATTTGTGTTCCTATCTTAAATCATGCGCCTGGAGTTCATTCCGCCCGTTATGCTGGCGAACCACGTTCTGATGCCCGTAATAATCAAAAATTATTAATAGAATTAGAAAATTACACGGATCGATCCGCGTATTATTATTGTGTTATCGTCTGTGTCCGACATGAGCTTGATCCTTGCCCTGTCATCGCAGAAGGCATTTGGCACGGGGAAATTGCGTATAATTTACGAGGGAGAAATGGCTTCGGCTACGACCCACTTTTTATGCAACCCCATCTTGGAATTACGGCCGCAGAAATGGATCCAGATGAAAAAAACAACGCTAGTCATCGTGGACAGGCTTTGCAAGAACTGGTGAAAAAACTACAACTGGCCCATTTTTAATTTTTTTTAATTAAAAATTTCTATCAAACAGCCAAAAAAATGGCCTCATTAAATTAATTTAATGGGGCTTTTTTTTCAGTCTATTTTTTATATTTTTATCTGTCTTTTCGATGCGCTTCAGTTTAAGTAAACGGAAAGAACAAAAGCGCATTGAGTGAAAAGAAACAGAAAGACAAATAAACTTAATAAGTAAACTGTCTTACTAATGCAGACTTTTCGATATTTTCAATCGAAAATTAATTGACATTAGATTTTGATTTCAACGTCTACGCCCGCTGGTAAGTCTAATTTCATTAAAGCATCAACAGTTTTGTCTGTTGGATCAATAATATCCATTAAGCGTAAATGTGTACGAATTTCGAATTGGTCACGAGAAGTTTTATTAACGTGTGGTGAACGTAAGACGTCGAAACGTTCAATGCGGGAAGGTAAGGGAACAGGACCTTTGACGACTGCACCAGTGCGTTTTGCGGTTTCAACGATTTCTTGAGCAGACTGGTCAATTAAGCGATAATCAAAAGCTTTAAGACGAATACGAATTTTTTGACTTTGCATTTTATTTACTGTTCTATTTATAAAGAGCCGGGTTAAAAAAAGAGCCTAAAAACAAAGGGTAAGATATCACAAAAATTTACCCCACCCTAAAAGAGTGGGGTAGATCATAACATTTTTCATCTCATGATGCAAGCGATTTCATATCTCGTTCTCACCATGAAAAACGTAAATATTATACTAAAATTTTGGATACAACACCTGCACCAACTGTACGGCCACCTTCACGAATCGCGAAGCGTAAGCCATCTTCCATCGCGATTGGCGCGATTAAAGAAACAGTCACACGAACGTTATCACCAGGCATAACCATTTCGACGCCTTCTTGTAAGTCGATAGAACCGGTCACGTCTGTTGTACGGAAGTAGAACTGTGGACGATAGCCATTAAAGAATGGTGTATGACGACCACCTTCATCTTTACCTAAAACGTAAATTTCGGCTTCAAATTTGGTGTGTGGTGTGATTGAACCTGGTTTGGATAAAACTTGACCACGTTCAACATCTTCACGTTTTGTACCACGGAGAAGAATCCCGACGTTATCCCCTGCTTGACCTTGGTCGAGCAATTTACGGAACATTTCAACGCCTGTACATGTTGTTTTTTGGGTAGCACGAATACCCACGATTTCAACCTCTTCCCCAACTTTCACGATACCGCGTTCAACACGACCTGTTACCACAGTACCACGACCAGAAATAGAGAATACATCTTCGATTGGCATTAAGAATGTGCCATCAACTGGACGTTCTGGTGTTGGAATATAGCTATCTAACGCATCCGCTAATTTGAAAATTGAAGGTTCGCCGATATCGCTTTGGTCGCCTTCTAAAGCTTTCAATGCAGAACCAGTAATGATTGGTGTATCATCACCTGGGAATTCGTATGAAGAAAGTAAATCACGGACTTCCATTTCAACGAGTTCAAGCAATTCTGCATCATCAACCATGTCTGCTTTGTTTAAGTAAACAATAATGTATGGCACACCAACTTGACGCGCTAACAAAATGTGTTCACGGGTTTGTGGCATAGGACCATCAGCAGAAGAAACCACTAAAATTGCGCCATCCATTTGCGCAGCACCAGTAATCATGTTTTTAACATAGTCAGCATGGCCTGGGCAGTCAACGTGAGCATAGTGACGTGTGTCTGTTTCATACTCAACGTGGGCTGTATTAATGGTAATACCACGTGCTTTTTCTTCAGGTGCGGAATCGATTTCGTCGTATTTTTTAGCTTCACCACCAAATTTTTTGGTTAAAACCATGGTGATTGCTGCTGTCAATGTTGTTTTACCATGATCAACGTGACCAATCGTACCCACGTTTACGTGGGGTTTTGTACGTTCAAACTTAGCTTTTGCCATATTATAAAATTCCTAAGTGTCGTAATAAATACGTCTTAAATTTAATTAAAATAAAGTTTCTATTATAACTCAATTTAGGAGCAATTCCAAAGACCGCTCCTAAATTTTCATATTATTTTTTATTGATAATGGCTTCAGCCACATTCTTCGGTGCTTCAGAATAGTGTTTGAATTCCATTGTATATGTTGCGCGACCTTGTGTTAAGGAACGCAATGTAGTAGAGTAACCGAACATTTCTGCCAATGGCACTTCTGCACGGATTAACTTGCCGCTAATGGAATCTTCCATCCCTTGAATCATACCACGGCGTGAACTTAAGTCACCCATGACATCCCCCATGTATTCTTCAGGGGTTTCAACTTCAACGGCCATCATTGGTTCGAGTAATACAGGGTTTGCTTTGCGCATACCATCTTTGAACGCAATTGAAGCAGCCATACGGAACGCAGTTTCACTAGAATCGACATCATGGTAAGAACCATCAAACAATGTAACTTTGATGTCTTCAACAGGATAACCAGCCAACACACCATTGTTCAATGAGTCACGCAACCCTTTGTCAACCGCTGGGATGTATTCACGTGGAACCACACCACCTTTAATCGCATCAACAAATTCGTAGCCTTTTCCTGCTTCGTTTGGTTCCATTTTGAGCCAAACATGACCGTATTGTCCTTTACCACCAGATTGTTTAATGAATTTACCTTCGATTTCACAACTGGATTTGATCGCTTCACGGTAAGCCACTTGTGGCGCACCAACGTTCGCTTCAACGTTGAATTCACGTTTCATCCGATCGACAATAATCTCAAGGTGTAACTCACCCATACCAGAAATAATTGTTTGACCAGATTCTTCGTCAGTACGAACACGGAAAGAAGGATCTTCTTGTGCTAAACGCGCCAATGCTAAACCCATTTTTTCTTGGTCAGCTTTTGTTTTTGGTTCAACTGCAACGTGAATCACTGGCTCTGGGAATTCCATCCGTTCCAAAGTCACAATGTTCGCTGGATCACATAATGTGTCCCCAGTGGTCGCTTCTTTCAAACCAATCGCAGCAGCAATATCGCCTGCTCGCACTTCTTTGATTTCTTCACGTTGGTTCGCATGCATTTGCACAATACGACCGACACGTTCTTTTTTGCTCTTCACAGGGTTATACACGGTATCGCCAGAATTCACCACACCAGAGTAAACACGGAAGAAAATCAATTGACCCACAAATGGATCTGTCATAATCTTGAATGCCAATGCAGAGAAAGGCTCTTCATCTGCTGCACGACGTTCAACAATCGTCCCGTTTTCTTTTTCACCCTTCACTGGAGGGATATCTACAGGAGAAGGTAATAATTCAATCACTGTATCCAACATCGCTTGTACGCCTTTGTTTTTAAAAGCTGTACCACATAACATTGGAACGATTTCATTATTTAATGTACGTGTACGTAAACCTGTTTTGATATCTTCAGGAGATAAATCGCCTTCTTCAAGGTATTTCTCCATTAATTCTTCAGAGGCTTCCGCTGCACTCTCAACCATTTTGGAACGCCATTCTTGGCACGCGTCAACCATATCTGCTGGAATATCGTGTTCTTCAAAACGCATTCCTTGAGTTTTGTCATCCCAAATGATCGCTTTCATTTTGATCAAATCAACGACACCGGCGAAGTGTTCTTCCGCACCAATTGGTAATTGAATTGGTACTGGATTCGCTTTCAAGCGCGTCCGGATTTGTTCTTCAACGCGTAAGAAGTTTGCCCCTTGGCGATCCATTTTATTTACGAACGCAATACGTGGCACACCGTATTTGTTCGCTTGGCGCCAAACGGTTTCAGACTGAGGTTGTACCCCACCCACCGCGCAGAATACTGTACATGCACCATCCAACACACGTAAGGAACGTTCTACTTCAATTGTGAAATCAACGTGTCCGGGGGTGTCAATAATGTTGATACGATGTTCTTTAAAACGACCATCCATCCCTTTCCAGAAGCAAGTTGTTGCCGCAGAAGTAATGGTAATACCACGTTCTTGCTCTTGTGCCATCCAGTCCATCGTTGCTGCACCATCATGCACTTCACCGATTTTGTGGGATACACCAGTGTAGAACAGAATCCGTTCTGTTGTGGTTGTTTTACCGGCATCGATGTGTGCCATAATCCCAATATTACGGTAGCGTTCAATAGGAGTTTTTCGTGCCACAGCTATTACCCTTTAATTTAAATACTAAAAAAGCTTGTTAAATTTGTAGTGTATGTTTTTCGCAATCGAGATGTTTGATGTACAAACTTGCTTTTATGTTGAATGATAGCTCAAAGCCATACAGCGTATTTGTTATCTTTTTTTTTAAACATTGCATTTTTAGAAAAATGCAACGTTTAGGAATTCTTTTGTTTGCTTAGCGTATGAATTGCATACCTACTTTCAGCACCTTGATGCAAAAAGTAGGTTATTTTCGAACGCTAATTAGAAACGATAGTGAGCAAATGCTTTATTTGCTTCAGCCATACGATGGACTTCGTCACGTTTTTTCATCGCGCCACCACGGCTATCTGCTGCATCCAACAGTTCGCCTGCTAAACGCAAGTCCATGGATTTTTCACTACGTTTACGCGCGGCTTCACGCAACCAACGCATTGCTAAAGCAGTACGACGAACGGAACGCACTTCAATAGGCACTTGATAGTTTGCACCACCTACACGACGGCTTTTCACCTCAACGATTGGGCGAACATTGCCTAATGCTTGGGTAAATACTTCTAATGGATCTTTTGTTGTTTTTTTCTGAATTGCATTAAATGCACCATAAATGATGCGTTCAGCGACAGATTTTTTACCGTCGATCATTAATACATTCACGAATTTCGCTACATCTTGGTTGCCATATTTAGGATCTGGCAGAATCTCACGTTTTGGAACTTCTCTACGTCTTGGCATGGTTATACCTCAAAATTTTTACGCTTTCTTTACATAAAGAAATGCCTGACGCAAAAAAAGTTGCGTCAAGCATACGCATATTTTTAATATCCGATTTGGTGTCTATCAATGAATTATGCAGATTTAGGACGTTTAGCACCGTATTTAGAACGGCTTTGTTTACGGTCTTTCAC
>CAZDFJ010000002.1:106453-124506 GCA_964504875.1 uncultured Burkholderiales bacterium | reverse complement strand
CTTTGTCTATTTGTGAACATTGGATTAACCATTCAATCTATTAACCACAAAAAATAAGTTTTATCAAACGTGTCAGAGACACCACAAAATGAAGCGCGGGCTACAGACACAAAGCGTTATGAATTGACAGTGCGGATCACTTCAAATAAAATTTTCTTTCAATTCAAATATTAATCAAAATGTGAGTCATTCTTTTAAGGAATCGAATTTTATAACACATTTTATATACGTTTAAAGTGTGGTTATTTTACCAAGTTGGTAAAATGCGTTTTTCATTCGTGGAATTAATTTTTTGATTGTCAAAAAAACTCAAACAAGTTATTTTTTTTTATAAAAAAGAGATTAACTTGTTTGGGAACGTTATGATGAATTTATTTGAAGCGATCACAAAATTTTTAATTCTAGCATTATTTAAATAATTTAGAAAAGAAATCGCGACTTTTTCCAGATAAAAGCATAGAGACGCGCGATGCCTCAACTCACGACACAAAAATTATAAATTAACGATGTGTTGTTAAAATTTGACGTAATAATGCTTCAGGAACATCACTTGTAATAAATGCGTCTCCAAGTTGTTTGAGAAGCACAAAACGTACCTTACCTTGTTCTACTTTCTTATCAATATTCATATATTGCATCCATGTCTCAAAAGACATATTTAATACAGTAGGATCAACAGGTAATTTTGCACGCAGTAAGATACGGCGAACACGCTCAACATCAAGATCATCCAAATGTCCTAATAATTGAGATAATTGAGCAGCAAGAAGCATACCGAGCCCAACTGCTTCGCCATGTAACCACACCCCATATCCTTGTGAAGCCTCAACTGCATGACCAAACGTGTGTCCTAAATTTAAATACGCACGGATACCTTGTTCACGTTCATCTGCAATAACAGTTTCTGCTTTATTTTCGCAAGATCGAGCAATTGCGTAATTTAATGCAGCGGGATCCCGTGCAAGCAGTTTTTCAATATTTTCTTCAAGCCATTCAAAGAAAGGTAGATCACGAATTAAGCCATATTTAATGACCTCAGCAAGTCCAGCTGAGAGTTCCCGATCTGCGAGCGTCGTGAGTGTTAATGTATCCGCTAATACTAATTTGGGTTGGTAAAACGCGCCAATCATATTTTTGCCACGAGGGTGATTGACTCCTGTTTTTCCACCAACAGAAGAATCTACTTGCGACAGTAAAGTTGTCGGAATTTGAATAAAGGGAATGCCCCGTAAAAAAGTGGCGGCGGCAAAGCCTGTCATATCCCCAATTACTCCCCCGCCTAGCGCGATCAAGGTCGTTTTACGTTCACAACGGTGGAGCAATAATTGATCATAAATTATATTAAGTGTCTCTGTATTTTTGTAACTTTCACCATCTGGTAAAATAATGTCAAGACTTTCAACACCAATTTGTGTAAGGGCGTTTTTTAATTGAGCTAAATAAAGTGGCGCAATCGTTTCATTAGTAATAATCGCGACTTTTTTTTGGGAAAGAAAAGGCAAAATTAAATCAGGCTGATCCAAAAGGTTCTCGCCAATATAAATA
This sequence comes from uncultured Burkholderiales bacterium, assembly GCA_964504875.1. GTDB lineage: Bacteria > Pseudomonadota > Gammaproteobacteria > Burkholderiales > CAZDFJ01 > CAZDFJ01. The sequence goes on along the minus strand of CAZDFJ010000002.1, from coordinate 122,961 downwards.
GGATAGCCATTTGCAGGTAAATCGACATTAACAGTCGACATGATTTTATTAATTGTCATTATTTTGTTCTATATTAGAAGAGAGTGCATGTAATTGCTCAATAATTGTACTAATAATAGTCGGTACTTTTTGTTTATTAGTATCAATAATAATATTGGCAACTTCTAAATAAAATTCTTCTCGCTCTTTACAGAGTTTTTCAATTTTAGCTAATGGATTTTCTTCTTGTAAAAGAGGACGTTGTCTGCCTCGATCATGTCTTGTTCGAATAAAGAGTTCTTCTGGGGTGGCACGTAGATAAATCACAACACCATACTCAGAAAGGATTTGTCTATTTTCAGGAAGAAGTACCGCGCCGCCGCCTGTGGCTAAAACTAAATTTTTTTCGTGAACTAATTCAGCAATGACTTGGGCCTCACGCTGCCGAAAACCAAGTTCGCCTTCTATTTCAAAAATAATGGGAATAGTCACCCCTGTTTTGCGTTCAATTTCTTGATCCGCATCAAGAAACACTTTATTAAGTTGGCGTGCGAGTTGCTTACCAATGGTACTTTTTCCTGCGCCCATCATCCCCACAAGAAAAATATTTTTAGGATAATCCATCATAATGATTACTTTGTGTATGTGAATAAACTTATTTAAATTGATTCGTTTGGTTTTTTTCGATTTAAAAATTTACGTTTAAAACGAACCAATAACACGATTAATGGTAAGACAATAACAGCCCATGGCAATGAGACAGCAATAAAAGTAATAGCACTGGCCAAACCTTCCGCAAAATTTCGTCCCAAGTCATTTAATGCTTGTTTTACAGGACTTAATGCGCCCTGATCAAAAGTGACTGGTGCTGCATAATCAACATCAATTAAGACTTTTGCGACTTCACGCCGGACTTGTTTTTGTTTAGCAGTCAGTTCTTCAATATCTTGTTGAATACGACTCAGTTCTTTTTCGATCGACAAAATTTCAGTCATATTATGTGTTTGATTTAACAAAACCCGATAGCGATCACGCAAACTTGACTGAATTTGTAGACGATGTTCTACATCGCGTATTGTTTCAGTTTTATCTTCCGAATTAACATAACGTTGTGTGATTATGCCTCCTTGCCCAGTTAAATGTGATTCAAATTGTTTGAGCTTGGTAGGAACTAAGCGAATCTTGAGATGTGCTGAAGCAGATTGTTGGTCCGTGGCTTCTTGTCCATTGGCCGAAATTAATTCACAGTCAGGATAAAGACATTCTTGCTGATGTTTTTTCCAGAGCGGAATAAGTCGCTCATTTTCTATTTCGACCCGATAAGTGTAACTATATGCAAGTAAACGTTGTGTTGTTTCAGTTTTCGAAGGAGCAGAATCATTTTGAGGACTATCTGACGCTTCTGATTGTTTTTCTGCTTGAGGTGCAGCGGCTGGAGCAGAATAAGAAGCGGCCTTTTCTTCAGAACAGGCACTCAACGTCAATGTGCATCCCAATAGCAACCAAGCAAATGGATGAATTTTCAATTCGAATTCTCTCAAGCAAAAAAAGAAAATATTACTTTAATCATAACATAAAAATCAGTGAATTTAAAATGACAGATTTTTTTAATATTTTCAATAGGTTAGGTTATTTTAAATAACAAACTCATCAGTGTCTGAAAAAAGGAATATCCCAAATTACTTTGAAGGGAAAACAGATCAGATGCAGAGAAAAAAGGATAAAATCACTTATCCTTTTTTCAAGAGAAGGGTTTTTTAACTAATTTGTTTTTTCAAGAAACGAAGCATAATGCCAATTCCAGGAATTTTTTCATAAATTTCTTCGCCAGCATCCCAAAAATCGCGGTGATATACAATTTCGTCTTGTTCATTAAAATGTAATACAGAAATGCCTTCTATATTAAACACTTTTTTCTCTTTGTCTTTTCTCAGACAAAAATGAAAACGCCATTGAATCATGGCTTCTTTTCCCTTTGTCATCACGTCGACATGTTCAAAACGGAGATAACTCATTTTTTCAAAGAGGTGGGAAAAAATTTGAATAATATCTTCTACAGAAGTGACTTCATTAAAAGGATCTTTAAAATAAGCTTTTTCTGCGTAAAAATTTTTGAATTCTTGTAATCCTTCTCGACTCAAATCTTCATAGAACTGGATTACTTTTTCGACTGGATGATGGGTATGCATGTTTATTCCTCCCGATAAAATTGATAATTTTTTGTGCAGATTTATTTAATATAAAACATTTCTGCCGTTATTAGAAAAGTACACGAAAAAAAATTGCATAATCAAAGAAAAGAAAGGAGGCCATCATGGTTATTGACGACTACCCAATTGATGTCCCAAAAGTAAAAGAGGTTTTCACAAATAACAAAGCTGCGGAATATGAGTTACCTGGTTTTGAGCAAGCTTTTGGACGTTACTTTCAACAGCTTCCTGATCATCATCGAAAATCTCATCATGGTGCTCATCTCAAAAAAGGACATTATATTGTAGAAGGCGTTGTTGTGGGTAAAAAATCTCAAAGTCACGCAGAAGAGGGAGAAGTGGGGCATTTGATTGATGAAAAAATTTGAAAACATTTTTTGTAAAAACTTCATAAAATGTGATCACGGGGACAGAACTTGACAAGTTGAATCGAAGTTAGTACACTTAGAGCGACTTAAAATGATGCATTTTAGGGACTCCCTCCTAAATTGTTTCTAAGTCTGTATTATTCAGATCGGTTCTTCCTTTCTGATTTTTGGGCCTGTAGCTCAGTTGGTTAGAGCAGAGGACTCATAATCCTTTGGTCGTGGGTTCAAGTCCCCCCGGGCCTACCAAAATTCAAATCTAAGTATGGCTAGTCAGGGTTTCCTGTCTAGCCATTTTTTATGGCTTTATTTTCGTAAAGCTATTGAATTCTTATTAGATTTTAGCTTTTTTATGTTAAATTTTAATAAAATTTAACAGCAAATAAAAAATAACTGATAATTAATATAGCTAGAATAAACTGTCTTTATTTTTTAAATAAAGAGATCAAAATCGCGCTTCAAAAGATAACTGCTTCTCCATCAATAGAGTGATTCGCTGTAAAAGTTTTCATATTTCTTTAACATGAATTTCATAATATAGTCGAGACGAATTTTTTTGATAACTTCTTGAGTCTTTCTCTTTTACTCTGAAAAACATAGCAATTTGTCAGAATAAACTGTCTGTGTCAATAGAGTGAATAGACCAAAAAAAGGGAAAGTGAGAATTTAATTAATTCATCATTCATCTAATAATCTTAGAAAACAAAAAAGAGGTCTTTTGAAATGCCAGCAACGATTTTAGTGGTCGAAGACGAATTAGCAATTCAAGAGTTGATTGCATTTAACTTGCGTCAGGCCGGTCATCATGTTGTTCCTGCAACCACAGCAGAACATGCATTGCACTTATTGAAAGAAGCCCTTCCCGATCTAATTTTATTGGATTGGATGCTTCCAGGGATGAGTGGCATTGAGTGTGCGCGTCGATTACGAGCAGATATGAGAACAAAAGCGATTCCTATTATCATGTTGACTGCACGGACGGAAGAACAAGATAAAATCATTGGATTGGAAACAGGAGCGGATGATTATATTACGAAGCCTTTTTCATTAAGAGAGCTTGTGGCACGGATTAAAGCTGTATTGCGGCGTCGGGCCCCTCAAATGACAGAGGATATTGTTGAGATTGAAGGATTACGTCTTGATCCGGTCAGTCATCGTGTTTTCGGAAATGAACAACCTCTTGATTTAGGTCCAACTGAGTTCAGGTTGTTACATTTTTTAATGACACATCAAGAACGCGTTTATTCCCGTGCACAATTATTGGATCAAATTTGGGGAGATCATGTTTTTGTAGAGGAGCGGACGGTTGATGTGCATATTCGACGCCTTCGCCGCGCGTTGGAAGAAACACAACATGATGCGCTCATTCAAACAGTACGTGGCTCAGGATATCGTTTTTCTACCTCCAGCTAAAAACTCATTTAATAATAAATATCTTTATTAAAAAATAAAAATATGAATAATCCTTTTTGGTATCGACCCATTGGATTATTGACCTTGTTCTTCCTTGTTGGGTATGCAATTTATTTCTTTTTTGGGGCAGTCGTTGGCTTAACTGGAATAATTTGTTTTTTAATTGCCTATATTTATTTGCAATTAAAAGAACTCAATAAGTTGGAACAATGGTTATCCAATCAAAACATTGCCCAAATTTTACCGCCACAAAGTCATGGTGTTTGGGAATATTTATTTGCCCTATTATACCGTCATTTTCGGGAACACGCGCATCATCAACACCGTTTAAGTCATCTTATTGATGATTTCAAAATGGCCGCAGAAGCGATGCCCGATGGCATCATTATGTTGGACACAGAAGGCCGAATAGAATGGTGTAATGAAGTGGCAGAGAAACATCTGGGTTTAGATCGATCACGAGATATTAATAAATTAATTACATATATTTTGAGACAACCTCAAATTAGTTTGTTTCTAAAGGAAAATACGCCAAATGAAATTATTTTTAAAGCTCGGCATGAAAAAAATCTTATTTTAACATTAAGTTTGTCTCATTATGGGGAAGGAAAACGATTGTTTGTAAGTCGAGATATTACACAATTCGAACACGTGCAAACAGTTCACCGCGATTTTGTCGCCAATGTTTCTCATGAATTAAGAACGCCACTGACTGTTGTTTCGGGTTTCTTAGAAACAATGGATGAACTAGACGAAGAATTGCCTATTCAGCAAAAAAAATATTATTTTAATTTAATGCGAGAACAGACAAAACGTATGCAATGTTTGATTGAGGATTTGTTAATTTTATCTCGTTTAGAAAATGGATTACAGCAAGATGAAAAAGTCAATATTCCCAATTTAGTACAATTGTTATATCAAGAAGGCTTGTCGTTAAGCCATGGGCGTCATGTGATTCAACTCAATATTGAAGCAGATGTCGGGGTCGTAGGAAGTTATAATGAAATTCGAAGCGCTTTTGGAAATTTGATTACAAATGCAATTCGTTATACGCCGGATGGGGGCACAATTGTCATTCGTTGGTATAGGCAAGATACTTCAGAAAAAGAGCTTGTCTTTAGTGTGCGCGATACAGGAATTGGAATTGCACCAGAACATATTCCCCGTTTAACGGAACGTTTTTATCGAATTGATCGGAGCCGTTCGCGTGAAACAGGCGGGACTGGTTTAGGTTTAGCTATTGTCAAACATATTGTGACACGACATAAGGCATTATTAATGATTCAAAGTACGTTAGGAAAAGGGAGTGAGTTTAGTATTACTTTTCCAAATACACGTGTTTTGCCGATGATTTCTGGTTAAAGAATAAGTGTTTTGAATTATATAATAAGATTTATGTCATTTTTTATAAAATTTCTAATAATAGGATGAATGGACGCTTTTGATATAAATTTTCTTCAATGAAAGCATTTTAACTCTTCAAAAAAACTCTCATTATTTTGTTAACTCTCTATTTTTTCAAGCGATTTTTCTTAATCGTGTCAAGCATTGTATTGCTTTAATTTTTTTTATAAAAAAAGATATTTTTATTCTGTGGGCGAGTATATTCATTTGTCGATCGCCTCATGATACAATACGTATGAAGTAAAAATATGTGTTTATCACATAAACTCAAAATAATCTTTTTCCAAAAAATCTAACATTTTTTACCATAAATTGTTTACATGTCTGCGCAAAAAAAATTGTCAATAAAAGCACGTCAACAAGAAAAATGAATTATCTGCTTTTCCACAAAGATAAAGTTTATAATTTTTTTTAGTGAAAAAAGATATTATTGACGAGTATGTTAAAATGGAAGCCGAAAGTTGTATTCATAGACTTTGAAACTCATTAAAATACAGATTGAAATAACACGAAGAAGTATAAAATATCTTTTTTTCCTAAAAATAGATAACACACAATAAAATAAAAAATTAAGAGAAGAAAATTTTTAAAATGATGCGTATTTTATTAAGTAATGATGATGGGTATTTTGCAAAAGGGATTCAGACGTTAGCGACTAAATTAGCAGAAGTCGGCCAAATTACGGTAGTTGCACCTGAGGCAGATAGAAGTGGTGCAAGTAATTCATTAACTTTAGATCGGCCTCTAATGTTGCGTCAGTCTCTCAATGGTTTTTATTATGTCAATGGTACGCCCACTGATTGTGTTCACCTCGCTGTGACAGGGATGTTGGATGAGCAACCTGATATGGTGATTTCTGGAATCAATCATGGTGCGAATATGGGAGATGATACCATTTATTCGGGAACCGTCGCGGCGGCGACAGAAGGCTTTCTTTTGGGAATTCCTGCGATTGCAGTCTCCATGAGTCGGCATCATCCCATTCACTTTGATACAGCCGCTCAAATTGTTTCTGAGTTAGTTGAAAAAATCAAAAAACAACCGCTTCCTGCTAATATGTTGTTAAACATTAATGTACCAGATGTGCCAATTGAAGAGATAAAAGGTATAAAAATTACGCGCTTAGGGCGGCGTCATAAAGCTGAACCCGTGATCAAAACAACTAATCCTCGTGGTGAGACAGTTTATTGGGTGGGCGCGGCGGGGGCAGCGCAAGATGCTGGTGAGGGGACCGATTTTCATGCAGTGGCAGAAGGATATGTGTCTATTACCCCGCTTCAGATTGATCTGACGTATTTTAGTCAGCTGGAAAATTTGAAAGTCTGGCTTGAGACGAAGTAGGCTAAATGTTTTTTACTGATTTATCAATTATTTGGTTATTTTTATGGTAACTTCTTCGCGTATTATTGGCATTGGGATGACTTCACAACGAACACGAACGCGGATGATTGAACGTCTCCGTCAACACGGTATCGTTGACGAATTCATTTTGGATGCAATGTCAAAAACGCCGCGTCATTTGTTTGTAGAAGAGGCATTGGCCAGTCGCGCGTATGAGGAAACAGCCTTACCTATTGGATTTGGACAAACTATTTCAAATCCATTAACAGTAGCGTATATGCTGTCTATGGTAAGGGATCAATTTCAGCATCCAATTAAACGGGCCTTAGAAATCGGGACTGGGTGTGGTTATCAAGCGGCAATCATGTCTCATTTTTGCGAAGAAGTTTTTTCTGTAGAGCGTATTGCAAATTTAGCAGTAAAAGCGACGCATTACTTAAAGCAACTAAATTATACAAATGTGAAAGTTTTACATGCAGATGGTCATTATGGCTGGGTCAATTATGCCCCCTTTGATGCGATTGTTGTTGCCGCAGCGGCCCGAGAAGTCCCTGCCGAACTTTTATCACAGCTTGCCTGTGGCGGTAAAATGATTTTACCTATAACAAACAATAATGCAAGTCGACATCAACAATTACATTTAATTCATAAGACCCATTCAGGGATGATTGAACAAATCGAACTCAAGCCGGTTCATTTTGTCCCCTTATTAAATGGAAAAGTAGATTAACTTTAAGTGAGTTAATTTTTTAATAAAATTAGTTGTGGTTATGACCATTCTTACTTATGAAAAACATTCGTTTATTTTATACCGTACTAGGAACATCACTATTTTTGGCAGGATGTGCGACTGTTCCAAATGACCAAACCCCTATTGGAGAGCATTCAATAGATGGCGCAAATTCTGCATTGAATAATCCCAATTATGAATTTGTTCCAAAAGTTTATCCAAGTTGGTCAAATTTACCGATAGAAACCCAACCAGAAAGTAATGTTGTGATTTATCCGTTAAGAAAATCTCCGCATGCGCGCGTGATTGGGAGAGAGTTAGTACCTGATTGGCGTCCTAAATTATATCGTGTAAAGAAAGGGGACACATTATATAGTATTGCCCTTGAGCATGGTTATGATTATCGTGAGGTGGCCTATTGGAATCAGTTAAATAATCAATCTACAATTCGGATTGGACAACTTTTACGTCTTTCTCCGCCGCCTACTGCGAATGTACGCATTCCAAATGTGACGGAAGAATATATTCCATCCCAACCAGAAAGTAGTACGATCACATCTCCTCGATCTGTTTCTGCTAAGACAAAATTGCGCTTACCTCGAACAACGGTTATGCGTAATATAGATGAATATGATGATGAACGGACAAATTGGGTCTGGCCTACACAAGGTAAGATTATTTCTTACTTTAGAGACAACGTTCCTCAACAAAAAGGTATTGATATGACTGGTCAAATGGGTCAGCCTGTTTTTGCCGTGGCAAGTGGAAAAGTGGTGTATAGCGGATCAAGTTTGCGGGGTTATGGTAAATTAATTATTATTAAGCATAACAAGACTTTTTTAACTGCTTATGCACATAATAGTGAAATTCTTTTTAAAGAAGGATCGATTGTTAAAAAAGGCCAAAAAATTGCAGCAATGGGTGATTCAGAAGCGGATCGGGTTAAACTGCATTTTGAAGTCCGGCGTTTAGGAAAACCAGTTGATCCACTCAAATATTTACCGCCCGTGTCACAATAATCATGAATCATAAATGATAGCTTTTCTGTTGACTCTAGTCTATAAAACCAGAATATAGACTAGAGTTTATTTTTGTCTGCATGGTTACTTGTGTTCTAAAGCTTCATTAAGAACTTGTTCAAATAATGTTCGAAAGGCTTCTGGAATTGTTTTTGATGGTGTTTTTTGTTTTTGATAAAGTTGTTCAAAAACATAAAAAGGATCTAATTCTCCTAAAGCAGGATTAGTTTGCTCCAGCAATGGCGGAGATATTTTGGGATCAGTATCAGAAAAAGATTTTATTTTGAATAAGCGTACAGGTTTGTTTTTTAAAATCTTAATAAAATATTCATAAAGAGAAAGGCTTCCCTGTTGAGCAGTTTCTTCTGTAGAAAAGAGTAATTTTATTTCTAGGAATGGATAAAAATCAGGATGTGTTTGCTCTTGAAATAAATAATTTTGCAGAAAAAAAGTGGTTTCTTCCAAAGGTAAAGGTTTTGGAGGTAATGAAAGCAGCGGAATTAATCGAGGAATAATAAGATTATTTACGATAGGTGGCATCTTTTTTTCTAAAATAATCTGTTTAATCTGATGTGTGTAATCTTTTTCAGAAAAAGAGAGAGGAATAGGGGATCCGCTATAATGAATAGGGGGGTAATGGCTTACTTGCTGAGATCGGTGCAAATGTCCTAATGCAATGTAATCCAATTGAGAAGGGAAAACGGATGGTGGTAATGCATTATCAAATAGAATGCGTTCGCTCTCCTGTGTCATTGAAGTAGCTTGTAAAAAAAGATGGCCAACCGCTATACAATATTGTGATTCTTCCATTTTTGACAGGGCAAAATCAAAAAGAGCATGATAAATATGCTGGACTTTTTTTTCGTAAGATATATTGTGATTTACATGATATCTTTGTAAATGCAATGAACTTAGGTACGGAATAGCAAGACACCAACCAATAATTTCATCAGTTTTTCCAAAAAGTGGAATACAATGTTTTTCACAATCCAAACAGCCCTGCTGATTGACATAAAGTTGACCAATCAGATGTAACCGCTTATGTTGTAGCAAGGTGATAGGTAACTCTATTTTCTGTCCTGAATCATGATTTCCTGCAATCATAATAATATTCAGCTGAGGATATTTTTTGCAGAGATGTCCTAAAAACTGATAAAACATTTGTATTGCAGTAAAAGGGGGATTTGCATGATGAAAAATATCCCCCGCAACTAATAAAACATTCGGATGATATAACTCAACTTGTCCAGACAACCATGTAAGAAAAGCATGATGTTCAGCGCTTCGATCAAAATTGTAAAAATTTTGTCCAAAATGCCAATCTGATGTATGAAAAATTGTTAACATAATTCAAAATGTTTTGGGTAGCATGCTTTTTTAAAGTAGAGCCCATCCCCCATGAAAGTTGGAGGCGCCTTTTTACGGTCTCGTGCGGCAAGTAAAGATTGAATCCACTCGGGAGGATATTTGCCCTTTCCAATATAAATTAATGTCCCAATTATATTACGAACCATATGCTGTAAAAAAGCATTGGCCTCAAGCTCGAAATAAATATGATCAGGATGAGAAATAGGTTGTGTAATTTCTAAACGCATGAGATGGCGAATAGGACTCTGTGCTTGACATTCACTTGCCCGAAACGCACTAAAATCATGTTTTCCCAGCAAAAAAGCCGCCGCCTTTCTCATAACATCAATATTAAGTGGGAGATGAAACCAGCCTACAAAACCATGTTGCAATGCCGGACGAATAGCAGTGTTTAATAATCGATATTCATAAATTCTACTTGTCGCACTGAAACGGGCATGAAAATCATCAGGGACAACCCGTGCCCATAATACCCGAATACTTTTCGGGAGATGTGCATTCACGCCACGCACCCATGCTGTGAGGGGGCGAGACTTTAATAATGGAGAATCTACTTCAAAGTGAACAATTTGTTCTAATGCATGTACACCTGCATCTGTTCTTCCTGCAACAATTGTCTGAAGAGGCGCAGACTGCCCCGCAATAATACCAAGCGCTTTTTCAAGATAATCTTGAGCGCTTTGGCCATTAGGTTGAGTCTGCCATCCGCAAAAGGCTTGACCGTTATATTCAAGTCCCAGTGCTATTTTTACCAATTCAAACTGGCTCCAAATTCTGCTTCATAACGTGTTGCAAATTGCTCACGTGTGAAGTAATAATTTTGTCCGCCGCGTTTTTCAATTTTGATTGCGCCCATTAAAGAAGCAAGTCGACCTGTTGTCTCCCAATCAAAATGATTTTGAATGCCATAAATTAAACCTGCTCGAAATGCATCGCCACATCCAGTTGGATCAATCAACGCTTCCGCAGAGGCACATGGAATATCAATTTGTTTTCCATTGGTATAAATTGTAGAGCCTGTCGCTCCTTTTGTAATAATGAACGCTTCTACTTCATTGACAAGTTCTTCTAAATTTTTGCCTGTTTTTTCAATTAACATACTACATTCATAGTCATTGACAGCAACGTAATTTGCTAATTGAACACATTCAAACAACTCTTGCCCTGTGAATAAAGTCATGGCTTGGCCGGGATCAAAAATAAATGGGACTTTCGCTTCACGAAATTCTCGGACGTGCTGTAACATACCATCGTGACTATCAGGGGCAACAATTCCTAAAGAAATAGAGTCTTTATTGACAGCAGAAGTAACGCTTGTTTTGTGAGAAACACTCATTGCACCAGGATGGAATGCAGTAATTTGATTGTCATCTCGATCAGTCGTAATAAATGCTTGGGCAGTAAAAGTATTTGGAATCGTTTTAATATAGGTTTGTGGAATGCCCCAAGTTCTTAAATGAGCGGCGTAGTAGGGAGGAAAATCATCACCTACCGTAGTCATAATTAAAGGTAAGCCTCCTAAAAGCTTGACCCCATAAGCAATATTTCCAGCACAACCACCAAATTCTCGGCGCATGCTAGGAACCGTGAAAGCAACATTAATGGAGTGAATACGTTCTGGTAAAATATGATCTTTAAAATGTCCGTCAAAAACCATAATAATATCAAAAGCAAGTGAACCACAAATAAGCGCGTGCATAAAAAAAACCTCTCCTACATATTTTGGGTGGGTAATAAAAGGACAACCACGAAATTTTTATTGTATCAAAATAAGCTACCGAAGTGTATCACGAAGTCTCGAAATCACAATAGTGATTATGTTCTATTTATTTAATGAAATAGTTCTATTTTCTCCTGACAATGATCTAAATTAATCTCAAAACTTTCAATTTGGTTTCGTGTTTCTGCTGCCAATGTAGAGAGTGTAGTAATGGTATGTGTCATATTTTCAGTCGCAGCGGCATTTTTTTGAGCAATCCCTTCGAGCAATTTTGCGTTTTCTTTCAACAGGTTAAGTGATTGTTTTTGCTCCGAAAGAGAATGATTCATTTCATTTAACGTTGTTTCTGTCTTTTGCGCAGTACTTTCAATTAGGATAAGTTGTTTTGTGGCTTCATGAACTGTTTTTACGCAATTATTTGCATCTTTTCCAGCCTCTTGAATTAAGTTGGTAATTTCTGAAACTTGATTAGCCACGTTTTCTGCTAATTTTCGAACTTCTTCTGCAACAACACTGAATCCCTTTCCATGTTCCCCCGCGCGGGCGGATTCAATTGCAGCATTTAATGATAATAAATTAGTTTGATTAGCTATTTTACCAATTAGTTCTGTAATTTTACTTATTTTAATACTATTTTCTGAAATACGTTCCACAATTGATACAAGATTTTCCATTTGTTTACGGCCGAGTAAAAGCGCATGGGCATTAGATGTTGCATGGCTTGCCGTAAGTGAAATACGTTCAAGTATGGTATGAATAGACAGATTTGTATCATGGACTGATTGTGTAATTTTATGAATAGTTTGTAATTGATCTTGTGTCGCTATTCCAAATTTTTGAACTGTATTCATTGTATCTGTAGAATGAATCGCAACATGACGTGAATTATGCCGCATATTTGCAATAATTTGTTCAAAGTTATCAAGTAGTTGATTCATTTGTTTAGAGAGATCTTGCATAAAAGGGGTATTTTTCTCTGAAAAAGAGATACGATCTTTCAGCTTGCCATTAATCGCATTATTCACAATCTGGCGAATATTATTTTGAATATTGACTTGTTCAGTAATATTGGCCCATTCGACGGAAGTTCCAATTCTTTCACCCATTTCATTAAATACAGGATTAGCAGATAAACGAAAAGTCAGGTCTGCAATATGTACGGTAGAGATATGCGTTGCAGATAATGCTTGAACAATTTTTCGTTGATGTTCAGGATTTTCATGAAAATCATCAAATTTTTTACCGAGTAAATTATTTAAATTAAAATGTGGAAATTTTTTCTGAATTTCACCTTCAACTTCAAGAAACATTCGTTTTAAAGAAAAATTAATATAAATAATACGTGATTGTGAATCTGCAATCATAATGCAAGTAGAAGTATGGTTTAATGCATTTTTTATTTGAACTGCTTCCGCTGCAAGCGTTTTTGCTGAATGTAAATTAAAACTCAGTTGGGTTTGTAGTGTATGAATTGTGTGAAAGAGGGTTGTAATTTGATCAGTATAACAGGCAGGTTTTTCTAAAATAGGTTGATCTAAATCGCCTTCTATAATATGAATAAGAGACTCTTTAATAGTATTAAGTGGTTTTAATAATTTTATATACAGATGATAAAACATACTGCATAATATCAGTGTAAATATTGCGATAAAAATAATAAAAGTAATGGTTTTATTGGGAGAAAGATTACTAATATTATTAAAATAAAATGAACCACTGAAAGTAAAGAGTAAGAGTATGATATAAAAAATAAAAATAGTATAAAAAGGTGTTGATTTCTGTTTTGCTAAGGTATACTTATCTTGTGTGTATAAAAAACTAGCATTCTTTATTTGTTCAGCTGTGGCTGTTTTTCGAACAGATAAATAGCCCGTGATTTCTTTGTTTTCATAAATGGGACTAATATGCGCTTCAATCCAATAATGATCACCATTTTTACAGCGATTTTTTAAAATACCTGTCCAAGATCGTCCGAGACGTATATTTTGCCATAAATCAATAAACACTTCAGAGGGGATGTCGGGATGCCGAATAATGTTGTGATGTTTCCCTAGTAATTCTTCAGGGTTATAACCACTGATTTCGCAAAATGTATCATTGACGTATGTGATTGCGCCATAGATATCTGTTTTTGAAATAAGAATGAACCCCTGAGGTATAGGAAGTTCTCTCCCGGTAAGTGGTAGTTGATTTGACATTTAGGCCTCATTGCAAAATTACAAAATCTTGTTATTTGTACGGTGAATTTTTGCTAATCATAATTTATATAAATAGGTTTCATTTTTTACCGATTTGAAATAATCAATTCGGATTTATGAGATGAAAGCATGTTGTCTAAATTTATCATAAAAAGACAGCAATTACATCAGATTCATTTAATAAAACTGAATATTTATGAGTATATGGTAAGCAAAAATAAATTTTTTATAGAAAAAATAAATTGTAGAATAAAAAATTTCAATTTAATAGGTTGAATATATTATCCAAAAATGAATAAACTACTGAATAAATTTAATATTTTTACAAAAATAGCATTGGCTCCAACAGTAACAATGTTTTTCATGTTATTTTTAGTCATTTTTACATTGCTTGCACTAAATGAACAAAAAAATATTGTGGAGGATTTATATCAAAATCGCTTTTTAACATATCAAAAAGCAGATCATCTTGTGGGTAAAATAACAAATATCCATAAAAATTTGTATAAACTAATTACATGGTCAAGTACAAATTATGGACAAGAAAAAATTCAAGCTTTAATAAAAAAGCAATTAGAAGATTTAAATAAAGCGAGCCATGATGCAGATGAGTTGGTACAAAGTGTCCAAACGACAGAAGAACAACAATATTTAATGCGCGTCAAAAAAGTCTTACCTGATTATAAGAGGACGATTGAAGGTACAATTGAAATGATGGCAACAGATGCCTCATATGCAACAATGTACGTAGAAACAGCAGAAAATCAATATAATGAATTGGAAAAAGCAATTAGTGAATTAAGTCAATATGAGGAATCTTTAACTAGAATTAATTATACAGATGTGAAAGAGCGCTTTCTGTCGAGCTTAAAAAAGGTAATTATTTTAAGTGTAGTGAGTATGATTTTTTCAGTATTTCTTTCAACGAAAATTGTTCGTATCTTACAAAAATCTATTTTAACTATTCATAAAACATCCATCGAATTGAAAAAAGGTAATTTGAATCAACGAAGTGATGTTTATAGTCAAGATGAAATTGGTCAATGTGCTATTGCATTCAATAAATTAATTGAATATATTCAACAAATTATTAAACAAGTTGATCATGTTTCTAATTCTATTTTAGATTCTTCTATTTCTTTAGCAAAATCTACAGAAACAGCATTAGTCCTTTCTACGCAGCAAAGTGAGTCTGCTATATCGACAGTACTTCATTTGGAGAAAATTCATATGAATATTGGTGATGTATCAGATAATATTAAACGACTCCAAAATACAGCGGGAAATAGTTTGCTGAAAAATGAGCAAGGCATGACTCGGCTGCATGAGTTTACAGTAGAAATGAGACATATTGAAGAGGCGGTTCAGAAAATTAGTTCTGCCGTAAAAAAGTTTGTCTTACATACACATGATATCACAGACATGACAAAGGAAGTAAAGGATATTGCGGATCAAACAAACATGTTAGCTTTGAATGCGGCGATTGAAGCGGCGCGGGCCGGCGAGGCTGGGAAAGGGTTTGCTGTGGTTGCCGATGAAGTCCGCAAATTGGCAGATAAATCATCAGAGGCAGCTTTTAAAATTGATGAAATTACGCAAACTCTTGATCAAAGTGGAATAGTTATTGAAGATGTGATCGCGCATGGTCAACAATCTGTCAATTCAGGGTTAGAATTAATTACTGATTTAACAAGTGCGATTGAAGTTGTGAGTAAATTTGTTTTACAAGTTACAGATGAAATTAAGCATATCGATGTTGCAATGCAAGAACAAGCGCGGAGTGGCAAAGAGGTGACAATGCAAATTGAACAAATTGCTCAGTTAGCAGAAAAAAATCAGGATGGATTACAACAAAATACAATGTTAGCAAATGAATTGGAAGATTATGCCGAGAAATTAAGGCAAGCTGTCTCTGCATTTAAGGCATAGGATATATTAGTAGTAGTTTAATTTAAAAAACAAGCATTTAATGTAAGTATTGCAAATAATGTATCATACTGTATAATATTCGATTGTTAAAAATGTCGTGATACACTTTATATTATTAAATTGTAAAACGACAGGGCTAGCAACCAAAACTGCTCTACCCATGATGAAATTGTTCTGCAAAGGCAATGCTAGAAAAGAGAGGGACTCTTTTTTAGTTGGGAAGGTTAAGCCTATATTTATTTAGGAATAGAACAGTGAGAATAAAATTCTCTTAATGTATTGATTTTCATAATATAATAAAGTATGACAACAGCATTGTTAATTGTACACATACTTGTAGCAATAGGCATTATTGCCCTCGTACTATTGCAACAAGGGAAGGGTGCCGACATGGGCGCGGCTTTTGGTGCAGGATCTTCAGGAAGCGTTTTTGGAGCAACGGGTTCTGCTAGCTTTTTGAGTCGTGTTACTGCGGGGTTGGCTACGGTTTTTTTCTTATCGAGTTTAGGTTTGACATATTTTTCAAGTCATGAACAAAAAACAGGCAGTGTGATGAGTCAAGTTAAAGTTCATCCAAAACCAACGCCTGCTAAACCTGCTGATCATGTGCCAAATGCAAACGAAATAAATTCTAATTCAGTACCAAAAGCAAAAGAAATTCCAAACTAATACTTTTTTTTAAAAAAAGCTTGTCAGTTAACAAAAAGGTGTATATAATCCGCCTTGTCAATGAAATGATGAATTCGTGCCGGAGTGGTGAAATTGGTAGACACGCTATCTTGAGGGGGTAGTGGCGAAAGCCGTGCCAGTTCGAGTCTGGCCTTCGGCACCA
>CAZDFJ010000002.1:26090-106353 GCA_964504875.1 uncultured Burkholderiales bacterium | reverse complement strand
TCTTGAGGGGGTAGTGGCGAAAGCCGTGCCAGTTCGAGTCTGGCCTTCGGCACCAGAATGTTTCAATCTTGACGAAAATTCCTTTCTGTCGAATCTCTAATTATTCCTCTTCTTCACAAACTTTCATTGTTCTGAATTCTATATGTTGAAATTGTTTTCTTCTTTTTTGTGGAAGAATTCTTTTTTTGACTTTTCATTTATTTATCCAAAGTTTTTTGTGGGTTCAAAGTAGTTTGATATTTTATTATTAAAATCTACTTAAAAAGTATATGAGCAACTTCTTATTTAGCATAAAAATTAATAATGCTTTAGTTTTTTTGTGCTAAAAACGAGAGTTAAATCTCTTGTTTAAGGCGTAAAAAAAGCGTAAATTCGCCTGAAATTGCAAATATTTTTATTATAAATTTCAAAAATAGTGTATACTTAATACGCAAAAAACATGATAAGAAACACTTGACTTATTTAGGATGCACCCAAAATGCTAGAGAATTATTTTCCAGTTCTCCTTTTCATTTTTGTTGGGCTTGCAGTTGGTGTTGGTCCGATTGCACTTGGTGCGATACTTTCTCCAAATCGCCCAGACAGCGAAAAGCTTTCCCCATACGAATGTGGTTTTGAAGCCTTTGAAGATGCACGGATGAAGTTTGATGTGCGTTACTACCTCGTTGCTATTCTGTTTATTCTGTTTGATCTAGAAATCGCGTTTTTATTTCCTTGGGCAGTTGTTTTAAAAGAGATCGGTACATTTGGATTTGTTGCAATGGTGATCTTTTTAGGGATTCTTGTTGTTGGCTTCGTCTATGAATGGATGAAGGGAGCGTTAGAATGGGAATAGAAGGCATTTTAGAAAAAGGTTTTATTACCACAACAGCCGATAAAATTATTAATTTTACACGGACAGGCTCATTGTGGCCAATGACTTTTGGTTTGGCATGTTGTGCGGTCGAAATGATGCAAGCTGGTGCATCACGCTATGATCTGGATCGTTTTGGGATCGTCTTCCGGCCTAGTCCCCGTCAGTCTGATTTGATGATTGTTGCTGGTACACTTACCAATAAAATGGCCCCTGCCTTGCGCAAAGTTTATGACCAAATGGCAGAACCGCGCTGGGTTCTTTCCATGGGTTCTTGTGCGAATGGTGGGGGATATTATCACTATTCTTATGCCGTCGTGCGCGGTTGTGATCGTGTCGTGCCAGTGGATGTGTATGTTCCGGGCTGTCCTCCAACAGCAGAAGCTTTGTTGTATGGAATTATTCAGTTACAAAATAAAATCAAACGAACGAACACAATTGCTCGTGTATAAGCAGATGGCGTTCATTTTGAATAAAATGAGTCGCTGTTGTTCTTCGCAAAAACCCTTTATTAAAGATTTTTAAAGATAAAAGATGAGTGCCAATTTGCAAAAGCTAGTTGATCGACTCAATGCTGCTTTAGGCAGCCGAATCGTGAGCCTGAAATCTGCGTTGGATGAGGTCACGATTGTCGTTAAAACTGAAGATTTTCTTGATATTGCCACAACATTGCGTGATCATCCAGAGCTACATTTTGAACAATTGATTGACTTGTGTGGTATGGATTACTCCGAATATGGTGATGGAAAATGGGATGGTGCAAGATTTGCTTCTGTTTATCATCTCATGTCCGTGAAACATAATGTTCGTTTGCGCGTTCGTGTTTTTGCACAAGATGATGATTTTCCCATTGTGCCATCTGTTGTTGATATTTGGCCTGCTGCAAATTGGTTTGAGCGAGAATCATTTGACTTGTATGGGATCATTTATGAAGGTCATCCTGATTTGCGTCGCATTTTGACGGATTATGGGTTTATTGGACATCCTTTCCGGAAAGATTTTCCTTTATCTGGATATGTTGAAATGCGTTATGACCCAGATCAACGGCGCGTCATTTATGAGCCAGTATCAGTAGAACCGCGTGAAATAACACCACGTATTGTTCGTGAGGAGAATTACGGTGGCTGAGATTCGTAATTATACACTTAACTTTGGTCCACAACATCCTGCCGCCCATGGTGTGTTGCGTCTCGTTTTAGAGTTGGATGGTGAGGTAATTGAGCGTGCGGATCCTCATATTGGATTATTACATCGTGGTACTGAGAAGTTAGCAGAATATAAAACATTCTTGCAATCAGTTCCCTATATGGATCGTCTTGACTATGTTTCAATGATGTGTAATGAACATGCTTATGTCATGGCGATTGAGAAATTATTAGGGGTAGAAGTTCCAATTCGGGCCCAATATATTCGGGTAATGTTTGATGAAATTACGCGCTTATTAAATCACTTATTATGGTTAGGGGCGCATGCACTTGATATTGGTGCAATGACAGTGTTCTTATATGCATTCCGTGAACGTGAAGATTTAATGGATGTTTATGAGGCCGTTTCTGGTGCACGTTTACATGCTGCATATTATCGTCCTGGTGGTGTATATCGAGATTTGCCCGACACAATGCCACTCTATGAAGTTTCTAAATTCCGTGATGCGAAAACTGTAAAAGAGTTGAATCGTACGCGTGAAGGAAGTATGCTTGATTTTCTTGAAGATTTTGTGACACGTTTTCCTCAATATGTTGATGAATATGAAACATTACTGACAGATAATCGTATTTGGAAACAACGGACTGTTGGGATTGGGGTCGTCTCTCCAGAACGCGCTTTAGCTTTGGGATTGACAGGAGCAATGTTGCGCGGCTCAGGCATTGAGTGGGATCTACGTAAGAAACAGCCCTATGAAGTTTATGATCAATTGGACTTTGATATTCCAGTAGGTGTGAATGGCGATTGTTATGATCGTTATTTAGTGCGAATTGAAGAAATGCGCCAATCTAATCGAATTATTAAACAATGTATTGATTGGTTGCGGAAAAATCCTGGAATTGTGATTACAGATGATCACAAAGTCGCTCCTCCTTCTCGTGTTAATATGAAACAAAACATGGAAGAGTTAATTCATCATTTTAAACTCTTTACGGAAGGTTTCCATGTCCCAGAAAATGAATGTTATGCAGCTATAGAACATCCTAAAGGGGAATTTGGAATTTATCTTGTTTCGGATGGTGCAAACAAACCTTATCGCTTAAAAATTCGTGCACCAGGGTATGCACATCTTGCCGCATTAGATGAAATGTCACGAGGACATATGATTGCGGACGTTGTGGCAATTATTGGAACACAAGATATCGTTTTTGGTGAAATTGATCGATAAAATATTGGGCATGTAAAATAACATGTCCCATTAGGTTTTTAAAAGAAAGGCAGACTTTATATAATGCTGACACCAGAATCTATAAAGAAAATCGATAGAGAAATTGCAAAATACCCGAGTGATCGCAAACAATCTGCGGTGATGGCGGCCTTGCGCATTGCGCAGGAAGAAAAGGGTTGGGTTTCGGATGAAATAATTACCTTTGTTGCTGAATATCTTGAAATGCCAAAGGTTGCGGTGTATGAGGTAGCGCGTTTTTACAACATGTATGAGCTCAAACCTGTTGGTAAATACAAGATTACAGTCTGCACGAATTTGTCCTGTACATTATGTGGTGCATTGGATGTGATTGAACATCTCAAGAAAAAATTTGGTATCGACTTGGGGGAAACAACTCCAGACGGGAAGTTCACAATCAAAGAGTCAGAATGTATGGGAGCATGTGGTGATGCGCCCCTTTTTGTAGTTAATAACAAAAAGATGTATAGCGTATTAACTCCCGAAAAAATCGATCAGATTTTGGCTGAGTTGAAATAAGGGGTAAACAATGTCAAGTGAATTGGTCGTTTTAAATACAATGCATTTTCCCGAAGATAAGCGGTGGAAACTTGATACCTACCTTAGTTTGGGAGGATATGATGCACTTCGTAAGGTGATCACTCGCAAGGTTCCACCTGAACAAATTATTAATGAGGTGAAAATCTCGGCATTGCGTGGTCGAGGGGGTGCGGGGTTCCCTACCGGTTTGAAATGGAGCTTCATGCCGCGTCACTTCGATGGGGAAAAGTACCTTGTCTGTAATACAGATGAGGGTGAGCCCGGTACATTTAAAGATCGTGATATTATTCGTTACAATCCTCATGCCGTCATTGAAGGAATGGCCATTGCAGCTTATACCATGGGTGTAAAGCAAGGTTATAATTATATTCATGGTGAGGTTTGGGAAGCTTATGAACTTTTTGAGGAAGCTTTAGAAGAGGCTTACGCAAATGGTTACTTGGGCGATAATATTATGGGGAGTGATTTTAGTTTTCATCTCCATGCGCATATGGGATATGGTGCCTATATTTGTGGTGAAGAAACCGCATTAATTGAATCGATCGAAGGCAAAAAAGGCCAGCCGCGTTTCAAACCCCCATTCCCAGCAAGCTTTGGTTTATTTGGTAAACCGACAAATGTAAATAATACAGAGACATATGCCTCTATTCCATATATTGTACGGAATGGTGGACAAAAATTTCTGGAATTAGGTACACCTGGAAATGGCGGAACTAAAATTTTCTCTATTTCTGGACATGTAAATAAGCCTGGTAATTATGAAGTGAGAATGGGTACCCCTTTTTCTGAATTATTGGAAATGGCCGGTGGCATTCGAAATGGGCGAAAATTTAAAGCATGTATCCCTGGGGGGTCTTCCACACCAGTTGTTCCAGCAGACATTATGATGGATGTCAAAATGGATTATGATGGTGTTTCAAAGGCAGGATCATCATTAGGGGCAGGGTCGATTATTATTATGGATGACTCTGTTTGTATGGTGAAAGCAATTGAACGCTTGTCCTATTTTTATTGGGAAGAATCTTGCGGCCAGTGTACGCCTTGCCGTGAGGGGACGGGTTGGTTATATCGTATTATTCATCGTATCGAAAACGGCCAAGGTAAACTCGAAGACTTGGAACTGTTGAATGATATTTGCGGCAACATTAGCGGACGGACGGTTTGTGGATTGGGTGATGCGGCAGCAACACCTGTGAAGAGTTTCTTAAAACATTATCGCCACGAATTTGAATATCATATTGAACACGGCAAGTGCATGGTGTAATCAGATATGCTTGAAATAGAAATTGACGGTAAAAAAACGCAGGTTCCATATGGTTCATCCATTATGGATGCGGCAGAACAACTGAAGGTTTATGTGCCTCATTTTTGTTATCACAAGAAGCTTTCTGTGGCCGCAAACTGTCGGATGTGTCTTGTACAGGTTGAGAAAAACGCAAAACCTGTTCCTGCATGTGCAACACCAGTAACGGATGGAATGAGAGTTTTTACCCGTTCGGATGTTGCAATAAAAGCGCAAAAAGGGGTGATGGAATTTTTATTGATTAATCATCCTTTAGATTGTCCAATCTGTGATCAAGGTGGGGAGTGCCAATTACAAGATCTGTCAGTAGGTTATGGTGGAATTGCCTCGCGTTATGAAGAAGAAAAGCGTGTTGTAAAAAATAAAAATTTAGGACCGCTTGTATCAACGGATATGACACGTTGTATCCATTGTACGCGTTGTGTTCGGTTTGGGCAGGAAGTGGCAGGAATTATGGAAATGGGTATGATCGGGCGTGGTGAACATGCTGAGATTATGCCATATATTGAATCCACTATCGACTCTGAATTGTCAGGAAATATTATTGATCTTTGTCCAGTTGGGGCATTGACTTCAAAACCATTCCGCTATACAGCACGGAGTTGGGAGCTATCACGACGTAAGTCTATCAGCCCACATGATGGTTTAGGTTCAAATTTGATTGTACATGTCAAAAATGGCCGTGTAATGCGCGTTGTTCCACAATCAAATGAATCTATTAATGAATGTTGGATTGCAGATAGAGATCGTTTTAGTTACGAAGCATTGAACAGTGAAGATCGTCTCAAAAAACCAATGATCCGTCGTAATGGAAAATTAGAAGAATGTAGTTGGCAAGAAGCACTAGAAGTGGTTGCGACTACGTTAAAATCAATTTCTGCAGACCAATTGGGTTTCTTAGCATCTCCTCATCAAACATTGGAAGAGCTGTTTCTAGTTCAAAAATTGAGCCGTGGGTTAGGCAGTGCTAATGTGGATAGTCAGCTTTCACGATTAGATTACCAAAGTGACGCGGCTTTGAAAGGAATTCCCCATTTAGGCATGCCTATTGAGAAAGTACAATTTTTAGACCGTTGTTTGATTATTGGATCGATTTTACGTAAAGAACAGCCTGTTTTTGCACACCGTATTCGGGAAGCAGTCAAATATGGCGCTCATTTAAACGTAATTAATCCTGTTTCTCATGTTTTTAATGCCCGCATTGCCAATCATATTATTGTTAAGCCAAGCCAAATGGTTTCAAGTTTGGCACAGGTCTTGAAAGCAGCCTTGTCCTTAAAATCTGCCCAATTATCTGACACAACATTAAGTGTGCTTTTAGAAAGAGAAAATGTTGTAAGCGCAACAGCTGAAGCGATTGCGAATAGTCTTATTTCCGGCAATGATACTGCGATTTTCTTGGGGCAAATTGCTCAAAATAATCCTAATTATAGTATTTTATATGCGCTTGCTAATGAGTTGTCACAAGTATGTGGCACCAAATTAGGCGTATTCAGTCCTGCTGCAAATACTGTGGGGACCTATATTGCTGGGACATTGCCTTTTGCTGGTCAGTTAAAACAATCTGTTAAAGTGGGATTGTCTGCCCATGAGATGTTTGCAAAAAAATTAAAAGCTTATGTTTTGGTTGGGGTAGAGCCTGAGTTAGATAGCTATAATGGTGCTGAAGCCTTTAAGGCAATGAAAGAGGCAGAGTTTGTTGTTGCACTGAGTGCTTTCAAAACAGGTGCATCAGAATATGCAAATGTTTTATTACCTATTGCACCCTTTACGGAAACATCAGGTAGTTTTGTGAATATGGAAGGGCGTGTGCAAAGTTTTAATGCTGCGGTTAAACCATTAGATGAAACCCGTCCTGCATGGAAAGTCCTACGTGTGTTGGGGAATTTATTAGAATTAAGTGGTTTTGATCAAAATTCTTCTGAAGATGTGAAAAAAGCGTTATTAGGACAGAAGCCACAAGAGACGATTGATGCGCTGTTAAATAATGTTTTAGCAGTGGGTCAGCTCAAAATAGATGCGCAAGTCTTAAGCAAAAACTCTGGTTTTGAGCGAGTTGGGGATATTCCATTGTATCAGTCTGATATGTTAGTTCGTCGTGCTCCTTCATTACAACAAACAAAAGACGCAATGGGACCCGTTGCTTTAATTAATTCACAAAGTGTTCCTAACCTAAAAGAAAATCAATCTGTTACACTCACACAAAAAAATGGTGAAAAACTTAGTGTGAAGGTGGCGTTTGATCAAACATTACCTAAAGATGTAATCCGAATTATAGGCGCACATCCAGTCAGTGCAAAATTGGGTGGCCTATTTGATGAGATTCAACTGACGGCTTAGTGAAAAACGTATCTTTGAATGCACGCTGAAATCAAAAAAACCATGATTTCAGTGTGCAAATTGACGTAATTTCAAGTATAATATGGCTCGAATTGCGTGAATACGTGAAAAGATAACATAATAATAGAATTGGTGATTAACGAACTGGTTTACTCACAACTATGGCATACTTCGAAAATCTTTTAGGACCAGCATGGACGTTTGTCTGGGCACTGATAAAAATTGTGGCAATTGTCCTGCCTTTGTTACTGAGTGTGGCATATCTTACTCTTGCAGAACGTAAGGTGATTGGTTACATGCAAGTGCGGCTTGGTCCGAACCGTGTGGGTCCTAAAGGGCTGTTACAGCCTATTGCCGATGCTGTTAAACTGATGATGAAAGAGATCATCGTCCCAAGTGGAGCAAACAAGTTTCTCTTTGTTCTTGCACCAATTTTGTCAATTGCACCCGCATTGGCTGCATGGGCGGTGGTTCCATTCTCTCCTGACCTCGTTTTGGCAAATGTAGATGCTGGCTTGTTATATATTATGGCAATTACCTCTATGGGGGTTTATGGCGTGATTATTGCGGGATGGGCAGCGAACTCTAAATATTCATTTTTAGGTTGCTTGCGGTCTGCTGCACAGATTGTGTCATATGAAATTGCAATGGGTTTTGCGTTAGTTGGTGTCTTGATGTGTGCCAATTCGCTTAACTTAGTTGATATTGTGAATGGTCAAAAAGGCAGCTTTTGGAACTGGTATTTTATTCCGCTTTTCCCGATGTTTGTCGTGTACATTATTTCAGGTGTTGCTGAAACCAACCGGGCCCCATTTGACGTTGCAGAAGGGGAATCTGAAATTGTCGCTGGGTTCCATGTGGAATATTCAGGGATGACATTTGCTGTATTCTTCTTAGCGGAATACGCAAATATGATTCTGATTGCATCTATGACAACCTTGATGTTTTTGGGCGGTTGGAATCCAATCTTAGATTTTGCACCCTTCAATTTGATACCAGCTTTTGTGTGGTTCTGTTTAAAAGTTGCATTTGTCTTATTCTTATTCTTATGGTTCCGTGCAACATTCCCACGTTATCGTTATGACCAAATTATGCGTTTAGGTTGGAAGGTTTTCATTCCAATTACATTGGTTTGGGTAATTGTTTTGGGTGGTTTGATGCAAACACCATTAGATGCATATCTTCACTAATAAGTGATAATAGACTCAAAGTAAGAGCTGTAGTAGAGATGCTGCTGCAGCTTGTGAGGCGGCTGGCAACCGTTAACTGCTCTACCCGTGGTGAGAGTCTAACCCGTGAGGGGGACGCTGAAGTTGAGATGAGCTTGGTTTCAGTCGGGGAGGTTATGCCTATTTTTGATTTGGGTTTAAGATAGATTTAAAACAAAATAAAAATAGGAAGGGAACCGTAAGCACTTTTGCTCACATTCTTAATAGCAGTCTGGATAAATGAAAATTAAAGAATTATTCTCAAGTTTGCTTTTGACGGAATTATTGAAGGGTATGGCATTAACAGGCCGTCATTTCTTTGCCCGGAAAATCACCGTACAGTTTCCAGAAGAAAAGACGCCTCAGTCTCCTCGTTTCCGTGGGCTTCACGCACAACGACGTTATCCAAACGGCGAAGAACGTTGTATCGCATGTAAATTGTGTGAGGCGATTTGTCCTGCGATGGCCATTGCGATTGAGTCTGAAGAACGTGAAGATGGATCAAGACGTACAACGCGTTATGACATTGATTTAACAAAGTGTATTTTTTGTGGTTTTTGTGAAGAAGCCTGTCCAGTAGATGCAATTGTTGAAACCCGTATTTTTGATTATCATGGTGAAAAGAAAGGGGATTTGTACTATACCAAGCCAATGTTATTGGCAGTTGGGGATAAGTACGAACAGCAAATTGCGAAAGATAAAGCAGCGGATGCAAAATACCGCTAATTGATAAGAAGACAGCTTTTGTCGTCATAAATGGATACAAACAGGAAGTAGTATGGACTTTAAGACTGGTATTTTTTACTTGTTTTCTGCAATCCTAGTGTTTGCATCGCTGAAAGTGATTTTGGCACGTAACCCTGTACATTCTGCCCTCTTTCTAGTGCTTTCATTTGTAACATCTTCAGTCTTATGGATGATGCTTGAGGCAGAATTCCTGGCTATCTCACTCGTGCTCGTTTATGTTGGAGCAGTGATGGTTTTGTTCCTGTTTGTGGTAATGATGATAGATATCGATCTTTCAAAATTAAGACAGGGCTTTTGGAAGTATTTGCCAGCTGGTGGACTTGTTGGTGTACTAATGGTTGTAGAAATGACGCTTGTTTTAGGCTCTAAGCATTTTGGTTTAGATGTTGTTGCTGCCCCTGAGGCAAAACCTGCTGTTGGGTATAGCAATGTGCGCGAATTGGGGCGCTTGATTTATACCGAGTATGTTTACGCTTTTGAACTTGCAGCTGTGCTATTGCTAGTAGCAATTGTTGCTGCCATTGCATTGACATTACGCCGCCGCAAGGAAACGAAGTATCAAAATCCTGCAGAGCAGGTTGCGGTTCGCCGTGCCGATCGAGTACGTATTGTTAAAATGGCATCAGAACCGAAAGTTGGGGCTCAACAAGCTGAAGCAACAACACCAAATCAGTAATGTGTATTCGTTTGAGAGTAATATAATTGTATTATCTGCATGTCTTCCTGTCTGAGATTTTTCATTGAGAGAAGACGGGATTATTTAGGGTTAAAAGTATATAGGAAACGCAAAGGGAGCTTATCGTGCTATCACTGTCCCACTATTTAGTGCTTGGTTCAATTCTGTTTGCGATCAGCATTGTTGGTATCTTTTTGAATCGGCGAAATGTGATTATTTTGCTGATGGCAATCGAATTAATGCTGCTTGCGGTGAACACAAATTTTATTGCATTTTCTCATTTCTTGCACGATACAGCAGGACAAATTTTTGTGTTTTTTATCTTGACTGTTGCAGCAGCAGAATCTGCAATCGGTTTGGCTATTTTGGTTGTCCTGTTTCGTAACATCAATACTGTTGATGTTAACGAGTTGGATACACTGCATGGCTAATGGTTCGTTTTTGAGATTAACTTTATTGTAATTTGTTAAGCAAAAGGTTGGTATGCAAACATCATATTTGCTAGTTCCTTTCGCACCTTTAGTTGGGGCGATTACTGCGGGCTTATTCGGACGACTGATTGGACGTGCTGCATCCCACACGGTGACGATATTGGGAGTAGCGATAGCCTTTGTTTGCTCTGTATTAATTTACCAAGATGTCCATCAAGGACACATCTTTAATGGTGCGTTATACACATGGGCAGTTTCAGGGGATGTGAAGTTTGAGGTTGGGTTTTTGATAGATCAACTGACAGCAACAATGATGATTGTTGTCACGTTTGTTTCACTCATGGTGCATGTTTACACAATTGGTTATATGCATGATGATCCTGGCTATCAACGATTCTTCAGCTACATTTCATTGTTTACCTTCTCCATGTTAATGTTAGTTATGTCTAACAATTTCATGCAGTTATTCTTTGGGTGGGAAGCAGTTGGTTTAGTTTCATATCTATTAATTGGTTTCTGGTACACAAAACCAACAGCAATTTATGCAAACCTGAAGGCGTTTTTGGTGAACCGTGTTGGTGACTTTGGCTTTTTATTAGGGATTGGCGTTGTATTAATGTATACAGGCAGCTTGGATTATGCCACTGTCTTTTCTAAAGCAACTGAGCTTTCCCAAAAAACAATAGAGTTAATTCCCGGCACTGAGTGGTCCGTTGTTACGGTTGCCTGTATTTTATTATTCATTGGGGCAATGGGTAAGTCTGCACAATTCCCATTACATGTATGGTTACCTGATTCAATGGAAGGTCCAACACCGATTTCTGCGTTGATTCACGCGGCAACAATGGTGACGGCTGGAATCTTTATGGTTTCACGTGTTTCCCCACTATATGAATTATCAGAAACAGCCTTAAGTTTTGTTATGACAATTGGGGCGATCACTGCACTCTTCATGGCCTTCTTAGGTATTATTCAAAACGATATTAAGCGTGTTGTTGCTTATTCCACTTTGTCACAATTAGGATATATGACGGTTGCATTGGGAGCGTCTGCTTATTCTGCAGCGATTTTCCACTTGATGACACATGCATTCTTTAAGGCTTTATTGTTCTTAGGGGCAGGGTCTGTCATTATTGCAATGCATCATGAGCAAGATATGCGTAATATGGGTGGTTTACGCAAGTACATGCCTATCACGTATATTACAGGTATCATCGGTTCCTTAGCCTTAGCAGGTGTTCCTCCATTTGCTGGGTTCTTTTCAAAAGATGCAATTATCGAAGCTGTTGCCGATTCTCACTTGCCTGTCGCGGGATTTGCATATGCAGCATTGATGATCGGTGTTTTTGTCACTGCTTTTTATAGTTTCCGTCTCTTGTTCCTGACATTCCATGGCAAGGAACGTATGGATCATCATACCAAAGAGCATTTACATGAGCCGCCTTGGGTTGTGACCGTTCCATTGATCTTCTTAGCTATTCCATCTATTTTAGCAGGGGCAATGTTTATAGAACCAATGTTGTTCGGTTCTTATTTTGGCAAGGCAATTTACATTGCACCTGAACATGGTGCGCTTCGTGAAATGGGTGAACATTTTCATGGGATTACAGGCTTTATTTTGCATGGTATGATGTCTGCCCCATTCTGGTTAGCCTTAGCAGGTATTTTCACTGCATGGTTTTTCTATATGAAACGTCCAGAACTTCCTGCTTTATGTAAAGAAAAATCAGGGGTGGTTTATAAAATTCTCGAAGAAAAATACGGCTTTGATCGCTTTAACGAGTGGTTCTTTGCTGGTGGTGCACGTGTTTTAGGAAAAGGCTTGTGGAAATTTGGTGATATTATGATTATTGATGGCCTGTTTGTGAATGGTTCAGCCCGTCTGGTTGGCTTGATAGCTCGAATTGTTCGTCACTTGCAATCAGGGTTCATTTATCACTATGCCTTTGCTATGATTATCGGTGCTTTCGTGTTGGTAGCATGGTTTGTGAAGTTATAACGTAAAAGGGATAGCGTGTCGTTTTCATGTGAAGACGCACGCTTGTCGTGTGTTTCGGACGTATTCTTAGTTCGTGAACAAATTAGCAAGCGAAAGTTTGAAAATATTTGAGTAAGCAATTAATAGGATCATTATGACGGCTACACCACTTCTCAGTCTGGCAATTTGGACACCCATTGTCGCAGGGGTTTTGGTCCTAGCAACCGGTGGCGATCGCAATGCCAAACTTGCACGTTGGATAGCACTTGCGGGTTCGATTTTGGGTTTTGTGATTACCATTCCCCTTTATACTGGTTTCGATGTCAAAAATCCAGGAATGCAATTTGTTGAATTACGTCCTTGGATTGAAGCGTTCAATGTCCATTATTATCTTGGCGTTGATGGCATGTCTGTACTATTTATTTTATTAAATAGTTTCACGACAATCTTAGTTGTGGCGGCTGCTTGGCAAGTGATTGAGAAGAAGGTAGCGCAATATATGGCTGCGTTCTTGTTCATGTCAGGGATTGTTAATGGTGCCTTTGCTGCGTTAGATGCGATTTTATTTTATGTGTTTTGGGAAGCGATGCTCATTCCAATGTTCATTATCATTGGGGTATGGGGTGGGCCAAACCGTGTGTATGCTGCTGTCAAGTTTTTCTTGTACACATTATTAGGTTCTTTATTGATGTTGGTTGCATTTATCTACCTTTATAAACAGACAGGTAGTTTCGACATCTTAACCTATCATAAGCTTCCGTTAAGCATGACTGCCCAAATTTTGATTTTCATTGCATTTTTCTTAGCTTTTGCGGTGAAAGTCCCAATGTGGCCAGTTCATACTTGGTTACCAGATGCCCACGTTGAAGCACCAACAGGTGGTTCAGTTGTGTTGGCTGCGATTATGTTAAAAATTGGGGCATATGGGTTCTTACGCTTTTCGTTGCCAATTACCCCGGATGCAAGCCATGAATTAATGGGTGTGATGGTTTTCTTCTCATTAATTGCGGTCGTTTATATTGGTCTTGTGGCTTTAGTACAATCTGATATGAAAAAACTTGTTGCGTATTCATCCATTTCACATATGGGGTTTGTGACACTAGGCTTTTTCATTTTTAGTGCGCAGGGTATTGAAGGCGCTTTGGTCCAAATGATTTCGCATGGGTTTGTTTCAGCTGCGATGTTCTTGTGTATTGGTGTGTTATATGATCGTATGCATTCACGCCAAATTTCTGACTATGGTGGGGTTGTGAATAAAATGCCGGTTTTTGCAAGTTTCTTTATGTTATTTGCAATGGCAAATTCTGGGCTTCCTGGCACAAGTGGATTCGTAGGTGAATTTATTGTTATTTTAGGCACTGTCAAAGTTAATTTCTGGTGGGGCTTTTTGGCTGCAACAACGTTGATTTTTGGGGCTGCCTACACATTGTGGATGTATAAACGTGTTGTGTTTGGTGCTATAACTAATCCGCATGTTGAAGAATTGACTGATGTAAATAAACGTGAAGTAGCGATTCTTGCTGTTTTAGCTATCTGTGTGTTGGTGATGGGTATTTATCCTGCTCCAGTAACTGATGTTATGCACGCTTCCGTTAATCAGCTGTTGCAACATATCAGTGTAAGTAAATTGTACTAATTTGAATCTGAAAGGTGGTCATGCCACCTTTCAGTGGTGTGATGAACATCAATGTTTTCCTCATGATGTGTATTTGTAGATAAGCCCGAACGGTAAATCTTATAAATAGAAAACCTGACTTTTGGGGAAATAAAGTGATTTTTGATAATCTCAAAGAAGCACGTCATTGGTAAGTGTTGAATAACTATATTGCATTGAAAATAAAAGTGGATTGATCCGGAGTTTGTTAATGAACATAACCATCCCTGATTTAACGCCAGCGTTGCCAGAGATTTTCTTGTTGACCGCAGCATCGCTCATATTACTGATAGACCTTTTTGTCAGTGAGCGTAATCGTTTCGTATCGTATTTGCTGACGCAACTTACGCTCATTGGCTGTACGATGATCACGCTGTCGACAGGGAATATAGACATTGTTTATACCTTCTCGGATATGTTCGTTGACGATCCGATGGCGGATATTTTAAAAGTCTGTGTTTACCTCTCGACCTTTGCCGTTTTGGTTTACTCTAGAAGTTATTTAATAGAACGAAATTTGTTTCGTGCCGAATTTTTCGTTCTCATGTTATTTGCCATTTTAGGGATGCAAGTGATGATTTCTGCAAATCATTTCTTGATTCTTTATATTGGTTTAGAGCTTTTATCTTTAAGTTTGTATGCTTTGGTTGCTTTGCAACGCGATTCTCGTCAGGCAACAGAAGCAGCCATGAAATACTTTGTATTGGGCGCACTGGCTTCAGGGATGTTGTTGTACGGGATGTCCATGATTTATGGTGTGACAGGTTCGTTGAATATTGTCAAAATTGCTCATGTTATTCAAGCAGGTGTACAACAAAAAACAGTTCTGATTTTTGGTTTAGTGTTCTTGGTATCTGGTCTTGCATTTAAATTGGGTGTAGTGCCCTTTCATATGTGGTTGCCAGATGTGTATCAAGGCGCGTCTACTCCTGTTACATTATTTATTGGTTCTGCACCAAAATTAGCAGCTTTTGCAATGACATTACGTTTGTTAGGCCAAGGTTTGCAGGCTATGGTTGTTGATTGGCAAGGAATGTTAATTATTCTGGCCGTTTTATCAATGATCATTGGAAATGTTACTGCAATTATGCAGACTAACATCAAACGGATGTTTGCTTATTCTACTATTTCCCACATGGGCTTTTTCTTATTGGGGATTTTGAGTGGTGGACTGAACGGATATACTTCTTCAATGGTCTATGTTGTTGTGTATGTATTAATGAGTTTAGCAGGCTTTGGTATGTTGCTGCTCTTATCTTCACGCGGCATTGACATCGAAAATATCGATGACTTTAAAGGATTAAATCAAAAAAGTCCATGGTATGCATTTTTAATGTTATTAGTCATGTTTTCCATGGCTGGTGTACCGCCGACTGTTGGGTTCTACGCTAAATTTGTTGTCTTACAAGCTGCGTTAGATGCTGGTTTTATTTCTTTAACGATTGTTGCAGTGTTATTGTCGTTGGTTGGGGCATTTTATTATATTCGTATTGTCAAAATGATGTATTTTGACAAACCTGAACGTGACTTCCCATTGACAGTACAAAACGATGCGAAAGTTTTAATGAGTGCGAATGCATTGGCTTTATTAGTGTTGGGACTTTTACCACAACCTTTATTTAGTTTATGCGGTTTTGCATTACAACATTCTTTTTGATTAGAAATATTTTAATTTAATTGAATGAATGAAAAAAACCGCCCAATGTATTGGGCGGTTTTCTTTTGGTAAAAGAGAAGTGAAATATATGGATATAAGTATTGTGTTACTTTTGGTTTTTGCGGTGATTATGGCCAATTTACCATTTGTGAGTAGAAAATTATTTTTCTTCGTTCCTGTGAAATGGCAACGTAATCAATTTAAGCATTTGGGCTGGTGTTTGTTGGAATGGAGTTTTTCCTTTGTTGTGACAGCAGGTATCGCCTATATTTTGGAAAGCAAACAAGGTCAAATTTTTGTTCAACACTGGCAATTTTATGCAACCAATCTTTGTTTATTCCTTGTATTTGCATATCCTGGATTTATTTATCGTTTTCTTTGGCATCATAAGAAAATAAAATCATCAGAGTTTTTGTCCAGCACTTCATAAAAGCCCCTTAAAAGCATTAAGTCCATGACTTAGTGCTTTTTTTTATGTTGGAGTCAATATGATGTCTTTTTATTTTGTTTTATATCGATTTTTAAAAATACATTTTTCTGGGGTTTTCTTTTATTGTTTTTTTTTAATCTTGACCTTAATTGTTTCTGGATATGTTGTGCGTCAAAATGAGTTGAAAAAAATTCAAGAAATCGGCGCGCATCGTTTAGAAATGAGTTATGCAGGACTAAAAGGAAGTATTGATAAATATGCTTACTTACCTTTTATTTTAACTTCTGATCAAAATGTCCAAACTTTACTAGAGCAACCAAAAAATATTCATTTAAAACAAAAAGTTAATATTTATTTGGAAAATGTAAATCAATGGGCAAAGGCCCGAACAATTTATTTATTAGATCAAAATGGTACGGCTATAGCCAGCAGTAATTGGAACACACCAGAAAGTTTTATAGGCAATCATTATGTTCATAGACCTTATTATCAAGAAGCAATGCAGAAGCAACATGGATATTTTTATGGTGTAGGAGAAACCAGCCGAATTCCGGGATATTATTTGTCGCAAGCCGTTATTGATTCATATGGAAAAATCAAGGGAGTTATCGTCGTTAAAATAACATTGTTACAGTTAGAATCTATATGGAAACAAAAGAATGAGGATACATTTGTCGCAGATGAAAACGGAGTGATTTTTTTGAGTTCTTATTCAGGGCTGCGATGGAAAACATTACATCCATTAAATAAAAAAGTGTTAGATAAAATTCGTACAACAAAACAATATGATATTGCATCATTAAGTCCATTAAGTATTTCAAAAAAGGAAAAAGTTTTTATAAATGAGACTGCAATTGTGACACTGAGTCGTGCTTCACAAGAATATTTGCAACAAAAGTTATATATTCCAGATTTGAATTGGCAAATATTTATTCTTTCAGACATTGCAGGGATGAGGCAAAGTGTTTATCAAGTACAGATGATTACGTTTTTTGCGTATGGTTTTTTAGGTATTTTTATTTTGTATTTGAAACAGCGCAGAAAGAGAGCCCAAGAAGCCTTGCAAGCGCAATATCAATTGAAAAAAGCATATGATGAATTAGAACAAAAAGTTTTAGAACGAACACAAGAATTGGTTGAGGCAAATAGCTTATTGCAAAAGGAAATTAAGGAAAGAGAAAAGACAGAACAAAGTTTAAGGGAAACACAAGATGAACTTATTCAAGCGGCAAAGTTAGCTGTAATTGGTCAAATGGCAACTGGAATGACACATGAATTAAATCAACCGCTTGCTGCGATGCGCCCGCTTGTCGAGAATATGCAGATCTTTCTGGAAAGACAACAATATACCCATATAGGGCAAAATATTGTTCATATTGTGGCACTTATTACAAGAATGTCTAAAATCACAAGCCAGTTACGCATTTTTTCAAGAAAAACAAAATTAGAGATGAAAGCTGTTTGTCTGCAAAATGCTATACATAATGTTTTATTATTATTAGAACAAAGTCAACAAATACGTCATGTCAAAATTGTAACGCACTTGCCGGAAGAATTTCTCTATATTAATGCGGATGATATCAGAATAGAACAGGTTTTGTTAAATCTTTGTCGAAACGCATTGGATGCTATGCAAAAAAATTTAGAATGGGCTTGTCTTGAAATTCAGCTTGAACGTATGCAGGAAAATAAAATCTGTCTTTCCATTGCGGATAATGGGACAGGGATTCCGCCTGATATTCTTCCACATATATTTGAACCTTTTTTTACAACAAAAGAAAGTGGATATGGGCTCGGTTTGGGTTTGGCTATTTCTCAATCTATTATGAATGATTATCGAGGTGAGATAAGAATTGGCCAACGTCTTCCACAAGGGACCATTTTTGAACTTCATTTTGAAAGCATAGCAATCCGTCACGATGAAGCTCACCATTCCTCCAGATAATAATGAAAGCGATTTGATTATGGTAAGGAGGAGGAATGGTAGCCATTAAATGATTTGTAACTCTGCTTTGAGCGCGCCTGCTGCTTTCATTGCTTGAAGAATAGCTATGAGGTCTTGTGTTGTTGCCCCCACTGCATTTAAGCCGCGGACAACATCATTAAGCGATGTGCTCTTTGGTATTGTGACAAGCTGTCCAGGATCAGCTTTAATTTGAACAGAGCCTTGTTCACCCACAACAGTTCTGCCATTAGAAAGAGGATTAGGTTGGCTAACAGTAGGGGTGCTATTGACAGTAATCGTGAGATTACCATGCGAAATAGCACAATTAGAGACACGAACATTCTGGTTCATCACGATTGATCCTGTTCGTGCATTAATAATGACTTTAGGCACAGCTTCTGCTTGGTCAACATTCAGATTTTCCAATTTGGCGAGAAATTCTACACGTTGATTGGGATGACGAGGCGCAATGACGCGTACGACTCTTCCATCTAATGCCATTGCTGTATTTTGTCCAAACGCATCATTAATACTTTGCGCAATACGTGTTACTGTTGTGAAGTCTGTATCTGGAATTTCAAGATCAATGTAATCGCCTTGACCTGTCGGTGTGGGAGCTTGTCGTTCTACTATTGCGCCACCCATAATGCGACCCGCATTAAGATGATTCACTTGTGTTCGTGCTCCACCAGCACTCGCTCCGGCTCCACCTACGACTAAACTTCCTTGAGCAATCGCATACACTTGCCCATCTACCCCTTTTAAAGGGGTCATAAGTAAAGTGCCTCCTCGCAAACTACTAGCACGACCTAATGCAGAGATTGTAATATCAATCCCTTGTCCTGGACGAGCGTAAGGGGGGAGGCTTGCAGTGACCATAACCGTTGCCGCATTTTTCCCCTTAATGTCATCAATTTTAGGAATATTCATTCCCATTTGGGTAAGCATATTAACAATGGTTCGCTTTGTTGCATCATTATCATCACCTGTATTGTCTAAGCCGACCACGAGACCATAGCCAATTAACTGATTAGGGCGAACCCCTTGTACAGCTGCAATATCTTTAATACGTTGGGCGTATACGTCATGAATACTCCCAATTGGTGAAAAAATGAGAGTACCACAAGTTGCAGCCAACATAAGAAACCGAGATGCAAAACTCCCTAAATTGTTTGCTATTTTCATATGTGATTAATATGACATTTAAAGGGTTAAAATGGTAAGATATTTAAGAAAAATCGGGAAAGCCAAGGCATGATTTGAGCTTCATTAATA
Source organism: uncultured Burkholderiales bacterium (assembly GCA_964504875.1). Classification (GTDB taxonomy): domain Bacteria; phylum Pseudomonadota; class Gammaproteobacteria; order Burkholderiales; family CAZDFJ01; genus CAZDFJ01. Next base: position 86,924 of record CAZDFJ010000002.1, on the reverse strand, counting down.
TAACCATTACCCCGATATTCTAATTTGACATCTGCGAGTTGTGTGGAAACCACTGTATTATCTCGGATATTCCGTGGATTAACCACACCAACAATCCGAACAAATTCTTCACCTTGATTAATGCCAATTTGTTTTTCGGCACCAATCACCAGATTTCCATTAGAAAGTACTTCTGTGACAGTCGCAGTGATAGTACCTTTAAAATTGTATTGACTATTTGTACTTCCCTTCCCTGAAAAGGCAGAGGAGCTAGAAATATCTAATCCAAAATTATCAACATCACTTGCAAAAGGAATGCCTTTTCCTACAGTGGTTGCCGTGTTTGACATTGAATTGCTTCGATTGGCTCCACTATTAGAAGATTTACCCGCAGATGTATTTTCTTGAATCAGAATCGTAATTGTATCACCCACTTGACGGGCACGGGCTTCCTCAAAAAGGAAAAGTCGTCCTGTACTTGCCTGATAAATAGAACCGTTATTTTCGTAGGTTTTAGTTGGTGTAGCTGGCTTTGCAGTAAGTGGTTGAGTAATCCGCGTTGGGGGAGGAGTGGTACATCCTGTTAGGAAAAACACTCCGCCCATACTCATTAATCCCAAAATTTTGAGTGTTTTTTTCATGCGTTCTACTTATGTGTGATCAATTAGAATTGTGATAATTTAGCAAGCATTTGATCCGCAGTTTGCACTGCTTTTGAATTAATATCATAGGCTCGTTGTGTTTGAATTAAAGAAACTAATTCTTCTACTACATTAACATTAGACGTTTCAACAAAACCTTGTGCCAATGTACCTAAACCGGTTCCCGCTGCGCCTGGGTTGCCTATGGTTGGTGCGCCGGAGGCAACTGTTTCTACATAAATTGAACCGCCCTGAGATTGTAAACCAGCAGGATTGATAAAATCAGCAAGTGTAATTTGACCAATTTGTTGTGGTTGCGCATTGCCACTGACAAATGCGTTAACAATCCCATCATCCGCAATAGTCAATTTTGTTGTACCTTGCGGGACGGTAATTTGAGGTTGTAGTAGAAAACCATTCGCATTCACTAAATTACCCTGGGAATCACGTTGAAAACTACCATTACGTGTGTAGCCAATTGTTCCATCTGGGAGTTGAATCTGAAAAAATCCATTGCCATTAATGGACACGTCGAGATCATTCCCTGTGCTTTCCACATTCCCTTGCGTGTGAATTCGAGCTGTGGCAACTGGAATACTCCCAGTCCCAACTTGATATCCTGTTGGCAATTGTGTTTGTTGAGAGGAAGCAGAACCAGGTTGGCGTTCTGTTTGATAAAGTAAATCTTGGAAGATTGCCCGTGATTTTTTAAAACCTTGTGTTGAAACGTTGGCAAGGTTATTAGAGATCACATCAACATTGCGTTGTTGAGCTTCTAAACCAGTTTTAGCTGTCCAAAGTGAGCGCATCATTTTGTGTAGTCCTCATTGATGTTTCGTTTACATATGATTTGATATTATATAATTTTATTCTCATTGATTGAGAAAAAGTAAGAAAAATTGATAAATTTATTTGAACGCCTCTCTTTTAGTATCACTTGCAGAGTATTGAGCAATCAAATTAAACTTATGACTGCATTTGTAAAATACTTGTTCAATGTTGACTGAAAAACACTTAAACCAGAAATTTTTATAAAAAATAAATAAAAAAAGGGGAACATGAATGTTCCCCCTTTTGATCATACTGAATGTGAACTACAATTACATTTTGCTGATCATTTCATCACCGAAGGCAGAGCAAGATACTTCTGTTGCTCCATCCATCAAACGAGCAAAGTCATAAGTGACGCGTTTGTCAGCAATGGCTTTTTCCATAGAGGAAATCAATAAATCTGCCGCTTCTGTCCATTTCATGTGGCGGAGCATCATTTCGGCGGAAAGAATCAAAGAACCAGGGTTAACCTTGTCCAAACCAGCATATTTTGGTGCAGTTCCATGTGTTGCTTCAAACATTGCAACATCTTGACTCAAATTTGCACCAGGTGCAATACCGATACCACCTACTTGGGCTGCTAATGCATCAGAAATGTAGTCGCCATTTAAGTTCATTGTTGCAACAACGTCATATTCTGCAGGGCGTAATAAGATTTGTTGTAAAAATGCGTCAGCAATAACATCTTTGACAATAATGCCTTGTGGCAATTTGACCCATGGACCGCCATCAATTAATTCGCCACCAAATTCTTGCACAGCTACTTCGTAACCCCAATCTTTGAAGCCACCTTCTGTGAACTTCATGATGTTCCCTTTATGTACTAAGGTCACAGAGTCACGGTTGTTATCAATAGCGTATTGAATTGCTTTACGAACTAAACGTTTTGTTCCTTCAGAAGAAACTGGTTTAATTCCGATAGAAGAAGATTCTGGGAAGCGAATTTTCTTCACGCCCATTTCATTTTGTAAGAAGGCCAAGACTTTTTTGACTTCTTCTGTACCTGCTTTCCATTCGATACCGGCATAGATATCTTCAGTATTTTCACGGAAGATCACCATATTTGTTTTTTCTGGTTCTTTCAATGGGCTAGGTACGCCTTGGAAATAACGAACTGGACGTAAGCAAACATATAAATCTAATTGTTGACGTAAAGCAACGTTTAAAGAACGAATACCGCCAGATGTAGGTGTTGTTAATGGACCTTTGATAGAAACAACATAGTCTTTTACTGCTTGAACAGTTTCTTCAGGAAGCCAAGAATCCGCGCCATAAACTGTAGTTGCTTTTTCGCCCGCGTAAATTTCCATCCAAGAAATTTTACGAGAATCGCCGTATGCTTTCGCAACAGCTGCATCTACTACTTTAATCATCACAGGTGTGATATCAACCCCAGTTCCATCCCCTTCGATGAAAGGAATAATAGGATTGCTTGGAACATTCAATGAAAAATCTGCATTAACAGTAATCTTTTCACCAGCTGCTGGAACGGTAATTTTAGAAGTCATATAAATTTATCCTTTGGAGAGAACAAAAATTATCATTACGTGTCTAACCTAATTTTTGCCAAGTTGTAGCATATATGCTATGCTACATTCCTATATTATCCAACAAAATGTTTTTTTGAACAAAAAATTTTTGACTTTTTTGTCAACCGAATTAAAATTGAATTCGTTTAGGTTAGCATTGCTACATTAATAATTAAGTGTAGCCCTGTTTATTGGTGGTGTTTTTCTTTTTTTGGTTACAGTCTTACTTTACTTTTAGGAACGTAAAATGAGCAAATTATTATCTGCATTAGTTGCTGCTTCTTTCGCAGCTGTTTCTTTCTCTGCTGTTGCTGCTGATGCAGCTGCTCCTGCTGCTGACGCAGCTCCTGCTGCTGATGCTGCTAAACCAGCAGAAGCTCCAGCTGCTAAACCAGCTAAGAAAGCTAAAAAAGCTAAAAAAGCTAAAGCTAAAAAAGCTAAAAAAGCTAAAAAAGCCGCTGCTAAGAAAGAAGCTGCAGCTCCAGCAGACGCAGCTGCTCCAGCACCAGCAGAAGCTCCAGCTGCTAAATAATGCTTGATATCAATTCATATTGAATTGGTGAAGGCCCCTCGTTATTCGAGGGGCTTTTTTTTTGTCGTGTCATAAAAAAATGAGGGAAGCTTTAAAATATTGCATTGCACCAATATTTGCACAGAGATGCATTGTAAAACCATTTTTTTTATGTCATGATTCACATATGGAAATGAATAAGCTTTTCTTGTTTTGTTTAAGGGGGCATACAATTGCGCTTTGAAAAAACAAGAATTGATTTAATTGCTCATATGATTTTGTTGAATTTCAAGTAAAAGAAAAGCATAAATTGCTTGAAAGTCAAATATTTTCGTAATACTATTAGGGCAGTTATCACAGAAATCAAAAGTTAAGAGGACAAGCAGAACAAGGGTGTTTGTTTGTTAATTTTTGAGAGTGTATGTTGAGCAAATCAAATTGAGAGCTGTAGAACAGGCTTGATTGCCAAGGCACACTTTATGCAAATGTCTTGGAAATTCCTCAATCATTTTATTGAGGAAAAGTTCACGAGGTCACAAGATTAACCAGCTCATTTGTATCATGTAATCAATACATATGAGATTTGAAATGATTGTTTTTTTGACGAGATTGCCTTTTATGAGAAGATCTTTATTAAAATCTAAGTTACATCGTGTTAGAGTTACACACGCAGAATTAGATTATGAAGGCTCTTGCGCCATTGATGAGAACTTACTCGATGCTGCAAACATTTTGGAATATGAAAGTATCGATATTTATAATGTTACAAATGGTGAACGCTTTTCGACGTATGCAATTCGCGCCGAACGGGGGTCTGGTATTATTTCTGTAAATGGTGCGGCTGCACACAAAGCAAGTGTTGGAGATATTATGATTATTGCTACTTTTGCTTCATTTGAAGAAGAAGAAGTAGAACGTTTTCATCCGAAACTTGTTTATGTAAATGCTAAAAACGAAATTACGCATTCTAAAGATAGTATCGCAGTTCAAATGGCAGAATAATTTATCCTGTTGTTGAGATGATATCTTTATCCCGTCCTTTGTTTAGGACGGGATTTTATTTTTTAGTCTATTTGCATAATTTCATGTTTTTCAAGAAGTAATTCTGCAAAGTTGACAGCAAGTTCGGGCAGAACATGCTCTCTTGCTGTAGAAATTTGTTCCCGTAGTTCTAGTAATTGTCTACCAAAAATATCGGATTCATTGGCTTCGATTTCGAATGTGTTTTGAAGATAAATCGCTAATGTTGTCATTCCGAAAAGGGGTAAAATAATCGTTAACCCGAGTAATATTTGGGGCAACTGCTGAAGATAATAGAGTGTGTTTAAAAATCCGCCGGAAATAAAAAAAGCCAGACTAAACCACATTAAATTTTGTCGGATGTTTGCTTGTCTTGCTTTTTTTCCGCCTACCAAATCCTCACCGATTTGGTAAGAAATTTCGTCGTCAATAAGGCGTAAGATATATTTGCGATAATCGCTGAGACAGGCTTCATCATTGGACATAGGCAATATGCCATTCATATTAACAATGGTGCGGAAATAATGATTTGTCCAATTACGTCCATAAGCGAGGCCGGCATTGTGTAGAAAATACAAATCCCGAGCTTTAAAGGACTGATATAATGGGGCAAGAAGCATATGTCCTTTAAGTTGAGCATTAAGTAATCGATAATCTTTGCTCCGTTTAAGCCAGCCTTTTTCTTGTTTAAACCACACTAGTAAAAAAATAGCGACAATAAAAACACTTTGAAGAATTAAAAAAGCGCCTTTAGAGAGAAAAGTATTATGTGTTTCAAAATAATTGAACAAAATACTTAAAATACTACAGCTGAAAATGTTGATTAAACTACTTTCACTTAAGCCAGTGTAGTGACGCGCCAAGTGAACGGCCCACGCATATGTCTCAGAATAATGATCAAAAACTAACTGCGCATTTCGTTTGAATGCCCCTTTTTCATTAATTTCGGCTACTTCAAAAGGTTGATTCCATTTATTTGTAATCTGTTGTTGAATATCACGAAAGTAAAATAAACTTGTGATTCGCCATTCAAAACCAATGATTGTATCAAAAATGTTTTTTGTAAAATCAGCCCGAAAGCGTTTTGTACTTTCTTGGAAATGTTGAGAGTATCGAGGGGATTCTTCTGCAATCCATCGTTCATCTTCAGATGAGGCAGCCAGGAGTGTCTGTATCAAATAATGAGGAAGGCGTTCTATTGGTTCTCGAATATGACTATGTACGAGAATTTTTATTTCTTCAGGATATTCTGCATTAATCCAAATAACAGGGATTCCTCGTTTTCGAGCCATGGCAATCATTTCGGAAGGATCTCCAAAACCATAATTCGTTTTGCCATCCCAAATAGCAATCAGTAAGTCACTGTGATTAATGACAGCTTGTTCTGCATTCACATAGGCATCATGCATGACACTACCTTCGCGCAATCCATTGAGCTCAATTTTTTGTTTGGCAGCTCTATATAACCCTTCAAATTCAAGGAGTGCGGAAGCACTGGCAAAATCATTGAGATATTCTACTTTAGAAAAAGGTAAAATGGCATACAAATTAAAGTCAATATCTAAGGCACTGTTGGTTATTAAACTTGCACCACCTTCTGTAAGTAATGAATAAACACGAAATTCAATTGGCTCACCTTTTGTGTAAAATTGAGTTCTATCTTTGTTTCCGTTTTTAACAATTGTTTCGGAAAATGTTTTAATCTCTGTTAATATTTTAGAGATTTTTTCAGAAATCTGGTCAACAGTCGTTAACCAATTAGGATGATCTGAAGGGTGACCTGTCACGCCAATTGACAAAACAGGATTTGCACGAGGGGGTCTTGCTACTGTAATAAGGTCTAATATCTTGTTCATTCCTAGCTCAAATAGATAAAAAATTTTTGATTTAAGATGAGATTATTATAATCAGATTGACAACAAAAAATTGAGTTAAAAATTGTAATGTTGTATAGAAAATAATTTAAGATTATTTAAAAAAGAATTGTTTTTGTTATTTCAGGGATTCAACATGAATTTAATGAGCCGTTCGTTTCTTCAAATTTATGAGCAAATGTTACATCCTGTACTTGTTTTTGATATCGATTTAAACATTCAATATGTTAATCAAGCCGCTAAAATTTTTTATGAAGATAAAAATAAAAGACCACAAGATTCTCATCAAACATTACTTGATTTTGACATTCATTTGAAAGATCCGGGACAGCTTGAAAAATTCAAGGATCACTTAGCATTAAAAACATCATTTAATCGAAATAGTTTGTATCAATTTAATAATGGTAAGAAATATCAGGTAGAAATGAATATTACACGTTATCATTTGGATGGTGAGGTGTTTTTTCTACAACAATATTTTAATGTAAAGCCAGCAGCTTATTCGAATCAAGTTTGTAAAATTAAGCCTGAATTATTATATTTTACGCAGACGCTTTTAGATAATGTGCCTATTCCATTTTTTTATAAAAACATGAAGGGTCATTATATTGGGTGTAATAAAGCCTTTGAAAAAATTATTGGTAAACCGCGGCATGAGATTATTAATTGCACGGCATTTCATTTATTTAAACCCGAAATTGCCCAAATCATCGCACAATATGATGCTTTTTTAATTAATGGCCAGAAAGAAGCGATTGATTATCAAATGACGCTTATTTTTGAAGATGACACGGCACATGAACTCTTCTTTTCTAAGACAATTATTAATAAAGCTGGTTTTTTGCCGACAAATATTGTGGGCGTGATGTTGGACTTGTCTGAAACAAAGCAAAAAGAATTATTACTTTGTGATGCAAAAAATGCTGCCGAAGCCGCCGTGCGGGCTAAAAGTGAATTTTTAGAAAATATGAGTCATGAATTAAGAACCCCTATGAATGCAACAATGGGGATGACAGCAATGTTGCTTGTGACGGAATTAGATGAAGAACAACGAGAATATGCCGATCTGATTAATCAGGAAAACCATCATTTATTGGACATTATTGATAAAATTTTAAATTATTCACGTTATACAAAAGAAAGCTTTGTGCTGAAATCGCTTGATTTTAGCTTAAGAGATTTGATTTATTCTATTACGGATCAATATCAAACAAAAGCAACGCAATCTAATTTAGAATTACGTTATATGGTTCAAAATGATGTGCCAGAATTGTTATTAGGGGATGCTAATTGTCTCAGCGAAATTCTTAAACACCTATTAGATAATGCCTTCAAATTTACAAAGCAGGGTTTTGTTTCTTTAACTGTCAATCTTTCTGCTTATTTACCACAAGAAAAATTATATTGTTTACGATTTAACGTCCAAGATACTGGAATTGGTATTGATAAAGATAAGCAACAATCTATTTTTGATGCGTTTAATCAAGCGGACAATTCTCGGGTGCGTCAATATGGTGGAATTGGACTCGGATTGAGTTTGTCCGCCCGATTAATTAGCTTAATGAAAGGCGTCATTTGGCTAGAGAGTGAAGTGAATCAAGGCAGTACATTCCGCTTTACAGCTTATTTTAAAGAAAGTGAATTGATTTAGTTAATCAGATAATGGCTTAAAAAAATATTCTAAATATTTTTCTCTTAAAATAGCAAGGGGTACAAATTGATCATGATAAAAAAAGTGCCAATAATCCCAACCATTTGCAGTTTCTTGATGAAGTAATTTAGCACTGAGTTTGTGAAAAGATTCAATTTCATTATGATAGGTCAGACTCCCATTGACTTGTACAATTGCTGTTTCTTTTTGATCAGGAGAATATAAAATTTCCCCTGCACAAATTAAACCTGTTTCAATGAGTGCCCCAAAAGGGACTTTAATGTGCGCATGTTTTTTCTCAGGATTCATAAAATATGCGCTTGAAAAAGGAATTGTGCGCTCAAGTCGTAATTGGGCTTGTTCAACATAGTAGGGATCTTGTTCAATGGCAATAAATTGACGTCCTAATTGTTTTGCAGCGACCGCAGTGGTGCCACTCCCTGCAAACGGATCCAGAATAATGTCATTGTCATTAGAAGTGGCAAGGAGAATCCGATACAATAAAGCTTCGGGTTTTTGTGTAGGATGAACCTTCTGTCCATTTTCTTTTAATCGTTCTATTCCTGAGCAAATTGGAATCATCCAATCACTTCGCATTTGTTTATCATCATTAAAATTTTTCATTGTATGATAATGAAACGTATATTTGGCTTTTTCGTGTGGCGCTGCCCAAATGAGGGTTTCATGTGCATTATTGAAACGCGTCCCTCGAAAATTTGGCATGGGATTAGGCTTAACCCAGACAATATCATTGAGAATCCAAAAACCTAAATTTTGTAAAAGTGCACCTAACCGAAAAATATTATGATAGGTTCCAATTAACCAAATCGTCCCCGTTTTTTTTAAAATGCGTTGGCATTCTGTGAGCCAAGTGATACAAAATTGATCATATTCTGCAAAAGAATTAAAGTGATCCCATGTTTCCATGACAGCATTGACTGTGGAGTGATCAGGACGCGTGAGTGTATTTTTCAGCTGCAAATTATAGGGAGGATCAGCAAAAATTAAATCAACACTTTGATCAGGGAATTGTTTTAAAAGTGTTAAGCTATTTCCTTGAATAATTTTATTTAAATAAAGAGGAGAAATTGTAGTCATTTTTATTATTATTTTTATAGAAATAAAATGCAACTGGATTAATAATTAAGAATGGGGATCCAGTGTATTTTTCTGTTGTGATGGAAGCCGTTTGGCGCGGGCCCAGCGATTTTTTCCATTTCGTTTTGCTTCGTACATAGCAAGGTCAGCATGTCGCAGTAATTCTACAATACTTTCCCCGTCATCAGGATAAACCGCCACACCAATACTTACCCCAATTTTAATAATATGTTCATGAATATAATAGGGTTGTCTAATATGTGTAACCAATTTATCAGGGAGGGTAATAACAATTTCATCATCACGAAGATGATCCACTAAGACTGTAAATTCATCGCCGCCAAAACGGGCCGCTAAATTGTTTTCTCCAACAATTTGACTAAGCCGCTCTGCAATCATCACTAAAAGTTTATCCCCAATATCATGTCCATAATTATCATTGACAGGTTTAAAGCCATCTAAGTCTAAAAATAATACCATAAACCGATAATTGTAACGTTGAGCGCTGTCAAAACATTGGTTAATTTTTTGATAGAAAAAAGCCCGATTAGGCAATTTTGTGAGGGCATCATACATCGCAATTTTTTGCAATGCAAGTTGCGTTTCTTTCAGATCCGTAATTTCTGAGAAAACAGCAATAAAATTTGAAATTTCTAGCTCATCTTCTGACCAAACAACGTTAATATTGAGAATACAAGCATAAAGTTCGCCGTTTTTCTTTTTGTTCCAAATTTCGCCACGCCAACTCCCTTTTGCATGAAGTTCATACCACATTTCAGCATAGAAACTTTTATCTTGAATTCCCGAATAAAGTTTCTTAGGCGTATGCCCAATAATTTCGTCTAAAGCATATCCAGTTGTTTTGATAAAAGCTTGATTAACAAGAATAATATTTGTATTTGCATCAGTGATTAAAATGGCTTCTGCCGTATTTTCAAAAACTTTATGACTGAGTTTGAGTGCGTTTTCTGCTTGTTTTCGTTTTGTGATATTAGAAACAAAAGCAAAGGCACAAATAATTGCTCCATTTTCATGATAAAGTACACTTGAATTAATAATCACATTAATAGATTTATTATCTTGTGTGAGTAAAATTGTTTCCAAATGACAGTGTGGCGAGTGATTTAACTCATTAATTAATTGCATGAGTCCATCGTGTTGTGTAGAAGCAGCCAGTTCAAGTAATGATTTGCCAACAAGCAAATTGCGTGTATAGCCGACCATATTACAAAATGCATCATTCACTTCGATAAGGCGATAAGTCACTAAATCAATAATATAAAAGCCTTCGGTCGTCGTATCTAAAATGGCTTGATGTAAACGTGAACTATCGCGCAACTTTTCTTCCATGCGTTTTCGTTCTGTAATATCTTGAATGGTTCCGACCACATTCATTTGTTTATTTTCGTCTAATTCAAAACGGGCCAAAAGATAAACCCATTTTTCTTTGCGTGAAGCAGTAATAATGCGGTGTTCTACTTCGTAGGCAAAATTAAGGGTTTTTTGCATCAAGAAATGTGAAAATGTTTTGCGAAAACGTTTTTTATCAGCGGGATGAACAAGATGTAAGTATAAATTATAAGTTGGAGGTTCTTTTTGATTAATTTCAAGAATTTCAAAAACTTGTCTAGACCAAAATACTTTATTTGTCAAATAGTTCCAGTCCCAATTTCCCAAATGGGCAATATTTTGAGCATTGGCTAAACTCCGTTTACTGGTACGTAATTTATATTCTCGGCGAAGTAATTCACTCAACATTTGGTTAAAACTGTGTGCTAAATGGGCAATTTCATCCTCGCCATGTTCTAAGATTGCAACATTATGCGCTTCTTTAGGGTTATCCCGAATTTGTAAAATAGAATTATTTAACAATGTTAAGCGATGCATAAAATGGTTAATAATAATCCATACAATCGGCAATAAAATAAATGAAATAATAAAACTAAAGAGTGTAATTTTACTTTCTAAGTTACGAAGAGGGAGGTAAGCTTCATTAGATGGAAAAGTCGAGCCAATAATCCAATCCGCATTTTTTAGATAACGATAACTTAAAATTGCTTGAGTTCCATAAGTATTGCGTCCTTCCTCAGTTCCTTCAAATCCATGTAATAATGTTTTTTGGAAAACTGGATTTGTTTTGTACGGGTCGGCTTGTTTCATAATACGATTGGCATCATTATGAACAAGCATCTGTCCACTTGTTGAAATAACAAAGAAATATCCTGTTCTTCCAATTTTCATTTCCCGTAATTTTCCTAGAAAATTAGGCTTATAGAGATTAATTTCTCCAACTAAGACCGCTTCTACACGTTCTTCAGAGGCATCAAAAATGGGATAAGTAATGAGTAAAATTGGATGATCAGTATGCGGATTAAAGTTTTTAATGAGAGGACTTAATACAACAGAGCGTTTTTCTACAATTGTTTTAGTAATATGTTGTGTTACTGAAAAACGAAATTGTTTGTCTTGTTGCAAGAGATGTGCGTGTTCCCGTTTAGGATAGGTTCCAATAATTTTACCATCTTTCCCGATAATGGAAAGCCCACCATCAAAAAGATAAGTCAGCGCCCGATTATTTTCTAAAAAGGCATCAAGCACATCTGAACGCTCAGACATTATCCAATGATTTTTACTAAATAACGGTTGTAATCGAATAGCCGCTTGTTCTAGTAAACCTTGATGCATTGCGATTTTTTGATCAATTTCATTCGCCACACCATGTAGCATTGCAAATTGCTGATTTTGAATTGATTTTGTCGTATCTTCCCGTAAATTATAGACAATCAAGCTGAGTGTTAGTCCTTGAATGACAAAAACAATCAAAGCGGTGATTAATGAAATTTTAACTTTTAAACTGGCAGTTAATTTACGAAAAAATAAAAACATCGCCTTCATCACTTGTTTGCGTTATGAAAAACGAATAACGCATCCTCCGTTGAGCTGAGTTTATCAATAGGCTCTTATAACACGCCTTTTTGGTGTAGGATAATAATTATTGTATGAATTATTGGTTATGTTACACATCATATTGTACTGAATACATGATAGTAATAATCGATTTAAGAGAATTAGATCAGAACAGATTATTATACTAATAACATGAGGTTTTATTTAAATTTTTAGAGAAACGAATGATCATATCTTACCTATCCTCTATGAATTTTACAATTTTATTCCTCTATTTTTGAATAGAAATTGTTTTTATTTATTTGAATACGTAGCGGATATTAATCATTGTGAGCATATAGAAAATTTAATTAAAACCTGTTATTTTAACATAAAAGTTAATTTTATAGTTAAAATTAAGAATATGACTTATTATGATCAAAATTATAAGAAATCCATTCAGATTTATATTGATTTTAAGTCAAAATAAAAAATCTGTTGACAAAATTGCTGTCATAGAAGTTTAAATATACGCTGTTGATGTAATCTGATAGACTGATCCGGAACGATATTTTTTGTTGCAAATACTCATCCAATGCCGAAAAAGAAAAAAGTGTATTAAATGTGAGTTTTCTTAAGTCGATATTATGCGGTGTGATTTATCAATGAGATGAGCCTGTGGCCCGCAAAAAATATTTATTGATTTGTTTTTAATTATTTTCAAGAGATTATTCATTTTGCTATGCAAACTAATCCTCAACTTATTCCCTCAGGTGGATTAAAACATTTATTAACAATAGAAGGCCTTCCCGCAGCCGTTTTGCATCAAATTTTAGAAACAGCTGAAAAATTTATTGATTTAGAGACAAAAATTGTCAAAAGAGTTGATTATTTAAAAGGGACTTCGATTTTTAATTTATTTTTTGAATCAAGTACACGGACACGTACAACGTTTGAGATTGCCGCAAAAAATTTAGGGGCATCTGTCTATAACTTGAATATTAGTACTTCTTCTCAAAATAAGGGAGAAACACTTTTAGACACAGTCGGCAATCTGGCAGCGATGCAAGCAGATATGTTTATCGTCCGTCATGCTGAAAGTGGCGCGGCCCATTTAATCGCAAAGCATGTTGAACCACATATTAATGTGATCAATGCGGGAGATGGCCGTCACGCGCATCCTACCCAAAGTTTGCTGGATATGTTTACTATTCGGCATTATAAAAAAGACTTCACAAAATTGCGCGTGGCGATTGTAGGGGATGTCTTACATTCTCGTGTGGCGCGTTCTCAAATTCATGCCTTGACAACTTTGGGTGTGCCAGAAGTCCGAGTGATTGGGCCAAAAACATTACTTCCACTTGATGTAGAACAATTAGGCGTCCATGTTTATTATGACATGATGCAAGGTTTAAAAGATGTTGATGTCGTCATGATGTTGCGTTTACAAAATGAACGGATGCGGGGTTCACTTTTGCCAAGTGCTCATGAATTTTTTAAATATTATGGTTTAACTGCTGAAAAATTGGCGCAAGCAAAACCAGATGCGATAGTGATGCATCCTGGCCCAATGAATCGCGGTGTCGAAATTGATTCAAGTGTAGCGGATGGAGCACAATCTGTTATTTTGGATCAAGTGACTTTTGGTATTGCTGTCCGGATGGCCGTCATGTCTATTGCGCGACAAACCACATTGAAGCAAAATGCGTTTCAAAATTAATCTTATCATTCATATTTAATTAGTTCTCAATAATGAATATTCATATTAAAAATGGACGTTTTCTCGATCCGAAAAATCAAATCGATAGAAAACAAGATATTTATATTTCAAATGGCAAAATAATAAGTGTAACTACGGAGCCTGTAGGATTTGCAGCCAATCAAGTGATTGATGCAGAAGGGCTAATTGTTGTGCCTGGTTTAATTGATTTAGCGGCGCGTTTGCGTGAGCCTGGTTACGAATATCGTGCGACGTTAGAAAGTGAAATGCTGGCGGCAGTAGCAGGCGGGGTGACCAGTTTATGTTGTCCTCCTGATACCGATCCTCCTTTAGATGAGCCTGGTTTGGTCGAGATGTTAAAGCATCGGGCTCGAAGTTTAAATCAATCGCATGTTTATCCATTGGGGGCGTTAACCCAACACTTAGAAGGGCAAGTGTTAACAGAAATGGCTGAATTGCGGGATGCGGGATGTGTAGGCTTTTCTCATGCAAATGAGCCCCTTGTCGATACACAAGTGCTAATGCGCGCCATGCAATATGCCGCGACTTTTGATTTTACTGTCTGGATTTGTCCGCAAGATCCTTTTTTAGCAAAAGGTGGTGTGGCGCATGACGGTGTGGTTGCGACCCGTTTAGGATTACAAGGGATCCCGACGAGTGCCGAAACAATTGCAATTAATACTGTAATTGAATTAATGCGGGTAACCGGTGCAAAAGTGCATTTATGTCGTCTTTCTAGTGGAAAAGCGATTGAAATGGTGAAAGCGGCCAAAAAAGAAGGTTTACGATTGACTGCAGATGTTGGAATGCATCATTTACATTTATGTGAATTGGATATTAACTTTTTTGATGCAAATTGTCATTTACGCCCACCCCTGCGAACCGTACGCGATAGAGAACAGTTGCAAGCGGCCTTGAAAGAAGGGGTATTAGACGCATTATGCTCTAATCATACTCCTGTTGATGACGATGCCAAAATTTTGCCTTTTGCACAAGCAGAACCGGGGGCGACAGGGCTCGAACTTTTATTGCCTTTAGCATTAGATTTTGGGAAAAAAGCGGAATTAACTTTAACTCAAGTTTTAGAAAAATTAACGATTGGTCCGGCAAAAGTTTTAGGTTTAGATATTGGTCATTTATCTGTTGGAGCCAATGCAGATATTTGTATTTTTGATCCGCATGCATTTTGGACTGTTGAGCCTAAAAACTTGAAAAGCCAAGGAAAAAATACACCGTTTCAGGGTATGCAAATGGAAGGAAAAGTCCGTTATACACTCGTAGATGGCAAGGTCGTGTATACCAGCGCACTCTGATTGATTAATAAGTTTGTGCAAAAAGAGGGGGCCAACGCCCCCTTTTTTTTGGGGTCTTATTGTCGGCTGAGTTTATTCAGTGCCGCCTTCATTTGTTTTTCAGCAGGAGAAAAATCGGGGGATTTTTTTAGCACTGTTTGGAAAATTTGAATGGCATCTTCATATTTGCCTTTTTCCATAAGTAAGATGCCTTTGTCATATTCGGCCCATAATTCTGTTTGGTTGAGTGCATTTTTTTCAGCCACTTCAGTTGTCATTCCGATTTTTTCGCGAATTTCATTCACAAATTTTTGTGTCTGATTCAAAATACTTTCTGGCGTGCCCATTGCTGCATCAGCAAATAGAGTTAAAGATGTTTCTGTTTCAATGACACGAACATCGACTCGAATCATATTGCCAAGCATCGTGTAACTTCCAAATACCATATATTTTGCCCCGAGCGTTTTGCCCAACTTCAGGCGACTATCTTCGTCGGATAATTTTGAACTCCCCAATTTTAATTCTTGTAAAATTTCGCGCAGTTTCATTCGCTCAACGATACGTAAAGTGCTGGCTTGATTGAGGCCTGTAATAATTAATTCAGGAAGGGCACGCTCTAAGTAAGAAAGTTGTGCAATTTGTGTTGCAGTGCCCATCACATGATTATCAAAATCCCAGACAACAAGAGTTGGTTCTTTAGAAGTGACTTCCTCCGCATGAATCATTGGGGCCATTACGGTTAATAATCCAATCAAAAGTGAAAAAATTATTTTCTTAAAATTAAAAAAAGCGGGCATAAAAAATTCCTTATAAGTGAAAAATCAATGATTTGAAAAAGTTATAAAATTATATAGTGGAGTATTTTTTAATACAATATTGTTTTTTTCTGTATGAAGACAAAAAAAACGGGGAGATTCAGTTTATGTAAAGAAGACGGCATGTATTTCGCTTTTCTTATGAAAGAAATGAATTGAAAAAGATAATTTTTGTTATAAAAAGAACGATTTATTTATGAAACTTCAGAGAAAACAGAGTAAAATTGCGCGTAATTCTCATGACTGTTTTATTGAAATTTATCAGGAAGTTCACGTATTTTTAAATAAAAAGCCGTTCTTTTTTCTAAAAGATCGCCTATTTTTTAATCAATATCGATATTTGTGAGTAAACAAATAAGGGAATAGGTAACAACGTAATGGCTCTGCTCGAAATTAAAAATGTTGTAAAAAAATTTGGGAGTTTTACCGCAGTTAATAATGTGAGCCTGAGTGTCAATGCGGGTGAATTTTTCACATTGTTGGGGCCTTCAGGTTGCGGAAAAACGACATTATTACGGATACTTGCGGGATTTGAAGCACCAGATTCTGGAGAAATTTTGCTGGATGGAAAAAATTTAGACCGGGTCCCTCCAGAAAAACGGCCCGTGCACACTGTTTTTCAAAGTTATGCACTGTTTCCGCATATGACAGTTGAAGAAAATATTGCTTTTCCACTGAAGATGGCCAAAGCAAGCCCCCAAGTGGTGCGTGATCAAGTTGCGGAATTATTAGAAGACGTCCGATTGACTTCGATGGGCAAACGATATCCTCATGAGTTGTCAGGCGGACAAAAACAACGGGTGGCTATTGCGCGTGCATTAGTGGATCGGCCCCGATTGCTTTTATTAGACGAACCATTAGCTGCCCTTGACTTGAAATTACGTGAACAAATGCAAATTGAATTGATCAATTTGCAAAAGGAAATCGGGATTACTTTTGTGTATGTCACACATGATCAAGGCGAAGCATTAGCATTATCACATCGTATTGCGGTGATGAATCATGGCGAAGTGGCACAACTTGATGTGGCAGAAAAAATTTACGGCTTTCCTAAAAATCGTTTTGTGGCCGATTTTATTGGACAGTGTAACTTACTTGAAGGAAAAATTATCCAGATTCAAGCTGAGCGCATGACTGTCGAATTAAAAGGAATTGGCATCGTTGAAACATTGGCGACTTCCGAGGCGAAAGTAGGTCAAGAGGGTGTACTCGCGTTGCGTCCAGAAAAGGTGAGAATTAGCGAAAAAATTATTGCGACACCGGATGAGGTTCATTGCAAAGGGAAAGTGCATGACTGCTTATATTTAGGAGATGTGACGATTTATATTGTCGAGTTGCCCAATGGCACCTTAGTTGAAGCCATGTTACCTAATTCTGCGCCCGGGAAAGCCCAATTTTTTGATGATAATGATAGTGTAGAAATCGCATGGCGTTATGATGCGGGATTATTTTTGACAGAATAAGTGAGTAGAGTGTTGATATGTCTCAATTAACAATCAAAGCGCGCTTGACAAAATGGTTGATTTCTCTGCCACCGCTTGTCTATTTGCTTCTCTTTTTTGCAATTCCCAGTTTGATTATGGTCATTGCGGCGTTTCGTTCACCCGGAGAATTTGGTGGCTTGGCCCCGCTCTTTATGGAAGAAGAAGGCAAACAAGTTTTAGACGTCACACTAGATAATTTTTCACGCTTCTTTGAAGATACTGTTTACCTTGAATTATTTATTAAATCCTTTGGTTATGCGCTCGTTACAACACTGGTTTGTTTAGTGATGGCCTATCCGTTATCATGGGCTATTGCAAGAAGCCCCAAAAAACGCCGGGATTTATTAGTCTTATTGGTCATATTGCCATTCTGGAGCAATTTTCTCATTCGTATTTATTCATGGATGATTATTTTAGGTCCCCAATCTTTTTTTTCAAAAAGTTTAAATGCGTTTTTAGGCTTTTTTGGTATGGAGCCCATTAGTTTATTATTCACGCCCTTTGCAGTGATTATTGGGTTAGTTTACGTCCATTTGCCCTTTATGGTTTTACCGTTATATGCCAACTTAGAAAAACATGATTTGGCTTTATTAGATGCGGCTCAAGATTTAGGTGCCAATGCCTGGCAACGATTTTGGAAAGTGACTTTTCCATTAAGTTTGCCCGGAATTTATGCGGGTGCCGCCCTTGTTTTTATTCCTGCTCTAGGCATGTTTGCAATTCCCGATATTTTAGGGGGAACAGATGGCATTATGATTGGAAATGTGATTAAACAACAATTTTTAGATACACGCGATTGGCCTTTTGGGAGTGTTTTATCCATTATGCTGACAATAGCCGTATTGTTTTTAACAGCGATTATGATGCTTTTTGCAAGTGGAAAGCAGGATGAGGGCAAAAATGGCTAAGCATAAAAGTCCGTCACTTTGGGTATGGGGCGCGGCATTACTGGTTTATTTATTTTTATATTTACCCTTAATTATTGTCGTCGTGTATTCTTTCAATGATTCTCGGCTTAATGCGGAATGGGTCGGGTTTACCTTCCAATGGTATGATGTCTTATTTCATGATGACACCATGATTGAAGCCGCGGTCAATTCGTTAGTGATTGCGATTTCAAGCAGTTTTTTTGCAACAATTTTAGGGACAATGGCTGGCGTAACCATGTATCGTTATAAACCAAAATTATTACCGATTTTGGTTTTAACTCCGATTGCGATTCCAGAAATTTTGACAGGGGTTAGCTTATTGATTTTCTTTATTATCATTAATCTAACTTTAGGGATGCTTTCTATTGTTTTGGCGCATATTACATTTTGTATTGGTTTTGTTGCGATTGTCGTGCGTTCTCGGTTGCAGGGGTTAGATGAGAGTCTAATGGAAGCTGCTCAGGATTTGGGTGCGAGTCCCTGGCAAACTTTTCGCTTGATTACATTGCCACTCATTATGCCGGGCATTGTTGCGGGGGCTTTAATGGCGTTTACCTTATCAATTGATGATTTTGTCATTACTTTTTTTACGGCGGGAGTCGGAACAACGACATTACCCTTGCAAATTTATTCTATGATTAAAATTGCTGTGACACCAGAAGTGAACGCAATTTCAACGTTATTAATGTTATTAACTTTAGTGTTAATTACGCTGGCTTCAAAAATTTCGCCTTCGGCTTTGCGAAGTATTTAGATTTATTTTAAATAGAATAAAAAACCGTCTTGTAATAAAGACGGTTTTTTTATTTTTTCAATTAAACAATTTCTTTGATTTGTGGCGTATCTTCAATAGGGACCAATTTATTTTGATTTGGATGATCTGGAGGAACGCTTAACAAACGTAATGTTCCAGCCATAACCTTACTAAATACGGGGGCAGCAACCGTCCCACCATAATATTGGCCATCCGAAGGTTCATCCAACATCACGGCAATGACCACTCGCGGATTAGAAGCGGGCGCAAACCCCACAAAAGAGGAAACATATTTGTCAGCAGCATAACCTGTCCCTTCAATTTTGTGGGCTGTCCCTGTTTTTCCGGCAACCCGATAACCCAATACTTGAGCTCGTGGGGCTGTTCCCCCCGGGGAAACCGCCATTTCTAGCATTTTGCGAACAGAAAGAACCGTTTTTTGTGAAAACACCGGATCCCCTGTTACTGTTCCGGAAGGTCTTTTCAATAAACTAATCGGTTTTAATTCACCATTTGTAGCAAAAATTGTGTAGGCCCGAGCAAGTTGAAGTAAGCTAACAGAAATACCATGCCCATATGAAATGGTGGCTTGCTCAATGGGCCGCCAGTTTTTGTATTGGCGTAATCGCCCGCTGGCCTCGCCTGGAAAAGTACTATTCGGTGAAAAACCAAATCCTGCTTTGCGTAATACGGTCCATAAATACTCTGAAGAAAGAGACAAGGCAACTTTAGCAGTTCCCACGTTACTTGAACGTTGAATCACTTGAGAAAGAGATAAAATCCCATTTTTATGCGCATCATGAATCGTGGCAGGCCCAATAGAAAGACTTCCGCCTTGTGTATCAATCATTGTTTCAGGATGATATTGTCCTGTTTCTAATGCGGCCGCCGCTGTAAAAGGTTTCATTGTCGAACCTGGTTCGAATAAGTCAATTACAGAACGATTGCGTAAGGCATTCACAGAAAGCCGGCCCCGATTATTCGGGTTAAAAGAAGGCGCATTGGCTAAGGCCAGAATTTCGCCATTTTGTGCATCAAGCACAATAATTGCGCCGCCTTTTGCGTTATGGTTGACAACAGCTTGTTTCAGTTCGCGATAAGCTAAATATTGAATATTGCGATCTATGCTAAGCATCAAGTCCCGTCCTTGTTGCGGTTGCTTAATGCTTTCTAAATCTTCAATAATATGACCTAATCGATCTTTAATTACACGTTGGCTGCCATTTTTTCCTGCGAGCCAATCTTGATAAGCGAGCTCCATCCCTTCTTGCCCCTTATCATCCATATCTGTCATGCCAACAAGTTGCGCCGTCACTTCACCTGCAGGATAATAACGGCGATATTCACGTTGTTGGAAAATTCCTGTGATGCCAAGGCGCATCACCTGATTGGCTAATTCCGGGGGGACATGGCGTTTAATATAAACAAAGTCTTTATCTTCTCGACCCATTTGTTTACGCAAGACATCTTCTTTGAGATCAAGCAAACCGACTAAATTTTTGAATTGAGGAATCGTAATTTGAAGATCGCGCGGGCTCATCCAAATAGACATAACCGGCGTACTCATTGCAAGCGGTTCACCTTGTCGATCAGTAATCGTGCCACGATGGGCGCCAATTTCAACGATTCGGCTATATCTTTCATTCCCTTTTTGATGTAAAAATTGTTTTTGAATACTTTGTAAATAAAATGAACGAAGCAGTAGTAATAAAAAACCAATGAATAAACCCAGCATGACCCAACGTGTTCGTGAAACTTGATAACGTGGTTTAAGCGAAATCACCTTTTGAGCACGTACAACACGGGGTGTCCGGACACGTCGGGTGGCAGCGGGTTTTGATTTGGAATTGGAAACAGTCGTTTTTTTTATGGATTTAAGTTTGACTTCCATGAGCGTGTGGACAAATTTACAAACAAAAAAGAGAAAATTAATGTTGTGCCGGATCAGTATTTTGTTCTGAATAATGAATCGTCACTACATGAGTGCGTTCAACATCTGGAATCCGCATATTTAATTCGGTGGCCATTTTTTCGATACGGGAATGCATTGCCCAAGTACTTTGTTCAAGCTGGAGCTGCCCCCATTCTGTATTCATTTCACGGGCGAGTCTTTCTTCATTCTTTAGTTGTGTGAATAAATGACGGGCTTTATGTTGTGATAAAATCACACCGACTGCACACGCCATAGTCATGGCTAGAAGTAATAAGTTTAGTCGTGTAAAAAAGCGATACATAAATTTTAATAGAAAGAAAGTGTAAGAACCCCGCCATTATAAGACAGAAGTGCGTTCTATAGTGCGTAAAGTTGCGCTTCGTGCTCTTGGGTTTTCTCGTAATTCGGATTCAGAAGCCCGGCGGGCTTTCCCAATCAATTTGATTTTAGGCTGGGGGAGCTGTGCG
The DNA here is from genome assembly GCA_964504875.1 of uncultured Burkholderiales bacterium. Classification (GTDB taxonomy): domain Bacteria; phylum Pseudomonadota; class Gammaproteobacteria; order Burkholderiales; family CAZDFJ01; genus CAZDFJ01. Next base: position 65,510 of record CAZDFJ010000002.1, on the reverse strand, counting down.
ATCGTCAAAGGAAGATTTTTAGGAATATCTTTATCAGGACGGGCTTCATTTTGAAAATAAAGTTTAACAATCCGATCTTCTAGTGAATGAAAGCTAATGACTGCGAGGCGCCCTTGTGGTTTTAAGAGGGAAATTGCTTGAGGTAAAACTGATTTTAGCTCTTCTAATTCTTGATTGATATAAATCCGAAAGGCTTGAAAAGTCCGTGTCGCAGGATGTTGTCCTGGTTCAAATTTTCGGACAACCTGACTGATCAAATTAGCCAATGCACTTGTAGTTTGGGGGCGAAGAGTCTGAGCACAAATGGCCCGCGCAATGTGTCTTGCATAACGTTCTTCACCATATTCAAAAATAACTTGTGTGATTTCTTTTTCTGAGGCGTCGGTCAGCCATTCTGCCACGGACAAGCCTTGAGACGTATCCATTCGCATATCAAGAGGGGCCTCGAACCGAAAGCTAAAGCCGCGTTCTGGGGTATCTAATTGTGGCGAAGAAACGCCAATATCCAGTAAAATGCCATCAACTTGCTGAATATGAATAGCATTTAATGCTTGTTTTAATTCCGAAAAAGGGCGATGTAAGATATGAAAGCGTGAGTCTGTTTCAGCAAGAGCTTGTCCCACTGCATAGGCGCGCGGATCACGATCTAGAGCAATTAATCGACCGGTTTCATTGAGATGCGATAAAATCGCACGACTGTGTCCGCCTCTTCCAAAAGTACCATCTACATAAGTACCATCCGGGCGAATTGCTAAGGCCTCTATACTTTCTTGTAATAAAACTGGTAAGTGTTTTTCTGAAGGGGAATAATTGACAGTCATATGAATTCTTTATGATATGAATAGGAAAAAAAGAAAAATCACAGCATTTTATTGCATGTCCATACAACATTGGGCCACAAAAAATGCATATGGTAAACAATAGAACATGCTATTTTTTATAAAATTTTTTTGAAGATCCGAAAAAGGACGTTTTTTGGAGAAAGAAGTTAGCCGATAAGCCGGGTTCTGTCGTGAACAGTCATTCATCTAGGCGATAATTCACATTATCGCTCAAGCGACCTACCCGAACCACATGCGAGCCACATGATTTGGTTCTTATTTGGTCTTGCTGCAAATGGGGTTTACCTTGCCTGTCTTGTTACCAAGCCAGCGGTGTGCTCTTACCACGCCGTTTCACCCTTACCTTTAAAAAAAGGCGGTTTATTTTCTGTGGCACTTTCCAAGTCTCACAACTTCCAGCCATTAACTGGCATTTTGCTCTATGCAGCCCGGACTTTCCTCTATATGCTTTGAAATCAAAGCCTTACAGCGACTGTTTAGCTAACTTCGCCATCAAGTATAGCAAAAAAAGTAATATTTGAATAGTTTTTGTTCAAGAGAAAAAGAGAAATGAGGCCCCAATTTTCCTCTGAGTGAAAAGATTTCTCTTGTTCATGTTAAACAACTTTGAATAAAATCAAATTAATTTATTAAAAATAGTGTTAAAAAATGATTTTTTTAGAAGTTTTTTGACATTTTTTCAAAATAGTCAGAAAAATAAAATTCGTTTATAATCACTTGAATATTCATAAAAAAATTTGGGAAGTGGGATGAAATGAGCCTTCTTTCACAGATGTGATGAAAGCATGAGATGAAAAAGAGAAAATCGCAACACTCAATAAGAAAAATCTTTATAATCAAAAGAATAATAATAAAGATCATGCCAGAATGATGTGAAGAGACAGATTGATGCTGTCAAAATGAACAGCTAAAACAAGCCTGATAAAAAAGGAGGATTATTCTTGGAAACAATGATGACGATCAAACAGGTCATCCCAAAAGGGTTAGCGAATGCTTTAATTCAATCAATCAAACAAAATGTGCCGTTTGATCAGATGTCTTATGCGGATTTAGTGCTGTTGATTCAGCATGCCCAACTGGCGTTTTATCCTGAAGATAAAAATATTCTGACACCTGAAGATGGTCCGAGTGAGTTTTTATACTTAATCCAACAAGGGATTGTCCATCGCGAAAAAAATAATCAAAATTTAGCGAAAAATTTATCAATCCGGACGGTGCTTACGGTCGGAGAAATTTTTTCGTTGAATGCGTTATTGCGGGATCGGCCTGCTTCAAGTATTTATCGGGCAAAAACCCCCACTTTTTGTTTTAAAATTCCTAAGACAATTATTATTGAATTAGCTCAAAAAAGTCAGCGCTTTCAAGCTTTTTGCGACGAGCGTCTCAGTATTTTACTGGCGGAGTCCCGAAAATTATTGCAAGCCCGTTATGCGCAACTACATGCCGTGGATTCTTTAGAAGTTCCACTCAAAAATGTGATTAAGAAAAAGCCTATTACATGTCAACCAGATGTGCCAATTTGTGAAGTGATTCATATATTGCAGCAAGAAAAAATTAGTTCTATTTTGGTTGTGAATGAGACTTTTCAACTTATTGGTATTTTTACCTTGCATGATGTTTTAGACAAAATTGCTCTGACGGATATTTCGTTGGATAGTCCTATTTCTGTTGTTATGACCAAATCAAATTTGATTACGCTCGAAGCGACAACGCTTGCTTGTGACGCGATTTTGATTATGACGCAAAAACAAATTCAGCATATTCCAATTGTGGAGTCGTTTGAATCCCCGCATTTATTAGGCGTTGTTTCTGAAAAAGATTTATTTTCATTACAGCAAATTAGTCTTAATGATGTGAGTGATGTGATGCATCGGGCGCGAGATATCAATCAGTTAATTCAAGCAAATAATGGCGTGGATCAATTGGCCCGAAATATGATTGGTCAAGGTATTGCAGCCGAGCAAATTACACAGTTTATTAGCATTTTGCATGATCTTTTATTTGAGCGTGCTTTAATTATTGCAAAAAAAATGCATATGGATTCGCTTTCCGAAGAGGTTAAGGCCTTACGTTATGCGATTTTAGGTCTTGGGGCGCATGGCCGCTTTGAAAACACGCTCTATCCGCAGCAACAACATCTGATTATTTTTAAGTCGATTTCAAAATTAAGTAATGATGTCATTCGAGCTGAAATTGTACCTGTGTTAAAAACATGGACAGGTATTTTGGAGCAGTGCGGTTTCAGAACGGAAAATGCTTTATTATCCTATGAAATGGCGTATTGTCTCACACTCGAAGAATGGCAAGCTTCGTTACAAAATTTATTTACCAATGAAGTCAATATTGAAGATAAATCACAAAATGACAAAATTGGTGAAACAATACAACAGTTTTGTCAAATTTTAGACGCACGTTTTATTACGGGGGAGGCGGAACTTGTTAATGATTTTAAACATTGGATTAAAGATAATGTTAATTTTCACCCCGTCTTTATTAAACGACTGATTGAATATGGCTTGAATTTTCAATCTTTTGGAGAAAAGCTGACTTTTTGGTTGAGTGAACAATTGGGCGGAGTTGATTTTCCTGTAGAAGAATTAGTGAATCAAGGAAAAACCCCTTTTATTGATGCGGCGCGGATTTATGCGTTAATGGGTAATAATTTGCAAACCCAAACCTTGCAACGTTTACAGACTGCTTGTCAACAATTTGAATTACCTGAAACAGAAGTCTCTTCGTGGTGTGAAGCCTTTAGTTTTTTACAGCAGCTTGCGTTGAGAGCCAGTGTGGCCGAAACGACATTGACGCTATCAGATTTAAATGATTTAGATCAACGTATTTTGCGTGAATCATTACGCCAAGCCCAACGTTTACAAACACGTCTTGCTAATGATTATATTAAAAAATAAAAGAGCAAGCATGATTTCAGCAAAGGATCAACGATGAGTTTTTTAAAAAAGTTAAAACGCTTTTTTTCTGGGGGCATACAACTGGCACCCGATTATCAAACCCGCCTAAAAACATGGCATCAATTGTCAAAAGCAAATTTGAGTCAGCATCCTTCTGCCCAACGTTGGGTAGTCATTGATGTAGAAACAAGTGGTTTAAATTTGAATCGAGATAGATTAATTTCAATTGGAGCGATTGCTGTCAATAATGGCATGATTGATCTCAACGATACTTTTGAAGTTGTCTTAAAGCAAGAAATTGTCAGTAATCGAGAAAATATTTTAATTCATGGTATTGGGACGACCGCTCAAGCAGAAGGCGTAGAGCCACAACTGGCTTTGATTCAATTTTTGGAGTATCTCAATAATGCGCCATTGGTGGCTTTTCATGCTTTTTTTGACCGAACGATGATTAATCGTGCGATTGATGAATATTTAGATTTTACTTTTTTGCCGACATGGCTTGATTTAGCACATTTAGCGCCGGCCCTTTATCCTGAGCTTGGGCGTCGTTTTCATGGATTAGATGATTGGCTCACTGAGTTCAAAATTGAAGACTACGCGAGACACAATGCGTTATCGGATGCTTTTTCTACGGCAAAATTATTTTTAATTTTACTAGACCAGTCGCACGCGGCGAATTATGATACATGCGAATCAATTTTAAAAATTGAGCAATTACAGCGGTGGCTTACGCAAAAACATTAATTTTTTTTATTTTTTATGGTTTTAAAGTTATGTCTGAAGTTAGTCAATATCTTGTATGGTTAGATATGGAAATGACGGGACTCCGTCCAGAAAGTGATCGTGTTTTAGAAGTGGCATTGATTATTACAGATAGTCAGTTAAATATCATTGAAGAAGCACCCGTCTATGTTGTGCATCAGCCTGATGAAATCTTAAATAAAATGGACAATTGGAACAAAAGCACACATGGTAAAAGTGGTTTAATTGACCGCGTTCGGGCAAGTACAGCGACAGAAGCAGAAGTAGAAGAAGCCATTTTAGCTTTTTTGAAGCGTTATACTAAGAAAGGACAAGCGCCCCTTTGTGGCAATACAATTGGGCAAGACCGCCGTTTTTTATATCAGTACATGCCAAAAGTGGAAGATTTTTTGCATTATCGCAGTATTGATGTGACAACTTTGAAAGAATTAGCCCGTCGGTGGCGTCCCGAGCTCCCCGCTTTATTCAAAAAACATAATAAACATCAAGCATTAGCTGATATTCATGAATCTATCGAAGAGCTACGTTTTTATCGAGAACACTTTATGAATTTGCAGCCATTACAGGCGGAAGAACCGTCTGAATCCAATGGCTAATGTCATTAATTTCCTGTGGATAAACTGCGTGCGGCATAGGATAATCTTTTGTAATAAGCGTATATCCATGCTGCATGAGTAGATCGCGCGATTTATTGGCTAAAGAAAAAGGCACAACAGGATCTTCTGTTCCATGCGCATAAAAAATGGACGTTTTTTGATTAGGGGTTTGCTGATTTTGAATGGCTTCTGGAATAGCTAAATAGGTTGAAAGCGCCATGATACCTGCTAGTTTTTCAGTATAGTTCAGACCAGTTTGTAAGACCACCGCACCGCCTTGAGAGAATCCAGCTAAGATAATTCGTTCACTTGGGATGCCTCTTGCCTTTTCGCGTGCAATTAATTGCATCACTTCTTTTTCTGAATCACGCACACCCTGTTTGTCAATTTTTCTATCTAAGTTGATATATTCAATATCGTACCAAGCACGCATCATCATGCCCATATTAATTGTTACGGGGCGCTGTGGCGCATGTGGAAAAACAAAACGAATTTTTTGATGCGGTAAGTACAATTCGTTTACAATTGGGACAAAATCAAAACCATCTGCTCCCAATCCATGTAACCAAATAATACTTGCATTGGGTTCTCCTTCACCATCACCATAAAGGCATTCAACTGTGGGGAGAACGCCCGTGTCACGAAATTGTTCGGTCTTAATCAGCATTATTGAATTTCCGTTGAATTAATGTTTTGTACGGGAAGAAAATAATCTCCCGATTTTTTTGATGCTTAATTTGGTTGCTTTTAATACAAAAAGTCCCCAAATGGCTGCAAAAATAAAAATTAAAAAAGCAAGAGAATGTTCTTTTTTGAAAAATTTTAAATAAAATCGCCCCATTCCTTTATGTTTGTAGTATTCCACGCGGAGGGGTCTTGTTTGGCTGCTAATTCCTTTGGCATGTTGAATGACTACGTTAGGAACAAATAGAATTTTGAAATTTTTTTGTGTAAAACGGACGCACCAATCAAGATCTTCGCAGTGCATGAAATAGTCTTCATCCAGTGGCCCAACTTGTGCAAGTGCTTCTTGCCGAACGAGCATAAAGGCGCCTGAAATGGCTTCTACAAAAACAGGGCCAAACGGCAACGGTTCTTTGTTCATATTGAAATTAAAAAACCGAGGATCATTTTTGAAGAAACGGTCAAGCTTAAAAATTTGCACAAAACTCCGCCAAGGCGTTGGGATATAACGCCGACATCCCACTTGTTCTGAGCCATCAAAATTTTGAATCAGACACCCTGCTATGCCCACTTCTGGGTAATTCTCCATAGTAGTGAGCATTGAATAAAGTGTATCGGATTCAATATAACAATCAGGATTTAAAAATAAAATAAAATCGCTTTTAATGCAAGATAATGTAATATTATTTCCTTTTGCAAAACCAAGATTTTCTGTATTTTCAATCAGATGTAAACGTGGATCTTGTCCTAAGGGTGAGCGTTTTAGTTTTTGAATACTTAAATCACTAGAGGCGTTGTCAGAGAGATAGACATCAACCGCGACCGATTCAGAGGCAAAAACCCGACGGACACATTCAAGGAGAAAATCTCCAGCATTAAAATTTACAATGACAACAGAAACATGCTTCACACGCTGCCCCATTAAAATGAAATAAGAAAACCTCAATTGTACTAAACTTTTCGGGTGAAAAGCGGTTCAATTTATACAAGTACGATTAAGCGTGTCATTTTTTAGGAAAGAAAATATGAAAAATTGGCTTACACAATATTGTTTGCATGCGCGTTCACAAATTGTCCATCAGACAATTGAACAAGAAATTATTGAAGCGGGGAGGTTAACGCCGAGTTATCTTTTTTTTGTTTTTACATCATGTAGTATTGCTATACTTGGTTTACTGTTGAATTCAACAGCGGTCATTATTGGTGCAATGTTGATTGCGCCTTTAATGAATTCGATTGTATTAATTGGCTTTTCGATTGCAAAAACTGATGTAGATATTGGCTGGATTGGAACAAAAACGCTGTTATTAGGGGTGGGGTTTGCATTAGTGACCTCTTTTGGGATTGTCAAATTATCTCCCTTCATTCCACCAACTCCGGAAATTTTAGCGCGGACCAATCCAAATTTATTTGATTTATTAGTCGCATTTTTTTCTGGGTTAGTTGCCGCGCATGCCATGATTCGAAAACAAGGCGGTGTGATTGCAGGTGTGGCGATTGCCACGGCGATTATGCCTCCCTTGGCGAGTGCCGGCTATGGTTTAGCAACCGCTAATTATCTTATTTTTAAAGGCGCCTTTTTTCTTTTCTTGACAAATATGGTGGCAATTACACTGAGTGTATCAGGGATGGCCATTTGGTATGGATTTGGCGTATTGCATACAAAAAGAGAATTAATTGGAAAAACGGCGATTGCGGGCTTGATATTAGTTGTTATTTCAATACCACTTGTCCAGACGTTGGAATTGAGCGTTCGTCAAACGATTTTGTCAAAACAAATTGAAGAGGTGATTAAAACAAAGTTAGAGCCAACACAAGGGCAATTGGATAAATTATCTATTGAAGTTGATGATAATAACACTGTTCGTGTTGAAACTTTGATTTTGACAAAACAATATCAAAACCAGTTAGAACACGATTTGAAAGAGGCGCTCAAAGCAGTGAATCCTAAAATTCAATTGGTTGTCAACCAAGTTCAAACTGGGGAAATAGATCTTCAGAAAAAAATCAACCGAATTGTCCAAACGGTTCAACAGGATAAAGAACGCTCTGAAAACGATCAAAATTTATGGTTGTTAACGCAAATTAAAGATCGATTGGCCATACAACCTCTTGCCCATGAAATTCGTTTGGATAAAAAACAAATTTTGGTTTTTTTACCTGTGATGCTCGCGCCCACATTGAGTGAAATTCGGGAAATTGAAGAAAAACTGCGAGTGGAATTAAACCCTTGGGAAATTATCTTATATCCGCCCCTGATCGCTCCTGTTCCGCTTTATTTTGAAGATAAACAAACAGAATTAACAACACAACAATTGTTACAATTAGAAACATGGGTGTGGTTATGTCAGCGGTGGGGAGTCAAACAGGTCACCCTTTCTGGATATGCTGCATTAAACGAAGGGGGTAAACAAACAGCCACTTTGGTACAAACCCGACTAACAGCTGTAAAAGATATATTAGAAAAAGCGCAAATTCACGTTGCGGTGAAAGCAATGTATCCTTTTGCACAACAGCGTGAATTTGAGTTACAAAATGGTAAAAAAGAATGGCGTAAAGTCCAACTTATTTTGGATAGACCTCTTTTGACGAACTAAAACCAATATTTGGGATATTGCCCTTCTCTTCGGAGATTATTAAATAAAAGAGCAATGCCCACCATTGTGAGTGTCCCAGTTAGTACGGGAGAAAAGATGTAATGCCAATTCATTTGTTTTGTTAACATTAATAATAAAGGCATGCCGGCAGCTGGTGGGTGCATTGTGTGTGTAAGTTGCATTAAGCTGATGGATAAAACGGTACTAAGTGTCATAACCCACCAGCTGATGCCCAATTGATGTATAAATAAAATGCCTAAAATACTGGCTAAGAGATAGCCGCCAATTACTGATCGTGGCTGTGAAAAAGGACTTTCTGAAACCGAAAAAAGTAAATAACAGGTCGCGCCAAAAGGGGCAATAATAAAAGGCGTATGCATTTTTTGGGTAATATATGCGATACTACCAATACTTAATAATCCTCCCATGCTGGCCCAAATAATTTGGTCAAATGAAGGGCGGGGCGGCCGTTTTTGTGAGCTTTTAAATTTACTTAAATAATACATGATAACTGATTATTCCTTTTGAGAGAGACAGGCGGTATGTAACAGTAAAGTTGCGGCATTTTTTGCTTCGAAAGCCACATCAGGATTATGAGTAATTTGTGCGTGAACAATCGCACCATCCATAAGTAGACAAATCTGTCTAGAAAGTGCCCCAGCATTAGCAATTTCAAGGGCATTAATTAAATCATGAATATAATTTTGGACATACTGTTTATGTAAAGCAGCAAAAAGATGAGCTGGATGGGTTTGTTCGCTAAATTCTGCGCTGGCATTAATAAAAGCACAGCCATGAAAAGAATCTTTTTTAAACCATGACGCTAAGACATCAAAAATAATCAGAATTTTTTCTTGCGGAGAATGTGTCGGAAAATTTTCTATTTCTGTTTGAAACCATGTTCGCCACGCCTGATCACGCATTTGAAGCACGGCCATAATCAGCGCTTCTTTGGATGGAAAATATTTATAGAGTGTCATTTTGGCAATCCCGGCTTCTGCTACAATTTTATCAATCCCTGTTGCGTGAAAACCATGTTTCATAAAAAGAGTTAAGCTAGTGTGGAGTATTTTTTCTCGATATTTTTGCGACATCAAAACTTTTCCTAAAAATAGATAGACAGTTCTGTATATTTTAAGAATAAAAGAATTTTTGTCAATCATTTTTATGAGCTAATCAGATTTAATCAAGTGAAAGGAATATAAATGTTTAAAAATTTGCTTGCTAAAGTAGGAATAGGTTCGGCTTCAATTGATTTAATTTTAAATCGTTCAGCTGTCAGAATGGGGGAGGTCATTGAAGGGCGTTTTCATATAAAAGGGGGGACAGTAGAACAAGAAATAAATGGTATCCAGGTTGATTTGCATGTGGTCTCTCACTACCGCAAAAATGACAACTTACAACAAGTTGATTTTGTCGTAAACTCTGTTCAATTAGATTATAAAAAAATTATTTCACCTGAACAAGTTTGTATTTTTGATTTTCAATTTAGGATTCCTGAAATTATACCAATCAGCTGTGTGAATACTAAGTTTTATTTTAAAACAAATTTAGATATTGAAAGTGCGTTGGATCAGAAAGATAAAGATTATGTCGAAATTTTACCTTCAGGAATGTATAAAACATTTTTGGATGGATTAAATCAATTAGGATGTCATATTCAGACAGATTATTACGATGGAAGAACCCAAACGCTACGATTGATTGCAACCCATTGGATGGCGGGGAAATTGGATGAACTTGAGTTTAAGATTGACATTAGTTCGATTACGCAAAGTATTCATGGAACATGTGAAATTGACAAAAAAACACGCGGTCTATTGGGTGCAATCACGGATGCCCTTGATTTAGATGAATACGAAGGACGATTTTATTTTGGCGAGAATACATTACAAAATGGCGGGCATGCTGCGTATGCCATTCAACAATTTATTGAAGAAAAATATCGTCGGTTGTTGGGTTAATGGGGCAAAAAAAACGCTCTCCTTGTGAGGAGAGCGCATTTCAATATTGACATAATTTGTCATACAAATCCTGTCTTTATTATGCTTCATCCGCCTCGTTCTCGTTGGCGGTGTGTAATTTTGTTTTTTTCAGCTTGTTAAATTCGCTGCGTGCCTTTTCAGCTTCACGCATTAACATTTGTGATTTGGTCGTGAGACGGCCAATCACATCGTTCATCGTGCGTAATTTGTGAATCAGGCGCGGAATTTCATGTTCCAGACCGGAAGCCATCCGCGTGTTAATTAAAGCTTCATATTCGCGTTCCAACTTATATAAGTAGGCTTCAATTTCGTCAGATTTTACTGGTTGAGACATAGTGGTCTCCTTCAATCAAACAATAGACTAAATACTAAGCATTATATCGAGTTTTTTTAGTAAGTCATTAAATTTTTTATAAAAAAATCGATTTGAATATGAAGAAGTGATGTTTTATCCTAGTCTTTTTTGACTAGGTTTAAAAGCTGCTTTTTTATGACAGATCATAATGACACTCAATTTCTATTAAAAATAATTACGCCGCAACTTCATGATAAGGCAAGATTTTTGCTAACTCTTGTGTGATTGAGGCGAGTAGTTTAATAGATTCAGTTAGATGAGTATTAAAATGTTGATAAGATTGGTTTAACTGAACTTGAATATTTGATCCAAATTCATTAAAACTTGTTGTTAATACACTAGAAATTTGACCTAAATAATTATTCAGTTGTCCTTCAATTTGTTTAATTTCTTGTGCTGACTGAACGAGCTCTTTTGATATATTTTGACTAAGACCTACTTCAACTTTTGCTTGTGCTGAAACTGATTGAACAAGCACGGAAAGATCCCGTAAAGTCTCATTTTCATGTTGCAGTGCAGCAAAAATTTGTGTGAATTCAGTCGTGACTTTCTCGATACGCATTCCTGTTTCTTCAAGACGGGTATAGAATGGTTTTGTCGCTTCTAAGACTGTAATAAGCTGTGCGGTGCCACTTGGTAGACTTTCAACAGTTTGTGCGAATTGTTTAGCCCCTTGATTAAAATGAAGGATAGACTCTCGTGCAGTTTGTTGAACAATTTCATTATAATGATGTGATTCTTCTAGTATATGAATCGTTGTTTGTTTAAATTTTTCAAGACTATCATGAATAGTTTTATTCACATTTTGCATAAGCAAAGTTGCTTCATGAAGAGAATGATTTGTTTTTTGGAATTGTGCATCAAAGTGTTCAGCAAGATGGTTCAAAAAGCCTTGTGTTAAGTCGCTTAGGATCTGCCGAACATTTTGTTGTTGTGTAGCATTAATTTTTTCAATATGTTGTGATAATTGCAACAAGGGCATCGCAATCGCCGTTTGAATGGCTTCAGTGAGATTTTCATTCATTTGTTGCGCATATTCTCTAAACGCTTGGCGTTGTTGTTTTGCCATTTCGAGTTGGGTTTGCATTTGTTCATTTAGCAAGTTGTTGAGTGAGGCGCTGAGCTCATCTCGTAAAACTACTTTGAGTTGTCCCATTTCATGATGCGTTTGGCGTTGAAGTTGGGCAAATAGTTTAAAATATTCTTCTTGTAAACTAAATGTATAAATCCCATCAATCAATTGTGTGATTTGCATCAAATTCCAATCTAAACGGGCAAGCAACCAACGTTCTGTAAAACTAATCAAAAGCGCTACCACAATAAAAAGCATCAACATTAAAATACCGTCAGTGCCATAGTAAATTAAACTGCCAAAATCCTGTGTCGCTAATTTAATATGACTAATGCCTTGCAAGAGACTAAATGCAAACCAAACAAACCCAAGTATACTAATCAAATGTGGAATAAATTGAAAAAATCGTTTTTGTTGAGGAATTTCAATACAGTTAATCAGATTGAAAAATTGATTAGCGGGTAAGGTCGCTCGAATTTGAACAGTTGGACTAACTTGTTTCTCTTGACGAATGACTTGTTCATTCAAAGATTCTTCATATTTACTCCATAAGTGTAATAAAATGGGGTCTTCTGCCATAAGATGGCTAATACGTTGATGCTGTTCTAATAAAAGATTATGTCGGGCCAAAATAATTTTAATTTCGTTTTGAACGCGCATAAACAAACGTTGTTTCAATAACAGCGGGCGCAAATAAAAAAAACTAACGCCTCCCGCAATAATAAATAAGACGATGAATCCAAGAATATTAAAAAACGTGGTGGCTAACCCCATGTTGCTTTTTTCCTCTAGTTGTGATCAATTTTCAAAATAGAATAAATTGATCTATCAATATAACATCTATAAAATATAAGAAAAACCTTATATTTTCAAAGAAGACTGCTCAAAATTATAACCAAAAACATTTCCACTTATGTTATCTAAATATCATTTTTTTCCATTTCTCAAATGGACATCACAGGTCAATAGTTCTGTGATGCGTTCAGATGTGATTGCAGGGTTAACAGGGGCTTTTGTTGTTTTACCTCAAGCCATTGCTTTTGCTACAATTGCAGGATTACCTGCAGAATATGGATTATATGCAGCCATGATCCCTGCCATTATAGGGGCCCTTTTTGGATCATCTTGGCATCTTGTTTCTGGTCCAACTACAGCTATTTCGATTGTTATTTTTACAGCATTGTCTCCGCTTGCTGAGCCAAGTAGTACGCATTATATTACATTGGCGCTTTCATTAACATTTTTAGTGGGTCTTTTCCAACTAGCTATGGGATTGGCCCGTTTGGGAATGCTAGTCAATTTTATTTCAAATACGGTGGTGATTGGTTTTACGACGGGAACAGCGGTCATGATTCTCGTGAGTCAGCTGAAAAACTTTTTTGGAATTAGTATGCCTCGTGGCATGAATTTTTTAAACACCTGTTTATTTTTTGTTCAGCATTTGGCAGAAATTAATTTTTTCCCTGTTATTATTGGAATATTAACAATTCTTGTGAGTTATTTAAGTCGACGTTATTTAAAATCTCTGCCTTATATGATCATTGCAATGTGTGTTGGATCAGGCGTTGCCTTTTTACTCAATATGGAATATGGAAGTGCCCAGACAGGATTAAAAGTGATTGGAACTATTTCAGGAGGACTGCCCCCCCTTTCGATGCCTGATTTAAGTTTTAATACATTGCAGACGTTGGCTCCCGTTTCATTTGCGTTGGCAATTTTGTGCTTAACACAGGCGGTATCTGCGGCCCGTGCCATTGCAATTCAGACAGGGCAACGTTTGGATAACAATCAAGAATTTATTGGGCAAGGTCTTTCCAACTTGTTTGGATGTTTTTTTTCAGGTTATGCATCGAGCGGATCCTTTAATCGGACTGGGTTAAATTATGCGGCAGGGGCAAAAACGCCTTTTGCCACTGTTTTTGCGTCGTTTTTTTTATTGGGCATCGTCATATTAATTGCACCACTTGCCGCCTATCTTCCATATGCAGTAATGGCAGGGGTTTTATTTTTAGTGGCATTTGGTTTGGTTGATATGAAGCGAATCAAACAAATTTGGTCAGCAGGATTTAGTGAAAGACTTGTTTTTTTAGTCACTTTTCTGGCGACGCTTTTTGTTAAAATTGAGTTTGCTATTTATATTGGTATTATTTTATCTCTGATTTTCTTTTTGCATAAAACGACCCATCCTATTATTCGTTCTATGATTCCGAATGCGGATGATTCGCTCAGAAAATTTGTTCCCGCGTATATGCCGCAACAAGCCTGTCCACAACTCAAATTTTTGCGTATTGAAGGGGCCTTATTTTTTGGAGCGGTGAATCATGTTGAACAACTTATTTTGCAATACGAACAACGTTCGCCGGAATTTAAATATATTGTCATTATCGGAAAAGGCATTAATTTTATTGATCTAGAAGGCGCTGAGCTTTTATTGCAATTAACCAAACATTTTCGGGCGAAAGGGGGCGATTTATATTTATATAGCTTGAGAGAATCCGTTTCTGATCTTTTGTTTCAACATGATTATATTCATAAAATAGGGGGAAAACAGCAGATTTCCAATTCGAAAGGGCTGTTAATTCAAGAAATTTATCCCTTATTAGATCAAAAAGTTTGTCATAAATGTACTGCAAGAATATTTAAAGAATGTGGGAAAGGGATGAGTGATGCAATCTATTCCATGTCTCCCCCTGAATAGAGTGTCCATATACAAAAATTAAAGATTTCATTAAAATCAAATCTATTGGCAAAAAAACAAAAAAAGAGAATATTTATGTCTAGGCAACCCATTAACTTATTAATAACAAATAAAATCGATGAAATGTTGGTAGAATTAACACAAGTTTGTAATTTACGTTGTATTTATTGTGGTGTGAGCGATCCGGAAGATCGACCTATTGCAATGAATGATCAAGTGAAGTCTCGAACTTTTGATTTTATTCATCATTATACGCCCGCCAGCATTACATTGAATGGACGGGGTGAGACGACTTTTATGCCAAATTGGATGAAAGAAATTAATGCACTTTTTGATCAAACAAAAGGACATTATGCACTCATTACGAATTTGGCAAAAAATTTTACAGATGAAGAATGTGATGTTTTATCGCGTTTTCAATGGTTAACCGTCAGCTTAGATACGACGCATCCGGATATTTTAAAAGCTTTGAGAAGAAAAGTAGATATTCGGACCTTTACATCAAATTTAGTACGAATTCGGGCTGCTGCAATTCAACGGGGAGAAAAGCCCCCGTATGTTAATATTCATAGTGTGATTTCAAAACATTCTGCGCCGCATATTTTAAAATTAGCCAGTTATGCTGTTGCAATTGATGCAAATCAATTAACTTTATCCCATTTGGATATTCCTGAAAAAACATATGGGGATCTTGAATTAGGAGAAATTTCTGATCTAGAAGACACAGATTTTTTAGATGCGGTGATTCAAATTCGGGAATCAGAAAAGCTTTTTGCACAACATGGTAAAAAATTGCATGTTTTAGTTCATTTAGGAAAAATTATAGAAGCGCGTCTTCTTACCATAAAAGACAATCTATCGGCTCGAATTAATATTAAAAATGTGCATATTGCGCCAGCGGGTTCAACTCGTTTGTGTTTAAAACCCTGGAATTTTTTAGAGGTCCGCGCAAAAGGAGATGTGCATTTATGTTGTACATATGACCACGCATTAGGATCCGTTCACGAAAAAGAATTAATTGAAATTGTCAATGATGTTCCTTTCCAGCAGTTACGTTTTTCTTTGTTGCAAGGCGAGTTGACGCCTGAATGCCAATATTGTACAACAGGAGCTCCTATTTGTAGCCGTGAACAATTACAAACAGCAGTGATTCAGTTTTTAACGCGATGATTTCATCTGAGACATGGAATCGAGAACTTTTTTGGGTACGATTTAATTATTTCGCCTTGGGCGGGCTTTTATTGGGTGAAATCCTGAGTAGTATCAGTTTATTTTTTGAAAGCCCATTTGCAATATGGGGAATCGGATTTAGTTTTTTTATTTTTTGTATTATTGGGATGATCTTAGTTAGGTTTGCCTGTTTTTCTACGCTGCCTTACCCATTAAAAAATCATTATAACTGGCAGAAAAAAACAATAGTCTGGCATTTTATTTGGCTAGTTTTGCAAATTAGTATTGGCATTTTCTTTATATGGCAAATGATGCACTATTTTATAGCGGGCATCACGTATTTTTTTACACAGCTTTTCTTATTTGTTTTTACATTGGGTTTAAAACGTCCTGCTCCTATAGAAACATTTTATTCTCAACCCAGCGAAATTGATTTGTTTTTTTTACATCATTTTGAGTTATTTTTAATAATTTCGCTCGTTTTTTTCCCACTCTGGGTGAGTGTGACACAGGGATGGTTTTTATACCGTATTATAAAAGGCGTGAGACAATTCGCTATAGAAGTCTCATAAGAGTTAGGACTGAGACTATTAACAACGAAGACGGGTTTTTAAATTTATAGTAAAATCGTCTCATAATAATTAAAAATCTAAAATAGGCGTTTCCAGAATGGTTTTCTATTGTGTGAAAACCATTTTCATTTTCTTTCAATTTAGTCAATTTATTATGAAAAAAATCTTAATTTTAGGCGTAAACGGTTTCATTGGACACCATTTGAGTCAACGAATTTTGAACACAACTGATTGGGAAGTTTTCGGGATGGATATGCACGCGGATCGGGTGCAAGAATGGTTGGATCATCCTCGTTTTCATTTCTTTGAAGGTGACATTACAATTAATCGGGAATGGATTGAATATCACGTAAAAAAATGTGATGTCATTTTGCCGTTAGTCGCCATTGCGACGCCCGCTACATATGTTAAAGCGCCTTTACGTGTGTTTGAACTTGATTTTGAAGCCAATTTGCCAATTATTCGCCAATGTGTAAAATATAAAAAACGCGTTGTTTTTCCTTCAACATCTGAAGTTTATGGAATGTGTCGGGATAGCGAATTTGATCCGGATGCCTCAGAACTCATTTTAGGTCCGATTAACAAACCGCGTTGGATTTATTCTTGTTCTAAACAATTATTGGATCGTGTCATTTGGGGCTATGGCATGGAAGAAGGGTTAGATTTTACTTTGTTTAGACCTTTTAATTGGATTGGTTCTGGATTAGATAATTTGAATGCGCCGAAAGAAGGCAGCTCACGTGTCATTACACAGTTTTTAGGTCATATTGTGCGGGGTGAAAATATTCAACTCGTGGATGGAGGCGAACAAAAACGCGCTTTCACATACATTGATGATGGCATTAATGCCCTAATGAAAATTATTGAAAATCAAGATGGAATTGCAACGGGTAAAATTTATAATATTGGAAACCCCAAAAATAATTATACCATTCGTGATTTGGCACATATGATGTTAGATTTGGCCATGCAATATCCAGAATATCGTGAAAATGCGCAGAAAGTACAAATTATAAATACAACTGCGCAAGCCTATTATGGGAACGGTTATCAAGATGTGCAAAATCGTGTTCCCAAAATTCAAAATACATGCGAAGAATTAAAATGGGCTCCAAGTGTGACTTTACAGCAAGCATTAGGACATATTTATGATGCTTATCGAACACAAGTTGCCGCGGCCCGAGATTTAGTCAATTAGTTTATAAAAATTGGTGAAAAAATGTTCCGTTCCATCATAAAAATAACAGGCGTATTATTAGTCAGTTTGAGTTTGACGGGTTGTGCAACGCTTTCCAAAGAAGAATGTCAGCGTGGAAATTGGTTTCAAGTGGGTTACACTGATGGGGCGGAAGGCCAGACAATAGATCGGTTAAATGAGCATATCAAAGCCTGTGCAGATTATAAAATTGCGCCTGATCAAATGGCTTATCAACAAGGACGTATGCAAGGTGTTCAGCAATATTGTCAAACAAAAGGTTATAGTATTGGACAAAAAAACCAAGAATATGCTTGGGTTTGTCCGAAAGATTTAGAAAGAAAATTTCTGACGGATTATATGTTTGGATTAAAAAATATATTGCAGGAAACAACGTTGACTTATCAGCAAAAACAGATGGATCTTAATATTGAAGTGGGGAAAATGATTGCTTTGCGAGAGAGTAAAGATAATAAGCAAATTAATCGAATTGAATCGCTTCGTAATGAGTTAAGAACGCTTGAGCAAAAACAGCGTGATATTTCCGGTAAGATTAATCATGTTGAACATTATCTTTCAACCCAATAAAAAAGAATAATAAAAGCGTCATGTTGATCATGACATGACGCCAACTTGATTTTAATTTAAATTAAAAATAGCGGAATTCTAAATAAATGTGGCAACATAAAATGCTGAGCAGCATCAGCGGAAAAGCGAGTTTTAAAAAAGAAAGAAAGTAAAAACGATGCCCTTGTCGTTCTGCCAGCCCCGCCACAACAAGATTAGCGCTCGCTCCAATTAAAGAGCCATTCCCCCCTAAACAAGCGCCTAATGCAAGAGCCCACCAAATAGGAAGTAATTGTGCTTCTGTAAATGTTCCCTGCATCGATTTAATCAATGGAATCATTGTGGCAACATAAGGAATATTATCAATTAATGCGGATAATATCGCCGATCCCCATAAAATTAATAAAGCGGTCATTTTCAGATCGCCATGTGTTAATGTCAGTAATTCTGTGGCAAGCCATTTAATAATCCCGACTTTTTCAATGCCATGCACTAAAATAAATAATCCCAGAAAAAAGAATAATGTAACCCATTCCGCTTCTCCGAAAATATGATGCACATTCGTGGCTTGCTGTTCTGGATTGCGTTTGAAATTATCTAATAATAATAAAATTGCGGCGCCAAAAATAGCGATAGTGGCCGGTTCTAAATGCAAAGAATGAGCGACTGTAAATCCTGTAATGACACCAAATATGACAGTTAATGATTGTTTTAATAAACACAAATTAGTAATACTCTCTTTTGCGTTTAATTTCATAATAGATAATTTTGCGCTTTCTTTAACTTGGTAACGTTTTCTCCAAATGAAAAAAATTGGAAACAAAGTTAAAAATGCAATGACTAATGCAATAGGGGTAAGCGCAAAAACGAAATCATTAAAATTCAGCCCCGCCGCCGAACCAATCATAATATTAGGCGGATCGCCAATAAGTGTTGCAGTTCCACCAATATTGGAAGCGAAGATTTCTGAAAATAAATAAGGATATGGATTCATCTGGAGCTGTTTTGCAATGGAAAGGGTCACAGGAACAATAAGCAAAACAGTTGTCACATTATCAAGTAAAGCTGAAAAAACGGCTGTGACAAAAAACAAAATAATTAAAATTCCGACAGGATGGCCCCGTACTTTTTGAATCGCCAGAATCGCAATATACTCAAAAATACCACTTCTTTTTGTGATATTGACAATAACCATCATTCCCAAGAGTAAACCGAGTGTGTTAAAATCCACACTACGTATGGCCGCTTCTTGGGTTAAAATACCGCATAAAATCATCAAACTCGCCCCAATTAATGCCATAATGGCGCGATTGATTTTTTCAGTCATAATTACCAAATAGGTACTAATAAATAAGAATATAGCCAGTATGGTAGGGGAAATCGTAGGTAATAGATTCGAAAACATTGTTGTTTCCATTCACGAGAAAATCAAATAAATTACAAGAGAAAAGCTCTATAATGAGCCATACCTTTTTTCATTCTATGAATTTGAATAATATTATCAAATTAATTTTGATTGGATTGTTATCCAGTACAATTATGCCTGTTATGGCGGAAGAAACCCCTTTTTCAGTTGAAAAGCGTGTTTCTCTTTCAATGAATCAACAGCGTATCTTGCAATTAAAAACGGCGATTGCCGCGCCCCGTTCTATTGCACCAAGTCTACGGGTTGTTGGAAAAGTGATTGCAAATCCAAAAGAAAAACAGATTATAACGGCGCCTGTTACAGGAAAAATCAATATTCTATTGCGTGCTTTGCCAACGGTCGGATATGCTGTTAAAAAAAATCAAATTTTAACACATATAGAACCAGTTCAGACCGTGAAGGAATCGGATATCAATAAGTCAAAAGGTTTTATAATGCCCTTGCGCCCTCAGCCCGTTCATTCACCATGGATGGGGACCTTGTCGCAAGTATGGATACAAGAGGGGCAACTTGTTAAAGAACAAGAAAAACTTTTTGAGATTACTGATCCGTATAGCTTCTGGGTAGAAGTCCCCATTAAACCAGAATTAATGAACACATTAAATTATCGGGCGCAAGCTTATTCCAAGCAAGGAAAACGCTTAGGTATAGTTTTTATTGATCAGCCTGCGGATACCAAATCGCATACATTATTCTTTAGAGTGGAGTCTAATCAGCAAGGATTAAAAATAGATGAAGAAGTCAGTGTTTATTTACAAAAAAATATGCAAGTTCGGGCGAGCTTGTTACCAAAGGCTGCGGTGATTTCACAAAATCAAAAACATTTTATTTGGATTAAAGATCAGCACTCGAACGATTTGTTAAAGATCGAGGTCAAAGCCTATCCTGTGGATGAACAATCAATTGCGATTCCTGACTTGCCTTCTGGTACAATAGTGGTACTTTCTGGCATAGAAAAAATAAAATAATTTTTTATATTAATAAAGGACGAATAGTAAAAATGGCAACGCTTAAGCAAACGATTCAAGATGATGTCAAAAATGCAATGCGTAATAAAGATAAACCTCGTTTAGATACATTACGTTTATTGACTGCCGCTATGAAACAGAAAGAAGTCGATGAACGAATTGAACTGAATGATGAACAGATTATTGCCATTCTTGAAAAAATGTTAAAACAACGTCGTGAATCCATTGCCCAATATGAAAAAGGGGGGCGGACTGATTTAGCTGATCAAGAACGTTTTGAAATCAGTATTTTGGAAGTTTATTTACCCGCTCAATTAAGTGAAGAAGCGATTCTTGCCGAAATTGACAAAGCAATTGCAATGTCAGGCGCTGTTGAAGCGAAAGATATGGGAAAAGTCATGGCAATCTTAAAACCGGCCTTGGCAGGAAAAGCAGAAATGGGTCGCGTTTCTGGTTTAGTGAAAACAAAATTAGCATAATATTAAATCATTAAAAAGATTCACGTCTTGTGTTCAATCCGCTCAAATTTTCATCAATTTATTGAGTAAATATTGATTTTATTTAGAACACAAGATGATTTATGATAAGATAAATCTTGATTTTACTATCGATATATCTTGATATCTTTGGACAGTAAAACAATTGTTTTCCACAAATATGTTTTCTTAGTAAAGAAGGGACGATTATGATTTTATCTCGGACAAGTCAGTATGCAATTCAAGCACTAATTTTCATGGCAACTTTGCCTAAAAATGAGGCAGTGTTAAATCGTGAGATTGCCGCACACCTTAATGTCCCTGTTGCTTATCTTGCAAAAATTATGCAAACACTCTGTAAGGGAGATTTATTATATTCTTTTCGCGGGCGGTTAGGGGGATTTTATCTTCGGGAAGGCGCAGAAAAAACAGACTTAATGACAGTTTTAACGATTACTGAAGGAAAAGGTTTTACTGAAGACTGTGTATTGGGTTTAAAGGTTTGTGAGGATGCAAGTGCTTGTCCATTGCATGAACGTTGGAAAGGATTAAAACATCAAATAGTCAGTTTGTTAGAAGAACAAACACTCGAAAAATTAGCGAGCGCGGTTGTCAGTGGTAAATATCGTTTAACTGATTTACCCCAAGCTATTGTTTCTCGTCCAACTGTTAAACCGAATGCAAAGAATGTAGAAATCGTTGTGATTACAGGATAGCATCACTCCTGATAAACCATTCTTAGAAAAGGCGTGAAAAACGCCTTTTTTTATTTGGACCCAAAACTAAATATTTTTATTATGATGGTCCTGTATATGATTATGATGTGTAGACGAATGTAAAGCGGTTGTCTGCCCTTCAGGATGAGGGGCGGTTGTAGGAGGATGTTTTTCTGCTTCCCGTTTTTTGCGCATTTCAGCTAGCTTGCGGTCCTTAATTCGAGAATAAAGCATCATAATATTGGCAAATCCGGCAAACACCAGAAGCCAGGGCAACCATTTTTTAATATCAATTTTGATGCCATCATTGGGCTCATTTTTTTCAGCGGCCTCTTGATTTTTTTTATCAAACGATTGCGTCACTTGTGAGGCGGCATGCTGATTATACGCAGGCGTGTTTGTTTCTGCGTAAACCCATGTACTTATAAATAAACTTATTATTACAATGAAAAAACGAAAGGGGTTTTTCATTTTTTATCTCCCAAGTTTAAGTACTTGTCCAATCTGTGCATTTTTGTTCACAGTTGGCGTAACGACAGGTGGCGGTGGCGGGGTCGCTGTACTTTTGCTTTCAACTTTAGGGAGGTCAAGCACAGGACGAGGTACATTTTCTGAAGGGGGCGGCGTGACCCGTGTAGGAAGGTTAATATGTTCTTTAATTGGTTCAGCAGGAGGCAACAAGCGACAAAGGGCTTGTTCATATGCATCCCCTACTGAGTCCGGAACGACTGCATCACCGGCTCCATCCCCATTTTGTGTTATTCCAGTAATCGTATTTCCTACTGTATCATAGTATGTACTACTTAACAATTTAATTGTGTGTTCTTGGCAATTGAGTTTTTCACGCATTAAAGCGACGGTCGCAAAACGGGGGCGAACATACACAGGTTTTTTAAATTGAACCCGTTTCCAATAGATAATTTCTCGTGTATTGGCTCTTAAAATGAGTTTGCTTTTATCATAAAAGTATTGATCCGCGTCAAGAGAGCGAATATGTGTGTTAACCGCAACCCATTCCGCACCCCAAGCAGAAAAACCGCTTAGAAGTGATGTGCAATAAACACCAATGAAAAGAAATTTTTTGAAGGCCATAGCTAGATGACTAAAGGTAGTCTAGATGGAAAAAAAGCCCTGCTATTTAGCAAGGCTTTCTTAAATTTGGTGGGTCGTGTGCGACTCGAACGCACGACCAACGGATTAAAAGTCCGCTGCTCTACCGACTGAGCTAACGACCCGCTTTACTGATTTTTTGTTTTTCGCTATCAGTGCTGCGTTGAAGTTCGTATTATAGGGAAAACCCTATTTCGTGTCAAGCAATTTTATTAAATATTTTCAAAAAATTTTAAAAAACTTAATTAATCGTTGTTTTTAAATGCTTTTTCTTGACCAGTTAATAAATTACGAATATTAGACTGGTGACGAAACAAGAGCAATCCACTTAATGCGACTACAGTTAATGTATAACTCGACAATGTCCCGAAAAAGACACTAGCATACAATGGTGCTAACAAGCAGGCCATTATAGCAGACAATGATGACACGCGCCACATAAAAAACACTAAAACCCATGAAGCTAAAACAGCCAAACCGAGCCACGGTGATAACATCAGTAAAATGCCTAGCCCCGTCGCGACGCCTTTTCCGCCTTCAAAACGGAAAAAAATAGGATAAATATGACCCAATATTGCAGCAAATGCGCACAGCGCATAAGTGATTTCATAAGGAGAAAAGCCATTTGATATGGCTGGAGGCGTTCCAAGTTGTAATTTCACGATCCAGAGCGCAAGGATAGCTTTGCCAGTATCGCCTAATAGCGTGAGTAAAGCCGCGACCTTCTTTCCTGTTCGCATAACATTTGTCGCCCCTGGATTTTTTGAGCCAAACGTCCGTGGGTCAGGTAGTCCGAAAGCGCGGGAAACAATGACAGCAAAAGAAATAGAACAAATCAGATAAGTGAGCACGATCCAAGGAAGGGCCGTGCTAAGCATAAATATTTGATTAGACATAAATTTATACGTTAAGATGACATAAGGAAATTATTCGAGATTTTCAGAAAAGCGTTGAAAATAGTTGGCATATGTTTGTTCATTGATATTAAAATCAGGATCAATCAAAAAATTTTCACCCCGAGGATTACCAGTGGGAGCCGGCTCTTTTTCTTTCTCATGGTCCTGATCTTCAGGAAAAAAATGTTTTCTTGGATCATAGTGAGAAATATGGGAAAGTTTTGTAACAAGGCGTTGTTCAAAGGCAGATAACTCTTTAGTATAAAGAATATGGATTGAGGCAAAGAGATCGCCACGTTTTCCTGTTGTATGATTTTCTAAGCCGCGTTGTGGTATTCGAAAAAGTTTCCCGGTGCTCACACGAGGCGGGACGGTCAAAATTAAACTGCCCTCAAGTGTAGGGATTTTACATTTCAGACCTAACATGGCTTCCCATGGTGTGATAGGCACTTCTAAGTATAAATTATGGTGCTCTATCCGAAAGAAAGGATGGGGTCGAATGAGCACATGAATTCTCAGATCGCCATTATTTCCGCCGTAAAATCCTTTCCCCCCGCGTCCACGGACTTTAAGTTTTTGTCCATTGGCTACGCCTTTTGGGATACGTACTTGTACAATTTTAGTGACGCGTTGCAGAATATCATAATCGTTTGGTTCTGAGACATGAAAACGAAGTTCACGTTCAACCCCGTCTAAACTTTCTTCTAAGGTTAAATGAACAGTGACTTCAATATCTTGCCCATCACGGGGGACTTTATTATTATTTTTGGGTTGATAAGTGTCCTGTTGGTATGTGTAATCACCATAACTGCTTGTTTCTTCTTCATCAAAAATCGAATCAGAATGATAATGATTCCATGTCGAAGAGGAAGAAGGTCGATAATTATTTTCTGTAAAAGTATTAAAACGCGTTTTATCGTATTGTTTTCTTTTTTCGTCATCCCCTAATATTTCATAGGCTTCGACTATAGATTTAAAATGGTGTGTCGCCTGAGGATGATCTGACACATCTGGATGATACTTACGCGCTAAACGTCGATAAGCTTTTTTAATCTCTTCGTGTGTGGCATGACGACTAACATTTAATACTTGATAATAATCTTTATCATCGTAGTTCATCTTAACCTCAGCATGTCAGAGAAAGTTGATTTAAATTCATGTGGAAATCAAAAATAATCATGTTTGCACGATCTATAACTTAAACGACGGATGCCATTTATGATGGACGTAAAAAATTAAACACGCGATCATTGCCATAATGCAACCAAAGTAGGGCAATAAAAGTGGCGTTAGTTTAACATAAATTTTGTCTAATATTTGTCCAAAAAAAAACAATAAAAAATCTTTTTGGACAAAGAGTCATGTTTTTTCTCTAAAGAAAAATCAATTTATTATTTTAGCATCTTAGAAGTTCATTGCTTTGTTTTTTAAATCATGCTTATTTTAAGTGAAAAAAATAGTTACTATATAAAAAACATCCAGTGTTTTCTATTTTTATTGTGGAAATAAAGAATTATAACGTTTTCAGGAATGAAAACAAATAGGACATAAAAGAGAGTTTTTATTTAATAAGTGGTTTAAATACTTTGTCATATGCTCTGAAGAAAAATTGAAGAAATAAATTAGAGCTTCTTAGAAAAAACTAAAAAATTTTATTTTAAGAAGGAAAAGTCTTGCGTATAGTAAAACAAATCAATCAATTATTGAAAACTAAAATATGGAGATCAACACATGGCTCATTTATTCAATACGTTTAAATTAAAAGAAGTCACTTTGAGAAATCGTATTGGTGTTTCACCAATGTGTCAATATAGCGCGACCGAAGGCTTTGTCAATGAATGGCATATTGTTAATGCGGGTTCTCGGGCGGTTGGGGGCGCGGGCTTAATTATTGTCGAGGCCACCGCGGTCGAAGCGCGAGGAAGAATTTCGCCTTTTGATTTGGGATTATGGGATGATGCGCATCTTGAAGGACATGCTCGCCTGACTCAATTTGTTAAACAACAGGGCGCTGTGGCCGGCATTCAGTTAGCTCATGCAGGGCGCAAAGCTAGTTGTGCACGGCCTTGGGAAGAAGCCGGGCGATCCTTACGTGTGGAAGAAGGCGCGTGGCAAACAGTTGCTCCCAGTGAAATCGCTTTTGGGGGCAATATGACGCATGTTCCCCATGCCCTTTCTCTCGATGAAATTAAACATATTCAGCTTTCTTTTCAAAAAGCGGCTAAAAGAGCTTTTGATGCAGGATATGAATGGCTTGAAATTCACGCCGCCCATGGCTATTTATTGCATAGTTTTTATTCGCCATTATGTAACAAAAGAACAGATCAATACGGAGGCACTTTTGACAATCGAATTCGAATGTTATTAGAAACAATCCATAGTGTCAAAGCCGTCTGGCCGTCGTATTTGCCCTTAACAGTGCGCCTTTCTACTACTGATTGGATGGAGCACGGTTGGAATATTCAAGACAGTGTTTTACTTGCACGAGAACTAAAAGCGATCGGGGTAGATCTCATTGATTGCAGTTCTGGCTTTAATGGGCCGGATACAAGTACTTATCCATTTGGAACAAGTTGGCAAGTTCCTCTGTCAGAAACGATAAAAAGAGAAGTCGATATTCCTACTGCTGCTGTCGGAATGATTGTACATCCGTTACAAGCAGATGAAATTATTCGCAATCAACGTGCCGATTTAGTATTAATTGGTCGGGAAATGCTCCGTGATCCCCATTGGGCTTACCATGCCAGTCTTGTGTTAAGAAAACCGCAGGCGCATACGTTACCTATTCAATATAGTGCGGTTTGGGCGAAATAATAAATAAAAGGCTCTTTAAAAAAAAAGGGCCTTTTTAAATTTGTATTAAATTGTTTTGAATTGATGCGTAGTGTGATTTAATTCTGTGGCAAGTTTTGTTAAAGAGGTTGCGGTCTGTGCGACTTGTTTGGCCGCTTGTGCATTATCTTCTGCGAGTTGGGCGACTTCCTCGACATTTTCAGCGGCATTTTGACTGGCTTGTGAATTTTCCTGAATGGCAATGTTAATATTATTTACAATTTCAATGATATTATCCGTTGCGGTTTTGATGGTATTGATCGCTTGCGCGCCTTGCCCTGCAAGTTGTTCTCCGTTTAGGACTTCCTCGACACTATGCTCCATAGTTGAGACAACATTACGAATATTTCCCTGGATTGCCTCAATTTTACTTGCAATATCCCCTGTCGAATTCGCTGTTAATTCTGCTAATTTTCGAACTTCATCTGCAACAACCGCAAATCCCCGTCCTGTTTCGCCGGCGCGTGCGGCTTCAATGGCGGCATTGAGTGCTAATAAATTAGTTTGATCAGCGATGCCCTTAATGACATCTACAATGGAGCGAATTTCTGTAGACAATTGGTCTAAATCTGTAATTTTTTCTGAAGATTCTTTAACACTGACTGCAATAATAGACATACTTCGTGCTAAATTTAAAATTTGATTACTTCCTTCTGTTGCGACATTGCCAGTTTCGGTCACAGAAGCTGAGGCGTGGGCAACGTTTTCTGCAATATGGGATAAACTTGAAGTCATTTGCTCAACGGTTGTAGCCATATTAGCAGAGGCTTCGCTTCCATGGGTCGCCCCTGAGGCAACTTGCTCAGCGGTGGCAGCTAATTGATTTGAAAAATCAACAAGTTGTGATGCGTCTTTAGAAAGATGAGCGATCAATTGATTTAAGCTGATCCGCATTGTGTCCAAGTGTCCCAACAAGCTTTCAGAATGCGTATGTGCAATGGGATAAGCTAAATTTCCTTTCGCAATTAACTCGACGCTTTTGGCGGCTTCTTCAGGTTCGCCCCCTAAAATATTAAAAACAGATTGTGTAATACGAATAGCAGTAAAAACAGTGACACAGATTACAATGCCTAAAATAGACAAAATCATTATTTTCAGACGTTGTGTTTGTTCTTTAATAGTGTCTTGGGTGGCTTGTAATTTTTTGTGTTCATGATCCAAAAATTCATCTAAGACATTATTGTATTGTTTAGTTGCCTCACGAATGGCATTTTCAGCGAATTCCATTCGATTTTTATGATCAATTGTGGCAACTTGTGACAACATGGTTGCATATGTTTCTACAGTATTTTTTCTTATAACACCCAAATTTTGAATGCGGGTTTTATCCTCATCACTGGTAAAAAGTAAATCCAATCTTTTATAAAGCTCATTATTTTTAACTTTAATGTCGGCAATTTCTTGTTTAAGTGATGCAATTAATTGTGGATCCGAGGCAAAAATTTGTTTAATTTCGCTTTGTTGGGCAAGGGCAACATTCGCTTTCATTTCGCCAACAATTTGTAAACGTGCCGAGTCCATAGTAATTGCTTCATTATAGGTCATCATTTCGTTGAATTCCCATAAACTAAGTATGCTGATAGTCAGTACTAAGAGTAAAACGCCCCCAAATCCCACAAACAATTGTTTTTTTAACTTCATATAGGTAATTCTCCACCCAGTTTTTGTGATTGTAATATTCTTGGGTCATTATTGATTTCGCGTTGCAACCTGCGCGCTATATAGATTTTTCATTTAAAATGAAATTATAGTTTTAGTGAAATATTTTATTAAGAAAGATAATCAAGCAAAAAATGACTATTTATTAGAAAGCTTTTTTTAATAAATAGTTGCATTATATTAGAGAGTAGCAAAAAAGATCAAACTGAAATCATGCTTAATCTAGAAAGGTGATGAATATTTTTAGAAAAAATAATGATATGAATTTAAAAAATAAAAAAGACGCCAATAAAGCGTCTTTTAATCATAAAAATTGGGTATTATTCGTTTCCAAAACGCTGGTATAAAATAGGGAGCATAATAAGCGTTAATAATGTAGACGTGATTAATCCGCCAATAACCACAATAGCCAGTGGTCTTTGAATTTCAGAACCGGGACCTGTTGCAAAGAAAAGGGGAATCAGCCCAAAAGCGGTAATACTAGCGGTCATCATAACAGGACGTAAACGTCGTCGGGCCCCTTCAATAATGACCTCACTAATTGGCATCCCTTCCGATTTCAATTGATTAAAATAACTCACCATGACCACCCCGTTTAATACGGCAATCCCAAGTAGCGCAATAAAACCAACAGAAGCAGGAACAGAAAGATATTCGCCAGTGAGGGCCATTGCAAAGACGCCTCCAATCATCGCAAAGGGAATATTCATAAAAACTAAAACAGCTTGCTTAAGTGAATTGAATGTCGCAAAAAGTAAAATAAAAATCATACCTAATGCAATGGGGATAACAACACTAAGCCGTGTTGCGGCGCGTTGTTGGTTTTCAAATTGCCCCCCCCACTTCATAAAATAGCCTTTTTCTAGTGGGATTTCTTTTGCAACTTTTGCTTTGGCTTCCTCCACAAAACTGACCAAATCTCGTCCCCGAACGTTTGTTTGAACGACTACCATACGGGTGGCATTTTCCCGATCAATTTTAACAGGCCCATCCGTGCGCTTGAGCGTTGCCACTTCAGAAAGTGGAATGCTGATACCATTTTCAAGCGTCAACTTAATTTGATTAAATAAGGCGACAGATTGGCGTCGATCGGGCGTCCCGCGCAATAAAATAGGCGTGCGTTTTCCTTCTTCTAAAACAATCCCAAGGGGTTGGCCTTCGATTTGGAGACGCAAAATTTGTTGAATTTCATCAACAGAAAGGCCTAAACGTCCAGCGGCCAGACGATCAATTTCAACTTGATAATATTGTACGCCTTCATTTTTGATCATTAAAACATCTTCTGCTCCTGGAACCGTTTTCAAAAGGCTTTCCATTTTTTCACCCAATTGATTGAGCTGATTCAGGTTTGAGCCATAAATTTTAACAGCGACATCACCCCGCACCCCAATAATCATCTCAGACACACGCATTTCAATGGGTTGCGTAAAGCTGTAATTTAATCCAGGAAAATTTGCAACAACATGACGCAATTGATCAATCAGCCATTCTTTATTTGGAGTTCGCCATTCTTTGATAGGTTTTAATACTAAAAATGTATCTGTTTGATTTAATCCCATTGGATCAAGGCCCAGTTCGTCTGAACCCGCCCGCGCCACAATTTCTTTGACCTCTGGCACGTCCCGAAGAATCGCCTGATGAACCCGTAAGTTGGTTTCAGTTGCGCTTTCCAAGCTAATAGAAGGCAACATTTCAAGCCCAATAATAATACTGCCTTCATCCATAGTGGGCATAAATGTTTTCCCAATTTGGGTATAAAGTCCCCCTGCGATCGCCATCCCCGCGAGGGCTGCTACAACAATGACACGACTATGTTGAAGTGACCATTTCAAGGCGGGTGTATAGATTGCAAGTAATTTCCGTACCAGCCAGGCTTCTTCGTGTCCAATATTTTTTAATAGAAAGGAAGAAAGAACAGGAATAACTGTTAAGGACAAAATCAGTGATCCTGTTAAAGCAAAAACAATTGCTAAAGCCACAGGAATAAAAAGCTTTCCTTCTAAACCTTGTAAGGTTAAAAGAGGGGTAAAAACGAGAATAATAATTAATACGCCTGAGCCAACAGGAATACTGACCTCACTCACTGCCCGAAAAATAATATTCAAATAGGAAAGATGTTTATGTGTTTTATCTCCCAAATAAGTCATAATATTTTCGACAACTACCACGGCCGCATCGACAAGCATCCCAATGGCAATAGCCAATCCCCCTAAGCTCATTAAGTTGGCCGAGAGATCAAAATAGCGCATTAAAATAAACGTAAATAAAGCCGCAAGAGGTAATGTCAAAGCCACAACTAAAGCCGCGCGGGCATTGCCTAGGAAAACAACAAGTAAGATGACTACGAGAACAGTGGCCTCAAATAAAGCACTCGAAACAGTTTTCACTGCTCTTTGAACTAAATCACTCCGATCGTAAAAAATATTAATTTTGACGCCATTAGGAAGGGATGGTTTTAATTCTTCAAGTTTTGCTTTAACGCCCTCAACAACTTGTTGTGCATTAGCTCCTCTTAATCCTAAAACAAGTCCTTCAACAATTTCACCTTTTGTTTTGCGATTAGATTGAATCACCGTTCCATAGCGGGTTAAATTCCCGATGCGGACTTCTGCCACATCTTGAATACGAATAGGATTTCCCTCTTTTTGGGCAATGACAATGGACTGAATATCGTTAATAGTCAGTACGCTGCCGGGACTTCGGACTAATAAGACTTCTTCACCATCAACAAGGCGACCTGCGCCATCATTGCGATTATTTTTTTCGAGGGCCGCTTTCACTGCGGTTAATGTCATGCCTCGAATAGCCAATGCGTCTAAATTAGGGACGACTTCAAAAGTTTTGACAAGTCCCCCTAATGCATTCACATCCGCGACCCCTGGGATCGTGCGCAAAGCAGGACGAATGGTCCAGTCTAATAAGCTCCGTTTTTCAAGTAGACTCAAATTACCCTCAATCGTGAACATAAACATTTCACCAAGAGGGGTTGTAATGGGGGCGAGCCCGCCGCTCGCTTCAGCAGGAAGATCTTTTAAAATTCCATTCAGGCGTTCAGTGACTTGTTGTCGCGCCCAATAAATATCAGTGCCATCGTTAAAATCGATTGTAATATCTGCTAAGGCATATTTCGAAACGGATCGTAATATTTTTTGATTTGGAATACCGAGCATTTCTAATTCAATGGGCGTGGTAATTCGTGCTTCGACCTCTTCTGGCGTCATCCCTGGTGCTTTCATAATAATTTTAACTTGGGTCGAAGAGACATCAGGAAAAGCATCAATAGGGAGGTTCAGGGCTGCATAAAGTCCGCCGCCAATTAAAACCATGGTCATAACAGAAATAAAAAGCCGTTGTTTTAGGGCAAACTCAATCAATCGGTTGAGCATGATTATTCTCCCCCAAAACCAAGTGACATGGCTTTCAAGCTGGAAATGCCTTTCACAACAATTTCGTTACCTGCTTTGATTTGGGTCGATTGAAAAGTAGTGACAGAAGCATTTTGGGAAAGGACTTTGATTTCAGTCGGTGTATAGAAATCAAAATCTTTTTGAGATTTTTCTAAATAAAGATAATTTTTACCTTTATGGTTAAAAATGGCTTGATTCGGGACTTTCCATGTGCTGCCTTGCGTAGCTTGGTCCACTTCAGCTTGAATCATTTGTCCCGGCCGTAATGATTCAGTGCCTTGTGTGACTTCAGTTCGTACAGTAACCGTTTGATTGGCTGCGTGGACATTGCGCCCAATCAAAATAATTTTTGCGTTATATTGTTGAGAATTTTGTGTATTTTTAAGAGAAACAATCTCGCCAACCCGTAACCGATCCGCAATATTGACAGGAATTTGCATTTCTACCCATAATGGTTTGAGTTGAGCAATTTTATAAATTGCCGTATTAGAATCAACCCGTTGTCCACTATTTGCGTTCTGTTCAATGACAATGCCGTCCAATGGCGATTGTATCGTAATTGTATAATTGAGGCCCTTGCTACTTGCACCGTAAAGTCCTAACATTTGTTGTTTAGCTTGATACGCCGCAGAAAGTTGTTTGACTTGGGCTTGTGATTCGTGATAGCGCCGCTCTGGAATAACCCCTTCTTGAAAAAGACGGGCATCTCGTTTTGCATTTTCTTGGGCAATATCCAATTGACTTTTTGTTTGCATGAGGGCACTTTGTGTTTCTAAAAGCACAGGGCTTTTTATTTGTGCAAGGACTTGTCCTTTGCGGACTGGTTGATAAAGTGCTACATGCATTGTATGAATGAGGCCTTCAATTGGGGAGTTGACCGCGCGAATTTGATGAATCGGAATCACCACTTGCCCTGCGTAAGGCACACTTTTTTGCATTGTTTCTGCTTGGACCTTCACTACTTGTATGCCGAGCATACTTTCTTGTTTTGTAGAAATTTTAAGGGCTTTGAGTTTTTCGTTTTCTGCGAAACTAGAAAATGAAAAAGATGTAAAACTTGTTATAAACAAACAGAGTAAACCCAATTTGATTGTTTTCATAAATTAACCAATAGAATGAAGGTAACGAAAAGAATTTTTATGATATGAATAGTAAAAGGAATAGATAATTAACAATTCTGATTACAATTTGATGAATATCTGCTTAATCTAAAATATTTAGCTTAAATCAAACTTAAACTTTTTGAGAAGCAGGTGGGTTCACAGATCGTAAATAACACAAACGTGTTAAGATGAAGGCTAAATTTGATTTGGCTAGGAAAATAAAATGCAAGAAAAATTTAAGCGGCCTTTTTCGGTTTTGGTTGTGATTCATACGCCGGATTTGAAAATTTTATTGTTAGAAAGAAAAGATGCGGTGGGCTTTTGGCAATCTGTTACGGGAAGTTTACAACGTGGAGAAAACTTGCTAGAAACAGCAAAACGCGAAGTTTTAGAAGAAACAGGATTAGATATCAACTTGCATCCAGAATATCTTTTAAAAGATTGGGAAACATCATGGCAGTATAAAATTTATGAACGTTGGCAGCATCGTTATGCATCTGGAATCACGTATAATACAGAACATGTTTTTAGTTTATGCGTGCCACAACTTGAAGAAATCATCCTTGCGCCAAAAGAACATACACGTTATGAATGGGTTGAGTGGTCAATGGCAGCTCAACGGGTTTTTTCGCCCAGTAATCAATTAGCGATTGAACAACTCGCACACGCATCAGTCTGTTAATATCTTACTTGAAAAATGAAGAAAGAAGAAAGAGAGGTTTTCATGCCAACACAAGTGATTCAATTTGATTATTTTCAACAAGCAAATGACGCCGAATGCAATGATCGTATTCGTGCTGCAAAAGAAAAATTAGGAAAACGTGTTGCCATTTTAGGTCATCACTATCAACGTAGCGAAGTGTATCAACATGCTGATTTTACAGGGGATTCATTACGCTTATCCCGTCTTGCTTCTCATTCTGATGCGGAATATATTATTTTCTGTGGCGTGCATTTTATGGCTGAAGTGGCGGATATTTTATCCCGCCCTGATCAAGTCTCAATTTTGCCTGATTTGTCCGCAGGATGTTCGATGGCCGATATGGCAAACTTGGCAAAAGTGAATCGGGCTTGGCGAGAATTGAGTACTGTGTTAAATCCAGATGAAACAATTACGCCAGTAACTTATATTAATTCTGCCGCTGATTTGAAAGCCTTTTGTGGAGAGCATGGAGGCATTGTCTGCACTTCTACAAATGCACGGACTATTTTAGAATGGTCTTTTAAACAACGTGAAAAAATCTTATTTTTCCCAGATCAGCATTTGGGAAGAAATACAGGATATCAGATGGGGATTCCGTTAGATGAAATGGTTGTCTGGAATTTTGACGAACCCATGGGCGGCTTGACTGTTGAACAAATCAAAAAAGCCAAGATGATTTTATGGAATGGCTATTGTTCTGTACATCAAATGTTCCAAGTGGATCAAATCAAAAAATTCAAAGAAAAACATCCAGATGGCTTTGTCATTTCTCATCCAGAATGTAATTTTGATGTCTGCCAAGCATCCGATTATGTCGGTTCAACTGAATATATCTTAAAAGTCATTACAGAAGCCCCGGCAGGGACGAAATGGTTAGTCGGAACTGAATTAAATTTAGTGAACCGCTTAGCAGAACAATTTAAAGACACCAAATTAGTTCAATTTATGGCGGCCACAATTTGTATGTGTTCGACTATGGCACGGATCGATCCGCCGCATTTAGCGTGGACATTAGAGAATTTAGTCGAAGGGCATATTGTCAATCAAATTGTTGTACCAGAACAAGAGGCAAATTTGGCCCGCATCGCGCTCAATCGCATGTTAGATGTTTCCTAATTTGAAAGAAAATTAGAATCAACAAAATAAAAGGCGTGATTTTATCACGCCTTTTTGACTTTAATGAGGGCAAAAATTATGCTGGAGTAGTCGCATTGTGGGAAGCCATCATTTGGATAAAGCGATCAAAAAGTTCGCTGACATCATGGGGGCCCGGGCTCGCTTCAGGATGGCCTTGAAAACTAAAGGCTTGACAATCTGTACGGGTAATGCCTTGAATACTTTGATCAAATAAAGAAACATGTGTAATGCGTAAATTAGCAGGCAAAGTCTCTGGATCGACTGCAAAGCCATGATTTTGACTTGTAATCATTACTTTTGATGTGTCTAAATCTTGAACAGGATGATTCGCACCGTGATGACCAAATTTCATTTTCATCGTTTTGGCTCCACTTGCTAAAGCCAATAATTGATGTCCTAAACAAATTCCAAATAATGGAATATTTTTGTCTAAAAGCGTGCGAATCGTATCAATAGCATAATCGCAAGGTTCAGGATCGCCTGGACCATTTGACAAAAAGACGCCATCAGGTTGATATTTTAAAATTTCTTCTGCTGTGGCTGTTGCAGGTAAAACAGTTAAGCGGCAGCCTCGTTCAGCGAGCATACGTAAAATATTGCGTTTGACCCCAAAATCTAAAGCGACCACATGGTAAGGGGCTTCTTCATGTGTACGATAACCATGCTCTAACGTCCATTCCCCTTCACGCCACGCATAAGCTTCTTTTGTCGTGACAACTTTCGCTAAATCCATCCCAGCTAAACCTGCAAAAGCCCGGGCTTTTTCTAAAGCTTCGGCTTCATTAGGATTTTCCCCCGCTAAAATACAACCACCTTGCGCGCCTTTTTCACGCAAAATACGGGTCAAACGACGGGTATCAATTTCGGCGATGGCAACAATATTATTTTGAGTCAGATAATCAGAAAGAGACAATTCGCTTCGCCAGTTGGAATACGTGACCGGCAGATCACGAATAATTAAACCCGCTGCATAAACATGACCGGCTTCAGCATCCTCTGCATTAATTCCCACATTTCCAATATGGGGATAAGTCAGTGTCACAATTTGTTTCGTATAAGAAGGATCAGTCAAAATTTCTTGATAGCCCGTTAATGCTGTATTAAATACTACTTCGCCAACGGTTTCGCCACTTTGTCCAATTGAAATTCCGCGAAAAATAGACCCATCTGCTAAGGCAAGAATCGCTTTTTGAGGCACAACTCGCTCCTATTTTTTCTATTACTTTATGATTTAATAAAATATTTTATTTTTTATATTGACTGACTAGCGTAAGCCTAAAACGTCTTGCATATCAAATAAACCCACTTGATGTGTTTGCAGGAAACGCGCTGCGCGTAAGGCTCCCTGTGCAAAAGTCGCACGACTAGATGCTTTGTGACTAATTTCAACACGTTCGCCAATTCCGGCAAAAAGAACCGTATGATCCCCTACGACATCGCCCCCGCGAACAGTAGCAAAGCCGATCGTTTCAGGCCGGCGTTCCCCTGTAATGCCTTCACGCCCATAGACGGCGACTTCTTTTAAATCGACACCACGGGCTTGTGCGACTACTTCACCTAAACGTAAGGCTGTTCCAGAAGGAGAATCCACTTTAAAACGATGATGCGCTTCAATAATTTCCGCATCAAACTCTCCTTGGGGTAACACACGGGCCGCCAAATCTAAGAGTTTAAATAATAAATTCACACCAACGCTCATGTTTGGCGCAAAGACAATGCCTATTTTTTGGCTAAATGCATCAATTTGTTCTTTTTGTTCTGGACTAAAACCCGTGGTGCCAATCACAAGATTAACGCCTAATTCAGCACATAATGGTAAATACGTTAATGTTGCTTCAGGACGGGTAAAATCCACTAAGACGTCACAATTTTTTAATAATGCTTTGATATCTTCGAGACTTTGATCTTTATCAAAAGTCGCATGAAGCGATAAGTCACTGGCTTGATTCGTGGCTTCAATGAGTGCTTGGCCCATGCGTCCAGAAGCCCCACTAATTGCAACTTTTAACATCTTTTATTCCTATTTGTTTGGATAACGAGATAAAACAATAAAAAGATT
The DNA here is from genome assembly GCA_964504875.1 of uncultured Burkholderiales bacterium. GTDB lineage: Bacteria > Pseudomonadota > Gammaproteobacteria > Burkholderiales > CAZDFJ01 > CAZDFJ01. The sequence goes on along the minus strand of CAZDFJ010000002.1, from coordinate 29,011 downwards.
TACTTATTGGTTGGGGTTGCGGCTGTCGTTGGTAAAGGTGGGTCAATCTCAATGTGTGCTAAGATTTCCCCCTCAAATGTCAATGAGAGAAGCCTTTTTTCTTTCAGCGTTCCTGCTTGATAATATAAATACGGATAGTCCCAACGTTGTTTATGAAAAATATCACGCAAAAGCGGCGTTCCGAGTAAAAAACGCACTTGATTTTGCGTCATACCCACTTTGACCTGACTCAGCATTTGCTCCGTGACATCATTGCCTTGTTGGATATCAATTTTGTGCGGTGTAATAGACGGAACATAGCTGCAACCTTGAAGCGACACAAGGCTCATTGCCCCAAGTGTACATGTAATCAATAATTGACGAATCATAGAGGTAGACACGCTAGATAAATTTTTGGGATTATAGCATATTTCAAAAAGACTTTTTGGGTTTTTCTGCCCTGTGATGCAATGCCCTCATCAAGTTTTTTAGGCAAAAAAAAAAGCCCCTTTGTGAAAGTCACAAAGGGGTACAAAGAGAAAAACAAATTTGACCGATTTCATTTCATTGAGACGACGCACACCAAATCATATTGCATTTGGAATAACTGAATGATAATCATTATCATTTGCATTGTCAAGCAAAAAATAAAAAAAAGGACTTTTTTGGCGCGTCCTTTTTTTTATTTAAGCCATTTTTTTATACAAAATTAGACTTTGAATTGCTTGAGCATCCGTAAATCATTTTGGAAGAAAAGACGTAAATCATTGACGCCATAACGCAACATTGTCAAGCGCTCGACACCTAGACCAAACGCAAAACCAAGATATTTTTCGCTATCAATATCAACATTTTTTAAAACATTTGGATGGACCATCCCGCAGCCTAAAACTTCTAACCAGCCACTATGGCTACAAATGCGACACCCTTTGCCCCCACAATGTACACAACTAATATCCATTTCAGCAGAAGGTTCTGTAAAAGGAAAGAAAGAAGGGCGAAAACGCACTTTGAGATCATCTTGTTCAAAAAAGGCTTTCATAAATTCGCCCAAAGTATATTTAAGTTGGGCAAAGCTGACATCTTGATCAACCCATAATCCCTCAACTTGATTAAACATTGGGGTATGTGTAAGGTCAGAATCACAACGGAAAACACGGCCGGGGGCAATAATTTTTAATGGTGGTTCATGATTTAACATATAACGCACTTGAACTGGTGAAGTGTGGGTGCGTAATAAATAATCTTGTCCATCATGAAAGTCATTTTCCAAATAAAACGTGTCATGCATATCTCGAGCTGGATGATTACTTGGAAAATTTAATTTTGAAAAATTATATTCGTCTACTTCAATCTCAGGACCATCAGCAATAGCAAAGCCCATGCTATGAAATAATTCTTCAATACGTTTAAGTGTGCGACGAATAGGGTGTTCATTCCCGCCCTGAAAGCCCCGTCCAGGTAGAGAAATATCTAAGCTTTCTTGCGCCAATTGTAAGGCCAATAGATTTGCTTGAATTTGTTCACGTTGTTGTTTGAGCCATGATTCAACTTGTTGTTTGGCTTGATTAATCACTTGCCCTGCTTGAGGGCGTTCTTCCGCAGAGAGCTTGCCAAGCTGTTTTAATAATTCGCTGAGAGAACCTTGTTTTCCTAGAAAACGCGCTTTAGTTTGTTCCAAATCCGCAAGATTTTGAACGGTGGCAATTTGCTTCTGGGCTTCAGCTAAAATGGCTTCGAGTTGTGCTGCTAAACTCATTGTAATCACTTCCTAATGAATTAACGTAATTTGGCATGAAATGTCGTTTCTAACACTGCAAAAAGTTGTTGAACGCTGTGTTCAATTTCTTCATCAGACAAGGTTTTTTCTGTGTCTTGTAAGACAAAGCTGAGCGCCAAACTCTTTTGGTTAGGTTCAATGCCCTTGCCGCGATAAACGTCAAATAATTGAATATCAATAACTTGTTGTGGCCGTGCCGCCTGAAGGGCTGCCAAAATATCAGCAAAGTGATATTGCTCATCGACGAGAATGGCTAGATCACGACGTACTGCAGGATAAGCAGAAATCGGTTGATAAGCGGGGACTTTTTTGCTTAACAACGCTTCAACATCCAATTCAAAAACATAAACCGGTTTGACTAAATCAAATTCTTGTTGTAATTGAGGATGTAAACGTCCTAAATAGCCAATCACTTGGTTGTTTAAGACAATTTGCGCGCTTTGGCCAGGATGTAAAGCAGGGTGCGTGGCTTTGCTAAACTGAAGCGGCAGGTGACCAGCAAGGGCTTCAATATCTGCTTTCAGATCAAAGAAGTCGACATCGCGTTTTTCGTTACTCCATTGTTCTGCGTAGAGTGGACCGTACACGAGGCCGCCAATTTTGACCGGCTGGCTAAATGGTAAATTGGCCACGACGTCTGGTTGATTTTTCAAAAAGACCCGTCCAATTTCAAAAATCCGACAACGATTTTGTTGACGATTTAGATTAAACAATAAAGTTTGAATTAAGCTACCCCATAATGTGGCCCGCATGGTGCCCATTTGTGCAGAAATTGGATTTTGCAGCTTCAAAAAAGTAGTATCAGCTGAGACAAGTTTTTGTTCAATATTTTCGTCAATAAAACTGTAATTAACGGTTTCTTGATAGTCCCGCTGAATTAAAGTAGTGCGTAAATCATCTTGTGTAGCTTGAGCTTCAGGACGCGTCAAAAAGACTAAATCACTACGGGGAGGCGTGGTGGGAATATGATCATAACCATAGACTCGCGCGACTTCTTCAATTAAGTCTTCTTCAATACTTAAATCAAAACGATAACTTGGGGGGGTGATATAAAAATTCGTGTCGTTTTGTTCAAAAGCAAATTGTAAACGGTTTAGAATGGCTGTCAGTCCAGCGACATCGAGGTCAATACCCAAAACACGACAAACCCGTTCTAAGCGTA
>CAZDFJ010000002.1:0-25990 GCA_964504875.1 uncultured Burkholderiales bacterium | reverse complement strand
AGTCCAGCGACATCGAGGTCAATACCCAAAACACGACAAACCCGTTCTAAGCGTAATGGAATGGCAGAACGAACAGGAAATGTTGTTTGATCGAAACTTTCTGTAATTGGCCCCGCTGCCCCGCCGCAAATTTCTAAAACAAGCTGGGTTGCGCGCTCGATTGCATTTTTTGTATTTAAAAAATCAACGCCCCGCTCAAAGCGATGGGCAGAATCAGTTGTAAAACGTAAACGACGGGTTTTACCCAAAATAACGTCTGGTTGGAAAAACGCACTTTCTAAGAAAATATCTGTTGTCACGTTAGAAACAGCACTCTCTGTTCCCCCCATAATCCCTGCTAACGCCAGGGCTTTTTTTTCGTCAGCAATCACGAGCATATCGGGTGTTAAATCAATTGTTTGGTCATTCAGAAGGGCTAATTTTTCCCCTGCTTGCGCAAAGCGGACCTGAATCGCACCACTTAATTGATTTAAATCAAACGCATGCATGGGTTGACCGAGTTCAAGCAAAACATAATTCGTGATGTCAACCACAGGATGTAAGCAACGTTGCCCGCTTCGTTCAAGGCGTTCTTGCATCCATGCAGGGGTCTGGGCATTTGGATTAATGTTTTGAATGATTCGGCCAACATAACGCGGACATGCTGCGGGCGCTTCTAAAATAACATTTTTTGTGTTATTTTGAGTGGGTAAAACTGATTCAATAATAGGGGCAGTTAATGGACTATTGGTTAAAGCCGCAATTTCACGAGCGACCCCTAAAACACTGAGACAATCACTTCGATTAGGTGTGAGTTTTAATGTCAGTAATTGGTCATCCAAATGGAGATAATCGCGAATATTTTGCCCGACCGGAGCCGTTTCTGGCAAAATCCAAATGCCATCACTTTCCTGTGTTAAACCTAATTCTCGTGCCGCACAAAGCATGCCTTGAGATTCGACGCCGCGTAATTTAGATTTTTTAATTTTAAAATCCCCTGGCAAAACCGCTCCAATGAGCGCACATGGGACTTTAATATTGGCCCGAACATTGGCCGCACCACAGACAATTTGTAACAGCGTGCCTGTTCCTGCATCGACTTGACATACACTGAGACGATCAGCAGCCGGATGTTTTTCTACTTGTTTTACTTCTGCGACAACAATGTGACTAAAAGCGGGCGCAACGGGGGCCACCGCTTCGACTTCAAGCCCTGCCATGGTCACTAAATGCGCCAACGCCGCAGTATCAAGATTTGGGTTTACTAAACTTCTTAACCAATTTTCAGAAAGTTGCATTGATATTTCCTACACATTTAAAAAAATAAATTTATTTTTTGTGATATTTCATCAAAAGATGTCTATTATGAAGCAGTCTATGTCAAGATAACAGACAATATTGTAAGGGCTTGTTTACGTTTAAATCGTGAGATTTGAAAGACATCCCGACATATCAAGGTCACTTGAAATGAATGAGTCAAATCATGATGATGATGGGCTTATTTTGAGCCACACCCCGCGAAAAGACAAGCCTAGATTTAATTGAGAAAAATTCTTTTATTATAACATAAGCTGTTTTTCTATCCTATATGCGCAAAAAAAATCTGTGGGACGGCATAAAAATTGCTGTGTTTTCCGGTTTGTTCACAAAATAAAAAATCTGATTAAAATAGAAAAAATGAGGATTCGTCAAAATGCAATTACAAGAAATTCCAGCATGGCGGCAAGAACTAAGAGAAGGGCGGGCGCGCTTAAGAGATCTCTATTTACAAAAACCCCGGGCAAATTGGTTACTTAATGCCCATGCCCGTTTAGTGGATGATTTGTTGCGAAAAATTTGGCAACATCTTGATATTCCAAAAGAACTGGCCTTGCTTGCAACAGGAGGATATGGAAGAAAAAAACTTTTTCCATATTCTGATATTGATTTGCTAATTCTATTGAATATTGAATTAGACGAATCAACGTCCCATCAAATAGAAACGTTAATTGGGATTTTATGGGATATTGGTCTAGACGTTGGGCATGGTGTGCGAACCATTGCAGAATGTCTAGATGAAGCAGAAAAAGATATTACTGTTCAAACCAATTTGCTTGAAACGCGTTTGATTACAGGTAATCGAAATTTATATCGAAAATTTCAAACAAATATTTGGAACCATTTGAATATACAAGCTTTTTTTGAGGCAAAGAGTATTGAGCAGCAGCAACGCCATTTACGTTATCATGATACCGCATATAATTTAGAACCTAATATTAAAGAGAGTCCCGGCGGTTTACGCGATATTCAGACAATTTTTTGGATTGCACGGGCCGCGCGAATTGGGACTACTTGGCGTGAATTTGTTGAACAAGGTCTGTTGACAGAACGTGAAGCGCTTTCTGCCTCCCGCCGTGAATCTTTTCTGAATAATTTGCGAATTCGATTACATTATCAAGTGAAGCGCCGCGAAGATCGGTTGCTTTTTGATTATCAAAATGTCTTGGCTGATCTTTTTAACATTTGTAGTAATGGCACATGTCGTCCTAGTGAAATGTTTATGCGCCAATATTATAGAAATGCCAAGAATATCAATATGTTAAACGAAATTCTTCTGTTGAATTTACGGGGCAGAATTTTCTCGTGCATTCGTCAAAATATGCCGATTCCAATTAATCGACGTTTTCAAATTGTGGGTAATTTATTAGACATTGTGGATGAGCACGTTTTTAAACGGCATCCTTCGGCTATTTTTGAGAGTATTTTACTTCTACAAAAACATCCTGAACTCCAAAATATGAGCGCAAAAACATTACGGGCTTTATGGCGCGCTCAGGAAGTCATGAATGCTGAATTTAGACGAAATGAAAAGCATAAACATCAATTTTTGTCTATTTTAACCCAACAACGGGGTATCATTGATGCCTTTCGTCGTTTGAATCGTTATGGGATTTTAGGCACGTATATTCCTGCTTTTGGACGAATTAGTTGTCAAATGCAGCATGATTTATTTCATGTCTATACAGTAGATGAGCATATTTTAACAGTTTTGCGTAATCTAAGACGTTTTGCTTTACCTGAGTTTTCACATGAATATCCTTTATGTCATCGTTTAATGACGAGTTTTACTCATCCAGAAACGTTGTATCTTTCCGCCCTTTTTCATGATATTGCGAAAGGTCGAGGGGGCGATCATTCTGATCTAGGCGGGCATGATGCCATGACTTTTTGTCGGGCACATAAAATTGCGCCCGAAGAAACGAAATTGATTGTCTGGTTAGTTAAAAATCATTTAGTCATGTCGATGACCGCACAAAAAAAAGATTTATCTAGTCCAGATGTCATTACTGAATTTGCGGATCTCGTCCAAAATGATCGTTATTTGACGGCTTTGTATTTATTAACAGTAGCCGATATTCGCGGAACGAGCCCGAAAGTATGGAATGCCTGGAAAGCCAAATTATTAGAAGATTTATTTTTTACGACATTAAAATATTTACGTAAAGAATTAGTCATTTCAGAAGACAAGCAACTGCAATCGAAAAAACGCAGCGCCGAAAAAATTCTCAGATTGTATATTATTTCGCCAGAGCAACAACAATCTTTTTGGTCTCAATTAGATAGTGATTATTTCTTACGTCATGAACCCCAAGAAATCGCATGGCATACGCGTAAATTACATTATCAATCTGATCAGATTGTGCCGATTGTGATTTGTCGTTTAAGTCCAATTGGAGAAGGCATTCAAGTACTTGTTTATACGCCCGATCAGCGCGATTTGTTTGCGCGCATATGTGGTTTTTTTGAGCGCATGCAATATAACATTGTGGAAGCAAAAATTTACACAACCCGTCGGGGCTATGCATTAGATTCATTTTTAGTGTTAAATTCTTCGGGGCAGAATACTCATTATCGGGATGCCATGAGTTTTATTGAATTTGAATTAAAGCAAAAATTAATGATTCAAATGCCATTGGAACGACCTCTGGCGGGACGGATGAGCCGTCATTTGAAACATTTTCCAGTGGTACCAGAAGTAAGTATTCGACCAAGTGAAACAAATGAAAAAACTGGTTATAGTATTTTGTCCGTGACGAGTGGAGATAGACCCGGGTTATTATCGCGAATTGCGTATATTTTAGTGCAATATGGTATTAGCGTCCATAATGCTAAAATTACGACGTTAGGAGAACGAGCAGAAGACATGTTTTTGATTCGCGGTTCTGCGTTGTATGATAACAAACTGTTGTTAAGATTACAGACAGATTTGATTCAACAATTACAATCATAGTGTCCTAAAGAGAAAGCGCAATGAAAGAATTTCGATTGCGCTTTTTTTTATCCCTTAGTTTTGAATTTGACAAAAATTGATTTGAGAAAAATAAAGATCATCGCTAAGAAATGCTTGAATACTTTCTGTTGGGAGGTGAAGCGGTTGAGAATAAAATAATTCTGCCTCCACTTTACCCTCTAGATAATGCAAAGTAATTTGTTCAAAGGGCGGGAGAATGATTCCTTTTTCTTTGAAACGATTTTGTAAATGTTGTATTAAAAAATCGCGATTAGGGAGCATGCCAACAATGCGCGCGACAGAATCATCTTCAGGATCAATATGCACCATAATATCTAAAATACGTAAATCTTTTAGTTTTAAAATATTATTGCGGACGACCTCGGCAATATAATGCCCTTCTGACACACTGATTTTTCGATCTACTAAAATATGCGCATCAATTAGTGCATGGTCCCCCATTTTTCTTGAACGTAACTCGTGTAAACCACAGACCCCTTTTGAGTTCAAAATAGTCTCTTCAATACTTTCTAAATCTTTTGCATCAAGACCCCGATCAATTAAATCCATGAGCGCATCATAACCAAGTACCCAACCCATTCGTGTAATAAAGAAAGAAACGAGAACGGCCGCGACCAAATCCAGAAAGGTAAAACCTAAAAGATTACCAATAATTCCAACAACAACGACAACAGAAGACGCGGCATCAGAACGTGAATGCCAAGCATTTGCAATCAGCATTTGTGATTTTAATTGATTGCCAACATGTAACATATAGCGAAACAAGCCTTCTTTGCCGATTAGTGTCAAAATACCTGTAATTAATGCGGCAGGATGGACTGTTTGTTGGGGGAGATGTCCGATTTGGCTTAATTTGATGGCCGCATTCCATAATAACCCCAACCCTAAGACAAATAGAATCACTCCCAAAATAAATGTGGTGGCGTTTTCAATCCGTAAATGACCATACGGATGTGTTTGATCCGCCTCTTTTCGACTATGCCGATTTGCAAAAAGAACAAGAAAGTCACAAACCAAATCGGATAAAGAATGTAAACCATCCGCCAAAAGTGCTTGAGATTTGGAAAATAAACCAATTATAATTTGTGAAATTGACAAAAATATGTTTACAGCAATACTAACCCATGTTACTTTTTGGGCCGCGCGAAAATGTTCTTCGCTAGATAGTTCACTTTGTTCTGCATAAATTGTGTGATTTTGTTCATGTTGATGTGATGAAGTCATAAAATATTCCCTCTTAATTTTTGTGTGCGCAGAATTTAAATTGGTTATAATGAATGAGAATATTGACATTTTGACGAAAATATTATTCGTTTAAGCGTCAAGATAATAAAAATAAAGTGTAATCATACACCAGAGGAAAAATGCTGATGAAACCCATGTTCAAAACCGTTGCATTAATTGGGAAATATAATAGTCGAGAAACGGGAGAAGCCCTCGCGACTTTGCAAGAATTTTTTACACAACAAGGTGTGCGCGTACTGATTGAAAAACAAACCGCAGGACTTGTAGGGTATCATGGCGATAATATTGCTTCGATGCATCAAATTGCTGAAAATGCGGACTTGGCAGTAGTATTGGGCGGAGATGGAACTATGTTGCATATTGCGCGCTCGTTGGCATCGAGTGATGTGCCGCTTGTTGGGATTAATGGGGGGCATCTTGGTTTTCTGACAGATTTGTCTATTGATAATATGTTGGCAAAGTTAGAAAAAATTCTCGAAGGCGAGTTTTACTTAGAAGAACGCATTTTGCTTAAAGCAACGGTCATTCGTCAAGGAGAAAAAGTTTTTAAGGCTCTTGCTTTTAATGATGTGGTGATTGATAAAGGAGCCATTTCGCGTTTGATTGATTTTAATATTTTTATTAATCAACAGTTTGCATATAATCAGCGGTCGGATGGGTTAATTTTATCAACGCCTACAGGATCAACAGCCTACGCGCTTTCGGCAGGGGGACCAATTGTCCATCCTTCATTAAATGCAATTATTCTTGCGCCAATTTGTCCGCATACTTTGACAAATCGACCACTTGTTGTGCATAGCAACAGTTTAGTTGAAATTGAAATGATACATTGTGCAGATGGTCGTGTCCATATTGATGGGCATTGTCATTATGATCTGGTTCCGCATGATCGAATTCGGATTGAGAAATTTAGAAATGGAATCATTTTATTACACCCTCATGATCATGATTATTATGATACCTTGCGTTTAAAACTTAATTGGGGTATGAATGCCATTCATAATTAATCACTAAAGTCGTATTTTTCTACGATTCAGTAAAGATATTCCTCTTTAGTAAAAATATGAAATTTATATGATAAGTTTGATCACAAATTATTTATAAAAATAGCGTAAATAGCGTATTATTTATTTGTTTTTGAATTTCATAATATGCGTTAATATATTCCGATACTTTGAGATGTATATTCAGATAGGCATTATTTATTGTAGGTAGTCTTTTTTATCGCTACAATAGTGGTTTTTTTTTCAACTAAAAAAAGATAAGTTTATCTTTAATTATTGATTTTATTTGTTTTTTTATTAAACGCCCCGCTCAGTTGAAAAGAAAAAAAAGATAATTTAGCTGGAACAAAATACAAAAAAATTAAAAATGTATTTTTCCAGGTAAAAGCAAAAAAAAGGGTTTCATACTAGAGGATTGTGTGGAATGCTAGATTACTAACCTATTCAGATGTTTCTTTTGTGATTGAATCGTGAATCTTTCTACAATCAAATTTAGTCTAAAAAGTAAAATTGCCTTGGCCATTTCCATATTGGTAGTCAGTGTGATGTTTATTGTCATGAGAACTTTTACCTCTAAAATGGAAAATGAACTTAACGAAAGCTTGTCTACACAACAAGAGGTTTTAGTCTCTAGGATTGTTGGCGAAATTGAAGAACAACTAGAATTAAAACGGAAAGCTATCGTTGGTTTAGCTGATGGAATGAATGAGGTTGTGTTTAACGACCCTATTTTGTTACAAAATTATATTACGGAAAATTTGACAGCCAAGTTAATTTTTCCACGCGCCATTTTAGTGTTAGATGCAAAAGGTCACCTGATTGCAGAAAATCCAGATTTTCGGCGGCGGGGGATTGATATCTCATATCGAGAATATTTTTCTGAAGTGGCTCGGACAAAGAAAGTTGCTATTGCTCCTCCAATTATTTCTACAAAAGATAATAAGCCTGTATTAGTAGTTTCGGCGCCGATTTTTTCTAAAAATAGAGAATTTATTGGTGTGATTGCGGGTGCGATTGATTTAACATTACCTCAAACCCTAATAGGAAATTTATATCAAGTCCGGCTCGGCGAAACAGGATATTTATATCTTGTAACAAAACAACGCTACGTTTTAATGCATCCCGATAGAGATCGGCTCTTAAAATTGATTGCGCCTCGTGGCGTAAATTTGTTATTAGATAAAGCCTTAGACGAAGGATTTGAAGGAACCGGGCAAACAATTAACTCATATGGCCAACATATGTTGGTCACGTTTAAGCATATTAAAAATACTGATTGGATTTTAGGTGCAAATTACCCTATTGATGAAGCATTTGCCCCAATTTATCACTTAAAAGAATATACATTCTATTTGGGAATTGTCATGACAATTGCCATTCTTGTGGCAATTTGGTTATTAATTTGGTACTTTTTGAGCCCACTAGAGCTGCTTACAGCAAAGATCAATCAGATTAAAACCTCGCTGAATCGTAAAGATCTCAAAAAAGAATTATTATTTTTCCATTTTCAAACAAAAGATGAAATTAATACACTCGCGGTTGCTTTTAATACGTTATTACATCATTTAATAGAGCGCGAACATCAGCTTCATACGAGCGAACAAACGCTACGGGAAATCACGGCTTCTTTGGGTGAAGGCTTATATGTCATTAATGAGCATGGCATTATTAATTATGTTAACCCAGAAGCCACGAAAATTTTAGGCTATGCTGAATACGAATTTTTAAATCAAAATGCCCATGAATTATTTCACCATGCCAGCGATAGTGACGGCATGTTGAGTGAAAATTGCTGTATTCGACGCGTGACTACTCATGGGAACACATATCGTAGTTTAGATGAGTTATTTTTACATAAAACAGGTAGAATTATTCCTGTTTCTATTGTAGCGACGCCTATGTTTCGTCAAGGGCATATTGTAGGAACCGTTGTCGCCTTTCAAGACATTACTGAATTTAAATTATTGCAACAACGCCTCAAACAAACGAATGCAGAGTTAGAAACAATTTTGCAAACATTGAGTATTGGGGTAGTAATGACGATTAATCGTAAATATGTGCGTGGAAATAGCAAATTTTCAGAATTAACAGGCTATTCTGATGAAGAATTTTATAACCAAGATATTCGACGCATTTATCCTATGAATGAAAAGGGAGAAAATATTTATGATGCGATTGGAAAAATCGGTTATGAAGAAATGCGGAAAAATAATATTTATCGGACCGAATTAGAACTGATTAATCGTGGAAAAGGATGTTTTTGGGCATCGTTGCAAGGAAGTCCCGTTGATAAACAAGATCTTTCTAAAGGCGTGATTTGGATTATAGAAGATATTACCGAACGTAAACGTATAGAAGATAATTTACGGCTTGCGGCGAATATCATTGAACATATGCCAAGTGGTGTGATTATCACCGATAAAGAAGGGGTTATTCAGAAAGTCAATCCGGCTTATTCTTCTCTGACTGGATTTGCGCCAGAGGAAGTCATCGGCTATAAAGCGAATATTTTTAATCCGCATGCTCATGAAGAACATGTTTTTAATGATTTATGGGAAAATGTGGATCGTTTCGGATATTGGCGAGGGGAATTTTATGATACACGTAAAAATGGGGAAGTTTTCCCAGAGCATTTGTCTTTAGTTGTCATTTATGATAAAAATCATGAATGTACGCATTATGCGATGATTTTTAACGATATTAGCGAACAAAAACATTATGAAGAAATGATTCATTATCAAGCGTATCATGATGCTTTGACAGGTTTACCCAATCGATTGGCGTTTAATCAATCATTACAGCAAATAATAGAAGAATCCAAAAAGAACGAAAAAGTTTTTGCTTTAATGTTTTTAGATTTAAATAAATTTAAACACATTAATGATACGTTTGGACATGATGTGGGCGATCTTGTCTTGAAAACGGTTGCGCATCGTTTAAAACAATGTATTGCAGAAGAACATATTATTTCGCGTTTGGCAGGGGATGAATTTACAATTATTTTGAGAGACTTAGAAAATATACAACAAGGGCTTGATGCAGCGAATAGTATTTTAACTTGTTTCTTGCCGCCCGCGCGTTTAACAAACCATTTGGTTATCCAATTACAGACGAGTATTGGCGTGAGCTTTTTTCCATCAGATGCGCAAGACGCCGAAAATCTATTGAAAAAAGCCGATGAAGCCATGTATCTTGCTAAACAAAATAAGACGGGCTTCAAATGTGCGAACGCCAACTATCTATTAACAGATAATGGAAAAAATGAGTGATTTAACAGAGACAATAGATTTAGAAGCAGAAATAGAAGATTTTTCTTCTTTGGAAGAGTCTTCTCAATGTTTTGTTGTGCCTGAAATCTATCACGGTAAACGGCTTGATCAAATTCTCGCTTTGTTTTTACCTGAGTATTCAAGAAGTCGTTTGCAACAATGGAACGAGCAGCAACGGGTTCTAGTGAATCAGAAATTTGTCCCGAGTAAGCAAAAATTGTATGGCGGCGAGGTGATTACAGTCACCTTGTTGTCTGAACCAGAAGAAACCGCTTTTTCCCCTGAAGCTATTCCCTTGAATATTATTTATGAAGATGAATCAATTTTAGTGATTAATAAGCCTGCGGGGCTGGTCACTCATCCGGGGAGTGGTAATTGGTCTGGAACGCTTTTAAATGGATTACTTCATTACGCGTCGCAATTAGCGCACGTGCCACGAGCCGGTATTGTACATCGTTTAGATAAAGAAACGAGTGGTTTAATGGTTGTGGCAAAAACAATTGAAGCACAAACTGATTTAGTTCGTCAATTGCAAGCGCGAACTGTTTCGCGCGAGTATTTTGCTTTTGTTATTGGAACATTGACACAGGCAGGAATCATTGCTGAGCCAATTGGGCGACATCCAACTCAACGGGTCAAAATGGCAGTGGTGTCTTCAGGCAAACCTGCTATCACACATTATCAGATTGTAAAAAATTTTATGCAACAAAATATTACATGGGTAAAATGCCGTCTTGAAACAGGACGAACGCACCAAATTCGGGTCCATATGACGCATTTGGGTTTTCCATTAATCGGTGATCCCGTTTATTTTTTGAGACAACATAAAAAAATTGTGCCGGATTTTTCAAGACAGGCGTTGCATGCAACGCGTTTGGCATTAGTGCATCCTCATACAAAATTACAAATGCAGTGGGAATGTTCTTTACCAGAAGATATGCAAATACTTTTAGCATTATTAGAAAAACAAGAACAGGATTAGATCATGTCACATTTACATTGGATTACGCCACAATGGGACGCTCCAGAAAATATTCGTGCGGTTGTGACAACCCGTTTGAATGGGGTCAGTCATGCACCATATGAGAGTCTAAATTTAGGCGTCCATGTTGGGGATGAATTACAATCGGTATTAAAAAATCGGGCGTTGGTAAAAAATAAACTACATTTACAAAATGAACCCTATTGGTTATCTCAAGTACATAGCACAAATGCGGTTTACCTGTCTTCCATGACACAACAACATGCGCCAATAGAAGCAGACGCCAGTTTTACCGATTATAAAAATACAATTTGTACTGTAATGACGGCGGATTGTTTACCTATTTTAGTGACAAATAAACAGGGAACATGGGTCGCCGCGATTCATGCAGGTTGGCGAGGATTACTCAATGGTGTCATTGAAAAAACATTAATACGTTATTTGGGAAATCCGCATGATTTACTAATCTATTTGGGACCAGCTATTAGTCAGATGCATTTTGAGGTAGGCGAAGAAGTTTATCATGCTTTTCTTCAACAGAATATTAAGGCAGCAGAAGCCTTTAAACCTTCTGCACAACATCGACATAAATTTTATGCCGATTTATTTTTGTTAGCAAAACAGCGTTGTTTTGATTTAGGTATTTCAGAATCTCAAATTTTTGGGGGAACATTATGTACTTATACAAATCAACACGAATTTTATTCATATCGGCGAGATGGTCAAACAGGGCGTTTTGCTTCACTCATTTGGATTCAATAAAAACGTTATTTGACTCAATATAGTTATGTTTTCAACAGTATTAATGCAAATTATTGTTGCGGCAGTATTAGGGGGCATCTTAAGTATTGTAATCTCTGCTTTTTTTGCCTTTTCTGCAAAACCCAATTGGATTCCTATTTTAATTAGCTACGCAGTCGGGGCATTATTGGGCGCAACTTTTTTAGATCTTTTGCCTGAGGCATTAGAACTTTCAAAAGATAAAGATCAAATTTTACTCGTCACTTTGTTAGGTATTTTAGTTTTTTTCTTGTTAGAAAAATTGGTTTTATGGCGGCATAATCATATTGATTTAGAGCATCAACTGCAACCAGATGTGTGTCAGCACGATGTCGGGCATGTACACAGTAGTGGCATTATGGTTTTGGTTGGAGATAGTGTCCATAATTTTGTGGATGGTGTGGTAATTGCGGGGGCTTTTTTAGTTTCTCCAGAAGTGGGGATCTCAACAGCGATTGCGATTATTGCCCATGAAATCCCGCAAGAGGTCGGGGATTTTCTTGTTTTACTCTATGCTGGTTTTGGTAAGAAAAAAGCATTTTTCTTTAATATGTTATCCAGCTTATCCATGCTTTTTGGCGCCATTGTTGCCTATTTTGCATTACGATCTTCTCAGGAATTATTGCCATTTTTATTGGCTTTAGCCGCGTCTAGTATGATTTATGTCGCTGTTGCTGACTTAATACCTTCTTTACATCGTCGAAATACGTTACAGGCCAGTATTGCCCAAGTCATCTTAATTTTTCTGGGTATCTTAACTATTTTTGTAACACATTCTATGACTCATGTTTAATTCAAAAAGAGAAGTGCATGCATTTATTGTGGCAATTTTCACGTTATGAATGGCGAACAGGGCAACTAAAGTTGCTCTGTTTTGCATTGATTTTAGCTATCACAAGTCTTACCACTGTCAATTTTTTAATTGAACGGGTGGATCTTGTTCTAAAAAATCAAGCGCAAATTTTATTAGCCGCTGATTTGGTTTTGAATTCAGATACTCCAATTGATTCAGCTTTAGAAAAAAAAGCCAGTGATTTAAAAATTCGTTTTGCCAAAACAACGACAACAATGAGTATGCTTTTTGTCAATGATCAAACTCAATTAGTTGAATTAAAAGCAGTTTCTCAAAATTATCCTTTGTATGGTGCTCTAATTAAAGACCCATGGCAATCAAATCAAGATAACCCAGAATTATTTTGTTGGTTGGATCCCAAACTTGTTTCAAAATTAAAAATTACCCCCCGCACACCGCTCAATTTAGGGGAGGTAGCATTTTATGGATCAGGAATGATATTAGATGAATCGGGACAAACTTTAGATTTTTCCCGAATCGCGCCCCGCCTCATTCTGTCTGAGCCTTTATTGAAAAAATCACAGTTAATTCAATTAGGTAGTCGTGTCAAATACCGCTTTTATTTTGCTTCTGAAGATAAACACGCTTTATTTCAACTTAAACAATTTTTACAAAAACAATTAAAACGCGGCCAAATTATCGAAGAAGCAAATGATGTCCGGCCTGAAATACGTGAAGTGTTAGACCGTGTTAAACAATTTCTTAATTTAGTGTCATTATTAAGCGTCTTTTTTGCATTTATTGCCAGTTTAATTAGTTTACAGCATTATGTTCGAGAAAATATTCACCAAATTGCAGTGTTAAAATGTTTGGGGCTAACACGGCCACAATTATTAAAATTATATGCGCAAATATTATTTTTTGTCGCTGTCGGGACAGCCTTAATTGGGATTATATGTGGTTTTTTATTACAAACATTTGCTCCATTTATTTTCCCAGAGGTTTTTGAACAAACTAACTTAACGTGGAAAAGTATTTATCTCATTTCTTTAGAGCATATTCTACTTAATTTAGTGTTAGTATTTGGTTTGGCCATTCCTTTTTTATTTCAATTAGTGAATATTCCTGTTTTGGTTTTATTACGAGCTAGCCAGTTATCTAATAAAAAATGGCACCAATTGATTTACTTAATCGGGTTAATCTGTATCGCTTTTCTTTTTCTGTATAAGACACATTTTGAAGTGCTCGGAATGATGAGTTTAGTGATCTTTACCCTCCTTTTTGTTTTAATGGTCGGTCTCATTGCGTTGATAGTGTCAGCGTTCTATACCGCCCGAAAGTTTTTTCCCGCCCGTTTTTATTTTCCCCTTGCCTTTTTGAAAAGACGTATTTGGACATATGGAATACAAGGGGCGAGTTTAACATTGGGTTTAGGTTGTTTACTTATTTTGACATTAGTACGACAAGATTTAATCACAAATTGGCAGGCACAATTACCGCATGACGCCCCCAATCGTTTTTTGATTAATATTCAAACGCATCAAGTGGAAGATTTACGTGCCTTTTTTCAGAAAAAAAAGGGGAGTTCCCCTCATTTTTTCCCGATGATAAAAGGTCGGTTAATAGCCATCAATAATCAGCCTATTCAACTGGAAAAATATACAGATAAAAGAACGATCCGTTTACTAACACGTGAGTTTAATTTGAGTTATGCCCAAAATGTATTAATCAATCAGACATCTAAAATAGTGGAAGGGCATGTTTGGGAGGCGTCAGCTGAGCCTTTTATTTCAATTGAGAAAGATCTTGCCGCGCGTTTTCATCTTAAAGTGGGCGACACGTTATCATATATGATTGCGGGCGATACAGTCACTGCTAAAATTCTTAATATTCGGACTGTAAAATGGAATTCGTTGGATGTGAATTTCTTTGTCATTTTTAATGAAACTGCCTTAAAAAATTATCCAAAAAGTTGGGTTACAAGTTTTTACTTATCACCCGAAAATATTTCTTTTGAAAAAGAATTAGTTGCCGCTTTCCCAAATCTGACAATAATTGATACAACACATTTAATTAAGCAGTTACAAGCCTTTATTGAAAAAATTATTTTTTTAGTTCAAGGTGTTTTTGTATTTGTTTTAATTGCGGGGATTTTAATTTTATATACAGTCGTGATCAGTTTAAAATTTGCTCAAAAAACCGAAGTCAAAATACAACGCTATTTGGGTGCGACCACAAAAAGATTATTACAAGATAAATTACTTGAAATCCTATTGCTAGGAAGTCTGGTCGGAGCGATTGCCGCCCTTTTTGCATCAGGAATTGAATGGTTATTGAGTTTGTATATTTTTGATATCAATTTCCATTTTAATATAGCTTTATTAATTATTGGGATCATAAGTGGGCTGAGTTGTTATTTTTTAGCTTTTCGAAGAAAATAACTAAAAAAAAAGGAACACTTGATGAAAACAAAATCAATAGTACAAATTAAAAAAATAGATTAATATGTGAATTGATTTGTCATCTTTAATAGATAAAGTAAAAATGCGCTTTTTATTCGATAAAATTAAATTTATCTTTGGATTATTCAGCTTTGTTATGCTAATGAGTTGTTCGACACAGCATCCCCCAACAATGCGTATCGGGGCAAACCATTGGTTAGGGTATGGTACGCTTTATTTAGCAGACGATCTGGACTGGCTACGAAAAGATAATTTAAAGCTGATCGAATTTCCCGCTTCAACCGAATTAATTTATGCAATGCGCACAGGGGTCATTGAAGCTGCCGCGCTGACATTAGATGAAGTGTTAACACTTGTGCAAGATGGGGTAAAATTAAAAGTGATTCTTATTTTTGACACATCCCATGGCGGAGATGCGTTGATTGCGCATCATACCATCCATAATTTAGCGGATCTGAAAAATAAGAAAATTGGCGTCGAAAATACAGCTGTCGGGGCGATTATGTTAAGCCGTGCGTTGGAACAAGTCAATTTAACCCCTTCAGATGTGAATATTGTCCCATTAACAGCAGATGAGCACGTGAGTGCTTTTGAATCGCACGCTGTTGATGCCATTGTCACATTTGAGCCCATTAAGACGCAATTACTCGCTAAGAAAAATGCAAAAATCTTGTTTGATAGCTCAAGCATTCCAAATACAATTATTGATGTATTAGCTGTCCGAGAAGATTTTTTGGAAAAACATCCAAATAGTGTGAAAAATGCATTAAAACTTCATTTTGATGCGCTCAATTATCTGAGACAAAATCGACAGGACGCCCATCGTCGTTTAGCAGATCGAATGCTTGCTTCAGAGGTAGAGCTAAGAGAAGGATTGAGTGGGATTTTGATTCCAGATCTCAAAACAAATCATCAGTTTTTAGATCAGAAAAATTATATTTTAGATACAAAAATTAAGTTGTTAACGCAAATAATGTTACAAAAACGATTGCTAGTCCGTTCAGTGAATACAGATTCTCTCTTAACTACAGAGTATTTACCTCCATTGTAGTATCGCCCTGTCGGCAGAATTATTGCGAGACTATTCTTTTAATTTGGCCAGTCTTTTTTTATATTAATATCATGAAAAATGCAGTAAAAAATATAAAATTGGCAATTTATTTGCCCATTATTGTTTTTGCTTTATTTTCAATCGGTTTATTGTGTGTCACAATTTATGACAGTCAACTTCTAGAAAAAAATATTGAAAAAACGCATATCCGATTTGTGACAGAAGAAATGATTAGTTTACAGCAAGTCATTGATCATGCTTTTTTTCATAATCAACTTCAAGTTGCTGAAAAAGCGATTACATTAGAAGCCCTCCGACCTGAAATTAGAAAAATTATTGTGTTGGATAATAAACAGAAAGTAATCCTTGCAACACAATTTTCTTTAAAAGATAAATATATTAAAGATCGGCTGTTAAATTTTGATATTAAACTTTCAAAGCAAGTTCAACAACAGAATAGAGCGAGCCTTGTGCTAGATAAAAATGCAAATAGTATTTTTGCTTATAATCCTGTTATTTTAACTACTTTGCCTGATGAATTTCGTTCTTCTCGTGTGGGAACTATTTTTTTAGAATATGATTTGACTGAAACAAAAGCAGATTTATGGCGCCAATTAATGACGCAGAGTATGCATTGGTGGAGCGTCACTTTTGTGATTATGTTGATATTAATGTACGCATTAAATCATTTTGTGATTGTGCCACTTAATATTTTAAAGAAAAATGCCTATCGTTTGGCAAAAGGAGAGTATGGCATTCAGATGCGTTTTTTAGGGCAAGGCGAAATTGCTGAGCTGGCCCAAGCTTTTGATTCGATGAGTCAACAACTTGCAAAAAATTTGAATGATCTACACAATAGTGAAAAAAATCTCGCAACGACGCTCAACTCCATTGGTGATGCGGTGATTGCGACTGATATGACGGGTAAAATTGTCAGAATGAATCCTGTTGCAGAGCGTTTAACAGGTTGGAGTTTTGAAGAGGCACAATATATGCCTGTGCATGAAGTGTTTCATATTATTAATGCAGAAACTCATGAAGTGATCAAAAATCCTGTCGATAAAGTTTTAGCTTCAAAAACTATCGTCGGTCTTGCAAATCATACCGTTCTTGTGGCACGAAACCACAAAGAATATCAAATTGCAGATAGTGCAGCACCCATCGTGACAAAAGAAGGAAAACTAGAAGGGGTTGTGATGGTTTTTCGAGATGTCACAGAAGAATATGAGTTACATAAAGAATTAAAAAACAGTGAGTTACGTCATCGGACAGTGATTGAAAGTATTTCTGATGCTATTATTACGATTACTGCAAATAAACAAGTTTATGCGTTTAATCCTGCGGCAGAGTTAATGTTTAAACAAACCGAAAGGCAAGTTCGGGGGCGTTTGATTCAGCATTTTATTCCAGATTTTGAACTCATTTTTGATGATTTTTCTGAAAAAAAGAAAAATAAAGAAGAAATAATGAATGAGCAAGATAGGGAAAATATGAATGATCTTTTTAAAGTAGAATTGGAAGTCTATGCGCATGATATTCATTATCGACAATTTCCAATTGAATTAACGATTAATCAAATGTTTGTCCAAAATGAACGATATTTTATTTTGATTATTCGTGATATTAGTGAGCGAAAAGAAGCTGAATCGAAAATTATGAAGTTGGCGTTATATGACCCTTTGACTAATTTGGGAAATCGACGTTTATTAATGCGGGAAATTCAACGCGTTTTACATGAAATAGAAAGCTCTAATGAAGTGGCCGCCCTTTTATTTATTGACTTAGATTATTTCAAAAACCTAAATGATACATTAGGCCATTCTGTTGGGGATGACTTGTTAAGACAGGTTGCTATGCGATTATTGGCAAATATTCGCTCTGTTGATACAGTCGTTCGTTTTGGTGGCGATGAATTTGTAATTTTGTTAGATCATCTTACGTCAGACATGGAAGTTTGTCGGGATCAAGTTTTATTAATTGCGCATACAATTCGCACGAGATTATTAGTGCCGTATGAATTAAATTGTAGCCATTATCAAATTAGTCCGAGTGTAGGGGTTGCTTTTATTCATTCGCATGAACAATCTACGGAGCAGTTACTTTCTCAAGCAGATGCAGCGATGTATCGGGCGAAAGCTTTGGGCCGAAATCAAATTTGTGTCTATGATGAACAAATGCAGCGCGAATTTGCAGAACGCGTCAATTTAGAACGAGAATTACGAGAAGTTTTAGTTCCTCAAAATATTTTCACTAATAATAAAGATGAACAATTAATCTTGTATTTTCAGCCACAATGCGACCAAAATGGGCAAATTATTGGTGCCGAAAGTTTATTACGTTGGATTCACCCTGAGCGCGGATTTATTTCTCCGGGGCAATTTATTCCAATTGCAGAAGAAAGCGATCTAATTTTACAGATTGGCGAAAAAGTTCTTTATCAGGCCTGTTCATTAATTTATGCATTAGAACGTACTTATCCCAATACTTATTTTAATATTTCAGTGAATATTTGTCCGCGCCAATTTTATCAGGCAGAATTTGCACAGCAAGTCCAATCTATTTTGGCACAAACGGGGGCTTCTCCTGAATTTTTAACCATTGAAATTACTGAAGGCTTATTGATTCATGATGTCGATGAAATTGTCAAAAAAATGAAGCAATTAAAAGAATTGGGGATTCATTTTTCGATTGATGATTTTGGGACGGGTTACGCTTCTCTCAGCTATTTAAAAGTCTTGCCATTAGATGAACTAAAAATTGATCGATCTTTTATTAATGACATTGATAAAGACGAAAATGATGCGGTCATTGTAAAAACAATTATTGCGATGGCAAAACATCTGAATTTTGAAATTATTGCAGAAGGAGTGGAGCAATTAAATCAAGTAGATTTTCTTGTGGCAGAAGGCTGTGAGCATTTCCAAGGTTTTTATTTTTATAAGCCAATGCCTCGTGCCCAGTTTTTGGACTTGATTGCTGAACGTGGTTTTCTCTCTCAAAAGAAATAAACTTTCAGGAAGAATGCTTATGTTTTTTGTTCAAAAATTAGTTGCTTACTTAGAAAAAAATCAGCCAAAAGTACGTCAAGATCAATCTGTTTGGTTTTCCTCTGAAGCGACACAATCGCAACTTTTACAAACATCAAAACAGGACTTAGAAAAAAAATTCGCCGAAAAAATTCGGAATCCTTTTTCTCTATTGGCATTTTTAGATGCGTTTCAGCATTTAACACGTTTATTAAAAGAATTTATTTTAGAAAAACATCGTTGTGTTTTAAAAGAAGAAATTGAAAAAGCGGTGCAGATTGGGGATATTTTAGCAGTAGAAAGAAATCATTATATTCATTATGGAATCTATAGCGGCCAAAACAGGATTATTCATTTTACATCTGAAAAATCAGATATTAGTACAGAAAATAAGTTGATAGAAACAGATCTCTCGTATTTTTTTCGAGATCAATTACAATGCTTTATTATTGAAATGGAACACACTTTTGTGGGAAAAAATCCATTGCACAATGCATGGATTCGAATGTGTTATCAGGCCATGCCCGAACTGTTAAAAAAAAGCATTCCTGCCTTAGAAACGTTGCCCAATTATCATCTTTATTCACGCGAAGAAACGGTCCGTCGGGCGCGGATTTGTTTGACCGAGTCCGAAGACGAAATGCATTATTGCTTTGTTCGACATAATTGCGAGCATTTTGTCTATTGGTGTCGTACAGGAGTCTGTCATTCTGAGCAGGTCAAAACAATAATCAGTACACTAATAATGAGTGCTTTGCTTGCTTTTTTGACAAAAAAATTTTTCAAAAAAACTAAAGAGCGTGACAAAAAATTGTCGGATGCCACGCAGACTAAATCAGATTAGAACGGTTTGACAATAACAAGAATCACTGCCGCAATCAGGATTAATACAGGAAATTCATTAAACCAACGATAAAAAACATGAGAATGTTTATTTTGGTCTTTTTGGAAAGTTTTGACTAATCGGGCACAATAATGATGATAAATTAACAAAATAACCACTAAAGTGACTTTGGCGTGAATCCAATGACCTACGTGATGGGCGCCACTAAATAGCCATAACCATAATCCTAACACAACTACTACAATAGAACTCGGATTCATAATGCCTTTTAGTAGTTTTCGTTCCATAATTTTAAAACGTTCTTGACTAGGCGAATCTTCGCTCATGGCGTGGTAAACAAAAAGGCGCGGTAAATAAAACAAACCTGCAAACCATGTAACAACCGCAATCACATGAAATGCTTTTATCCACAGATATAACATTTTTTGCTTTCCAAATAAAAAATCCTAAGCCTTTTTTCTTAATTTGTCATTGGATCATACGGACTTAACTGGTAATAACCCCAGATCATATAACGGTTCAGTTTAATTTGAAATAAATTAGGATTCAGAACTTCACGAATGGCAAAAGCTTTTTGAGCAATATCGCGCCGCATTGGTAAAGAAATGGGCATATCAAATGCATCTACAACATTAACAACGGTTGGATATTTTGCATTTTTACCTCGGCTTGTGACGATTGCAATCTCATCATTTTCAAGGCGTAATAACGTTCCTGGTGGATAAATTCCCATTTCTTTAATTAGCGTTGCTGCCAAGACTGGATCAACACCTTGTCCACGACTTAAAAATAATTCCCGCAAGGCTATATTCGGTAAGACGCCCCCACGATAAGCACGATCAGTGAGCATAGCAGAATAAATATCCGCTACAGAGACAAGTTGCGCAATGGTGCTAATTTTTTCGGCGTTTAAGCGATTTGGATAGCCTGTCCCATCTTGCATTTCATGATGTTCTGCCACAGTACGAAGCCATACTCTATTTTTGATTCCGGCTTTTTGTAACAAAAGAACGCTATCAATAGGGTGCATTTGGATGCGTTTGCGTTGTTCTTGGCTGAGTGGTGTGGGTTGTTTATGTAATTGATCTTGAATATCAATCATCGATAAATTCATGGTCAATGCCGCGGCCACTGCTGCGAGCGCATCATCAGAAGAAAGATGTAAATGTCTTCCTACAAGTTCTGTCACAATTGCAGTGTCTACAGGATGTTTCAAGGAGTAGCGAATATGATTATCCATAGAAACACAAGCCAAAGTCGCTTCTGGATCAAGCGCACAGCTTCGTCTAATTTCGTTGGCTAATTCATAGACAAAATCTTCTGCGGCCTCCAAATTGGATTCACGAACTAAAGCGAGCAAGGTATTTTCCATGCTAACCAGTACCCCACGGATTAAATCAAAAGGACAGGTACTGTTAAATAAATTAGAACGAAATCGTTTACGGACCGGGGGGGCCGCATTTGCAGAAGCAGAAAATGTAAATAACTCCCGGATGAGAAGACGTTCCAGTTCGCCGCTGTCATGAATAATATAGCCTTTGCGTAAAAGCAAAATGCCGTCTGCGTCATATAAATCTACTGGAATTTCTTGACCAAGTTCTAGAGCTAAATGCTTGATATGTTCAAGTGCCATTTTAAATGAAAGAATCAGTAATGAACAATGCTGTTTGATTGATTGTCATTTAAATGACATTTCAATCACCCATGGCTTCATGTTAAAAAAATAAATTATCTAATCTAGGCGTTACTTTTGTCAAATTATATAACAGAATAGCGATTAAAATCTTTCATGTAATGATAAAGGACAAATTCTATTTTGTATATGTTTTATAATAAAAAATTTCTTTAAAATGCTGAACTACTGTTTTTTTTTGTAAAAATTTATGACACTTTTAAAATAAATAGTAAAAACAAAAAAATAAAAATAGTTTTTTATTATTCAATAAAAAAAAAGACTCTCATCCAAGAATAAAATAACACTACTTGGGAGAGTCTTTATTGAAGTTTTATTTAAGAAAATAAAATTTATTTAACCTTGATATCTGTCCATAATTTATTTAACGCGCGCCGATTTTTTGCATCAAAATCTCTGAGTTGTTCAAATTTGGCTAATTGTGCTTTATCCGGGAAAATCGCTTTATTTTTCTTCACATCAGCATGAACAAATTTTTCTGCGCCAATGTTAGGACTACCTGAACCGGCCAGATTTGCGAGCTCAGCACTACTTTGTGGTTCTAATATAAAATTGATAAATTTTAATGCTAGATCAGGGCGAGGGGCGGATTTATGAATGACCATGCTATCAACAGAAAGTGTGTTCCCTTCTTTTTGTGTCGTAAAACTAATTGTAAAGGGCCGTTTTGCCTTGAGTGCATCTTGTTGCGCTTGGTACATATCATTTGAGTAACCATGTGCAACCCAAATGTTTCCCAGTGTTAATTCTTTAATGTAGCTGGAGCCATTAAACGCGGCCCAGTATGGTTTTGCCTTGAGAATGACTTCTTTTGCTTTAGCCAATTCAGCAGCATTTGTACTGTTTGCAGAATACCCCAAATATTTTAAAGCCGCTGCAACAAGTTCGCGTGGGCTATCTAAGACTGTTACCCGCCCTTTAATTTTTTGTAAAGTCGCAGGATCAAAAAGAATAGACCAAGAATTTGGATTTAAATTTAAGGATTTGATTTTTTGTTCGTTGTAGCCAACAAGTGTGATGGTGTACGCATAAGGAACTGAATACTGATTTTGCTTATCAAATTCAGTGCCTAAAAATCCAGGATTGAGATTTTTAAAATTAGGTAGTTTTGCTTTATTAAGAGGTTGCAACGCATTTTGTCTTAACAACGTGGTAATTGCATAACCTGTTGGAACAATGACATCATAGCCTTTCGCCCCTGCCGCTAATTTTGCCAACATTTCTTCATTATCAGAGTAATAATCTTGTACAAGCTTGCATTTACAAGAACTCTCAAAACGCTTAACAGTTTCTGGTGCAAGATAATTATTCCAGTTATAAAGATGCAATACGTCTGCTGCAAAACCATTTGCGGATAAACCTGAAGCAATCAGTACTGAAAAAAAGAGTTTTTTTAACAAAGCCATAATACGTTATCGTTCCCATAAAGAATATGATGCCATGAAAAAATTATTCAAATGGCACAGAAGACAAAAAATATGTGTTTCATATCATGATTGAATAAGAGAATAATGCGCTATACAGGATAAAACCGCTTTTTATTTTACACGATCTCTTTTTAAAGGGGCGTCTTTTTTCAGCGCGTTGTCATCATTTTGAAAAATAAAGAAATGATTGCTTAGAGAAGAAGAAAAATTTTTCTAAAAATAAAAGCTTTATTTATTAGAAAATGCTATTAGAATAGTAAACTACTTCAACTTTAAATTATGAATCTATCATTTTTGTTTATTGAATGCTTAATTTTAAATAATTTAAAAAAATATGAATCAATATCCAATTAATTTAAGTCAAGTCATTTTGGCTTTATCTGATGCGCTTGATTTGGTCGGGATTGACGAAATGAATCATGGGAAGCGAGTCGGTTTTATGGCTCAAGCCTGCGCACAAGTATTAGGATTTTCACGTGAGGAACAATTAGAATTACTTCAATGTGGTTTGATTCATGATTTGGGCGTATCCTCTACACGAATGCATCATTGTTTGGTGGGTGAGTTTGAATGGGAAGGCGTGTCAATTCATTGTCTAACTGGACAAGAACGATTAAATCAATTTCCACGATTGAAGCATTTAGCTCCAGTGATTCGATATCATCACACAAAATGGCAGGAATTAGAACAACTTGCCCTTTCTGATAAAATCAAAGCCTATGCAAATATTATTTTTTTAGTCGATCGGGTAGATATGTTTGCTGTCCCATTTTACGGGGCCAATTTATTAGTGTCCATTGCGCAGATTCAACAAATCATAAAAGAATATAGCGGCGTTTATTTTAATCCAATTTATATGGACGCTTTTCTAAAAGCGTCTTCGAGCGAGTTTTTTTGGCTCATGCTTGATCCGATTCCACTGCAACGTCATTTACATCAAACTTTAGAAAAGCAAGTCAAAGTCAAGATTTCTTTTGATGAATTATTGAGTATTGCAAAAATTTTTGCACATATTGTGGATGCAAAAAGTACTTTTACATTACAACATTCTCAAGGTGTTGCGCGCGTCGCGCGTTTTTTGAGCACAATTCTTGAATTATCTGATAGACAACAAGAAAAAATAGAGATTGCAGCATTATTACATGATTTAGGTAAATTACAAGTTCCTGATGAAGTTTTGGAAAAAACCGGTCCCCTTTCTCAAGAAGAACGCATTTTAATTCGAAAACACAGTTTTTATACCTATCAAATCTTAAAACAAATAGACGGTTTAGAAGAAATTGCGATTTGGGCGGCGTGCCATCATGAAATGCTAAATGGACATGGCTATCCTTTTAGAAAAGAAGGGGAAGAATTAGGGTTAGAATCGAGAATTTTGGCGGTGGCTGATGTTTTACAAGCTTTAGCTCAAGATCGTCCTTATCGAAAAGGCATGTCACACGAGACCATACAAAAACTTTTATTACAATTAGTGCAAGAAAATCATTTGGATGCTCAGATTGTGCAAGTTATTTTGCAACATTTTGATCACGCTCTTGCTTTAGCGGTTTCTCAATAATGAGGAGAAAATGAAATGTTATCTCAAGAAATGGATGTGTGGTTAGGAATTACCCGTTTTAATAACGCGCTTTTAGCAACCACTGCGCAAGGAATTTGTGCTTTTTTCTTTGGTCCAGACGAGGAAACCTTAATACAGGAATGTCAAAAAATTTTTCCTAAAGTCAACATGCATTTTCATGATGTAGAGAAAGAAAAAAATCCGATTTTTGAGGAAATTGCCCAAGCGTTGGTCCAGAATCATTTTGAATTTCATTATCCATTAGATTTGAGTCGCGGGACGCCTTTTCAGAGGGAAGTATGGGAATGCCTTCAAACAATTCCATTTGGCGAAACCCGAACGTATAAACAAATTGCTGCGCAGATTGGACGACCCAAAGCGGCTCGTGCCGTCGCTCAAGCGTGTGCAGCAAATATTCTGGCATTATTGATTCCATGTCATCGCGTTGTGCGCAGTGATCAAACTATTGGAGGTTATCGGTGGGGTGAAGAATTCAAAATGTTTTTATTATTATGTGAATCTATTGTGACTGAAAATAAATTGAAAAAATCTGACAAGGATAATGTTTAGATTAACCCTTCTCTAAGTGCAGGAAGAATATGAGAAGGGTTTCGTCAATGATCTTACATTTTGACGAGGACGGCCCCCCATGTGAAACCACCCCCAACGCCTTCAAGTAAGACAATTTGATCTTTTTGAATACGGCCATCTTTACGGGCGACATCCAAAGCAAGGGGTACCGAAGCCGCGGACGTATTCGCATGTTCCGAAACCGTAGTCACCACTTTTTCGGGTTGAATTCCGATGCGTTTTGCAGTAGCTTGAAGAATACGAACATTGGCTTGATGCGCAACGTACCAGTCAATATTCTCTACAGTTAGATTTGCCTTTTCAAGAGTTTCAAAAGCCACATCTGCCAAGGCTTTCACAGCAAATTTAAAAACTGCTGAGCCTTCCATGGTTAACAAAGGTCGTCCTGTAATTTCACCATGTGCGACCCAACCTGGCACGGCCAAAATGTCGTGATAGCGCCCATCCGCATGGAGATGGCTTGAAAGAATTCCGGCTTCTTCGCTGGCTTCTAAAATGACTGCCCCTGCTCCATCACCAAAAAGTACACATGTTCCCCGATCTTGCCAATCTAAAATCCGTGTGAAAATTTCTGCGCCAACAACGAGGGCGCGTTTTGCTTGTCCTGATTTGACATATAAGTCTGCCGTATTGAGTGCGTAAACAAAACCAGAACACACTGCCTGAACATCAAATGCAGGGCAGCCATTTGTTACACCTAATTTATACTGTAAAATTGTTGCTGTACTAGGAAATACTTGATCAGGCGTACTGGTTGCGACAATGATCAAATCAATATCATTAGGTTGTAAATGTGCTTCTTCTAGGGCCGCCTGCGCGGCTTTTAATGCGAGGTCGCTTGTTTTTTCTTCAGGCGCTGCAACATGACGTTGTTTGATTCCTGTTCGTGTTTGAATCCATTCGTCTGAGGTTTCAATTTCTAAGGTTAAATCATGATTTGTTTTAATACAGGTTGGTAAATAATGCCCTGTCGCAATAATACGCGAATAGACCAT
>CAZDFJ010000001.1:0-177856 GCA_964504875.1 uncultured Burkholderiales bacterium | reverse complement strand
ATTCATTATTAATAGAGGCGAAAAAGCACTTTCAAGAATGGGAAAAAATGGCAAGAAAACATCTCACACAACAAGAATTATTTCTTCCCACGTATGATGCTTTAGAGCAAGAAGCTATCTTATTAGAAAAAGCCCTAAATCAATTAGTTGCACTCAGTTTGAAAGAATCTGAAGAAAGTACGATAACGAGTACAATACAAATTCAACGAAGTTGGATCAGCACAATAACTGGTTTAATTTTAGGTGGATTAGCTATTTTATTTCTATCATATATTATGTTTAAAAAAATTGCTAAGCCTATTACTTTGTTACATCAATTTATTTTTAAATTAACACAAACAGGGGAGTTTTATCATCAAATTGATTATGAAAGTCAGGATGAATTGGGGCTTTTAATGAAAAATATTAATAAACTCACAACATTATTAAATCAGACTTTTAATGATATTAATCACGTTATGGCAGCCGTTGCAAAGGGGGATTTTAGCTATCGAGTAACTGTTTTACCTCATGGTGATTTATTAAAACTAAAAAATAATATTAATTATTCTGTAGAAAAAATTGACCTGATGATGCATGAATTAATTACAGTCATGCATGCATTAAGACAGGGCGATTTTACAAAAAGGGTCTCGCCTCAAATTGAAGGGGAATTCAAGCAAGAAGTTGATGCTGCTATGGAAGCAACACAAAATATTATTGCGGATATTAATGATACAATGCTTGCTTTATCAACAGGTATTTTTTCACAAAGAGTATGTGTTAATGCATCAGGAGATTTAGCCAGTTTAAAAAATAGTATTAATTTAACAATAGATGTTTTTACAACAACAATGCAGGATTTAAATCATATTTTTTCAGCGATGGCACAAGGTGATTTGACACAAAAATTAAGAGATTCTCATTATCAAAATGCGTACTATTCTATTGCAACCAATATTAATCATGCGATTTCTTCATTAAAAAATTTGATATTTAAAACAGTTCGGGCTGTTAATACAATCAGTTATGCTGTTCAAGAAATTGCGCTAGGTAATAGTGATTTGGCTCAACGTACTTCTAAACAAGCTCATTTTATTGAAAATACAGTCTTAAGTTTAGAGGCATTTATGCAAACAATTCAAAACAATAGTCAACAGGTTCAAAGTACGAATGCATACATTATGCAATCAACAAAAATTGCTGAAAAAGGGGGGCAGGTTGTCTCTCAAGTGATGAATACAATGCAAGATATTACTGTCAGCTCAAATCAGATTAACGATATTATCAATATGATTGACACAATTTCATTTCAGACCAATATTTTAGCTTTAAATGCTGCGGTTGAGTCCGCCCGAGCGGGAGAGGCGGGTCGAGGTTTTGCAGTTGTTTCAAATGAAGTTCGGCTATTAGCGCAACGCTCTGCGGAGGCGGCCCGAGAGATTACGAAACTTATTACACAAAATGTCGGAAAAATTCAAAAAGGGAGTCATTTAGTTGAGACAGCAGGGAGTACTACAAAAGAAATTATTGCGTCAATTCAAGCGATTACTGATTTGATGGGACAAGTGACCTCCGCTTCTGTGGAGCAAACAAACTTAGTTCAGAACGTCAAGATCTCAGTCGAACAAATTGAAGTGATTACACAACAAAATGCCGCGCTTGTTGAACAAGTGGCGTCCGCTTCTGATTCATTAGCAGAACAATCTCGCGATTTAGAAAATGCAATGAGCATTTTTAAAGTTTAGAGAATTTATTTTCACTTTTATTAAATAATACCCCTTTCTTTTTTTAAAAGGAAGGGGTTTCTTTTTTTGTTGATATTTAATAAAATAGAAAAATAAAGTATTTTATTTTTTATAAAAAAACATTTATTTTTCAGTTATTAAAAACAAAAAAATTCTATATAATATTTTTTAAATACCAAAATTATGCGGATATTTTGAAATATTATTATAAATAAAAAAATTATTTTTTAGTTGATTTTATTATATTATTTAAATTAAAGTTTCGTTATTTTTATTTTTGTAAAATATAATGTTATTTTTTAACGAATCAAAAAAAGTGAATTTATTATGAAAATCCAAAAGAAACTGTTGCTCAGTGTTCTATTGACTGTCATTCTGGCTTTTGCTTCGACAATTATCATTGTCAGTTATGATGGGACTTCTTTACTAGAAGAAAAAGCGATTCAAGTGAGTGGTGAAATGGCACAACATTATGGCTTTGCTATTCGAAATAGTATCGAAAATAAAATTGCGGTTGTACAACAGCTAAATTACATGGTTTCAAGCCTTAAGAAAAATAAGATTACAGATCGTGAAGTTTATAATCATTTACTTCATGATTTATTAGAAAATAATAAAGATCTTTTAGGAATGTGGGTAATTTATGAGCCTAATGCACTTGATGGAAAGGATCAAGAGTATGTCAATAAAGTAGGGCACGATAAAACTGGTCGATATATTCCCTACTTTAATCGAGGCGCAGGAGAGATTAAATTAGAATCACTAACAGATTATGATAAAGAAGGGGCGGGGGATTATTATCTTCTGACTAAGAAAAACAGAAAACTGACAATTATTGAACCCTATGTTTATAAAGTTAATGGAGAAGATGTCTTGATGACATCCATTGCATTGCCAATTATTGAAAATGGCGAAGTAGTTGGAGTTAGTGGTGTTGATGTCAGTCTAAAAGAATATGCGAAATTTTGTGAAAATATTCGACCATTTGAAACAGGATATATTAATCTTGCGTCAAATAATGGACTTTATATTTATTCAAGAGATGGCAATTTGATTGGGAAAAATATTAAAGAAAATCCAAATTTACCCCAAGAAGCTAAAAGTAAATTACTCGAAATGGTAAAAACGGGCGGTTCTTTAGATTTAATTGACAAAGAGCATGGTTTTCTTCGCGCAATTCGTCCAATTAATATTACAGGGGTTGACGCACCATGGACCATGTCCGTGACGGTCCCTATTAATAAAATTAATCAAGAATCACAACGATTAACTAAAACAGCTTTTATTTCTGCAATTATTTCTTTAATTTTACTTTCAGTATTATTGTTTTTTTTAGTAAAACAAGTGATTCAAAAACCACTTTCTGTATTACATCAATTGATTGGAAAAATTAGTGAAACGGGCCAATTTCATCATCGGGCTAATTTTCAATCCAATGACGAATTTGGTGAACTGATTGCGCATATGAATCAACTAAGTGCGTCTCTGGAGACGACATTTAAAGAAACAAATATTGTCATGAATGCTGTATCAAAAGGTGATTTTAGTCAACGTGTTAGCTTGCCTCTCTCTGGAGATTTAGGTATTTTAAAAGATAATATTAACTTTTCAATTCAAAAAGTAGATTTTACGATGCATGAATTGACCAGTGTAATGCAAGCCTTAAAACAAGGTAATTTCTCTAAACGCGTGTCTGAAAAAATTGAAGGGGAATTTAAACAAGAAGTTGATAATGCAATGATAGCGATTGAATCTATCTTACAAGATATTAATATAACAATGTCTGCTTTAGCGGTAGGAGATTTTTCTAAACGGGTGACTATTGAAACTCAAGGTGATCTGAGCTTGCTCAAACAAAATATTAATTCGACCATTAATACAATTGAAGATGCGATTCAAGAGCTAAATCACGTGATGTCAGCCATTGCAAATGGCCAGTTGAAAGTGACTGTAGAAACGGGAAAATATCAATATCAGTTTAAATCATTGATGAATAGTGTCCAAGAGTCAACATTATCCTTGCAATCTTTGGTCGGCCAAGTTATTGATTCTATTAAAGTAATTAGTACTGCTGTACGTGAAATTGCCGCTGGAAACACAGATTTAGCCAGTCGGACTTCTGAACAAGCGGCCAGTTTAGAACAAACAGCGGCCAGCTTAGAAACAGTAATGAATACAATCAATTTGAATACGCATAAAGCGCGCGAAGCCAATCAATCGGTGATGAATTCAATGCACGTCGCTGAAAAAGGCGGATCGGTTGTCCAGGAAGTGATGGTCATGATGCAAGATATTTCTATAAGCTCGAAAAAAATTAGCGAAATTATTACAATTATTGATAATATTTCATTTCAGACCAATATTTTAGCATTAAATGCAGCGGTTGAATCCGCCCGCGCGGGCGAAGCCGGCCGGGGTTTTGCTGTGGTTGCGAATGAAGTACGTACGTTAGCCCAGCGGTCTGCGAGTGCCGCGAAAGATATTGCTTCATTAATTACAGAGACAGTGAGTAAAATTCAAAATGCAAGCCAACATGTTGAGTCCGCGGGCGGCACGATGGAATCTATTGTCAAAGCCGTCAAAAATATTACTTATATGATGTCTGATATTACGACCGCTTCGATTGACCAATCTGAAAATATTAGTCAGGTTAAGATTGCAGTGGATCAACTAAATAGTATTACTCAACAAAATGCGGCCCTAGTTGAACAAATTTCGGCAACATCTGAATCGTTAGATCATCAGACACATGATTTAGAAGTCGCTACAAAAGTCTTTAAAATTTAATCAGTTATTTTGCTTAAAATAAAGCCTCTCAATATTCAAAAAAATTGAGGGGCTTTTTTTTGTCTCAGCTGAAAATTTCTTGTTAGGCTATAAACATAAATGATGAGTATTTGATTTTGTAGTCTATTCTTGATTCTCATTCAATATTTATTCCATTTTTTTATTAATCATATCTCTTTACTTAAAAAATCCCTTTTGATGGCTCTGAAAGTTAAAAGGCTTTTTTCAGGATCTGAAAATAAATTTATATCATTAATAAAAATAAAAAATATTAAAAACGAGCATAAATCAAAGTAATTATTTATTTATATTTAATAAATGAATTGACATTCTTAGTTATTCGAAATAAAATCGGAAAAAATTATATTTATATCTGAATGACATCAAATGATTCTATATTTTAAAAGAAATTTTATTCAAAAAAAGGTTTTTTACTTAAATAATGATTATTTTTATTACTTTAATTTGAAAAGTAATGTTTTTTATCAAAATTATTTTAATTTCGCATAGCAGAAAAATATGAATATTCAAAAAAAGTTATTTCTGAGTATTATTGTCACTGTTTTTATCGCTTTTTTAATCACAATTAGTTTAATCAGTTATAATGGTGCTTCTTTACTGGAAGAAAAAGGATTACAAACTAGTGGTGAAATTGCACAACATTACGGTTTTGAATTGCGGAATGATTTAGAAAGTAAATTGACTTCTGCCCAAGAAATTGCGACCGTTTTTACCAGCTTGAAACATAAAAATATTGTCGATAGAAATATTTATACACAGATACTAAGAGATATTTTAGAAAAGCACCCAAAAATTCTGAGTACGTGGGTGATTTATGAACCAAACCAATTAGATGGTCAAGATGCTGCTTTCGCAAATACAGAAGGACATGATCAGACAGGTCGTTATATTCCTTATGTTCATCGTGAAAATAATCAAATTAAATTGGAGGCTTCTGTTGATTATCAACAAGCGGGCCGAGGAGATTATTATCTTATTCCCAAAAACACTGGAAAAATAACAGTTGCTAATCCGTATTTGTATAAAGTGGGAGGCGTAGATATGTTAATTACCTCAATTACGGTCCCGTTGATTGAAAATGGCCAAGTTATTGGTGTTGTTGGCATTGATATTAGCTTGGATGATTATGCGAAATTTTGTGAGAAAATAAAACCGCTTAACGTTGGCTGGGTAAACCTCATTTCATATAATGGGAGCTATGTTTATAATCGAAATACAAAATTAATTGGTCAGCAAATTAAAGATAGCAATGAATTAACATCCCAGATGAAAGAGGATGAAATAAAGGCGATTCAATCGGGGCAACCGCTCAATATTATTGATAAAGAGAAAAATGAAATTCGTGTTTTACGCGCCATTGATCTAGGTAATTTGGGGAAACCATGGGCAATTGCAATGGTTGTGCCTCTCAATGAAGTGACCAAAGAAGTACATACGCTGACAAAAATTGCCATTTTTACTGCGGTTATTTCACTGGTTTTAATTACTGTTTTAATTTTATGGCTAGTTAGAAGAATTATTCAGCGCCCCCTCTCTATTTTGCATCAATTAGTTCATACAATGACAGGCACAGGGGAATTTCATCATCGGGCTACGTATCGCTCATCTGATGAATTTGGATCCTTAGTACAAAGTATCAATCAGCTAGGTAATATGTTAGAAACAACGTTTAAGGAAACCAATCATGTTATGGATGCCATGGCAAAAGGGGATTTTTCTAAACGCATTAATTCTGATACAAAAGGGGATATTCTTCATCTCAAAAATAATGTCAATAATTCTGTAGAAAAAGTAGAGGACACGCTCAATGATTTGACTATTGTGATGTCTGCTTTAGTGAAAGGTGATTTTTCGAAAAGAATTAATAAACAGCTCGATGGTCAATTTAAAGTTATTTTAGATTCCGCTAATTTTTCAATGCAAACGCTTGAGGAGATTGTTTCAGATATTAATATTGCCATGTCAGAATTAGCTAGTGGAAATTTCGATAAGCGTGTCAATGTTCAGGCAGAAGGACAATTATCAGACCTTAAGAAAAATATTAACATCAGTATTGAAATCATTTCGCATACAATGGCAGAGGTGAATCAAGTCATGGCTGATCTTTCTCAAGGAAATTTAATTTGTAATATTAATGAAACGCAATATGAAAATGCTTTTAAAATCTTAATGCAAAATGTGAAAAAAGCAACCTTTTCGCTTAAGTCTTTGATTCAACAAGTAATTGAGTCAGTCAGTGTGATTAGTACAGCTTCAGGGGAAATTGCTGCTGGAAATACAGATTTAGCCAGTCGGACTTCTGAGCAAGCAGCCAGTTTAGAGCAAACAACATCAAGTTTGGAATCAGTTTTAGAACAAATTAATTGGAATACGCGTAAAGCTAAAGAAGTCAATGACTCATCACAAACATCGATGAACATAGCAGAGCAAGGCGGATCTATGGTCAGTGAAATCATTAAAATGATGCAAGATATTGCGGTTAGCTCTCATAAAATTAGTGAAATCATTACAATTATTGATAATATTTCGTTTCAAACTAATATTTTGTCGTTAAATGCAGCGGTTGAATCCGCGCGGGCGGGCGAAGCTGGAAAAGGTTTTGCAGTTGTAGCCAATGAGGTACGAAATCTGGCGCAACGTTCTGCGAGTGCTGCAAAAGATATTGCAACTTTAATTACAGAAACTGTGGATAAAATCCAAAATGCAAGTAAGCGCGTTGAAATGACAGGGAGCACGATGGAATCTATTGTCCAAGCCGTGAGTCATGTTTCTTTCATGATGTCAGAAATGACCAATGCTTCAGTTGAACAGTCAGAAAATTTAGGCCAAGTTAAAATCGCTGTGGACCAACTCAATGGCATTACGCAACATAATGCTGCTTTGGTAGAACAAATTTCGGCAACATCTGAAGCGCTTGATCATCAAGCCAGCGAGCTGCGTTTAGCCACTAATGTTTTCAAAATCTAATCTAATTAATCAAATCAATTATGCATTAAAATTCCCCTCATAGAGATGTGTGGGGAATTTTTCTTTCTTTCTCGCAAAATCCCGCCATAATAAAATCACAAAGCCGTGTTAGTATTAAGCTTTATCATAATATCAATGGAGTGAATGATGCTTGATCTTTTGTTTTATAGTGTTGGTACGATTTTAGGGGGCATTTTATTTCTGGGATTGATCGTTTTTTTAGTCTTTTTGTATGATGTTAATCAGAAAAAACATACGATTTTAAGAAATTATCCTGTTGTTGGGCATTTTCGTTATCTTTTTGAGCGATTGGGGGAGTATTTTCGGCAATATTTTTTCTTGGGTGATCGAGAAGAAATGCCCTTTAATCGAGCTACACGGACTTGGGTGTATAACATTGCTAAAAATGAAGGATCGACTGTCGGATTTGGTTCAACAAATGATTTACGCGAGGTCGGGTCAATTATTTTCGTGAATGCCCCTTTTCCTATTTTAGATAATCAACTTGAAAAAGCGCCGGCATTAGTGATAGGCCAACATTATTGCCGAACCCCTTTTGTGGCGCGATCTGTTATTAATATTAGTGGGATGAGTTATGGTGCTCTTTCTGCTCCAGCGGTTGAAGCGCTTTCTCGAGGGGCTAAAGAAGCCGGTTGTTGGCTCAATACAGGAGAGGGTGGGGTTTCTCCTTATCATTTGAGTGGGGGCGGAGAGATTATTGCGCAAATCGGGACAGCTAAATACGGTGTACGCGATTCAGAAGGAAATTTATCCGTCGAGCGTTTAAAAAAATTGGCGGAAACGCCGCAAATTAAAGCATTTGAATTAAAACTTTCGCAAGGGGCAAAACCCGGAAAAGGGGGAATTTTACCCGCAGATAAAGTGACTGAAGAAATTGCAGAAATTCGGGGCATTCCATTTGGACAGGCTTCTATCAGTCCAAACCGGCATCCAGATATAAATAATATGCGAGAATTATTAGAAAAAATTAATTTTATTCGGGAGGCAACCGGCAAACCCGTTGGTATTAAATCCGCAATAGGTAATGAGCAATTTATTATCACATTGTGTGAAACAGTCCAAGAAATGGGACTAGAATTTGCGCCTGATTTTTTTACAGTAGATGGCGGCGAAGGAGGAAGTGGTGCTGCCCCGCAAGCTTTAGCAGATCATATGAGTTTGCCTATTGCGGAAGCGCTCCCTCTTGTTATACAGACATTATTGCAATATCAATTAAAAGACCGAATTAAAGTAATTGCTTCTGGAAAATTAGTGACCCCTGCTAAAATAGCGTGGGCTTTGTGTGTGGGTGCCGATTTTGTCAATACGGCGCGGGGCTTTATGTTCTCTTTAGGATGTATTCAGGCTATGCGTTGTCATATGAACACATGTCCGACAGGGATTACGACGCATAAAAAACATTTACAACGTGGTCTTGTTGTTGAAGAAAAATATATGCGGGTAGCCAATTACGCGAAAAATATTAACAAAGAAGTGGATATGATTGCGCATTCTTGTGGGGTAAGCCATGCGCGTTTGCTGCGTCCTGAGCATGTGAGAATTGTTTCTACGCCAGGACACAGTGAATCAGTGAGCGCACAATTGCAATAAATAATATAATAAAACCTCCCTAAGGGAGGTTTTTGATTGATTAGCCCATACGAAATAAATTATTTCTTATGCTTAGTATGACCACTTTGCTTTTTGTTGTCATGACTTTTAGCACTTGACTTGCTTTTTTCAGATTTATGTGAACGGGTTTCTTGTTTATCGTGCTTAGTATTTTTTCTCACATTTGAAGTTTCTTCAATACGAGATTCTTTTCTTCCTGCTTTTGTCAAGGCAAGAAGGGATTTATCCCCACCACTTCCTTTTACTAAAACTTTTTGGGTAACGGTCACAATACGAGATTTTTCGTCAAGCTTTAATTTTTGACCCAATTTAAGATTATTATTGCTTAACTTATTAATCTTCATGAGGTCATCCACAGAAAGATTATTCCGTTTCGCAATAGAATAAAGCGTATCCCCTTTGTGAATTGTCAACTCGCGGGGGGCTTGGGCGACTGTTTTAGTGACTGTTTTATAAACGGGCGCACGAACAAGATGTGTGGTTTCGACTGTCGGTAATTTTACAGAAGCAATATGCGGTTTTAACAATTGTAAACGCGCAGCAGGAACAGGGGGATTGTTGGCCTCATCTTGTTTAGCAACAGTCGACGCAGCATTTTTAGCACTGTCTAAATCTGCATCATCTTCCACAGAAGATGGAATCGTTACCTTAATTCGTTCACTCCGTTCTTCTTTACGCGGCGTGAGTTCCACTTCTGGTGTGGTGACTGCGGCTAAGACCGTGTTACTTGCAGGACGAACATGAGGTATATTATCAGCACTGCCATCGCGTTTCCACTGATCCAAATTTTGGGCAAAGCGTTCTGCTTTATCAATAGGTAAAACCAAATTTTGGCTATGTGCTGTTAGTAAGGTTTTGCTATAACCTGGGTTTAACGCAATAAATTCAGAAACAGACATATCTGCAAGCTTGGCAGCAGTCTTCACATCGAGTACTTGTTGATGCGCGATAGTCGTAAAATAAGGACGATTTGGCATATCAACAAGGCTCAATCCAAATGAACGCGGATTAGCAATAATATTACGAATCGCTATCAATTTAGGGACATAATTACGTGTTTCAGATGGCATTTTTAAGCTAAAATAATCGGTTGATTCACCCCGCGCTTGATTACGAGAGACAGAATTACCTAATGCGCCTTCGCCCCAATTGTAAGCCGCGAGAGCGAGTTCCCAATTTCCAAACATGCCATATAATTCTTGCAAATAATCTAAAGCGGCCTTTGTGGCGGCTAGAATATCTCGACGACCATCATACCAATTATCTTGTTTTAATCCAAAACTGCGGCCCGTAGAAGGGATAAATTGCCAAATTCCAGCCGCATGCGCTCGAGAATAAGCTTTCGGATTATAAGCGCTTTCAATCATAGGTAAGAGCGCAATTTCAGCAGGCATCCCGCGTTTTTCTACTTCTTCAACAATATAGTAAAGATATTTACGACTGCGATCAAAGGTCTTTCTCAAATACTCTGGATGGCTTGCATAATAATTTTCATGTTCCCGAATCAGTGAATTATTGAAATCAGGGAGTCCAAATCCCAGTCGCATCCGCGCCCATAAATCCTCTGGGGTGTTACTGAAAAAGCGATCTGTTTTTTGACGCGGCAGTTGTTTTTCTAATCTGGGGACGACAGAAGTCTTTGTCACTTGATTATCAGGTACAAGAGAAATTGAATCATTATTTTCATCTTGGACCATATCAGGTCTTTTATAATTTTCTTTAACTGTATCTTTTTGATCGCGATCTATGCGCTCATAAGAAAAGAAATCCGCATCTGTACTAGCACTTGCAGGTGTAAGCAAAAATGCACAAGACAGTGCCCCCGCAACAAAACTGAATGATTTTTTTAGTTTCAATTTTCGTATCAACAATATCGGTTTAATTTTGAAAAATTAAGAAAAGTAAGCATTCTTGTGATAAGACAAACAGGCTATTTGAGATAAAATCAGATTGATAATAATTTTATTAATGTGATTTAACATAAATTCAATAGTCGTTTGCTAAACTTCTAGCACACTAACAGTTTCACTAACTTTATATCAAACCAGTTGACGAAAATGTCAGAGCATGATACTTTTCTTAACGCATGAAACGATCATAATGCACAAGCCTTTATTCTATTCGTCTCATGCCCCTAGGTTTATCTGTGATGGGAAGGAAAAAGCCTCCCACAAGGTATACTACAGATATGGCTGTACTAATTTACTTTAGCAACATCATTTTTGATGACAGAATGAATCCACCTCCGTTCCATTTAAACAAAGAACAAACAAATAACACATGTAACATGTTTATCCAGATTTGCTTATTTATCTAAAGCAGAGAATAGTCATGTGCATCACCTGTCTTAATTGATTGAGGGCGTTTTTAAATTATCCTCTTCACATATTCATCTTCGACATAATATTTCTTTTATTATGTCAAAATTATTTTCCTCTAGGATCGTGCAAAAAAGTCTTTCATTTTTATTATTTTAATATAAAACTGCATTTAATTGAAATTAAAT
Source organism: uncultured Burkholderiales bacterium (assembly GCA_964504875.1). Lineage (GTDB taxonomy): Bacteria > Pseudomonadota > Gammaproteobacteria > Burkholderiales > CAZDFJ01 > CAZDFJ01. The sequence continues at coordinate 166,216 of CAZDFJ010000001.1, read as the reverse complement.
TTTATTATTATTTGTTTTTTTTAGAAAAAAGTAATATTTGTTTGGTTCATCTCACATCGAAAAAAAATATTTTGTAACACTTATTTGACACAAAATCCTCCTTACGTGCATCAGAGCGTTTTTCTCGGCGATCTACCCAATTTTTACTATGATTCAAGGTGCTGATTCCTTTCAGTGTCTTTTTATTTTGACATAAAATAAGTCTTATAAAAACACCTCTAATAGTTTAATTGTATAAATATATTGCATTAATGTCAATAAAAATCAATAAGATAGCGAATTACACTAGAAAAAAAAGCGAAAAGTATCAGATGTTTCTTATCAAGAAAAAAGCGGTTCTCGTGTATAATGGATTACTTTTGAGCGAAAAATTTTACTTCTATTGTAGAGGTTTTTTTTATGATAAATCCTAAGACAAATTCAACGAGTACACCATTAGAAGATGATGCGCAATTAGCAACCCGCAAAAAAGCAATGAAGCGACTGACCGTTGCCGTCGTGGGTATTATTGGGATCATGGCTTTATTGACATTTGTATCTCGATTTCAGTCTTCACAAAAAACGACGAGTGAAGTCACTCCCTTAAATTCAGTGAATGCAAGTTTGACTTTGCCTACAAATGCGCCAAGTCATAATAATACAGAAGAAGAGTCAAAAAAATCAGAGCAAACCCCAGTTCAATCAGGTGAAGCGCATCCCGTTCTTCCTGCTAATACACCGCCTGGTTTATTACCTAAATCAGATGGCACGTCTGCTACTGCTGCAACACCTCCAGAAGTGAAAGTTCATGATACAATAACACCACCAACTCCTGCGCCATCTGCCTCTGCTCCTGCCCACGAAACACCGTCTCCCGAACAAAAAACAAGTGATCATTCAATCGTTAATAATGCCAAAACAAATATAAAAGAAACACATGAAACACCCAAAAAAGAAGTATTAGTTAGTAAACCAGAAACAGTAAGTGCTTCTACTAAATTGAGTGAAAAAACACAAGCAGATGATGTAGCAGATGAACAGCCTAAAATACAAGTCCAAGCAACCAGTAAGGGCTATGCTGTACAACTGGGCATGTTTAATAGCACGGGTAATGCTGAAAAATTACATCAAAAATTAAATCAATCTGGGATTAAAGCCCATATTGAAAGTCGTGTGTATATTGGGCCATTCAAAAATAAAGCTGAGGCAGATGCCGCGATTAAAAAAGCGAAAGATTTAGGCATTGACGCAGTTGTTTTACCCGCTCATTAGGAATAATTTGTTTTTATCAATTATGTTAAATTTATTAGAAAATATTCGTATTGTATTATTGGGAACAAGCCATCCTGGTAATATTGGTTCTGCGGCACGGGCAATCAAAACAATGGGATTAACAAAATTATATTTAGTTAATCCAAAGCAATTTCCTGATCCACAGGCGGATGCTTTAGCATCGGGGGCAGTAGACATTCTTGAAAACGCAATAGTCTGTCAAAATATTGAAGAGGCTTTAACCGGAACGATTTATGCAGTTGGATTAACTGCCAGAAGGCGCGACTTAGCGCATACAGTGATTGATTTACCTCAATGTCGTCAAGCCATTTTGCAGCGGGCAACACGCGGGGAAATTGCTTTTGTTTTTGGTAATGAGACGTCTGGATTAAGTAATGATGAATTAGCACATTGTCAACAATCTATTACAATCCCAACAAATGCAGAATATGGATCACTTAATTTAGCTGCAACAGTTCAGATCGTTACGTATGAAATGCGTCAGGCTGCATTAGAATTAGGTCACCAAAAACAAGAAGCGGTACGTCATCATGTGGCGGTTGGGGCAAAGCCCGCAACATATGAAGAAATTCAAGGTTTCCTGACGCATTTAGAGACGATTTTATATGATTTAAAATATTTAAATCCAAAAGCGCCAAAGCGGCTAATGCCTAGGCTAACTCGTCTTTTTGCACGGGCCGAGTTAGAACAAGATGAAATTCATCTACTCCGAGGCATTCTCACCGCTGTACATCATTTGGATGAAAAACTAAAAGATAATACAAAATAACGAATAAATTAATGCATAGCAGACAAGCGAATGCTTTCTTGAATAATCTCTCCTGCACCCCGAGCGAGTAATTTTTCAGCCAATGCCATGCCTAATTGTTCTGCTTCATGTTGATGGCCTTGAATGGCATCAGAAAGCATGGTTTTTCCATCTGGTGAAGCAACAAAGCCTCTCAGAAGTAGGTCTTCAGGGGATGCAACGATCGCATAGCCGCCTAGCGGAATTTGGCAACTCCCGCCTAATAAGCGGCTAAATGCGCGTTCGGCTGAGACACAGGCTGCGGTTTCTTCATGATTTAACACGTGTAATAATGATTGCATCTCTGAACGATTTGCAAGACATTCTATACCCAATGCGCCTTGTCCTACAGCAGGTAAACTTTCTTCTGGGGATAAAATTGCGCGAATACGCGTTTCAAGTCCCAATCGTTTGAGACCCGCTGCCGCGAGAATAATCGCGTCATATTGATTTTCATCTAATTTACGCAGACGGGTTCCCACATTTCCTCGTAGAGGCAAAACAGTCAAATGAGGATAACGGGCTTGAATTTGACACGCTCGTCTTAGGCTGGAGCTCCCCACTTTTGCACCGGTAGGAAGTCTATCTAACGATGCATAATGATTAGACACAAAAGCATCAAAAGGCAACTCGCGAGCAGTAATTGCAGCCAGCGTAAAAGATTCAGGCAATGTCATCGGAACATCTTTAATAGAGTGAACTGCCAAATCTGCTTTTCCCTCTAATAATGCTTGTTCCAATTCTTTTACAAAAAGTCCTTTTCCCCCAATTTTGGAAAGCGTTTTATCTAAAACGCGATCGCCTTCTGTGGTTATTCCCAATAAATCTACTGTTAAATTAGGATAAAAAGAACGTAGTTGTTGTGCAATAAAATTGGCCTGCCATAATGCTAATGGGCTTTCTCGAGTGGCAATAATGATTTTGTCTTGCATATTATTCATCGCCTTTATAGTCGCTTTTACTATGTGGCGCAATGATTCCAACGTCATTGGCCCATTGCATGGCCCGCATTTGTAATTGTGTCAGGTCACGCATTGTCAAAGGTTTCATCGTGTCAATCATGGCCTTAATTTGTGGAAAGTCATTTTGCTCCAGTAATTTCGTGAGCTTTAGCATTTGCCCCAATTGACCCTCATGACTGAGCAAGGCATGCTTAATATCATCTGAAAGATTAAGCTGATCTGCAATTTCGTCAACAGGCATATTTAATAAAGTATCTAATAAAGACAATATTCCTGTCATAAATGCACGATCTTCATAATCTTTGTTTGTATTGGGTAATTCAACACAAAGCAATTCCATAAACCGCCCGCGCATGGCAGCGAGTTGTGTGAGTGCATTACAAACAGAAACTTCCCCATTTTGATGGGTAAATAATAATAATTGCAGCCAACGTTGTAATTGACGACGACCCAAAACCAAAAGGGCTTGACTCAGTGAACTAATCTTATAGGGGAGGCCCATTGCAACAGAGTTAACCAATCGCATGAGACTGTAACTTAAATCAGGATTTTGTTTAAAAACTTGTTGAATTTCAGCGTGGGCCGCATCGCTTAATACCAATGCCATTAAGCGTAATAGGACGAGACGAGACGGAGCGGTGTTTCGTTTTGCAGCAAAAACAAGGGGTTTTGCAAAATAATATCCCTGAAAAAGTTCAAAACCTAATTCAGTACAAAATTGCACGTCTTCGGGGGAGTCGACTTTTTCAGCCAGTAATTTAATCGGATAAAGTTTTAACCATCGAACTAATTGAGGTAATTTTTCTTTATCGACTAGCTTCATATCTATTTTAACAATATCCGTGACATCAAGTAACGCAGTTCTGGGATCTTCTCGTTCAAATAAATCATCAATAGCAAATAAAAAGCCTTGTTCCTTCAATTGGCGACAACGCGCAATAACGCGTCTGTCTACCATGGTTCGCTCGAGTAATTCTAATACAACCTGACGCTTTGGAAGCAGTTCAACCAAGTCGCTTAATAAAAATTCTTCGTTAATATTAATAAAACCTAAGTAACGTCCTAATACAGGACTAATGCCAAACTCACTAAAAGCCCGAGTAATGACGGCCGCGGTCGCGGTAAAGTCGTCCTGAACGTTTGCATGGGAGTGGTACCCGTCTCTGAAAAGTAATTCATACCCAATAATGTTACGTTTTGTATCCAGAATGGGTTGTCTTCCTAAAAATAAATCAAAAGATTGATTATCTGTTTGCATTGAGAGTAAGATCTTATAAGTTGAAAAAACTAATAAATAAAATTAAAAAACGGTACATCTTATTAAATCTATGTATATATCATTTTTATTCTAAAACAGATGCTTTGTTATGCAAACTATTTTATGTTTTTCTTTAAATTTTACAATCATTTAAAATATGTACTTGGTAATAAAATTGGTCTAACTTATTGAAATCGCATAAAAATGATTTGTTGTGTGATGTAATAAATGTTATTTTTATTTTTGTTATGTTTCGAACATCTACTCATTTTGATTTGTGGTATGCTTCTGACGAAAAGAGACTATTTTTTATAGGAATAGGCTCAAATTTACATACTAAGATAATTTAATACATATCAAATTTATATTATTTTATCAAATAAAAAATAATAATTTTAAATTAAAAAGTATAAAAAATAAAAAATAAACTAAAATAATTTAATTAAGTTCTTTTTAAAAAGATAAAATAAGAAGAAATTCTTGAAAAATGACGTATACTTTATCAGTTTTAGACTTTTCCCTATAATGTTTATGTAAAAAAACTCGAGATATACCCTGTTTTTTTGATTGAGTATTAAAATATCTTGTCCTAAATTTTGCATTTTTCTTGACATCGTTTTTATTTTATACGAAAAAATACCTTTTAAACAATGAATTCCTCACCGAACAAAAAAAAACTACGCCAGTTGATGCGTCAGCGACGTCGCGACTTGCCAGAACACACCCGTTTACTTGCCGCAGCTAATCTGATACGGTTTGTTAAACAAGCCAAATTAACGTGGCGCTATCATCGTTTTGGTTTTTATTTTCCCGCGCAATATGAAATAAATTGTTTGCCTTTATTAAATACGCTTTTATTTTTGAAAAAATCTTGTTTTTTGCCACAAATTCACAAACGGTATGAACGCCTCCTTTATTTTTCCTTACTAAGTGGTGAATCTAAAAATTGGTATTTTAATCGTTATCAAATCTTGGAGCATGCGAGTCCTATGCGGATTCGAGCCCGACAATTAGATGTTTTATTTGTCCCACTTGTCGCATTTGATGAAAAAGGATACCGTTTAGGAATGGGTGGCGGCTATTATGACAAAACTTTAGCTTATTTAAAATCCCGGCGGACTTGGAAAAAACCACTTCGGATTGGACTTGCATTTGAATGTCAAAAAGTACCGGCACTGGTGCCAGATGCGTGGGATATGCCGCTTGATTGGGTGATGACGGAGAAACAAGTCTATCGTTTTACGCGAAAAAATTAATTCGTGTAATACGCTAAAGCTTGACAAACTAATTTTTTTACCCTCAAAATGAGAGTCTTTTCTTTTAAAAATAGAAGTATTCAGTTAATTTTTTTATCATGTTTGATATTAAGACAAAAAATACTTATATTTTTTATTATTTTGTGAGTGGCGTACATGCATTTAGAATTTGTTCTGCTCTATTTGATAATTGGAAGTTGTGCTGGCTTTTTAGCAGGATTATTAGGCGTCGGAGGGGGATTAATTATTGTTCCCACTTTAATGTTTATCTTTGAATCGCAACATTTTAATCCAGCGCATGCATTTCATATGGCACTTGGTACAGCAATGGCAACAATTGTTTTTACCTCGATTTCAAGTGTACGGGCTCACTATAAACGGGGGGCAGTTCGCTTAGATATTGCGCGGCTGATGATGCCGGGTGCATTTATGGGGACGTTTTTAGGCAGCTATATGGCATCACAGGTACCTAGCTTAGGACTGAAAATCTTTTTTGTTTGTTTTGCATATTATGTTACCGTTCAAATGGTTTTAAATATTAAACCTAAACCAACACGTCAATTTCCAGGCTGGGCGGGAACATTTGTGACAGGTAATTTTATTGGAGCCGTTTCAAGCTTTGTAGGGATTGGGGGAGCAACGATGTCCATTCCTTTTATGACATGGTGTAATGTCCCCATGCATAATGCAATTGCGACTTCTGCGGCAATTGGTTTTCCTATTGCTGTTGCTGGAACATTGGGCTATATCATTAATGGTCTCAGAATAACAGGACTGCCTGCGCATACAATAGGTTATATTCATTGGCCTTCACTTGTTTCTATTGCAATGGCAAGCGTGTTATTTGCGCCAATTGGAGCAAAAGTCGCACATAAATTACCTGTCCCACGGCTCAAAAAAGTTTTTGCCGGCCTTTTGTTTATTTTAGGGACAAAAATGTTGATTTCTATTTTATGAGTCAATGTGATCAAGTACAACACCATCACCTTCTCTGTGATGGTTTTTTTTTTAAATACATGAAAAATATGAATAGAATAAATAAGTTACGAAATATTCTTCTTTCATAAAAATAAATAACTTGTTTTAAACTGCTTGATATTTGAAAAGTGCTATCTTAAAATGAGAAGCTTTTGAATAGTCTGTTTATAATTCAGTACCTATTATATCAAATCATCGTTTGTTCAAAATGAGACTTAACTCGTCAGAGTGATCAAATCATCTTGTTTTTGCCAAAAATTAAAAAAAAAGGAGAAAGAATAAATGTGATAAAAGTCTAATCAGACTTGAAATCTTTATTCTTAATTAGTCATTATCACAAAAGATTCTTTTCAAAAAAAAGACCATCCAAAGAACTTTTTGATATTTCTCCATTGAGAAAAAATAATTAGTTAGCATACGAATAAAATCCGGTAAAACGATTTAAAATATCATGCAGAGATAGTGCATATTTATAAAAAACTGGTTTGTATGAGATGCATTGCTTTTTTGTATAAAGCTAGTGTTATTAACATTTGATTAAAGCTTAGTTTAAAATGTCATTGAATTCCCCAGAAAATAATGAAATTACCCTCCCAACGGCAAGTATTATGTGGATTGGACTTTCATTATTAATTAGTTTGTTGCTAAATTTATTGCCCTACAAAGGGACTGTTCAAATTATTCATCCTGATTTTGTTGCATTAGTTCTAATGTATTGGTCATTGTATCAACCAAAACGGGTTGGACTTTTTTTAGTCCTTGTTTTGGGATTATTAATGGATGTCGGATCAGGTGATATTTTAGGACAACATGCACTTGTCTATACAATTGCGCTCTTTCCAATATTAGTTTGGCAACGGCGCTTAAGTATTTATTCTTGGATTCAACAATTATTTTATTTAATTCCTACTTTTTGTGTCATGCAAGTTTTGTTATTAATTATCAAATTAATGATCGGGAATCCTTGGATTGGTTGGCAAGCTTTGTTTCCTATCGTCACTAACACTGTGGCAATGCCTCTTATTTGGTATCTATTAGGATTGCCACTCAAGTCTCAACCAAAAAAGAAAAAAGACTAAATTTAATCATATTGTTTATGAATCATGGGTTTATCCAATAAAAATCAATCAAATATTTTCCCACTTTGGAAAAGTAAAGATCTACTTGCTGATCGGCAGGAAGAACAATCACGATTTCGTTCCCGCATCGTTTTTATTGCGGGCTTTGTTCTCTTTGCTTTTTCTTTACTTTTTTCTCGTTTTTATTTTCTGCAAGTGGTCGATCATGAACATTATATTACTTTAGCAGAAAATAATCGCATTTCTGTTGTGCCAATTCCCCCTGCTCGAGGCTTAATTTTAGATCGCAATGGCGTAATTTTGGCCCACAATTACTCTGCGTATACATTAGAAATCGTTCCAAGTAAAACAGACAAAGAAGTTGATAAAGTGATTGAAGATTTGGGCAAATTAATTGAAATCACTTCAAAAGATAAAAAACGTTTTAAAAAATTATTGGACGAAAGCAAGAATTTTGAAAGTGTGCCTATTCGAAATCGTCTCACAGAAGTTGAGGTTGCGCGTTTTGCTGCAAATCGTTATCGTTTCCCTGGTGTAGAGTTAAAAGCACGTTTATTTAGACGCTATCCCTTATCAGAATCAATGGCGCATATTGTGGGTTATATTGGACGTATTAATGATAAAGATATCGATAAATTAGAAGAAAATAATGAAACTTCTAATTATAAAGGGACGGATCATATTGGGAAGATGGGGATTGAACAAAGTTATGAGCGGATGTTACATGGAACCACTGGGGTGCAACAGGTTGAAACCGACGCTGGCGGCCGCGCTATTCGTGTCTTAAATAAAGAAGCGCCGACCGCTGGGAAGAATCTTATTTTAACGATTGACACAAAATTGCAAGCGATTGCAGAGCTGACTTTTGGTAATCGTCGGGGGGCGCTTGTTGCAATTAACCCTAAAAATGGTGAAATTTTGGCCATGGCGAGCCGGCCAAGCTTTGATCCTAATCTTTTTGTGGACGGGATTGATCCTGCAAATTGGGAAATTTTAAATAGCTCCATTGATAAACCTTTGAATAATCGTGCTTTACGTGGTTTGTATCCACCCGGATCAACGGTTAAGCCCTTTATGGGATTGCTGGGGTTGTGGTCAGGTAGAAGAACACCGTATACCTCCGTGTATGATCCTGGTTATTTTTCTTTCCCCGGCACATCGCATCGTTACCGAGATTGGAAACCTTCTGGACATGGTAGTGTAGATTTACATCGTTCTATCGTTGTTTCTTGTGATACTTACTATTATTCTTTAGCGAATGAAGTCGGAATTGATTTAATGAACAAATTCATGACTCAATTCGGTTTTGGAAGAAAAACGGGCATCGATATTGAAGGGGAATTGAAAGGCGTCATGCCTTCAAAAGAATGGAAAAGAAAACGTTTTAAACAACCGTGGTTTCCGGGAGAAACTGTGATTACAGGGATTGGCCAAGGCTATACACTGACTACTCCCTTACAACTTGCATTTGCTACCGCTACCTTAGCGAATGATGGAAAAGCAATGCGACCTCATTTAGTTCGGGCAATTGAAGACGGCCGGACAAAAAGTCTTGTTGAACCCGAACTTTTATATGAATTAAAATTTAATAAATCTCACTTAAATGCAATTCGTGATGCCATGACTGCGGTCACACGGCCTGGCGGAACGGCTGCGGGAGTTGGAGCAGGAAGTCGTTATTCAATCGCGGGGAAAACAGGGACAGCACAAGTGATTGGGATTAAACAAAACGAAAAATACGTAGAAAGTCGAGTCAAAGAACGTCATCGTGACCATGCATTATTTATTGCCTATGCTCCTGCTGAAAACCCAACAATCGCGGTTGCAGTTATTGTTGAAAATGGCGGTCATGGGGGGTCTGCGGCGGGTCCATTGGCTAGAAGAGTGATGGATTATTATTTACTTGGCAAAATGCCTGATTTGAACCTTCAACAAGGGACAAATGAGGATGCTGATACATCCGATGATGGTCATGGTCATGGGGACTAAACAATTATGTTAAAGAACTTATATGACTGGATTATCCGTCCAATTGATGGTTATTTATTTAGTTTACTCATTTTAATTACGGGTATTAGTTTAGTCGTTTTGTATAGTGCTTCCAGTCAAAGCCTGGAAAGATTAAATGGACAATTAATCAACTTTCTTGTTGGTTTTGTAATTATGTGGGCCTTTTCAAATATGCCGGTCCGCTATTTACAAAATTTAGCCCTGCCAACCTATGTGATAGGCGTATTATTGCTCATTGCTGTTGCTTTATTTGGAGATATTAGTCACGGTGCAAGACGTTGGCTACATGTGGGGGTAACACGAATTCAACCTTCAGAAATGCTTAAAATTTCTGTACCATTAATGCTTTCATGGTTTTTTGATAGACATCACACTACTTTAAAGCTAAGAAATTATACGATTGCGCTTTTTTTGTTGATGTTGCCGGTTGGGTTAATTTTGAAGCAACCTGATTTAGGAACAGCAATGCTTGTTTCTGCGGCTGGAATTTACGTGATTTTTTTAGCAGGGATTAGTTGGCGGGTTATTATCGTTGTTTTAGTTTTATTTGCAATTAGTTTACCTATTTTTTGGTCTATGTTACATGATTATCAGCGGCAGCGGGTATTGACCTTAATTGACCCAACAACAGATCCTCTTGGAACTGGATATCATATTATTCAGTCTATGATTGCTGTAGGTTCTGGTGGTATACCAGGCAAAGGATGGTTACATGGCACACAAACGCATTTAGACTTTTTACCAGAGCGCACGACGGATTTTATTTTTGCTGTTTTTGCTGAAGAATGGGGGCTTATTGGAAATGGTATTTTATTAGTTTTATACATTCTTGTTATTGGCCGAGGATTACTGATTGCATTAAGAGCGCCAACATGGTTTACACGACTTCTTGCTGGCAGTATTACTTTGACATTTTTTGATTACGCTTTTGTGAATATGGGGATGGTCAGTGGTATTCTCCCTGTGGTGGGTGTGCCCCTTCCGCTGATTAGCTATGGTGGGACCTCTATCGTGACATTAATGCTTGGTTTTGGTATTCTAATGTCTATTGAATCTCATCGTAAACGTTTAAAGACTTCTGAATTCAACATTAAAACCTAATACAATACTATGAAACAATTGACTTCCCACACTCTTTTAGGAGCTGGCCTCGTCGGTGCTATTTTTCTGGGCGGCTGTGCAACGGGGTTACAATCTCCTCAAGCGGGGAAAGTATCTTCTTTATCGCCATATGATGCACCCAGTCGAGCTGAGTTAGATGCCATTCCTGAACCTATTCCGCAAGTAGAAACAATTCGTTCTAGTACTACGCAACCTTATCAAGTTAGTGGCAAAACCTATACGCCTTTTAAAACTCTCGTTGAGTATAAGGAACGGGGCGCAGCATCATGGTATGGACAACGTTATCAGGGTAAACAAACTGCTTCTGGCGAACCCTATGACATGTATAAAATGACCGCAGCCCATCCAATTTTGCCTATTCCAAGTTACGCGCGGGTTAGTAATTTATCTAATGGAAAAAGTATTATCGTTAGAATCAATGATAGAGGTCCTTTCATTGATAATCGCGTGATTGATGTCAGTTATGTGGCCGCTTATAAATTAGGCATGCTTGAAAAAGGAACGCAAGAAGTGGAAGTGCAAAGTATTATTCCTGCGGGTGCCCCCGTTGCGCAGGCAAATAATACCGCGTATTCAGCACAAACTTATCCTGTTCAACCGCAGCAACAAACTACACCGCAATATACACAACCTGCGGCGGCCAATACTACTAAAATTGCCTATACTCCGCCGCCTGCACAAACTTATCCTGTTTCACAGGCCCCAACTTCATCTCCTTCGGCCGCTCAACCCGTAGCAAGCTCAGAAGGGGGAGAAGAAGTTGTGATTCAACCATTACAAAACAATTCGACAACGCCATCTGTTCCAACCCCTATTCCTTTGCCAAGTTTTAGTGATGGACAAGCCACTCCTGTGGTGGAGCGTCCAGGCGTCTATATTCAATTGGGGGCTTTTCGAACACCAGAGTCTGCTGAAAATCTTCGGCAGCGTTTTCTTCAACAAGTATTAAATAATAATAATGTCGTACAAGTGGTTATTCGAGATGGGTATTACAAAGTCCATGTTGGACCATTTGAGTCACGTGAGCAAGCCACTGAAGTAAATCAGCGTTTGTATCAAATGCTTAATCTCAATGGTATGATTATTAACAAACAATAACGTTTTTCTGATGACTATGCGCTTAATTTCACTATTTAGCATGCGTGTTTTTTGGTCTGTGGTCTTATTACTCAGTATGCTTAGTACAAGCATATTGCATGGCATAGTATACGCAGAGCCTACGCCGACCCCCAACCCAGTGCCATTGCCTACAATGCCCACACCGACCCCCCCTAACTTAAATGCGCGGGCTTATTTATTGTTGGATCACACAAGTGGACAAATTATTGCAGAACGAAATGCAAGTGATCGTGTTGAACCGGCTTCGTTGACAAAGCTGATGACGGCTTATTTGTCTTTTGCTGCAATTAAACAACGTCGTATTACGTTAGAACAATATTTACCTGTCTCTGAACATGCGCGTAAAGCAGAAGGGTCACGGATGTTTATTGATATGCGTAAACCGGTGACTGTGAATGAATTGCTACATGGCATGATTATTCAATCGGGGAATGATGCGGCTATTACATTGGCAGAATCTATTGGAGGAACGGAAGAAAATTTTGCACAATTAATGAATCAACAAGCAGCTCGTTTAGGCATGAAAAATACACATTTTATGAATGCTACAGGGTTGCCAAATTCACAGCATTATACGACTGCTTTTGATTTAAGTTTACTCGCTGCGGCTATTATTAATGATTTTCCTGAATTTTATAACCTCTATTCGATTAAAGAGTATCGGTATAATAATATTACGCAGTCCAACCGGAATCGGTTGTTATGGTTAGATCCTTATGTAGACGGCATGAAAACCGGCCATACAGATTCAGCTGGTTTTTGTTTAATTTCTTCTGCGAAAAGACAGAATCGGCGTTTGATTTCTGTTGTATTAGGCACGCATTCTGATACAGCCCGAGCGACTGAAAGCCAACGTTTGCTCAATTATGGTTTTCAATTTTTTGAGACAACTCGGCTTTATATAAAAGATAAACCTATTACAGAATTAGCAGTTTATAAAGGTAAAAAAGATACCGTTCGTGTTGGTTTTCGTAAGGATATTTATCTGACATTGCAATTAGGACAAAGACAGCGGCTAAAAGCGGCGATCATGAGTACAAAACCTTTGATGGGACCTATTACCCTAGGCCAACGGTTGGGTACAGTGCGAATTATGCTTGATAATAAAATGATTGCAGAGTATCCCGTCTTAGCTCTTGAGGAAATTGAACAAGCCTCTATTTTTGGGCGAATTTGGGATAGTTTGCGTTTAATGTTTCAATAATTTGACTTAATTTTTATAAAGGCTACTTGTCGAATCATGATTTATTTAAATGGACAGTTTGTCCCACTAGAAGATGCTAAAATTTCTGTGTTAGATCGCGGCTTTATTTTTGGGGATGGCGTTTATGAAGTCATTCCAGTTTATAATTTTAAGCCGTTCGAATTAGAGCGTCATTTGGTCCGTTTACAAAATACATTGGATGGAATTGCTTTAAAAAATCCACATACTAATGCGGAATGGGCTGCTTTAATTCAACAACAGATTGAGCAAGATTCAGCACATCCTGATCAGTATTTATATTTGCATATTACGCGTGGTGTGGCTAAACGGGATCATGCCTTTCCGAAAGATCCTGTGGCACCAACTGTCATGATGATCAGCAATCCGCTGAAATTACCGACATCAGAAATGATTGAATCGGGTATTAAAGCCATTAGCTTGATTGATAATCGTTGGCTTCGTTGTAACTTGAAAACGATTTCTTTATTACCCAATGTTTTATTACGGCAGCAAGCTGTTGAAGCCGATGCGACTGAGGCTATTTTATTCCGTGAAGATCAAATTTTGACTGAAGGAGCGGCCAGTAATATTTTTGCTGTGAAAAATAATGTCTTACTGGTACCCCATCGCGATCATTTAATTTTGCCCGGTGTCACATATGATTTGATCTTGGATTTGGCAAAGCAAAATCATATTGCGTTTGAAATGCGTAATGTGTTGCGCTATGAAGTAGAACATGCAGATGAATTATGGCTGACCTCTTCTACAAAAGAAATTTTGCCAATTACATTGTTAGATAATAAAGTAATTGGAACAGGAAAGCCTGGAGCACTCTTTAGTAAAATGTATCAGCTTTATCAAGATTATAAAAAAATTAATTAATTTAAACGATCAATCAATTTTGAGAGCATGAGGATATATGAGTCTTAGTAAAAATTTTTAATAAGACTCATATAAAAATAAGCCAATGAATTTATCTACCCAACCAGAAAATGAAACGCTTTTAACGTTTCCTTGCGCCTATCCCCTCAAAATTATGGGGAAAAATCATCCTTCCTTATTGGAAGAAGTTGAATTATTGTTTAAAAAACATGTACCAGATTTTGACATGGCATGCCTTATAACACGATCCAGCAAAGCTGGGACTTATTTAAGTGTGAGTTGTACTATTCAAGCACATTCTAAAGACCAATTAGATGCGCTTTACCAAGACCTAACCGCCAGTGAAATTGTTTTAATGGCACTTTAATTTAAGAGATTGCGATGCACACCATTTATAATTTTAGTGCAGGGCCTGCAATGTTGCCTGCTGTTGTTTTAGAACAAGCTCAAAATGAGCTTTTAAACTGGCGTGGTACGAAAATGTCTGTGATGGAAATGAGCCATCGCGGCAAAGAGTACATGGATATTATTCAGACAGCCGAATCTGCCTTAAGAACATTATTAAATATTCCCGAAAACTACCGGGTTTTATTTTTACAAGGTGGGGCCTCTCTTCAATTTAGTATGGTGCCATTAAATCTTTCAGAAGATAAGTCTTGTATTGTGGACTATATTGAGACAGGTGTTTGGTCAAGTAAAGCAATTAAAGAAGCGCAAAAATTTGCAACGGTCAATATTGTGGCCTCCAATTTGACACAAGATGTGAAGAAATATCGTTTTATTCCAGCAAAAGAAACATGGCAATTCGATAGTCGTGCTAAATACGTACATTACACGACAAACGAAACAATTGGTGGCGTGGAATTTTCAGAAATTCCTAAGGTTCTTGAAGGCATCCCATTAGTGGCAGATATGTCGTCTGATATTTTATCTCGGCCAATTGATGTCAGCCAATTTGGGATTATTTATGCTGGGGCACAAAAAAATATTGGTCCAGCAGGATTAACTATTGTAATTATTCGTGAGGATTTAGTCGAACATGCTAAAGGAAATGTTCCGACAATGTTGGATTATAAAATCCATGCAAAAAATGCCTCTATGTACAATACGCCGCCTACTTACGGAATTTATATTGCAGGATTAGTGTTTCAATGGTTGTTAAGTTTAGGGGGATTAACAAGTATTGAGGCCATTAATGATCATAAAGCTAAAATACTTTATGATTATTTAGATCAAAGTGATTTTTACTTTAATGATATTGAACGTTCTGTTCGTTCCCGAATGAATGTGCCCTTTTGGTTAAAAAATGATGCATTGAGTGCTTCTTTCTTAAAAGAAGCAGAATTAGCAGGATTATTACAGTTGAAAGGGCATCGTGATGCTGGGGGAATGCGGGCATCAATTTATAATGCAATGCCAGTAGAAGGCGTCCAAACATTAGTTCAATTTATGGATGATTTTTCCCGGAAAAATCGTTAAATTCCATATAGTTTTCATTCTGAAAAAGAATAAAGAGTGTCATTTGTGTTACAATGGCACTCGATGAGATAAAAAGATTATGCCAGAATTACCAGAAGTAGAAGTGACACGATTAGGTCTTTCTCCCCTAATAGGAAAAACTTTTGAATCTGTAAAAATTTATAACAATCAGTTACGTTGGGAAATTCCTGCGACGCTCAATCAAGTTCTTTCAGGTCAAACGGTTTGTGCATTAAAACGTCGGGGGAAGTATTTATTTATTCAATATGCAGATGAACATTACTTGATGATTCATTTGGGTATGTCAGGAAGGCTTCGTTTATACCCCCGTCACGCGCTCCCTCATTTAAATAAACATGATCATGTTGAATGGTATTTTGATGACACTGTTTTGCGCTATCATGATCCTCGTCGGTTCGGGGCAGTCTTGCTTGCCCAAGATCCATTAGAAAATCATTCCTTGCTTAAGCATTTAGGTATCGAGCCATTAAGTGATCCACGGTGGACGGGCGAATGGTTTTATGCCCAATTAAAAAATCATAAAACTGCAATAAAAACGATTCTTTTGGGTGGTAAAATCGTCGTCGGTGTGGGAAATATTTATGCGAATGAATCGTTATTTAGAACGCGTATTTCGCCATGGACTGTGGCAAATAAATTGACATTAGCCCAGTGTACCACGCTTGTTGATGAAATTAAAGTGATTTTGACAGAGGCGATTCAAGCAGGGGGAAGCTCTCTCAAAGATTTTGAAAAAAGTAATGGTGAAAAAGGGTGGTTTCAACAACAATATTTTGTTTATGGCCGCACGCATTTACCTTGTTTTGTGTGTCAGACGCCCATCGAAATGATCGTTCAAAACCAACGTGCAACATTTTTTTGTCCGCATTGTCAAACGGACAATTTGCAGAAAACGTTGTTTGATATTCCGACTGAATAATCGTCGATTGTTAAAATAATAAAATAAGGTGAGGCATACTTTAAAAGTACAAAGAGAAAGGAATAAATCATGATAGATCAGTCACTAGATTCTTTAATTGAACAACGATTGAAACAGGAGCTGAAAGCCGTTTTAGTCCAAATTAAGGATAGAAGTGCCGCACATCAGCAACATCAAGAATCGAAGGGAGGCGGGCATTTTTCTATTACGATTAGTTCGCCATTATTTGAGAATAAGCCACTTATTGAACGTCACCGTCTTGTTTATGCCACTTTAGCAGATTTAATTAAATCGAATCAGATTCATGCACTAAGTATTAATGCGTTGGTGCCTTCTGCATAAAAAGAGCCCCCTCAAATAATTGTTCAACTTGTTTATCCTCTTTGTTCTCTTGAAATCACGTTTGATCTATGCAAGAATACTGAAGTGTATAACAAGAATAGTATGAACGGCAAAAGCAAGTATGATTGTATTCTCTGTATTTTAATGAAAAAAAGACCGAAACGAGAAAAGAAGTGCTTTTTTTAGTGGCACGGGGTGAATTCGTTTCTTTTCAATCTCATGTGAAAAGATTTTCTTTATAATTTTATTTATTCAAAAGTTAATAAAAATGAATCTTGCAAAAAAAATATTGTTTTTAGGGACAATGACCGCATTGACTTTTTCTGTTTCTGCATTAAGTCATGCTGAAGAAGCAGAAGCTGGGACCGTCTTACAAGTTAATGGTGTCAGCATTCCACAAAGTGCCGTAGAAGCCATGCTGAAAGAACGGGGTGTGCCAGCAAACCAATTAAAAAATCCTGAATTACTAAAAAGCACTAAAGATTATTTAGTGACACGGGAATTGATTGTGCAGGAAGCACATAAAAAAGGTTTGGATAAATCTGCGGAACTACAAGCACGTATTGAAAATGCAAAGCAGGAATTAATTGCCCGGACTTATTTTGAGAATTTTACAAAAAGTCATGGGGTTTCAGAAGCGGACATTAAAGCTGAATATGATCGCATGAAAGCAAATGTTGGAACAAAAGAATATAAAGTGCGTCACATTTTGGTCCAAAAAGAAGACGATGCGAAAGCGATTGTGGATCAATTGAAAAAAGGGGTTAAATTTGAAAAATTAGCCGCCGAAAAATCTTTGGATAATGGATCCAAAGGAAATGGTGGAGATTTAGGTTGGTCCTCCCCTGCCCGTTATGTAAAACCTTTTGCTGATGCAGTGGTAAACATGAAAAAAGGAGAATTGAGCGCAAAACCTGTTCAGTCCCCATTTGGTTGGCACGTGATCCGTTTAGACGATGTGCGTGCATTGAAATTTCCTTCTTTAGCGCAAGCAAAACCTGAAATCAAACAAATGTTGACACAACGTTCTTTTGGTGAACATGTGAACGAGTTGCGTAAAAAATCAAAAATTGAAATGAAATAAACTTAATCAATCGTACAAGGACGATTGATAGAAATAGAGAAGCATTCTTATCAAATTTGAGAAGATGTCCAAGATAGATATAAAAATCAGTATGTTATAAAAGTCTTGTGTTCAAATTAAGCAAAGAAAGTTGCAGTTTATCCAATTTCATTTATAATCAAAACAAAAGGATACTTTATGATTAACTTTGTTTTGATGATCTGATACAACGGAATAAGCAGAATGAGCGAGAACGAACAAAATTTACCTGGTGGACAGTATACCCAAGCAAGTGTAGCACGTGCATTAAACACATATGCAACAGTCGAAGTGGAAACTTCAGTGAATTCAGCTAATCCGCTTGAACTGATTGTTTTGCTTTATGATGGTGCCATTAATAATATTAACGGTGCAGAACAAGCATTGTTAAATGAGAATTATGCAACAAAAGGCCGCTTGATCAACCGGACATTAGCGATTTTAGATGGCTTACGGGATGCGTTGGATTTTGACCAAGGCGGTGAGATCGCGCAAAACTTATATGATTTATATGAGTATATGAAAGAGCGTTTGACTGTTGCAAACTTGAAAAATGATTTAGACATTTTTGATGAAATTCGTAATTTATTGACTGAATTACGGAATGCGTGGGCAGAATTGGCAAATCCAGGAAGTACATCACTTTCTAATTTGCCCCAAGTGGATGCGGAAGCACCAAAAGAAAAACCAGCGGAAAAATAATCCTTTGCGAGTTGGCGCACTGATAAATGAATGATGTATCTGTTGATGAATTTCTTGCTTATTATCATCTGATGTATGAGTTGAGTTGTCAGATGTCTGATGCGGCTGTAGGCAATCGTTGGGATGATCTTGTCTCGTTTGAAACACAACGTAGACAAGTCTTAGATACATTAAGACAGACAAGTGGGGATGTTATTCCAAATTTGACGTTAGAAGAACGGGATCAACTGGAAGCCCTCGTGTCGTTAATTATCGAGCAAGACCAAAAAACAGTGCCTTATGTTCAAGCATGGATGCGAGAAATTTCAACATTGCTTCAAAGTCAAGGGGCTGAAAATCGTTTGCGTAAAGCTTATGATATTTAAGTTGGTCAGTTCGTTTTCTCAAAGTGTATCTTAATTGGTAATGGCATCTCATAAGAAAGGGCGTGAAAACGCCCTTTTTTTTTTACGGCTCGGACAAGTCTAAAAAAATCAGTTACAATAGATTTCGCTTTTCTAGGATAATCAGAAAAGTGACGAATGTAATAAACACACTTTTGCAAACTGATTAATTTGTTTCTCTCAAAAAAACAAGAACAAGCGTTTGCAGTCTCTTTATGTAAAGAGACCCCTATTTTTTTATTGACCAATGAGATTTTTTTGAAGGATATTTACCGTGGAACTTTCAACACGTGTACAAGCGATCAAACCCTCTCCGACACTCGTTGTTACTGCTCGTGCCGCACAACTCAAGGCAGAAGGAAAAGATGTAATTGGCTTAGGTGCAGGTGAACCAGATTTTGATACGCCCGCACATATTAAAGCGGCTGCGATTGATGCAATTCAGCGTGGCTTTACAAAATATACGCCTGTCGGGGGCACACCTGCTTTGAAGAAAGCAGTGGTTGATAAGTTCAAACGTGATAACCAATTAGAATACACGCCGAAACAAGTGTTAGTGTCTTGTGGAGGCAAGCAAAGTTTTTTCAATTTAGCCCAAGCTTTTTTGAATCCAGGTGATGAAGTTATTATTCCTGCGCCTTACTGGGTTTCTTATCCAGATATGGTTTTACTTGCAGAAGGGACGCCTGTAATTGTGCCCGCTGGTATTGAACAAGGTTTTAAAATTACGCCCGCGCAACTGGAAGCCGCAATTACACCGAAAACCAAATTATTAGTGATTAATAGCCCAAGCAATCCAACAGGGGCAGTTTATCATTTGGATGAATTGAAAGCATTAGGAGAAGTCCTCCGCCGTTACCCTCATGTTTTTATTGCTTCTGATGATATGTATGAACATATCTTATTTGGCGATGAAAAATTTGTGAATATTTTGAATGCTTGCCCTGATTTATATGACAGAACTATTGTTTTAAATGGGGTTTCTAAAGCATATTCCATGACAGGTTGGCGTATTGGTTATGCAGCTGGTCCACAAAAATTGATCACTGCGATGGAAAATATTCAATCACAAAGCACATCGAATCCAACTTCTATTTCTCAAGTTGCCGCCGAATTTGCATTGAATGGCGATCAGGCATGTATTGATCCCATGCTAAAAGCTTTTGAAGAACGTCATGGCTATGTTGTCGATACATTGAATAATATTCCTGGTGTGAAATGCTTGCCAAGTGGCGGGGCATTTTATGCTTTTCCAAATGTACAAGAAGCAATTACGCGCTTATTTGAAAAAGGCGTGATTGCCGAAAATAATGATTTAGCATTGAGTGAATTTTTATTAGTGAATGCCGGTGTAGCGGTAGTCCCTGGGTCTGCTTTTGGGGCTGAAGGGTGTATGCGTTTATCCTTTGCAACTTCTATGCAAAATCTTGAAAAAGCATTAGAGCGAATCCGAAATGCCATTGTAAATAATTTATAATTTACACTGTGCAAATAAAAAAACCCCGCTGAAGCGGGGTTTTTTATTAACTTAATGTTTCCGTGATGGCAGAGATTTCTGTTTTATCTAATAATTGCTGGACATCAATCAGTAAGATAATGCGTTTTGTCACTTCTAAGTTTGCAATCCGCGTAATTAAACGGGCTTGCATTTCAGATAAATTAGGAGCCGGTCCAATAACAGATTTTGGAATTTTCAAAACTTCTGCTACAGAATCTACAATAAAACCAGTTCGAATGTCATTAATCGTAAAAACCATGATCCGTTGACGATCATTCCGCTCTTGATGGTTCAACCCAAAGCGTGCCCGTTGATCAATAATCGGCAAAACTGTTCCGCGTAAATTGACCACCCCTTCGATAAAATCGGGGGCACATGGCACATGCGTCATTTCATCTGGAATACGAACAATTTCTTGAACAGAGTCAATAGGGACAGCATATTCTTCATCTGCCAAGATAAAAACAACAAATTGCTCTTCGTCATCCAAATTCAAACTCAAATCATGTTCCATATCTTGTTCACCTTCAATATTCTTAACAAGATGCGTGTCCAAATTATTTTCAATCACATTGCGCATGGTTCGATTTTGAAAGATTTTCTCCGCAGAAAGAATCGATACGAGTCGTTTTCCAGAATTAATGCGACAAATTGATTGAATTTCCCCTTGCGCTTGTTTACTTGTCAGGAGGGTTGGTAAAGGATCGACAATATTTCGATTGACACGCAACACTTCTTTGACAGTATCCATGACAATACCGACAGAAAGCTCTAATTGTTTCCCTTTTATCTTAGCAATCTCTTGCTCTTTTAATGAGGTAACAACAATACGATTATGTTCTGTCAATGGCGCTGTAGATAACCCAAAAATTTCTCTTAAACTAACAAGGGGTAAGAGCCGATTCCGTAAAGTCATGACGCCAATAACGTGACTTTCACTTTTGGGAATATGACTAATTTCCTCTGGAACTTGTACAATTTCTTGTACTGCTTCAATAGGAAGGGCATATTCTTGACCAGCGACACCAAAGCTAACTAGTTGAATTTCATCATCATTAATATTTTGACGAGAAACAACATCCCCTTGCCCATTATTTAAGCCATTAAAATTTTTATTAGCGAGGGCATGTGCTCCCGCAATAATTGTTCTAAATTCAGTATGAATTAATCGATTTAAATCTAAAATCATAATCATGGCATGATTGGCAATATTTTTGATCATACCACTGAGTAAATCGACATTGACAGTAGACTGAATATGTGAAACAGATTCAATTTTGTCCGTCTCAACCGTCACAACACTCACAACGCGATCCACAACAAAACCAATCGAAACGCTTTGTTGTTGAATGACAATAACACGGGTTGCATCGTCGTGTTGGACTCGGGAAAAATGAAAGATATCTCGCAAGTTGATGACAGGTAAAACCGTTCCGCGAAGATTTGCGAGTCCTTCTAAACTAGGAGGACTTAATGGCACACGGACAACGTCTGGCATCAAAATAATTTCTTGAACATCTTCAATGAGAACTGCAAAGACTTCCCGCTCAACCTGAAACGTGACATATTGCTGTACGTCTTCATTATGCGTTTGATCATGATTCTCAAATTCATGTTCTAGGGCAGGGGCCTGAATATTAGCAGGCGGCTGCGATTGCATCATTAATGTTGAATTCTGCACGACGATGCATTCCTTTTTCATTAATCTAAAATGAATTAACATGCATTTGGTCACACGACAACCTACTTAAAAAAGACGCCGTGTTGGACCAAAAACATGCACAAAACCCAACTAATTAGTTGGAACTTTGTAATTCATCTGCCAAAGACGCAATTTCTTCAATTGCCGCAGCCAACTCTTCAGTTCCTTGAGATTGTTGTTTTGCGGCCGCAGCGGCTTGTCCTGCAGAAGATTCGGCTTGTGTTGCGGCAGTAGCAATTTGTTCAATTCCTTTTTTTGCCTCAACAATCGCATTCATCATTTCTTCAGAATTAGATAAAATATTGGTGTTTCCTTCAGTAACAAATTGCATATCTGTTTCAACCATAAACAGATTATCACTGATTTGTTTATTTTTCTCTACTTCTGCCATAGTTGTTGCCGCAATTTCTTCTAAATCATGACGAACGGCTGAAATTTGGTCTTGAATAGATTTCACCATATCTTTAATACGGTCAGCATTATCTGCTGAATCGCGTGCTAAATTACGAATATCAGTAGAAACAACCATGAAACCTTTTCCAAATTCCCCCGCCCGCGCCGCTTCAATTGCACCATTCACAGCTAACATATTTGTTTGAATAGAAACAGTAGTGATGGTGTCAACAATTTTATCAATGCGGCGACTGATTTGTTCTAAACCATTAATTTGTTCTCGGCTCCGGCGATTACCTTGCATAGAGTTATTTACGCCTTCTACTAATGCTTGAACATTTTTTTGATTTTCTTTTAAGCCTTCCCGCATGGTACGCCCTTTATCAACTGCAAATCCCCCTCTTTCTGTTGCAATTGTCGCACTGCGTTCAATTTGTTCAATCGCAGCAACTGATTCTGTAGTGGCTGCATTTTGTTGTTGTGCGCCTTTACTGATTTGCTCAAGGGCAGTCATAATTTGAGAGGAAGAACGATTAATTTCTTGGACAGCAGAGGAAAGTTCTTCTGCCGCGGCCGCGACATCTTCCGCACTTTTTGCAACGTCCGAGCTATTTTTTAAATCTTCTGCTAATTCGGCCAATTCTTGAGAAGTTTGTTCGCTTTGAGAGAGGGCCAAAGTTTGTTCGTCAACCATGCGTAATGCTTCTTGGCATGCAGAAGATTGTTCTTCAGACGCGGCGGCAATCACTTCCGCGCCTTTTTGTGCTTCACGTGAAGCCCGTTCTGCTTGTACAGCGCCAACTAAGATTTGTTCTGCGCCTTTTAAGATTTCTTGCATGTCGTTGCGCATAAGTAACAATTGCTTTGTAACAACTTGCCCTTTTTCTGCTTCATCCTTGGCAACTTGTGCAGCATTCGTAATACCTGCAGCGATTCCTTGGACTTCTTTTTGAATTTGCGCCACAAGATCTTGAATATCCCGTGCAGATTTCTCTGAAATTTCAGCAAGTGTCCGAACTTCATCTGCCACCACGGCAAAACCACGTCCATGTTGTCCTGCACGCGCCGCTTCAATGGCTGCATTTAAGGCCAATAAATTTGTTTGATCGGCAATCCGTGCAACAGTTTTGACAATACTACCAATATTACTGGCTTGTTCTTCTAATTGGCTAACCATTTTGACAGAATTAGCCTGACGTTCAGCAGAGAGATTAATACTTGTAATAGAAGAAGCAACTTGTGAACCTACATTTTCAATCAAAGCTTGTAAGCTTTCAGTTTTACTGCGAGAAGATTCCGCGCTTTCTTTTGCGCTGATTAATGCATTAGAAATACGTGTCATTGCATTATTAGATTCTTGTGCTGCCGCGCTTGCTTGTTCTGCCCCCGCTGCAATCGTTTCCATTGCTTTTTTCAACTCTTCAGCAGCAGAACTTGATTCGGTGATACCAGAGACCAATTGTGTTGTTGCCGCAGCGATACGCTCTGCAACTTGTTGTTGTTTTGCTAATGTACGGGCCCGACGGCGTTGTACATCTGCATCACCACGCGCGACAGAACGTGTTCCAGAAGACGCGGACGGAGTATTTGCTCCATTACTACTGTGATTAGTCAGAGTTTCATTTCGTGTAGTTTTCTTTATGAGAGCCATATTTTTTTACCAATTCAGAACAAATTTTCAGAATAAATGTTTTGTGCCAATCCCCAAAGGCGTCAGAACGGAGGAAATGCTAGGTATCTCTCTTCACCTAGATATTCATCAAAGTAACCGACAGCATACAAACTTTAATACATATATCATAGTTTTTTTATAGATAGAAGATAAAGATGATTATTTCTTACAAGTGTAATCTCTATTTTATTTTAGAGATCCTATTTTTTTCAACTTTTGAAGGAAAATAAGATAAAAACATCTGCTACTTCTACTGTAATACTTGTATGAGATCTCAATACAAAAAAGTGTCCATTTTAAGGAAGCGAAAAAGACAAGGACAAGAATGAGTCTTTTCTTCTCATGAAACAAATTATAAAATAAATTTTCACTTTTAGATGAAAAAAATTAGAAAAATTTATATTTGTAAGTAGTATATTATGTAGAAATAAGGGGACTTAGCAAAATAAAAAGAAATTTTTCTATCTTGAATTGTAAGTTATTTTTAGTTTTCTCGCTATTTTTTAGCGTGAATAAAATATTTAATCTTGTTGCGTTTTCTCGGGTTGAATCAAGGTCAATATTTTTAAACTTCATTAATAAATGGACGCATTATGTAAGATTTTAATGAAAAATAAAAATTGATTAGTATTTTATAATTAATCTCTATTTTTATTGAAATGTTTATAAAAATAATATTGATCAAATTTGCTTTTCGGATTTTTGAAAAAAATGAGGGTTAAATTCTAAAAATAGAATTAAATTCAAAAATAACAAAATAAACGGTATTTTTAATTTAAATAAATAGAATATATAATGACATTATGTTCTGAAATCATAGAAAATTAAATCAAAACCTAATGATCATCCTAGATAAATTAAAAATAGAAAGATGAGAGAGAATAATGATTTTTTGATAAATTTATAAAAATAGTGATCAATCAAGTCATTATTTTATAGAGCGTCCATTTATCAATGAAAATAATTCTATAAAATATAAAGTCATTATTTTGTTTTTGTACTCTTCTCAATTAGTGATATTATCAAGATAATTTTGAAAGAAGGGGAGTGCAAACCTTCTTTTTGTTGAAATTAAATTTTAATCATTAATCAAAGGTTTGATGACGTCGATGACAATACTTGTAACAGGTGGCGCTGGCTTTATTGGTTCAAATTTTATTTTAGAATGGTTTCAAGCTGAACAAAGCGCCGTTGTGAATTTAGACAAATTGACTTATGCGGGAAACCTTGAAAATTTGAAGGCGATTGCCACACACCCACATTATCATTTTGTGCAAGGGGACATTACTGATCGTGCCTTGTTAGATCGGCTTTTTGAAGCGCATCAATTTGAAGCGGTTGTGCATTTTGCAGCGGAGAGTCATGTAGATCGTTCCATTGAAGGGCCGGCTTTATTTTTAGAAACAAACATTTTTGGAACATATCATTTACTTGAAGCGACGCGCGCTTATTTAGACAAGCAAAATGAAGAAAAAAAACAAAGATTTCGTTTTTTACATGTTTCAACAGATGAGGTGTATGGATCTCTTGATTTTAATGAACCTGCTTTTACAGAAGATACAGCGTATGAGCCAAATAGTCCTTATTCTGCTTCAAAAGCGAGTTCAGATCATCTAGTGCGAGCATGGCATCATACCTATGGTCTTCCGACACTCACTACGAATTGCTCTAACAATTATGGGCCTCATCAATATCCAGAAAAATTGATTCCGTTGATGATTCATCATGCCTTGTTGGGTAAGCCATTGCCTATTTATGGAGATGGTTTGAATGTCCGAGATTGGTTATATGTGACGGATCATTGTGCTGCAATTCGTGAAGTTTTAAAACGCGGGCGTTTAGGCGAAACGTATAATATTGGCGGTAATAGTGAGAAAAATAATATTGAAGTTGTGCATACTCTCTGCGATTTATTAGATAAACATGCGCCGCGCCCAGACAAGACAAGTTATCGTACGTTGATTTCTTTTGTGACAGATCGCAAAGGACATGATCGACGCTATGCCATCGATGCGACCAAAATCAGAGATGAGTTATATTGGGAACCACAAGAAACTTTTGAAACAGGCATCGAGAAAACAGTCTTATTTTATTTGAATTATTTTAATTATCACGCTTAATTTAATTAAATTATTATGTCTCAATCCGAAAATAAAACATGGTCTGGGCGTTTCTCAGAACCTGTTACTGAATTAGTAAAACGTTTTACTGCCTCTGTCCAATTTG
Source organism: uncultured Burkholderiales bacterium (assembly GCA_964504875.1). Lineage (GTDB taxonomy): Bacteria > Pseudomonadota > Gammaproteobacteria > Burkholderiales > CAZDFJ01 > CAZDFJ01. The sequence continues at coordinate 139,848 of CAZDFJ010000001.1, read as the reverse complement.
ATCAAGCATTAGCTGAATATGATATTTTGGGTTCATTGGCGCATGCACAAATGTTATGCGAACAAAAAATTATCAGTGAAGCGGATTTAAAAGCCATTCAAAATGGGATGGAAAATATTTGGCATGAAATTATGAATGGACAATTTGAATGGTCCATTGATTTAGAAGATGTCCATATGAATATTGAGCGGCGGTTAACCACGCTTATTGGTGATGCTGGGAAACGATTGCATACGGGGCGTTCCCGAAATGATCAAGTGGCAACCGATGTTCGTTTGTTTTTACGCGCCGAAATTGACGAAATTTTAAGTGTTTTTCAAGGCTTGCAAAAAGGGTTAATTGCGCTCGCAGAAAAACATACACAAACAATTATGCCAGGATTCACGCATTTACAAGTGGCTCAACCTGTCGTTTTTGCACACCATTTGATGGCTTATTTTGAAATGTTCATGCGTGATATTGAACGTTTATATGACTGTCGAAAACGGGTTAATCGTTTGCCTTTGGGGGCGGCGGCCTTGGCCGGTTCAACATACCCTGTGAATCGTGAACGGGTTGCTGACTTTTTAAAATTCGAGGCTGTGTGTGAAAATTCATTAGATGCGGTTTCTGATCGCGATTTTGCGATTGAATTCAATGCCGCGGCGGCTTTGATTTTGACACATTTATCTCGTTTTAGTGAAGAATTGATTCTGTGGTTAAGTCCTCGTTTTGGGTTTATTAAAATGGCCGATCGTTTTTGTACAGGATCGTCTATTATGCCACAAAAGAAAAACCCTGACGTTCCAGAACTGATCCGAGGAAAAACGGGCCGAGTGAATGGTAATTTGATTGCGCTCTTAACTTTAATGAAAGGGCAGCCTCTTGCCTATAATAAAGACAATCAAGAGGATAAAGAACCTTTATTTGATAGTGTTAAAACCGTGAAAGAAAGTCTTCTGCTTTTTGCTGACTTGATTCCGACATTAGAGGTGAATGCAGAGCGGATGCGCGCGGCGGCACAGGAAGGCTTTGCGACGGCGACTGACCTGGCAGATTATTTGGTTAAAAAAGGCCTACCCTTCCGAGATGCACACGAAGTGGTTGCTCAGGCTGTCCGCTATGCAGAAGAGCAAAGTTTAGATTTATCTGACTTGCCATTAACACAATTGCAACAATTTTCACCACTGATTGATAAAGCAGTGTATGCTGTACTGACATTGGAAGGTTCTGTCAATAGTCGTAATCATTTTGGTGGCACGGCCCCTGTCCAAGTGGCGGCCGCCTTGGTCCGCGCGCAACAACGTTTGTCGGCATTATTTGCCTAATTTTATACAAATTTAATGCGGTCCTTGATGAAACAACCCCCACAAATTTAGACTTATCTGTCTATTTGTGGGGGTTGAATCTCGCTAAATATATTATTTATTTTTATAAAATATACAAGGATAATTTTCAATGGCCTTAGTCAAGAAATCTAAACTTGTTGAAAACACTGAAATACAAGCAACCTGTAAAGATCAAGCACAGTTATTACAAGATTTAAAAAATGGAGATGTGCAAACACGACGCGAAGCCATTCATGAATTGACAGACTGTGTCCGACAAGATTCAAGTATTGCGTTGGCACTTGTAAGCCATGTCGCGCATGAATCAGAGGTGAGTGTTCGCGGTTCAATTTTTACAGCTTTATTGAAATTAAAAGATGAAGCTGCTATCCGCGAATTAATAGAGTTATTACACAGCGATAGTGCTGCATTAAGAAATGAAGTAATCGAAATTTTGCAACAATTACCTGACGAAGTGAGTACACATATTCAAGCTTTATTATATCATCAAAATTCAGACATTCGTATTTTCGCATTGAATATTTTACAAACATTATGTCATCCTGATACGCCAAAATGGCTTGTCAATGTGATTGATCATGAATCGCATGTCAACGTGTGTGCAACTGCCCTAGATGTTATTGCTGAAGTTAGCTCTGTGGAAATTTTGCCTGCATTAGAAAAATTAAAAACGCGTTTTACTGATCCTTATATTCGTTTTGCTGTTGAAGCAACCATTAAGCGCATTCAACAAAGTTCTCATGCATAGCAAATAATAATGCGTTTTTTAGATAACAATAATCAGCTTAACTTGAACAATTAAAATTACATTATCTTATTTTCGTATAATTTATGGTTAATTCTGAGCGCGCCTCAAATATTCTTATCACTGATGAGGATTTCTTAAAATTTAGAGAATTTTTCTATCGAAAGACAGGAATTTTTCTTGAAGAATCAAAACGTTATTATGTAGATAAGCGCATTGTTGAGCGAATTATTGCTACGGATTGTGAGAATTTTCGCGAATATTTTATGCTCGTTCGCTTTCAAGCAAACGGCATTGAAATGCAAAATTTAATCAATATTATGACCGTAAATGAAACCTATTTTTTTAGAGAATCTTATCAGTTTGACTGTCTTGTTCAGCATCTTTTAGCAGAACGGGTCCGTCATAAGGGTGCAGGAGAAACTCTGAAAATTTGGTCATTACCCTGCTCAACAGGAGAAGAGATTTATTCGATTGCAATTTACCTACTTGAAAATTGGCCACTGATTAATCGTTATGATGTTGAATTGATCGGTTCTGATATTGATACAAATGTACTGAATATGGCCATGAAAGGGGTCTATGCAAAGCGTTCTTTACATGCAGTTCCATCTCATATTATTAATAAATATTTCATTCAGAAAAATGAAAATACATTTCAGATCAGTCAGGATTTAAGAGAAGCCGTTGAGTTTACAACAACAAACATTGTGTCCCCTTCTGAAATGAGACGTTTTCGCAACTTTGATGTGATTTTTTGTCGGAACATGTTGATTTATTTCGATGATTATTCAAGAAGACTTGCAGCCGAAGCGATTTATGATGCATTAAGTCCAGGAGGATTTATCTGTTTGGGGCACTCTGAATCAATGAGTCGTATTTCCGAATTGTTTAAAATTCGTAAGTTTCCTGATGCAATTGTTTATCAAAAACCATTTTAAAGTGAATCGATTCTATTATTTCAGCGTATAATTTTTATTTTAGAAATTTTAGATAAAATATTTAAGAGTAGGGACATCATGGAACAAAAGCGAATTTTAGTTGTAGATGACGCTTCATTAGTCAGAATGTATAATAGACAAGTTTTGGAGGCGGAAGGATTTTTTGTAGAGGAAGCGTTAAATGGTGTGGAAGCATTAGAAAAATTATTTAAATTTCCTTTTGATTTGATGTTAGTCGATGTCAATATGCCTAAAATGGATGGTTATACGTTTTTGAGAAAAGTGCGCCAAGAATCAGAAATAATGCACATTCCTGCCATTATGATCAGTACAGAATCTGAACAAAAAGATGTGGAGTTGGCTTATGCAGCAGGGGCTAATCTTTATTTGGTTAAACCTGTTCGACCTGATATATTGATTTTACATACTAAGCTTTTGTCAGGTGTTGTTGTGTAATCGTAGCATAATAAAATAAATAATCCTGACATAAGAATGAAATAATCTTTTCAAAATTACACAAAAATTTAGAAATATTATATTATATTCAATAAAAATAGAATTAGACACGAGCGAGCGTCTACCTATCAAACCTAATGTAAACTGAATTCAAAATGACTAATTCTCTTCTTCAACAGTTTATTGTCGAGACCCGCGACCTGATTGAAAGTGCAAGTAGCCACTTTTTAGTTTTGGAAAAAAAACCAGACGATAAAGAGATTTTAAATAATATCTTTCGGGCTGTTCATACAATCAAAGGCTCAAGTGGTTTGTTTGATCTCAAACCGCTTACTGGTGTTGTGCATGCCGCCGAAGATTTACTTGATGCGCTTCGTGCTGATCAACTTATTTTATCCACACAAATTGTGGATATGATTTTAGATAGTTTTGAATTAGTTAACAGCTGGCTTGACAAAATAGAAAGTGAAGAAAAATTACCAGAAGGGGCTGTACACCTTGCTGAAAAAGTAATTGTACAATTGCGGGCGCAGTTGGAAGATATCACACCGACTGATGCGCAACTAGCTTTCGCAAATTATTTGACGATTCAACAGTCAGATATGTACCTTTTTACGATCCCACAATTGTCTCATTTAAGTGAAACACAAAGCATTGATTATTTTCAAAAAATTGAGGCAGGGGCAAGTTGTTACTTATTGACTTATCAACCAGATGAAGGCTGTTTTTTCACTGGAGATGATCCGCTTTATTTACTGTCACAATTGCCTGAAATTGTTGATTTAGAAATGACCCCCCGTGAGGCATGGGGTGAGTTAGACGAATATGATCCATTTCGTTGTAACCTCACTTTCAAAGTGGTGACTTTGGCGGCGCGTAGTGATATTGAAGAAATTTTTCAATATGTTCCCCAACAAATTCAAGTGATACCGATTGCGCCAGAAGCCTTTATTATTCCGCAAGGAGAAATGAATGGCGGGCCGGTGTATGAGGATTTTGTTGAAGAAGCGATTCGTCTGATTGAAGAAGATGATAAACCCGCATTGCAACGCTCGATTAATACACTGTTAGAATTATCGAGTCAAACTTTATGGCTTTCGTCTGTATTGCGTTGGGCAAAATTATTATTAAATTCTCCAGTATATGAAAAAGCCTCACTGTTATGTTTGGTACATTCTTTGCAAACAATGACGCCTCCGTTATGGGAGGGGATAGAGCGGATTGTTGTTGAAAATCAAAAAACAGAAAAATCAATAGAGCTAGAAACAGATTCACAGCAGGAAACAGCGCTTCCTTCAAAAACAAAATCCAATAGTTTGGCTGGAACCATTTTTGAAAATTTGAGTACTAAGCCTCAAGAGGGTACAACCCCATGGTATGGGGCATTTACTTCCATACTAAGAGAGCAACTTCATATTTTATTAATGCCGTGTGCGGCGGAATTAATTCCAGGGCGCTTGCGGGCGGTTGCCTATAGTACTCAAAATTGCTTGACTGCAATACAACAACAAGCGTTAACAATCTTAATTGACGAAGCGCTTGCAAAATCTTTACAAGAAAATGCGGTTCAACCTCTTTTAGAAGTGATTCAAAATATTCTCAAAGAATTTGTGATTGAAACAGACAAAGAGCAAGAACAAAATTACCATAAAGAATTGCCTGCGGAATCGCATATTTCAGTACAGGATAAAACGCCGCCCCTCCCGTCACCCAGTACGAAACCAGTTACACATAAAACACCTGTCTCTCATCCCAAAGAAGAACATCCAACAACAGGGTCATCCAGCAGAAATAATGCTTTAAATTTAGATGAAGGCTTTAGTCCTGAAACAAGCGCTCGCGGTTTACCCAAAATCCTCAAAATTGATCAAGCTAAAATTGATAAATTAATGGATTTAATCGGTGAGTTAGTGGTTGCTAAAAATAGTTTACCTTATTTGGCACGGCGTGCAGAGCAACATTATGGTTCGCGCGATCTCTCAAGAGAGATTAAAGACCAATACGGTGTGATTAATCGGATTACTCAAGAGATGCAGGGAAGTATTATGCAAGTTCGAATGCTCCCGGTTTCTCATGTTTTTCAACGTTTTCCTAATCTGGTTCGCAGTATTTCCCGTAAATTAAATAAACAAATCAATTTGATTATCGAAGGGGAAAGTACTGAGGCAGATAAAAATGTAATTGAACAGTTATTTGATCCCTTGTTGCATATTGTACGAAACAGTATGGATCATGGTATTGAGACAGTAGATGAGCGGCTTGCCATTGGTAAAAATCAGGAAGGTACATTGCGGTTAAGTGCTTTTCAAGATAACGATAATGTTGTGATTGAAATTAGCGATGATGGTCGAGGTATTGATCCGGAGGTTATCAAACGGAAAGCCTATGAAAAAGGCCTCATTGATGAAGCCCGTTTAGATAATATTTCAGATGATGAAGCGATTCAACTTGTTTTTGCCCCCGGTTTTTCTACAGCGGAACAAATTACAGATATTTCAGGCCGGGGTGTCGGAATGGACGTGGTCCGTACTGTTGTGCAAAAAGCAAATGGTTCAGTCCATTTGAGCAGTGAAAAAGGACAGGGTACAATCTGTCGATTAGCCTTACCATTGAGTATGGCAATTACACGGGTAATGACCATTGAAGTGGCAGGGAGAATTTTTGGTGTTCCAATGGATGTGATTCTTGAGACAGTTCATATTCAAGATGAAGATATTCATATGATTAAAGACAAAGAAGCCTTTGTTTTGAGAAACCGGATTGTGCCTCTGATTCGTTTGACAAGAATATTATGTTTAACACCATTAGATGTCCCCGCTACAACATCGTCCCATCCGGTGAAAGATAATGACGAGTTGCATGAAGAATCTGTATTAGTTGTACGGATTGGCGGAGAAGATATCGGCGTCATAGTAGATGAATTCCATGAGGGGGTAGAAATTATTCTCAAACCATTGGATGGTATTTTAGCAACGTTAACTGGTTATGCAGGCACGGCCTTGTTAGGAGATGGACGTGTATTACTTGTTCTTAATTTGAAAGAATTGATTTGATATTTTTTAAGAATAATAAAAATAATTATTAAATTAATTTGATAATTTTTATTCAAAAATAAAAAATATGTTAGTATAGGAAAGAGTGATTTAAGTTTGGATAAGCTATGTGTATAATATCTCTTCGTTCATGTAAAAATAAAACAAAGTTCCAGTAACGAAAAGATTCTCAATAATTATAATGGGTAATATGAGTACATAACTTAAAAGTAGGCGAGGGAGCGTCGCATCGTGCCAATTCGAATAGAAAAAAAGATAATTATTTTTGATGAAGTGTGTTCTATTGACGAAGCAGAAACATTGCTGGAAGCATTAACAACCAATCCAAAATTGAAGATCAGTTTAAAACGGTGTACGCATTTGCATACAGCGCTTTTTCAAGTGCTTATTGCAACCAAAGCGCAAGTGCAAGATGTCTCAAGTTGTCCAGATTTTATCCAAAAGATTTTTGCTGCAATCCGTTAGAATACTGAATTAAGTCGAGTATTTCCTGCTTTTTTTGATATGAAATAATAAAAGTAAAACCTCTTAGGGCCATTGATTTTTTTATGCAAATAAATAATGAGATGGCTCTAGAAGTTTAAATAATTGCAAGGATTTTAGAGAATGAAAACTATTTTTTTGATTGATGACTCAATGATTATTCAAGTAAGCATTTCTTCTTTATTAATGAATGCTGGTTATAAAGTGGAAAAAGCAGGAGATGGTCAACAAGCTTTAGATATTCTAACAAATAAAGGGTTAACACCTGATTTGATTATTACTGATTTGAATATGCCCAAAATGGATGGTATTCAATTTGTTCAGCAAGTTCGCAAGATGGCTAAATTCCGTTTTACCCCTATTATTGTTTTGACCACTGAAACAAAACCGGAAAAATGTCAGGCTGCCAAAGCGGCTGGGGCAACCGGTTGGTTACAAAAACCTGTGCCAAGTGAGGAATTACTCAAAGTGGTCAAACGTCTGGTTCCTGGAAGTTAAACAACTTGCCCAATGAGATTCTCATTTTAACTTATTTGACTAATTAAAAATTTATTAACAAGAGATTCCCTGCATGGTTAAAGAGGCGTATATTGACGAAAAAATAACAAATGAAGTTCGAGAAGAAGTTATTCGCGAACTGGACATTTTGCATGATTTTAATCGTGTCGTTCGATCACAAATTGCGAATCTCGCATCAGATACTGAAGAAGGCGCGCAGGGGATTGTCTTGCATTTAGCTGGTATCCAGCAAAAAATCGAAGGATTGACTGCAACAGTAGCGCAACAACAAGAGACGATTCAAAAATTATTTGAACAGCTCAAAGCTGATATGGATGCGTTTAAACTTTATCAATGCGATGCGAACCAGCAATCTCAATTGGAACTACTGAAAGAAGACACGGTTTGTCTCTTTGTGAAAATTCGTCATTATCTTGAGCGAAATCAATGTAAATTAATTAATCATATTAATTTAACAAATCATGAGGTCGTTGAAGAAATCAATCAAATTTATGGGTTAATGCAATATCAGGATGTCACACGTCAACAATCAGAACAAATTATTCATTCAATAGAGCGTTTAGATGAACATATTAGTGATTTAAAATCATTATTGATTGATCCAAATGCAAAACAAAGTATTAAATCAATGGCAGAACATATGCAAGAAATTTTCAATAGTTATGTCATGGAAAAACAAAGACATGTGCATCAAAATGCGCTGCAACAACGTGATAATATTGCAGATAATCCACAAAATGAAACAAATAATGTGGCTTCATATTCGTCTGATACGATGAAACCAACCCCTCCACATGACGATTCTGACTCGACATTTATTCAATTTTTTTAATACATGTTTGCATCAACGGATAACCAAAAATGTGCAAGGCCAATAATTGCACGTGTTGCGGTTAACATCCCTTTATTCCAAGTTTTTGATTATTGCGTGACACAGGCGTTATGGCTAACCAATCCAAATGATAGTTTTTGGATTGGAAGGCGAGTGCTCATTCCTTTTAGAAATCGAGAAGTTGTTGGTATTATTCTAGATCTCTTTCATGCAAACGAAAAGGCCGCTGCTGAAAAGCTCAAAGAGATTCAAGCTGTGGATGAAACAGGCCCTGCTTTATCTCAAATAGAAATTGATCTGGCTTCTTTTTGCCAAGAGCGTTATTTCCGAGCAGGAAGCGAATATTTGTTTTTATGCTATCCGCCACGCCTGCGCCGACCTGTCCGGCATACAAAGCAATCAGATATAACATCTCAATTAAGCGCACTGCCGGCGCCCAAAAAACAAAAAGTCAAACAATCTTCTTCTGATGAAAGGTCTTTGGTTGACCGCTTTCAACAACCTTTTGAATTAAATGAGGAACAAAATAGTGCGGTAAAAAAATTAACACAGGCTTTAGGAAAAGCCGCATTTTATTTATTATTCGGTGTGACGGGCAGCGGGAAAACAGAAGTTTATTTACATACCATTGTGGCCATGCTTTCAAAGCAACCTAAAGGACAAATTTTGCTCCTTGTTCCCGAAGTGATTCTCACGCCTCAATTAGAACAATGGTTTCGAAAACGTTTTCAATTGACTACAATAGAACCTGATATTGTATGCTTACATAGTCAACTCACGGAAGCGAAAAAACAAGCCAATTGGCATCATGCAATAACAGGGCGGGCTCAAATTATTATTGGTACGCGTTCAGCTATTTTTACCCCCCTCCCCAAATTAGTTGGGATGATCTTAGACGAAGAACATGATGTGTCATATCGTCAAGTTGAAGAGCCGTATTATATTACACGAGAAGTGGCCCATCAACGCGCGCGGCTTCAAAATGTGCCTCTCATTTTGGCTTCAGCGACCCCTTCTTTGGAGGCCTGGCGCGCGGCAAAAAGTGGGCATTATGAACGTATTGATCTGACAAGACGTGCCGTACCCAGCAGTGTTTTACCCAAAGTTTCTTTCATTGATATTCGCCCTTTGCCTTTAAAGGAAGGACTGAGTCCGCCTTTTATTCAAAAAATGAATGAGGCATTAAATCAGGGACATCAATGTTTATTATTTATTAATCGGCGCGGTTTTGCACCTGTTCTCTATTGCACAGATTGTGGGTGGATTTCTACCTGTCCACATTGTCATGGAACACGCCTTGTGATTCATGCGACGGATCGATTATTGCATTGCCATCATTGTGGTTATACATGTCCCATACCTGTGCATTGTCCTCATTGTGAAGGGCTTTCACTCAGACCCCTTGGACAAGGCACACAACGTATTGAGCAGGCGCTGGCCTCACTGTTTCCTACTAAGAAAATTGCACGAATAGATTCAGATACCTTACAAAAGAAAGGGGCTTGGGAACAAATTCGGCAAGAAATTGCCAATAAAGAGATTGATATTCTTGTCGGAACCCAAATATTAACAAAAGGGCATGATTTCCCGAATATCAATTTTGTAGGCGTGATTAATGCAGATAATGGGCTTTATAGCAGTGATTTTCGTGCAGAAGAATTGTTATTTGCACAGTTGCTTCAAGTGGCCGGACGAGCCGGACGGGCAGGACAGCAAGGAACGGTGTGGATTCAAACTGTGTTTCCAGCACACCCTATTTTTCAAGCATTAGCCCATCATGATTATGTCAGCCATGCAGAAAGATTATTACATGAACGAAAATGGATCGCTTTACCACCCTATGTGCAACAATGTATGATTTTACTTTCTGGACAAGATGTCCAGATTTTGCAACACAAAATGGATCAAATTGTTGTTTATTTAACAGAACAATGCGAAGATCATGCCTTAACAGAAGAGATTACAATTCTTGATCCAGTGCCTTTGCGTGTTACTCAAAAAAAATATAAAGCCCAATTATATGTTTTAGTACAAGCGCTACAGCGGCAAAAACTTCACAATTTTTTGAAAAAAATATTGAATCCGCTGTTAAAAATGGGGGCAAGTGCCCATTTGAAAATTATTTTTACACCTTACTTTTTCTGATAGAAAGAAAGTTTTATGTTCGTTTTTTGAATAGGATTTGACATAAATAGACTAGACCTTCTCGTTAAGATTTAGTAAGATCAACATGTATTTATTTTATTGAGGGGTTGTTTATATTACTTTTTAGTATAAACGACAAAGATTAACAATAAACCATCGTAATTTTTACGATAAAAAATAAAGGGTAGTTTGCCTATGTCTTTCAAGAAAAATTTACGTTTATTTTGTGTTTCTTTGATTACGTTCAGCACATTCCATTTTGGAAATAGTTTTGCAACAGAAGTCGATTCTAAAGAAAATAAAGAAATTAGTTTTGCGGCGGCCTTAATGCCTGCTGTAGAGTCTACTTCCGCGAATTATCAAGTAGAAAAATCACAACAATATAACAAAGTAAGCAAAATTACACCGACTAGCACACGGATTGACCCAACAGCGGATTTATCCCAACTAAAATATAAAAATATTGCTCTAGAAAAAACTAATGATGATAATGTTTTCAATTCTCAAAATGAACTATTTTCATCTTCTACAGCGATTGGTGATTTTCGTTCCAAAATGCAAGATCTTGTGATGTACGCATTGAGTTTAACTGACGTACGTTACCGAATGGGGGGAAGTTCTCCAGAGGGCGGTTTAGATTGCAGCGGATTAGTTCGTCATGTTTTCCAACAGATTGCTGAATTACCAGTTCCTCATAACGCGCATGCGTTAAGTCAAGTTGGACAACGTGTTCAAACAAGCGAGTTGCAACCGGGTGATTTGGTCTTTTTTAATACACGCCGCCGTAATTTTTCCCACGTAGGAATCTATTTGGGAAGTAACCGTTTTATTCACGCGCCAAACAGCCGGAGCGCGGTTCAAATTTCAAATATGACTGATAATTATTGGTCACACCGTTTTAATGGTGGCCGCCGAATTCACGCAGAAAAGCAACTTTCTGCCCTGTAAGCGAAGTTTGCTGAATTGCGTGCGGTACTTCCATACTTTCCCCCACCCGTTTTTGCGCGGGGGAAAGATATTCCGTAGTTGTTAAATTGCTGCACTTTCGTTGATCGCTATGCTTTCTTGAATTTGTTTTAAATGTTTTTGCAAAAATAATACAAATTGAGAGGCTTCTACAGGGCGGCTGTAAAAATACCCTTGGACTTGGTGACAACCAAAATCCCGCAACATGTTGACTTGTTCAATGGTTTCCACCCCTTCTGCTACAACATTCAGGCGTAAATTTTTCCCTAAATTAATAATTGTTTGTGTCAAAATGACATCGTCATGATTATGTGGTAAATCCATCACAAAAGAACGATCAACTTTAATTTGTTGAATGGGAAGACGTTTCAAATAACTCAAGCTAGAATAACCTGTTCCAAAATCATCTACAGAAAGTGTAATGCCCATATCTTTAATTTGGTTTAAAATCCGCACGGCTTTTGCCGCATCTTGCATAACAGTACTTTCGGTGAGCTCGATTTCTAACCACTCTGGATCTAATTGCGTTTCATCCAAAATTTGTTTAATCATTTCACAGAGATTTTCTTGATTAAACTGGACAGAAGAAAGATTTACAGCAACGCGCACAGGAGCCAGCGATTCATTAAGCCATGATTTTGCTTGATGACAAGCCGTGCGTAATACCCATTCTCCAATCGGCACAATCAGTCCTGTTTCTTCGGCAATCGGAATAAATTTCATTGGAGAAACAAAGCCTAATTCGGGATGATTCCAACGAATTAACGCCTCCGCTCCTGCAACGCTACTATCTTCTAAAGTAATTTTAGGTTGATAAACTAAGAAAAACTGATCTTTTTCTAATGCTTGACGGAGTTCAGTTTCAATCATGAGTCGTTCTTCAATTCGACTCCCCATTTCCGCATGATAATATTGATAATTATTTCGTCCAAATTCTTTAGCACTATACAAAGCAATATCTGAATTTTTGACTAAAATATCTAAATCATATGTATCATTAGGATATAAACTAATACCAATACTAGCACTAATATGTAATTCTCGCCCATCAATAAAGAAAGGTTGTGAAAGTTTTTCTAAAACTCGTTTTGCGGTGGGAGCAGTCCGGTTTAACTGATCGGAATTGACAATAATCGCAAATTCATCGCCCCCTAATCGGGCAATAAAATCATCTTTTTCAACACAAGCATTCATCCGCGCGGCGACAAGTTTCAGTAATCTATCGCCAACTGAATGTCCTAAATTATCATTAATAATTTTAAACTGGTCTAAATCAACATACATTAATGAAAACGGTAATGTTTTGCTTTTTTCAAGTTGTTCATAAAATAAACGCCGATTAGGTAAATCAGTTAACGCATCATAATAAGCAAGATGTTTAATAATGGTTTCGGATTTTTTACGAGAGGTAATGTCACGCATAATACTCGTAAAAAATAATGTTTCACCTAGGCGGAGTTCATTAATGTTAATTTCTAAAGGAAAAAGGGATCCATCTTTACGTAATCCAGTTAATTCAACATTATGTCCCAACATTTTTTGGGCCACTTCATGATCATATTGTTTGAACAATTTTGTATGAATGGAATGTGCTTCTTCTGGAATCAACACATGAATCAACTGCCCAATCAATTCATCTTCAGAATAGCCGAACATTTCTTCACACGCCCGATTGATATCTTGAATCATGCCATGCATATCAATTGTTAAAATCCCATCAGCGGCCGCATCCAAAATAGCCCGCATTTTGAGTTCGTTATTTTGAATTGTTTTTGTGACATCCGATACTTGTGCTTCTAATTTTTTGCGGCTGCTGATATCTGCAATCGTCCCTAACATCCGCAAAGGCTTGCCCCTTTGGTCTGTTTCCCATACACGCCCTCTAACATTGAGCCAAATCAACTGATTATTTTTTTGATAAGCCCGATATTCTGTTTCAAAAAAGTCATTGCGATTTTCAAGATGTGTTTTGAGTGCAGACATCACATGTTGCCGATCTTCTGGATAGATATGATCAATCCACATGTGATAGTGATTTGCCACTGTTTCATGTGCAGCATATCCTAGAATTTTTTTCCATTGTTCATCAAAATAGACTTCATTGGTGGTTAAATTCCAGTCCCATAATCCTTGCTCAGAACATTCTAAAGCAGAAAGCAAACGCTGTTTATGAACACGTAACTCGTGCTCACGTAATTTCTGTTGATGAATATCTAAAGTTTGAATCAGAAAATATAAAGGCGCATTCGTTTGTTTATTTCGTACGAGTGATAAACTCAACATAACCCACACAGCTTGCTTATTTTTATGAATATAACGCTTTTCTACATATGAATGTCTGATTTTGCCTTCAAGAATTTGTTGTGTGAGCGAAATAATCTGTTCTAAATCATTTGGATGCGTAATGGCATACAGATCTAATTGTGCGAGCTGGTCAGCCTTATAACCAAGCATTCGACAAAATGCATGATTAATCTCAATAAATTTACTATCGAGTCCGACAATTGCCATACCAATGGGGGCATAATCAAACGCTTGGCGAAACAGAGCTTGTTTCTCTTCACGCTGATTCTCAGCTTCAGCAAGTTTTATTAACAAAGTCATTGGATCAAACGTTTCTGTCTGTGGAGATAATATTGAATTGGATTGTACTTTTTTCATTACTTTTTTTCTCACGTTGTTTTGTCATTAAAAGTAACAACGTCTTAGTGAGTCAATCATACGCAAAAGCTTGTTATAAATAAAATCAATTGTCGATCATCAAACAATACGCCCAAAGCCTATTAAGGCACTTGTGCCAAAAGGGTTAATATTACTTGAATGATTGTTGCGAATTCATCAATATTGATAATATAAGGTGGCATTATATAAACCGTTTTATCAATAGGGCGTAAGAGAATACCATATTTGATAGACTCTTGATAAAACCAAGAGGAAAAGTCAGAATGATTTGTTTCGACATCAAAAGCCCAAATCATGCCTCGGTTTCTAAAAAACTTTACTTTAGGATGAATAGCAAGTTCTTGACAAAGTAGATTAAACTCTAATGTTTTTTGTTGGTTTTGCAGAATAATTTGTTCTTCTTCAATTAAATCAAGAGTTGCCAAGGCGGCTCGACAAGCCAGCGCATTACCCGTATAAGAATGTGAATGTAAGAAGCCACGGGAAACTTGATCATCATAAAAAGCATTATAAATTTTATCTGTCATTAAAACCACAGCCAGGGGTAAATAACCTGCTGTGATTCCTTTAGAAAGACACATGAAATCAGGGACAATATTCGCTTGTTCACACGCGAAAAGCGTTCCAGTTCGTCCAAATCCCATAGCAATTTCATCCGCAATTAAATGAACTTCATAGCGATCACATAATGCGCGAATATGGGTGAGATAAATGGGATCATACATACCCATTCCGGCCGCCCCTTGCACAAGCGGCTCAACAATAAATGCGGCTATATGTTGATGATTTTGTTCTAGAAATGCTTCCACATCAGCAACACAACGTAATGCATATTCAGTGGCTTTTTCTCCATCTTTGGCATGGCGCCAATCTGGCGAATCAACCTGATAACTGGAACGAATTAATGGTGAATAGGTTTTTTTGAATAATGCAACATCCGTGACAGAAAGCGCGCCAACGGTCTCACCATGATATCCATCTTTTAAACTGACAAAATGTTTTTTTTCAGGTTGGCCTATATTTTGCCAGTAATGAAAGCTCATTTTGAGTGCAATTTCAGTTGCAGAAGCGCCATCACTTCCATAAAAACAATGTCCAAGTTGTCCATGTCCCGGTGTTATTTGACTGAGCTTCTCAGATAATGCCACCACCGGCTCATGTGTGCAACCTGCTAAAATAATATGTTCTAATGATTCTAATTGATCATGTAATGCCGCATTAATTTTAGGATGTCCATGTCCGAAAAGATTAACCCACCATGAGCTAATTGCATCTAAATAGCGTTTTCCGTTCATATCATAAAGCCAGACACCTTTGGCTGTTTTTACTGGAATCAGTGGAAAACGTTCAAGTTGTTTCATTTGTGTACAGGGATGCCATACTGCTTTTTGACTTCTTTCAATTAAAGTATGATTATTCATGCTGAAAAATAATAAATATTATGAGTGATTAACAGATTGTAAAGTATAACGATTGCGGCCCCGTCGTTTTGACTCATAAAGACATTGATCTGCCATATCGATTAAAAATTTAGGTTTTGTTTCTGTAGAGGGCACAATACTCGCCACGCCCAAACTAATCGTCACATATGACGCAACGTCTGAGTTTTGATGCGGTAAATGCAGATTAAAAATATCCCGACGCATTTTTTCCGCAACCACTTCTGCTCCCGTTAAATTTGTTTCTGCGAGGACACAAGCAAACTCTTCACCACCATAACGCGCTAAAACATCCGTTGGCCGACAAAGGGCATGTTGTAATGTTTGTGCAACCATTTTGAGACAATCGTCTCCTTCAAGATGCCCATAATGATCATTGTATTTTTTGAAGAAATCAACATCAAGTAAAATCAAAGACAAGGATTGTTGATTCCGGCGCATTCTGAGCCACTCTCGTTCTAAAATTTCGTCAAACCGCCGCCGATTTGCTACACCCGTGAGCCCATCTAAAGAAGATAAATTTTTTAAGACATCTCGTTGTCGTTTCAATTCAAGGTGATTTTTGACACGAACTTTAACAATCGATGCGCTGATGGGTTTAGTAATATAATCAATCGCGCCTAACTCTAGCCCTTTGGTTTCATCTTCGATTTCATTGAGCGCACTAATAAAAATAATGGGAATATCAGAAAACTCAGGGGTTTCCTTGAGTATGGAACAAACTTCATAGCCTGTCATTTCAGGCATTAGCGCATCCAGTAAAATCAGATCAGGTTGTTCTTCATAGGCAATTCTCAGCGCGTCTTCTCCAGTCAAAGCAAAAAAAAGTATGTAATCCTCTTTAAGAATATCATATAGGACTTGTATATTAATATATTGATCATCTACGATAAGTATTTTGTGCTTTATAATATCTGAAATTATCATTCTGAAAAGTCCATGTATTTGTTCTATAAATTATTTATATTTCAATGTGATGCTGACTGCAATATTGACGTAATGCTTGTAAGCCTGCCTTAAAGTTAAGGCGATTAATATGATCTGAAAAACGGCTAAAATCTTCTTCTGTTCCAAAAACATTGTGGAACAAAGCCTGATTATTTTTAAAGAAAAAGAGGGCGTTCATATTATTCATTTCAAGGAGACGAATAAATTCTTTTATTTTAGCGTGCGTTTCTACATCAGCAGGCGTATTTTTTTCATCAGGGCGCGTCACATTTTGTAGTGAGGCGACTTGCTTCTTATTTTGTATTAATTCCGCTGTCTGAAAAACTTCTTGCAAGGCCTGCTCAAGTGCAAGTAGTGAAGTTTCTAATTGATCATGATTCTGGTTTTTGAGATTATCTTCACACACTTTACTTGCATGAAACACTTTAGTCGCACTAATATTGCCTGTAATGCCTTTTAAAGTATGGAGCTCTTTTCCTAAAGTCACCCAATCTTGCGCTTGAAAGAGAGACCATAAGCGCGTCATAATTTGTTTATTTTCAGTGTAAAATAACCCGATCAAATTTTGGATAAGGTCCATGTTTTGATTGAAGCGTTGTCGAGCTTCTGCAACATGAATGCCTGCTAATTCAACGGGTGTTTGTGAGACATCTATTGGGTCAATCATCATGGTTGATTCTGTTGAAGAAATCGTGCCTTCGGCTGGTTTATCAGAAAATGTTGGTTTTTCTGGTAACCATTTTTTTAACAATTCAGCCAGAAGTGAGACATCTATTGGTTTTGCAAGATAATCATTCATTCCGATAGATAAGCATTTTTCGCGTTCAGTAGATAAGGCATTAGCAGTCATTGCAATAATGGGTAACGCATCTAAATGTGGGAGCAGGCGAATTTGTTGCGTTGCGACGTACCCATCCATTCCGGGCATTTGAATATCCATTAAGACTAAGTCAAAATCATGATCCGGACTGCGTAACTTTTCAATCGCCTCATGACCATTATTGGCAATCGTCACGCGCACCTTCCAATTTTGTAAAATATCTCGGGCAACTTCTTGATTAATAAAATTATCCTCAACTAAAAGTATATTTGCTCCCGGAAAAGTATATTGTTCAGAGCATGGTATACTGGTTAATTTTGATGTTAATTTTGCATTTTGCACTTTATTTTTTGTATGGTTTACCCAAATTTCGTTAATTGTATCAAATAAAACAGAAGGTAAGATCGGTTTAATTAAAAAACCATCCAATTTTGTATTTTGAATTTGTGAAAAAACTTGCTCATTGCCATATGCTGTGACAAGAATAATCAACGGTTTTTTAGTCAAATGGAGTTTTGTTTGAATAAATTCTCCTGTTTCAATGCCATTCATATTTGGCATTTTCCAATCGAGGAGAATTAAATCAAAAGGTGTCCCACAAAATGAGGCATGTTCTACTGCACGAATAGCTTCTTGCCCCGAAAATGCGGTTTCTGTTCGAAAACCAAATCCTTGTACGGTTTCTTTTAAGAGTGTATTTGCAATATGATTATCATCAACCACAAGAACTTTTAAATTTTCTAAATGCGGAGCGGATTCGACATGATGTAACGGCCCGTCAATAGGCACCACTTGATATGAAAAAGCTAAATCAAATGAAAAATGCGTTCCGACATCAAGCTCACTTGAAACATGAATTTCTCCCCCCATCATATTGACTAGTTTTTTAGTAATGGCCAGTCCTAACCCTGTTCCCCCATAACGCCGTGTTGTTGATGTATCTGCCTGGGAAAACGATGTAAAAAGTTTATCCACTTGAACGGGTGTCATACCAATGCCTGTATCTTTGACATTAAATTGCAGAGCAATATCGTAATCTGTTTGTTTGATTACTTTCATTTGGACAATAATTTCACCTTGATGCGTGAATTTAATTGCATTGCTTAGCAAATTAATCAGCACTTGACCTAACCGCAAGGGGTCTCCTAAAAGATAATGAGGAATATTTCGATCAATATCAAATAAGAGTTCCAGATTTTTATTTTCGGATTGCAATCCCGCAATATTAGCCAAATTAGCAATGACTTCATTCATGTCAAACGGAATACTTTCTAGTTCTAATTTGCCCGCTTCAATTTTTGAAAAATCTAAAATGTCATTGATAATGCCTAATAAATGAGTGGTCGAAATTTGAATTTTATTAATATAATTTCGCTGTTTATCTTCGAGTGTTGTTTGAAGAATTAAATACACCATCCCTAAAATAGCATTCATAGGCGTCCGGATTTCATGACTCATATTGGCCAGAAATTCGCTCTTAGCTTGGTTTGCCGCTTCTGCTTCTTGTTTCGCCAAAATTAAGGCTTTTTCCGCTTGTTTCCGTTCGGTAATATCTTCTCCAGATGATAAAATTGCTTCAACTTGACCTTTATTGTCCCGCAATAATGTGTTATACCATGAAATAATTCGTTCTTCGCCATGAATATTCATAATACTATTTTCGAAATACTCAACGAGAGCAATTTCCTCACGCATACATAAATCAAAAGCCGTTTTAACAATATCGCGTTGGATAGCTGGCACAAAGTGCTCAAACCAATTTTTGCCTAAGAGGGCTTGTTCTGAATAACCTAAAATTTTGCAGCCGGCCCGATTAATGAGTTCAATTTGTTGCGATTTATTAATCACAACAATCATGACTCCTGTCACGTCTAAATATTTTTGGGCTTTTTCTTTTTCTTGACGAAGGGCTTCTTCAGTTTGTTTGCGATTTGTCATGTCGCGCACGAGTCCTTCAAAGCTTACACGATTGCCAAATTCGTCATAAATAATACTGACATTGGCTTCACCCCAAATTGTGTCGCCATTTTTCTTTTTGAAGAGCGCTTCATAACGATGAACATGCCCCACATCATTTAAAAGAGCAATGACTTTTTCACGAGTGGCTTCGTCTTTGTAAATATCAAAAGCAATATTTTTTCCAATTAGTTCGTTTTCGTTGTCATAACCAAAAGTTTGTACAGCGGCAGGATTGACCAATATGACCTCTCCGTCAAAATTAGTCATTAAATAAGCATCCTGAATATTTTCAAAAATGCGTTTGAATTTAGATTCACTTGTCCGCAAAGCCCGTTCTATTTCTTCTTGTTCAGTGATATCTCGCGCGATGCCTGTCATAAAAATCAAAGCACCTTGATCATCCAAAACAGGATAACTTCTGTCCAAAACCCAACGAATTGACCCGTCTGGGCGACAAACACGGTATTTCAAATTCCATTGGTTTGTAGTGACATCATTTTTGCGCCCCCGAAGAATTGCACGATCTTCAGGATGGACTCCATTTAAAAAAGCTTTAGCATTGGTATATAGGTCATTGCGAGGTAACCCCCAAATTTTTTCATAAGCAGGACTGATATAAATCATTTGTTTAAAATCAGGGGAACTCATCCAGAAAATATCTTCAATAGATTCTGCCATTAAACGAAAACGTTCTTCGCTACTGCGTAAGGCTTCTTCTGCATGAATTTGACTTGTAATATCTTGAATAATCAAAATAATTTCAAATTGGTGCTCACGGATAGTATAACTTAATGAAAGTTCGAGGGTAATAGGTGCGTGCTGTGCGGGCGTGAACACAATTTTTTTGTTTGAGAGGGCAGCAGGATCAACTAAATACTCCGCATAAGAAAACGCTTCAAAAAGATGATTCACTGAAGTTTGGACTAATTCATCTTGTGTCACGCCTAATAAATCCATCGCTTTTTGATTAACCCGTTTAATTTTCCCAGAAAGATCATATAAAATCATCGCGACAGAACTTAACTCAAACATTTGTTCAAGTACTTGTTGTGCCGAACTATTTTGATCATTTGTTTTGATCGTTTTGAACATATAACGCGTGAGTAAATACCCAGAAAGAAAGAGCGCAAAAATAGCAGTCAGCGTATAATATAATGACAAATGAATTCCATTCAGTGTTGGTTGAACTTCTGCACTGAAATTACGCATTCGTTTTTCATTAAAATAAATAAGGACTTCTAGATTCGTCGTAATGCGTTCATTCATGGGAATGAGCCATTCGTAGAAATGATCAGTATTGCTTACTTTTTTGGCTTGAATCAGGTTTTGTATGTTTGTTTGAATAATTTGACTGGTGGCTTCAATTTTAAATAAAGCGTCCAATTCTTCGGATCGCAAGTTTTTTATTTCTCGATATTTTACGATGGTGAGTTGAACTTGTTCTGCTTTGTTGTATATTGCCAGTAGCTTTTTAGAATCTCCCGTTTTCCGATAGTTTCTAAATTGATAGACAAATCCATGATGGTCAATTTGAGTGATAAGCTGATTTAAGTTATGATTAAGCCTCAATATATTTTCGTTATAATTGTTCCATGCGGAAGAGATATCATCAAGTTTGGTTAAAATTAAATAACTAAAGGTGATTAAAATTATTAAAAGAAAAACTGTCATAAAAGTAACAAGCAATGCTTTTTTCTTTAGGTAGTAATCTATCATTTTTTTATCTCTTATATTATTTTCAGAAAAATACAGGTTTTCAGTTATTATAATAAAAAAAGAAGACTAATATGCGCTAAAATAAAAATAACTTCAATTATGTAAAGATGAATAAATGTATAAAAAAGTACCAAAAATTTTTAAAATGCAAAGTCATTGAGATGCTTAAAGTGGAGTCATTATGGACAAACCGTTAAATGTAAGATTAATGGAAATGTCACGGGGAGTGCAAGCCCTAAGGGATGCATACAAGGCCGTACCAGGAGAAACGCCATTTGTACAAGATCAACCACAACAGAAGTCAGGTACTGATCAGCTTGGTCCCTATGCACAAGCAATTGAAGAATTGCAACATTTGACAGGGATCGTTTTATCTGATCGGCACCGTGAAAAGTTACTGGATTTAATGCGTCATGAGAGTGCAACAGAATGGTTGCGGCGGATGCGAAGCGGGCTGACACAAGCTCATCTTCAAGATCTAATCGAAGCAATTACGGTGCATGAAACCTATTTTTATCGGGACGCCTCACAATTTGAGCATTTACGGACGGAAATTTTACCCGCGATTATTCAACGAGAAATGAATAAACCCAGTCCAACGATTCGGATTTGGTCCGCCGCGTGTTCGAGTGGAGAAGAAGCCTATACGCTTGCGATGATGACATTGGATGCATTATTAGAAGTGGGGCAAGCACAAGAGAGTATTTCGGGAGATATTCGCGTCAATCCGCGCTGGAAACTGGAACTTTTAGGGACAGACATTTCACAAAAAATTGTTGATTTTGCGAAAAATGGACGATATAGCATGATTGGGTTGAATGCATTTCGGGGAATGCCGCAAAAACTCCTTCGCTTTTTTGGAAACACGACCGCCCCTTTAAGTCAGGCACATCACTTTGAAGAAAATCATCTTGAAATTAAGGATTTTTTACGGCGTTTGGTTTCATTTAAATCACATAATTTACTAGATTCTATACTTCCGATTGAACAGTGTGATATCATTTTATGTCGGAATGTTTTAATTTATTTTAACATTGAAACGAGAAGGCGCGTTCAAAGTTTACTTCATAAAGCATTATCAACAGGCGGCACGTTGATGCTCGGTCCACCTGATACCCTCTTATTACAAGAAGAATTTGAGAGTCGCTGGAAAGCAGATTCAGTGTGTTACATTAAAAAATAATCCTTAAGGTTAAATTTGAAATAGGCATATGAAATTTATTATTTTTGAACTCAATCAAGCGTATTATGCGCTCCCTGCTGCGCAAGTGCCGAAGGTTGTGCCGCCTGTTCCATTAACCCCTGTGCCTTTTGTCCCTGAATATGTGGATGGTTTGGTCAATATTTTTGGGCAGGTTATTCCTCAGATTAATCTTGCCCTTAAGTTGGGTTTGCCGTCCTTGTTGTTACCAACACAAGGCGAATTATTGTTGTTGGTCTTAAACGAGTCGTATTATACGCTTCACGTGTCCCGCGTGATACAAATGGTCGAAATTGATGAACATGATATTTTTCCACTTTATGATACAAGTGAGCTTGAAATTGCACACGAGAGCTTGAATCTTATTAAAGGCCAGCTTTTATGGGAAAATTATTCTGTTTTAATTCTCGAAGCGACCTTAATGGGATTTAATGTTTTCCCAACTTTTGATTTGGAATCAAGCGGAGATGGCAGCGGTTTATTAGGCACTGTCGAAGCGATTGCCCCCATCCCAGCCGCAGAAACAAAAAAACAAGAACAGCAGGGAACCTGTCTTGTTGTGGAAGTGGGTTATGAACGCTATGCATTACACCTTACAGATGTCCTTGAAATCGTTGAGGTGTATGACATTACAAAATTGCCACATGCACCAAAAGAAATGGCAGGTATTACTTCAATTCGGGGTCATCCCCATCTGGTGCTTTCATTGGCCCGTTTGATGGGGAATCCAGATGATGAAACATCTTATGTGCATTCAATGGTGATTATTGAACGCGATCAAGCCCGATTGGGATTATTAGTTAAAAAAATCATTGGGATAGAATCTTTTAATGAAACGGCAAAACATGATTTGTATGACGACCAAACAGAATTTAAAGGTTATCTTTTAGGAAAAGATGGCAGTATGATTGGGCTCATTCAAATTAATGGTCTTATTTCTCCGCAACGCATTGCTGTCTATCGAGGGTTTATGAATCGTAAAGCCTTTTATGAAGAAGAAAAGTCAGACTCTGCACTATCAGGATCTTTTTTGACTTTTTCTGTGGGACATGAGTTTTGTGCTTTACCACTTGAATTTGTCTCACGTGTTGTCGAATATAAAGCCAACGAGCAGATTAATCTTGAAGGGCAACTGGCCTCATTAACAGGCGCGGTGCAAATTCAAGGCGACGTGATTCCTGTCACTGATTTACGTGCCCAAATGGAAATGCCGACACAAGTTACTGCCTATACTTCTTATATTGTTGTTTATGTTGAAAGTGGATTGTGGGCTCTCGTTGTGGATCGCGTCTATCGTGTGGTTCAAATTGTTTTCAATGATATTAAGCCTGCTACAAATTCAAACACGGATTATGTCCAAGCAATTGGCAAACTCAATGGGAAACTTGTTTCAATTTTAACACTTGAGCCGCTGAAGAAACAGTCGTCTCATCATTAATATTGACAAAAAAATTTATAAAACGACGCAAATTTTTTGTGCGATTTAGCCAGTTAAAATTAACGATAATTATAATATTATGATTAAAATTTTAATTACAGATGACTCAGGCTTTATGCGGGTTGCACTGCGTAAAATGTTAGAGAAAGAGCCTGATGTAAAAATTGTTGGAGAGGCGGCAAACGGTGCGATTGCCATTAAGATGGCTGAAGAATTACGACCAGACATTATTACAATGGATTTGGAAATGCCCGAAATGAATGGCTTTGATGCGATTCAGCATATTATGCAGAATCAACCGACGCCAATTATTGTCATTAGTAGTTTGACACAGGCCGGGGTCAATGAAACTTTTCGGGCCCTTGAATTAGGGGCCGTAGACTATATTTCAAAATCTTCTTCGTTTGTTCAATTAGATATTGCGCATATTGAAAAAGAATTACGCGATAAAATTCGTTTTTGGTCAAAACGTTCTGTTCCAGAAGTTAATTATATTCGTGAAGATACCCCCTTAGTGTTGCATACAATGGGACAAAAAATTAATCCCAATACGTTGCGACGCGTTAATCAACCTAATCAAGTTGATTTAGTTGTGGTTGGTGTTTCAACGGGAGGGCCGCGTATGCTTCCCGAAATGCTGCAAAGTATGGGGGATTTGTCATGTCCGATGGTGATTGCGCAGCATATGCCTGCCGCTTTTACGGCTTCTTTTGCAGAGCATTTGCAAATGCAAACGGGATTGAAAGTTGTCGAAGGAAGCCATGGAATGACCTTAGAGCCGGGGGTAGTGATTATTGCACCGGGTGGAACCAGTAGTTATTTACGCCTTTCTGGAAATAAATTTATTTTACAAGTACAGCAACGGACGGATGCGCCGGTACAACCATGGGTCGATTTACTGTTTAAATCGGCCATCAAAGTTGCAAAAAATCCAGTTGCTGTGATTTTAACGGGGATGGGCAATGATGGAACCGAAGGAGCCCGTGAATTTGCACATAAAGGCTTGCCTGTTTTAGTGCAGGAACCTGCGGGGTGTGTCGTGGATGGAATGCCAGGATCTGCGATTCAAGCGGGGGTGGCATCAGAAGCCCTACCCCTTGAACGCATCGGAAATAAACTTGCGCGTTGGGCAGGTAAAGTGAGAGTGTTTTAGTGAGATCCGTCATCTCCTTCCCCGTTTTTATTAAAAAAGTATTCAAATAATCTAGTGGATACTTCGTTATATAATAGGAAATAAAAAAATGGCAAAAAAAGTGCTCATTGTAGATGATTCTGTATTAATGCGTACGATTATTACAGATATTATGAAAGCAGATTCTGATTTTCAAGTAGTAGCTGCTGCATCAAACGGACAAATTGCTTTAACTGAAGCGCAAAAACATAAACCTGATGTTATTTTATTAGATATTGAAATGCCTGTCATGGATGGGATTGAATGTTTGAAACGCTTGAAATTAGTCAGTACGGCTAAAGTGGTGATTTTATCTTCAGTGGCGCAAGCAGGCTCACCCCAAGCGATGGAAGCCCGTCGTTTGGGTGCATTTGATGTCATTGCAAAACCTTCTGGGGCGGTCAGTTTAGATCTTCGTGCAAAAAAAGGACATGACATTTTAAAAGTTGTGCGTCGTGCTGTCGGTTTGCCTGCGGTATAACTGCTATTTTGTGATGATTCTCACTAACTAAGTATTTTATTTATAATTTGACGAATACATCACAGAATGAGTATCAAGCGATTTGTTTTGTGTAATAAAAAAACCGAGTTTATTTTGTTTGGCAAAATACATCGCTTGATCTGCTAATTGCATTAATTCTTCTTGAGTGTGCGTATGATCAGGATATAAACTAATGCCGATACTTGTCCCTACATGCACCGCTAATTCAGGCGAAATTTGAAAGGGTTGATTAATCACTGTAAGTAAATATTCTGCAAAATCAGTCACATATTGAATATCTAAAACATCTGTCAGAATAATTAAAAATTCATCTCCCCCCAAGCGTCCTAGTGTATCAAAATTCTTAATTAATTTACTTAAACGTCTGCCAACTTGTTGCAGTAAAATATCACCGACATGATGTCCATATTGATCATTAATCGGTTTAAAACCGTTCAGGTCCAAAAAGAGGACAGCAATTTTTTTATTAAACCGTTTTGAAAAGGCAATAGATTCTGCCAAACGGTCTAAAAGCAATGATCGATTCGGCAAATCTGTTAAGGGATCATGATAAGCTTGATGCTTCAGTTTTTTATTTTCAATTTGGGTATCGGTTAAGTGGTTGAAAACATAAATATAATTGGCCAATCGCAAATTTTTGGAAACATTCACTGTCAGCCATTGAATTTTAATTTCCCCTGTTTTTGTTCGGTTCCAAATTTCGCCTTCCCAATATCCTAACTCACTCAAATTAAAATAAAATTGTTCATAAAATGCTTCGTCTTGCTTTCCACTATTCAGACTGTCTACTTTTTTATAATAAAGTTCTTCTTCGGTATAACCAAAAGTTTCAATAAATTTGGGGTTAAGCGTCACAATATGATGAAAATGATCCGTGACAAGGACTGCACTAGTAAAAGTTTCAAATGTTGTGCGGGCTAAACTTGCATAAGTACGATCACGTAATAATTTTGCACATTTTAACAAAACACGTGACAACATTGCAATATCAATTGGCTTTAAAATATACTCGTCAATATCAAATTCAATGGCCTTAAGAAAATAATCGGACTCTCGAAAAGCTGTCGTTAAAACAATCGGAACATCATGATCGCTTTCCCGAATCCCTTCAATCATTTCAAGTCCTGTCATTCTGGGCATTTTGACATCTGTAATCACAATATCAGGATGCGCTTCATTAAAGAGCAATAAACCTTCCATTCCGTCCCGTGCAATGAGCAATTTTTTGACACGACGTGCTAAAACTTGACTTAAAGATTCACGAATATCGTCATCATCTTCAATATAAAGAAGTGTTAAATTTTTCAGATAATTAATCAGCGTTTTTTTATCTATTCTTGATTGTGTAGTAAGAAAATCAAACATAATCGAGGCACTTTTTATGAATTAGTTATTTTTATTGTTAGAATCATTTTGCCAGAGAGGACACATTATTCTGACATATGTTTTGTTTTGATCACATTGAATTGTAATTTTGCCACTCATATTTTGTTCAATAATGACTTTTGTCATATAAAGTCCAATTCCAGTTCCTTTTTCTTTAGTGGTAAAATAGGGATCAAAAATTTTCAGCAAAATTTGTGGGTCAATGCCCCCGCCATTATCTTCAATTTCAATCATTGCAGAATCAAGACTCATTTTGGTTGCCCGAAGATAAATAACAGGATTCTGAATTTTTCGTTCGATTAACGCATCTTTGGCATTCGACAAAATATTTAAAATGGCTTGAGAAAACTCATTAGGATAACCCCAGAGTAAAATTTTCTCGGTTTGTTCATAGTGAATTTGAATGGCATGATTCGAAAAACCGGAACCCATCAGAGACAAAATTTCGGTCATATTGGTTTCAAGTGAAAACAACACTTTTTCTTTATCAGGTCGAAAAAAATTTCGAAAATCATCAATAGTTTTAGACATTTTTTGAATTAATTGCTGGGATTGACTCACGGTTTTTTCTAATAAATCCGCATCAAATTCATCATAATCATAACTATCTTTTAGATTGGCAATAATAATGCTTAAAGCCGTGAGCGGCTGCCGCCATTGATGTGCAATATTTCCAATCATTTCTCCCATTGAAGCTAGCTTTGATTGCTGAAGCAATAAACGTTCTTGTTTAATATTACGCGCGACTTCAGTCGAAATTCTTTTTTCAAGCGTATTATTTAATTCCATAACAGATTGTTCAGCGAGTTTTCGATCAGTAATATCTGTAATGGTGCCTGTATAACCAATCACGCGGGAACTCAGATGATATTCAGCAATTAAATCTTTTAATGAAGTATCACGCGTATGTAAATCATATTCAGGAACAATTTGAATTAGTGCCCAATGAAGGCTCGGCGTTGTTTTTTGAGGGGATTCAAAACGACATTCTATTTTCATGATCTCATCAGATTCACAAAGTTTCCGCCATTCTTTTTGTAGAAATTCTTGATCGAGTAAGCTTGCATGTGTATACCAAGGCCGATTCAAAGCAGCATAAATAGGAATATGTGTGATTTGTTGCCATGCCCCTGTAATAAAAATCATATTGCCCATAATATCTGTTCTAAAAATACCAACAGGCGACGTTTCAGTCAGTGTTTTAAGTAAGTATTCATTTTTAACACTGATTTGTCGCTCTTGCTCACGTTCTGTAATGTCAATATTAATGCCAATAATCCGGATAGGCCGCCCATTTGGATCGCGTTGTGCTTCTGCATAGACTTGCATACTTCTTTTTTGTCGATTATCTCGTCGAATAATATGAATAATCGTTGAGAATAGGCTCGGATGTTTATCATTTAGAAAAGCACTAAATTCATTGAGAATTTCATGTCTAAATTGAGGATTAAGTGATTGAATCCATTCATAATTAGTATATTTAAAATCAGCTGGATTGACACCGTATAATTCAAACATCCCTTTATCCCAGTGTAATTCACTTGTTAATGTATCTAATTCCCAATTGCCTATATGTGCAAATTGATTCACTAATTCAAGTTTTTGCAATTGTAATTGATTTTGTTTTGATTCAGTAATATCAACATTAACACCGATAATTTGTAGAGGATTTTTGTTGGGATCACGTTCTATGTGTGCTTGAACAAAAATATAATGTATTTTCAGTGAATAGGGATGAATAATCCGATACGTCATAGAAAAAATCTGGCTTTCTTCATCATGTAATGCGCGCTCTACTTCTTCTAACACTGTCTGACGATCATATGGATGGAGTGTACGAATCCATTTTTCGCGGGGAATGGAAGGATATTCTTCTGGAATACCATAAAGTTTGAACATTTGAGCATCCCATTCTAACCGCATTGTGCTACAATTTAATGTCCATAAACCAATTTTACCTGCGCGCGTAGCCATTTCTAACCGAGAAGACAAATGGCGTAATGTTTCATCTTTATTTTTTGTTTCACTAATGTCTAAATTAACACCAATAATACGAAGCGCTTGTCCTGAATCATTTCGTTGAATTTGAAATTTTGCCCAAATGAATTTAATTTTTGTGACATTAACGCGAATACGAAATTCAAAAGTTACATTCAATATTTGTGGGTTTGCTAGGCTTTCTTCTAATTTTTGGCGGATGGGTAAATAGTCTTCTAAATGCAGACGATTTGCCCAATCTGAGAAAGAATTATCATATTGTTCTAGACTCGGATTGATTTCATACAGTTCGTAAAACCCATATTGCCAAATAAAATCTTCATGCAACACATCATAATCAAACAAAGCAAAACTGGTTTTATTATCATGATTCATGGAAGATAAAATTTTCATCATGACATACGCCCGTTCTGACTCATTTTTTTCACTAGTAATATTAAAAACATAACCTAGAATTGCAATGAGTTCTTGAGATTCATTTAAAATGGGTTTTTTGTAGGTTCTAAACCATTCTGGACGTTGATTAAAAGTGAGTAGCTCTTCTCGAGTAATTTCTTTTTTTTCGAAAAGCACCGCTTGATCATGTTCATGAAATTGTTTGGCAAGTTGGGGCGGAAATAAATCAAAATCTGTTTTTCCAAGAAAAGGACGACCTTGAAAAAGGGTACAATATTTTTGATTGGCATAAAGATAACATCCCTGAGTATCTTTAATAAAGGCATAATGGGGAAGATTATCTAATGCGAGCGCGGCCCAGTCTGCCATCTCTATTTTATTGGGCGGGGTTATCATCTTTCTGTCCATACCAATTTGTTTTATTACAAAGAAATATCAGAATATTTTTTACTAAAATTATAATAAAGTCTACCCCAATTTATTTTTTACTCAAATTTTAAAAGAGATTTAATTTCATTTATTTTATAAAAAATATTCAAATAGTTTTATTTTTGAGTAAAAAAATAATAAAAACATTCAATTTAATATTAAATTATTTTTGTATTATAACTTATTTAGTTTTTATTGAAACTTGTCTCTATTCTTTATTTCAAGACAAAAAAGATTTTTTTCTGATTCAAATAAAATCCGAGAAAAAATTTTTTCTCGAAAAAAAACTTCAATTAGTCTAAATAAATCTATTTTTCTTTTTAAAAAGAATCTTTAAAATAGATAGAAAAGATTAGGCTTGGCTATTTTTATTTCTCATCTTCTTGTGAAAAGAATAAAAAAAGCAGCGCAACAAAGTAATCTCTTTTATACTTAGACACTGCATTAAACAGATAATGGAAAAATCAATGAAACGCTTGTTAATAATTTATTTGGGAATAGTTAGCTTGTTTGCTAATTGGGGGCAAAGCGCACAAGCCGATTCGATTTTAGATGAAGAAGTTCAGAAATACACAATACAAATTGAAATGGATCCTAAAGAAATACATGCTTATCAAAAGCGAGGGGAAACCTATGTCAGGGCCCAACATTATCTAGAAGCCATTATTGATTTTAATCGAATTCTCAAAACAGACTCACGGAATGAAAAAATTTATTTTCTGCGAGGGGAAGCGTATTTTGGATTAAAACAATGGGAAAAAGCCTTAAATGACTTTGACAGTGCGCTGAAAATTAATCCAAATAATCCTGATATTTATATCATGAAAAGCCGCGCGCAATTAGAGAAAAAAGCCTATCAAGAGGCATTAAATTCTTTGGAAAAAGCCCGTTCCTGTCTTCAGACACAGGACAGCCCGCAACAAAAAATGGCTTATATTGCCTATCGTCAAGGTATTATCTATCATGAAATACATCAATATGAACAGGCATTAAAAGCGTATTCTACGGCGATTGAATTGGGAACAGATCGATTGAGTTCTGCTTATGCCAATCGCGGAAATATTTATCAAATACTTTCTCGCGATCAGGAAGCGATGGCTGACTTAAATCGCTCAATTGAGATAAACCCGTATAATCTACAAACTTACTATCGACGGGGTAATTTATATCTTAAATTTAAGCAACCACAGAATGCAGTTATGGATTTTTCTCGAATTATTGTAATAGAACCTACTAATGTCAACGCATTATATGCCCGAGCCCGAGCCCGCATCATGCTAGGAGACGAAAAGGGGGCTGCTGAAGATCGGACTTCGGCAGTATTAGTGCAAAGATAATAGAAAATAGCGTGTAGACTTAATCTATTTGCACGCTATTTATGGAGATGAAAATCAATTAATTGATCTATTCTGGATTCAGAATACGAACGCGTCCATTTTCAATGAGCAGACGATCCGCTGCAAAAAGACGAACGGCTTCTGGATAAAGACGATGTTCTTCTTTGAGGACGCGGGCCGCTAATGTATCTGGATCATCTTCGGGTAACACCGGTACGACTGCTTGTAAAATAATAGGACCATGGTCAAGTGCAGGAGTGACAAAATGAATCGTACAACCATGAAAACGAACTCCTTCTGCTAAAGCGCGTTCATGTGTATGTAATCCCGTAAAAGCAGGCAATAAGGAGGGATGAATATTGATCAAGCGATGTGTATAATGTGTTGTAAAAGCCGCGGTGAGAATGCGCATAAATCCAGCAAGAATGACTAAATCTGGCTGGTAAGAATCAATTAATTGAATTAAAGCAGCATCAAAATCATCACGGGTTGTATAATTTTTATGATCTAAAACGGCAGTTGAAATCCCCGCTTGGTGCGCTGTTTCCAAACCTTTTGCATCTGGCCGATTGCTAATCACCGCCGCAATATGAATATTTTCAATATTAGCATGGAGAATTGCCTCCATATTACTGCCCCGTCCAGAAATTAAAATGACGACTTTTTTTGTCATGACTTTTATTAAATCCTATATATAAGTATTATTATTATTAATTTTTAGTATTGTATGGTGTAATCCATTAGCAGCCCTAAAAAGAGCGTCAGGCCAACCCAATTATTATCTAAAAAAGCTTGAAAACATTTTTCTCTCTCGCATGTAGAAATTAAGCGATATTGATCATATAAAAAATACAGAATAATCACAAAACTTGCATAATAAATCGGGCCGCGATGCGTTAAAATACCACATAAAAGCATGATGCTGATAAAAATAACATGACAAATCATAATGGCATGATAATCAAAACGGCCGAAAGTTAAGGCAGCAGTTTTAATTCCAATTTTGATATCATCGTCTTTATCAACCATTGCATACGCAGTATCATACGCAACAGACCAAAAAATATTCGCAATCAGTAATAACCATGCAGTCAAAGGAACACTATTTGTATGGGCTGCATAAGCCATTGGAATACCAAAACCAAAGGCAATACCTAAATATGCTTGCGGCAATGGAAAAAATCGTTTTGTAAAAGGATAACTGGCTGCTAAAAAAACCGCCGCCACGGATAATTGCAAAGTGAATGTATTAAGTTGTAATGCTAACGCCAACGATGCCAAACATAATATTAAAGTTAATAACCCGGCTTCTTTAAGAGAAACTGCCCCTGATGTAATAGGGCGGTGAGCGGTCCGTTTGACATGTTTATCAAAATTTCGGTCCGCATAATCATTGATAATGCATCCTGCGGAACGCATTAGCACAACGCCCAGTACAAAAATTCCAAAAATTTTTAAATTGGGATGACCATTTGCAGCAAACCAAAGTCCCCATAGCGTGGGCCACATCAAGAGCATGGTACCGATAGGTTTATCTAAACGCATAAGCCGTTGGTATAATACAAGACGTTCTAACATATCTGTTCCCTAAAAAGAAAGAAAATATAACAAGCTTAATTTGAGAATGCAAACGGAATCATATAAAAAAGGCTTTTGTGACATTGTGGATTTATTATCGCCAAAACTGAAAATCAGTTATGATGCAAGAGCAATCTCAAAATGTGAAAGAAATCAAGTACGTATTTTATTAGAGTAATGAGAGTAAAAATTATGACAGAACCAATTAGAATTTCAAAACGAATGGCCGAACTCGGGCTGTGTTCTCGGCGCGAGGCAGATAGCTTTATTGAAAAAGGCTGGGTGAAAGTGGACGGGGTGCTAGCAGTCTTAGGCCAAAAAGTCTTACCTGAACAAAAAATTGAACTGAGTCAAAAAATTGCCAAATCACAAGCGCATCAAGTCACAATTTTGCTTCACAAGCCAATTGGCTATGTGTCCGGTCAAGCAGAACATGATTATCGTCCTGCCAGTGTCTTAATTACAGCTGAAAATCGTTGGGAAGAAGATAAAAGTAAAATGCGTTTTTCTCCCGCCCAAATGCGCGGCTTGGCTCCAGCGGGTCGCCTGGATATTGACTCCACAGGCTTATTAATTTTCACACAAGATGGTCGTGTAGCCCGGACAATTATTGGGGAAAAATCTGAAATCGAAAAAGAATATTTAGTGCGTGTAGAAGGCAAATTAAGTGAACGCGGCTTGGCTTTATTAAATCATGGTTTAGAATTGGATGGTGAGCCCTTGCGCCCCGCCGTGGTCAAATGGCAAAATGCTGACCAATTACGTTTTGTATTAAAGCAAGGAAAAAAACGGCAGATTCGCCGGATGTGCGAAATGGTCGGATTAACTGTTGTTGGATTAAAACGTGTGCGTGTTGGTAAAATTATGTTGGGTCATTTACCATTAGGGAAATGGCGTTATTTACAGCCAAATGAACGTTTTTGAAATGGAAATTTATTTTATTTCGTGAGTTTTTACTATGAAATTTATAATCAAAAATCGTCTTATTTTTATGGCGATGACCCTTGCTTTTTCGGGATCTTTTGCGCAAGCGGGTCTGGTTTCTCAAGGCAATGCCCTGCCTAGTTTTAGTTTACCCACGATACAAGGCGGGACGGTTTCGACACAGAAATTAACACAAAATAAATTAGGGATTTTGTTTTTTTTCTCGAAAAATAATTGTCCTGTCTGTATGTCAGGGTTGGCGCAGTTACAATCATTGAGTTCTGAGCACAAATTGGCTGTAGTCGCAGCGGGAAAACAATCGCTTCCTGAATTGAAGGCCGCGATTGCTCCTATGGGATTTCGTTTTCCCATTGCCGCTGCTGACGAAGGCACACTGGCTAAGTTTGGAGCACAATATGTTTTTCCGACTACTTATTTAGTTGGTCCCAATGCGAAAGTCGCAAAAGTGATCCAAGGTGGGGGCGTTTCTGCTGAAAAAATTATTTTGAGCGTGGCGGAAAAGCAAGTTCAACAACATCAAATGACCTCAGCGCGTCAACTTTATGCAAAAGTCGCCAGCGTCAAACCAGTTGTGACTAAAACGGTTGTTGTTCATCAAGAGCCTTCAGAAAAACAAATTCAGGGCATTGCGCAAGCAGGAATCGCATATAGTTTTCTTAAAGAAGGCAAGCTGGCTGAAGCCGAACAAATTTTTAAACAATTGGCTCAGGATTCAGATAAGAAAAATAAATTGCGAGGCAAAGAAGGGCTCGCAAAAGTCTTATTGAAAAAAGGCCAAGCTGATTTGGCGCTAAAAGAAGCCAATGATGTGATCGCAATGGAACCAAAACGCGGGGCGGCTCAAGTTGTAAAAGCGACGGTTTTAGCGCAAAAAGGGGATCGTAAAAATGCGAAAGTGGCTTTAAATCAAGCCAAAGCGATCGACACTGATGATGATTTTTCCTGGGATAAAGCAGAAGCTTATTATGCAGAGGGGAATCTCGCTCAACAAGATAAAAACAGCAAAATTGCGCTCGCTTCTTATGAAAAAGCCACGCAAGAAGACCCTTTTATGACAGAAGCATTAAGCAATCAGGGCTTTTTATTGCAAGAAATGGGGGAACCTTCTAAGGCTCTTGAAACATTTAATCAGTTAAAATCGATTAATCCAAATGATAAACTGGTGGCCTCTTTTTTGCGGCAAGCCCAATCTGCATTAGAGCAAAAACAAGATTTAGAACGCCAGAAATATATTGATGGCCTGGTCAAGGATTTGGTTGCGCAATTTCAGACACAGAAAAGCCAAGCTAAGACCAATCAAGATGAATGGACCTCCCCTGCGTTGGCTATTTCGTTATTAGGTTTTCAGCAGCCCAGTCAAAGTACCGATATTATGCAACGGATTGGGGTAGATGCTGTTTTGCAAGAAGAATTAACGCAAGAATTGCAAAAATTAGGTGTTAAAGTCGTTGATCGGGCCATTTTAGATAAGCTTTTGGCGGAGTTAAAATTAGGCTCTTCTGCGTTGGCTGACCCAGATACGCAATTAAAATTGGGGCGAATTATGGCTTCGCGCCTAATTTTGACAGGCCAATTGTTTAACACTGGGCGCAATAATTTGGCAACGATTCGTGTCATTGACACCGAAACAACAGGAATTGTTTTATCTACAGCAAGTCGTCAAACTAATCGTCTTTTAGAAATGATGGATTTTGATCCGGTTCAAATTGCGAAAAAATTTGCGCAAGAAATTCAAAAAACTGTTCTAGAAAAATATCCTTTGAAAGGCCGCATTGCATTAGTTGACGGTGAAACTGTTATTATTAATTTAGGTAAAAAACAGGGTGTACAAGTTGGGCAGCATTTTAATGTGCTAGGCGAAAGTACGCCGATTGAACTAAACGGGCGGGTTTTGGGTTATCGTGATGCAAAGTTGGGTGAATTAGAAATTACTCAAGTTGAAGATTTACTGGCTTATGCCAAACCTGTCAATCGTGCTGGATCATGGGGAAAAAACCAACGTATTATTTTGAAAAATGCCAACCCAATTTAGTGTCCTCACTTTAAAAGCAGCCCCAATGGGGCTGCTTTACTACAATATTATTTTTTTTTCTGTTCTAACGCATCAATCACTTTTGCCGCAATATTAAAACCAGTTTGCTGAAAAATTTCTTGCATACACGTTGGACTTGTCACATTAATTTCTGTCAGATAATCCCCGATAATATCTAAGCCGACAATTAAGAATTGCCGGGCTTTTAGTTCAACAGCAATCGTTTCTGCAATTTGTTTATCACGCTCAGAAAGGGGTTGCGCAATACCCGTTCCCCCCGCTGCTAAATTGCCTCGGGTTTCACCTGCTTTAGGAATGCGCGCTAAAGCATAAGGCATAACTTCACCATCAATTACTAACACGCGCTTATCACCATCTTTGATGGCTGGAATATAGCGTTGCGCCATAATGGTTCGCTTTTCAAATTGTGTCATATTTTCTAAGATGACGTTCAGATTAGGATCGGCTGGTGTCACTTTAAAAATTGAACTTCCGCCCATTCCATCCAATGGTTTCAAAATAACATCATAATGTTCTTCAATAAAAGCGCGAATATCTATGACTTTTTTACTGACAATAGTAGGGGACGTAAACTGTGGATAACGTGCAATCGAAAGTTTTTCATTAAAATCACGAATAGCAGACGAGGGATTATAAACCCCCACGCCTTGTTTTTCGGCAAGTTCTAATAAATATGTAGAATAAATATATTCCATATCAAAAGGAGGATCTTTACGCATTAAGACAGCATCAAAGTCAGAAAGAGGACATAATTGAGTTTCCTCTAGTTGATACCAAGTACTTATTTGCAGTTCTTGTGGTAATAAACTTACACGGGAAACATGTCCGAAAACACTACCCGCTTTTAATAATAAATCTTCTTGTTGTAAAACAAAGAGTTCATGGCCGCGTTCTTGTGCAACTTGCATCATTGCATAAGTTGAATCTTTATAAATTTTAAAAGTATCGAGCGGATCTACAATAATTGCAATTTTTAGCATTATTTTATTCCTTTTAGCGTGTCGTTGAAATCGGATGTTGCCCGTTTAATCTCCCCTGCTTGTTGTGAGCGAATGAATTCTAAAGTAGGGGACTCAAAATAATCTTCAAGCACAAATGGTCGGTTTGCGCGATCAACTTGGTGCGGCAATGCGGCGCCGGCCAATAAAAAAACAGATTGAAAATAATCAGAGCGATTTTTTTCCGGATTGTTTACTTTAAGGCAAGAAAAAGAACTTGTACATGTATTTTGTGGTGCTTTTATGACAAAAAGTAATTCAAACCATTTTTGTTGCAAAAACCATTTCGGCATTTCTGGATATAATCGAATTTTTTCAATCGTAATATTCGCTTGCCCCTCGCTGATTTCCCAGCCACCTAAAGAGGTTAATTGATTTGTTTTAGGATCAAGCACAAAATCTTCTACTGTAAGAATCCCGGCGGCTGCCCCAGAATAATCAAGCTTTCGTGTAGGAACGGGGTAAGGCGTAATCCGTACTAAAACCCCTGTTTTATCTAGTTGAAAAGTTAAATGACGTTCGCTCACTCCGGCTTTTGGATTAGTTAAAATAACTTGACAATAGGCCGCGCGCTCTCGTTTGCTTGTCCAAGCACAACGGGCTTTTTGTGCTTGATTCCAATAGAAATATTGTTCAAATTCATTTTTAGTAAGGCTAGGAGCTAAATCTACTTCTGACAAAAGATGTGTCTTTAAAGTCTGATTGCCTTGCGTATCTAATTTGTCTTGTATTTTCCAAGAAACTTCTGTTTCAAAAGAATAATTATTTGAATTATCAATAATATAAAATGGAAACTTTCCAAAATAATCATTAGTTTCCTGATTTTTAGTAGGATCAATTAAATTTGGATAGTTTTGATATTTTTTATAAAAATTAAGCCAAGCTTTTGATGTTGTATTTAAAACTATTTTCTCTATAAAAGAAAGATATTCTTCTAAAGTAATATAAATTAACTGATCATTAAATGTTTTTGATCGATTTCCTATAATAAAATCATTATTACGATCGCCATTATGAAAGTTTCCAGATTGACAAGGTTGATGGCAAGATGAATCAATAGTGACACTGTCTAAATATTGATCAGCATCTGCTAAGGTAGGAAGGGGTGTCCGTCTTTGTGTAGGTAAAGCTTCTCCCGCAATAAAAAGAATAAATACGACTTGATCACTGATAATATTACCTTGCGCATCCCGAATTTTTAACCATGGATAAGGTAAAATTTGTGTGGCATTTTCACATGTAAATTCTACTTTTTTTACAGCTAAAACATTAGAGTTAAATGGAAAAAAGCAATTTCGATCCATCAAGTTTGCTGAGAAAGCAAACCATGCAATTTGTCCTGATCCATCTTGTTCGTTGTTCAAATAAGGCAACCCTAATTCTTTCCATGGAATTTTACCTAAACAGATTGCATCTCCTTCATTTGTGTGGCTTGTATCATCTTTTTCACCATAACATTTTGTTTCAGAAGTGCCATCATAGTTAGGTCGACTGACCTTTTGCTTTGTGACAAAATCAGTGAAATATTCTGTTGCAAAAAGACGATCAGGAGAAGGCAATCCGCCTAAAAAAGTTTGTGAAGTTGCATCAATTTGAAAAATTTTTCCCATTAATGCAGCTTTCACTTGGTTGAGTCGGGGTGCGTGATAACGCGGTTGTGTTTGTTCTGCAGGCGTTACAAAATAAATCACTGTTAAGAAACTAATCAGGCTGATTATAAATAATAAAGGTAAAAAACCGAAACCTTGTTGTAAATTTTTTTTAGAATTAGACATTATTCGTGTTTATTTCCTTCAAACGTTAATCCTGGAATTGCGAACGGCAGGGTTGTTTTTTGTCCGGGCAGGAGCTTTATAGAAAAATTTTGTGTTGTATAAACAAGTAGATAAGGGGGAGAATAATGCAATCCTTTCGGAAGTTGTTGAGGAGTATATATAGTATGATTAATTAACAAACGTACTTGTTTGTTAGGCAAAAAGATTACGCCATGAAAAAAAAGAGGGGATGAGGTGATTACAGGAGACATTGTCGGCATAATGGGCATGGGAGGCGGCGTTGAAGGGGGCGGAATGGGTGCCGCAGGAGGCATTGTCGGCATAATGGGTGAAGGCGGAGTATTTTGAATCATTTCGCGTTCTTTGGGTGTAAAAAAAACGGTGCCTAATGATGCACTAAAACTTTCCTGATTAAAAAATAAAATGATCAATAATCCTATGATTTTAAATAGATTCTTCATCTATATTTTCCTTTTTTTGCAAGAGATGATTTGTCTCTGTTTCTGATTTTTCTTCATAAAAATTAAGCCATTCTAGCTCTAATATGAGAGTCAATGCAGTCGAATGAGTCCGTTC
Organism: uncultured Burkholderiales bacterium; assembly: GCA_964504875.1. GTDB lineage: Bacteria > Pseudomonadota > Gammaproteobacteria > Burkholderiales > CAZDFJ01 > CAZDFJ01. Next base: position 101,033 of record CAZDFJ010000001.1, on the reverse strand, counting down.
TAATGTATATTTTTTGACTAAGAAATAGCCAATTTTTGCCTGATTTAAGGCATGAACAAAACGAATTAAAATTTCCTCCTGAGGAATAAAAAACTTCAAGATCATATGCGTTGCATAAATTTTTGTTTTTTGTGGACGAGGTACAAGTGTGGCAGGCAATAAAAGTTTTTTCTGAGGTTTTAACGTATATTGAAAATCAGAGCCGCCTAAAGAAAGGGCAATATTTTGCGTTTTTTCTATCCAAACAAGTCGTTTTTCTGGTATAAATAATTGAAAATCCTTCATTTTTTGATAAGTATCAGAAACTTTTTTCCATTCTTTTTGTTGTTTTGTAATCTCAGCATGTTGTAAATCTAGTTGAGAAATTAAAACCTGATATTGTGTTATTTTTTGATTTTCTTCATAAAATAAATAAATTATGTATAAAAATAAAAAAATTAATAAAATAAGGAAAGTTAATAAAAAATAATGGATAGAGCTCCATTTTTTAAAAAATGAATGAACGTTATTCATTTGTTAGACGCACCGTAAAATAATTTTTTTTCTGGGATTTAGTCGTGTTAATGACAGGATCTTTCTTAATTTCTAGTGAGGATTGGAGTGCTAAAGGCAATTTTTCAGTATGAATTAATAAATGATCTTTTCTTGCTGCTTGTTCGAAGTGGGCAATAAAAGATAAAATTGCTTGAGTTTCCATTTCGATTGTTGGAGCAGGTTGTAAGCGTACTGCAGTGATTCTGAGAAATGATTGAGGGATTCGAGGAGTCGGGCGTTCCCATTCTAATTTTCTAATACTGGCCTGTGATGAAAAATCCCCAAAAATTTGTGAAAAACGATAGAGTAATTCAAAGTTTTTAAAAAATTTTTTCTGAAACTCCTCAACCTGTTTGAAAAGCTGAATTTGATGAATTAAGAGATGAGGATTATTTTGTTCAGGCGGAATCATGTTGTTTTCACGAGTAATATTTAAATCCTGCTCTTTTTGTTGAAAACTTTTTTCTAGCACAAAAAACTCATTTTTTTGTGTATGCCATAACCAAAAAAGACCTAGATTACATAAAATGAAAAATGAACAACCAAAAAGAAGCCCCTGTTTTGAGCGTTGTTTCATTTTTTGGGCAAATTGGCGTTGTAATGCATTTGCTGGGGCGAATTGATGTTCTGGTTTTTTTACTTTAAAAAAAGTAAAAATTCTTTTTAAATCAAGTGAATAATGTGAAATTTTTTCAGTTAGGTTATCTTCTTTCTGTATCTGAATTAATGTAGTATCAAAAATAAATAAAGGCAAATCGTGCGTTATATCAATGCGAAGATGTCCATGATGATTGATCATAAAACTTAAAGTTTTATCTAATTCTTGATTTAAATCCTGATTTTCTAAATTAAATGGTATTTTTCTAGAAAAATATAATTTTCCTTTTTGAATATATATAAAATTAAAAAAGTGATCAGGTGTAAGGTAACAAATGCTCGCCTGTTCTTTTTGTTTTAAATCCGATATAAAATGCTCAGTAATCCAAAGTGAAAGCGTATGCACGCCCATAAGAACAATATTATTTTCATCAAAAAAATTCATCCATTTAACAATGAGTTCCTCTGCCATTAATGATGCTAGTAAATAATTTTTTGTCGGATTAATTTTGTTTTCTTGTTTTTTTGTTGGCGTATCCAAATTAAAAGCAAGGCTGTATGATTGCTTAATAAATATTTTTTGTAATTTTTGTTTAATAAACAAAGACATATCGCGTGATTTCAATAATGGCAACGCATGAATTTCATATGTTTCACTGCTCAAATTCGTGACTATTGATAAAGATAAAGGACAATTTTCATTTTTAGAATGTGGCAAAATGAGTCTATTTGGGGCAGAAGTGGCCACTGTTTGCAATAAATGAATCGTATTTTCTTCATATTGATAAAGTTGAGCTTGTTCTTCACCTAAATAAAGAAGTAAATCTGGCTGATTTTTCTGAGAGAATAAATTCATTTTTATATCATTTTTGAAAAATTAGAATAAAGTGGGACAAAAATAGCAAAAATAATCCAAATTAAGATAATTCCAATAAAAATTGTTAAAATAGGCTCAATAAGCTTAATTAATACGTCTCCTTTCGCCTCAAAAATAGCTTTATAATATATTTCAATTCCCATTAATCCGTGTTCAAGTTCCCCTGTTTGTTCCCCCATTTGAATGAATGCAAAATGAGTATGAGGTAATAATTGGCTCCTTTCAAAGCTTTCCGAAAGGGATAGACCTTGCTCAAGAGCAGTGTAAATAAACGCTATTTTTTTCTTCAAAAAAGTATTGGAAATGGTTTGTTCAGCCAGCTGCAACCCTTCAATCAGTGGAATTCCTGCGGTATAAGTTAAGCGCAAGGTATGAAAGAGTTGTGTCATTGTGTAAGCATATAAAAATGATCCAATGCCTTTGAGGCTTAAAAGAAATTTATCGAATTGTTTTCTAAACAAATCTTGTGTATGGTAAAGAAAATGAAAAGTAATAAGAAATATGATAAAAGAACAAAGCAAATAAAAACCATAATTTTGAACAAAACGCGTAGTATAAATAAGTAAGCGTGTGGAAAGAGGTAAGGGAATATGTAATTGATCTAAAAATAAAACTAATTCGGGGATAACAACATAAAAAAGAAAAACAAGTAAAATAGTGACAATAATAAGTGTCAAAATTGGATAAAGCAAATTTTGTTTCAGTTTATTCTTAAATGTAAAACGCCATTGTAGTGTCTCATATAGTTGAAATAAAACGGAAGTTAATGTTCCGCTTTTTTCGCCTGTTTTGACGAGTGCAACCATTATTGGCGGGAAATATTGTGGATATTGACTTAAGCTATGGGAAAAACTTAGGCCTTGTTGAATAAAATGAATTAAATGCAAAAGAATAGGATGAAAGGGGGAGTGATGAGAAAGTGCCCGCTGAAAATGAGAAAGAGATTGTAATAAAGGGATGCCTGCTTGCACACTATGTGCCAAATAAAAACAAAAATCTATTAAAAAAGCTAGATGTGGTTGCGAAGCGAAAAAAAAACGGCGAAAAAAAAGCGTGAATTGAACCTGTTTTTGAGAAAGAACGCGATATTCTAACAGCGTGTGTTCTGTTTGTTCAAGATAGGTGCGGAGCGCCTCAATATGAGGAAAATCCATTTTTTGCTGAGTAATTTTACCGTTTTTGTCTAATGCTTTGTAATAAAAAAATGGCATTTTTTTCTCCACACAATGAGCTTTTTTCAACGTTCATATAGTTGGTATAGAACTAGTTTAAATGCAATTTGTTCTTGATATTTTACTAAATGGCTTTCCGAGTTAATGTGCATAAATTGGATCGTGGCGCAATATTTATTTGCACTTAAATCGGGGAAAAAACTTTCAGATTGATTCATCCGAACGGACAATAAATCTACCATTTGTCCTGCTAATGTATATTCAAAATAGCCATTTTGATTGCTTGAATAAGTAATCATTTTTGGAGCGCTGCGCAAAAGGCGTAAAACAATCCGAATGGCTTCATATAAAGGTTTAAATGTCCCAATTAAATCGAGTAAGTAAGAATAACGCTCTTCAGCGGAACGATTCAGCCAATGATGATAAATAGGAATATCAAATGTAGCAGGACCACCTATTAAAACACTTCGTTTTTTCAATGAGGTAATCATATCATTTTGTCTAATATCTTGTCCAAAAATACCAATTGAATTAATCAATTCGTGTTGAACAGTGTGTATTTCTTGCAACAGTGTATTGAGTAAATTCTGATCAACTAATGGGTGATGGAGATACGTAGTGAATTGATTCGCTTGATAATCTAAAGTCATTAATAATTCAGCTTTCAGATCGGCGCGTTGACAAAGTTCTGTTAATTCAATAAGTAAGAGCATCACAATGTGATGCTCTTGGGAATGAGATTGGGCAAAAAAATGATTAATCCGGTTAAAAACTTCTTCAATCCTTAAAAAGAGACGGGTGCGTTCGTTTAAAGGAAATTCATAATCAATAGAGTCTTTTGATGCCATAAATTAAAGCTTTTTAGAATAATCAGAGACATTATGATGGGCACATTGAAGATAATAGTCGTGAAGACGATTTACTTGTTCAGGCAATGCGTTCAAATTTCCTTCATTCAGAATGATATCGTTAGCACGTTGTTGCCGTTCAGTCCGGCTGACTTGTGTGGCCATAATCGCTAAAACTTGTTCCCGCGTCATTTGATTGCGCGCCATGACTCGTTGGATTTGAGTTTCTTCTGCGCAATCGATCACTAAACGGCGTTGAATTAAGTCAGGGTAAGCATTCGTTTCAAATAAAAGTGGAATGACAATTAAAACATAAGGAGACTGGACTTGTTCGTATTGCTGTCTGACAGTCTCACGAATTAAAGGATGTAAAATCGCTTCCAGTTTTTTTTTCGCCTCAGGTTGTTGAAAAACAATGTCACGTAAAGCGGCACGGTTTAATGTCCCATCGGCATATAAAACTTTTTCACCAAACGTTTCGACAATCTGTTTGAGTCCCTGTCCATTAGGATGCGTGAGGGTATGAGCAATCACATCAGTATCAATAATGTCAATTTTTTTCTCAGCAAAAAGATTGACCACGGTTGTTTTTCCGCAACCAATTCCTCCGGTGACGCCGACGACATAAGCATTCATCTAAGCAATCCTTTCTATTTATTGCAGTAATAAAATATTAAAATTGTTTTCTATAATAAAAAGAACGTGGTACAGAGACCACGTTCTTTTTGTGTGAGGGGATACCTAATTGAAGAGCAAGCCAATTAAGTCAAACGTACTTCAATGCCTTTTTGACTGAGATAATGTTTCACATCATTGACAGTATATTCGCCATAGTGAAAAATACTCGCAGCCAGCACAGCATCCGCCCGACCTGTTAAAATCCCATCAGCTAAATGGTCTAAGTTGCCCACCCCGCCACTTGCAATAACCGGTACATTGACAGCATCTGAAACGGCCCGCGTCAGTCTTAAATCAAAACCATTTTTTGTGCCGTCCCGATCCATACTGGTGAGTAAAATTTCTCCCGCACCCAAGCCAACCATTTTTTCGGCCCAAGCAATGGCGTCAATACCCGTTGGTTTACGTCCGCCATGGGTAAAAATTTCCCAACGCGGCGTTTCGTCTGGTGTGGAAACTTGTTTAGCATCAATTGCAATCACAATACATTGCGAGCCGAAACGGCCTGCGGCATCTGCGACTAATTGAGGATTATGAATTGCGGCCGTATTAATACTGACTTTATCTGCCCCGGCATTCAATAAACGCCGGACATCTTCAACGCTACGGACGCCCCCGCCTACTGTTAGAGGAATAAAAACTTGTTCCGCAACTTTTTCGATAATATGTAAAATGAGATCACGATCGTCGCTACTTGCCGTAATATCTAAGAAAGTTAGTTCGTCGGCACCCTGTGCATCATAACGACGGGCGACCTCAACAGGGTCTCCCGCATCACGCAATCCGACAAAATTTACCCCTTTCACAACTCGTCCACGGGTGACATCTAAACATGGAATAATGCGTTTTGCCAACGCCATTTTAACCTCCTCCTACTGCGGTAATAATTTCAAGTTGATCGTGCTCTGCCAGTATAGTTGTTTCAAATAAAGATTTCGGCACAATCTCGCCATTTCGTTCAATTGCGATCCGTTTTCCTCCTAAATCAAGCTGCTGAATCAACTGAAAAAGGGTTAACGTGTCCTCGGCAAAGTGTTTCTCTTCGTTGTTAATGATTAATTTCATAACACATTCTCTTGACTTCTTTAAAATTTTTTATATAATACACATTTTAGGGCAAAATTTCAAATGCTCTTCCCAAGTGCGGGTGTAGTTCAATGGTAGAATGAAAGCTTCCCAAGCTTTAGACGTGGGTTCGATTCCCATCACCCGCTCCACTTGTTTTCACAAAAAATTCATATTTTTGTGAAATTTCTGCGTTATTCTCTCACTCTTTGTTTGAAGTCAGATCAAATTTCTTGCATTTCCTCCAAAAAAAAGTTATTTTTCCTTGTTTTCCTTGATTTAGGATTTATTTATCTTAAAATTGTAGTATGATATCTTTTTTATGTAGTTATTAATCCAAATTTTTATTTCTGTTTTAGCTAATATCAATAGGATTGACTTGATTTTTTATGGGTTCATTTATATTATTGATTATACATAAATAATTTTTTACAAGAAAATTTTAAATATTTTAATTTAATTATCCAAAAAAAAGTTTTTTTGTAAAAAACAAATAATAAAAAGTTTTCAGCGTTATATATCGGCTTTTTTAAATTTTCAGCGTCATTATGAAATAAAATATGCCATGATTGGCAAAAAAAGAAAGAGCCATCATATGATAATGAAATCGGGCAGCAAGCGAATATTTCGCTTCATTCTTTTAATAACGTATAACTTTATTTATTTTACGGATGGGGATTGTGTCATATGACCAGTTTGACGGATACCTCAGCTTTGCAAACTTACGCTACGCAATTACCAATTAACTGGTATTTTGATCCAGAAATTTATCAGGCGGAATTAGATCTTTTATTTAACCCCGGCATTCAGTATGTTGGCCATGCGCATATGGTACCCAATGCAGGCGATTATCACGTCTTGGATTGGATGAAGGAAGCAAAAGTCATTACGCACAATGCGCAAAACGAGATTGAGCTTCTCAGCAATGTATGCCGACATCGTCAAGCAATTATGCTAAAAGGGCGAGGGCATACGGAAAATATTGTTTGTCCGCTGCATCGCTGGACTTATAATTTGTCTGGCGAACTGATTGGCGCACCACATTTTCCAAACAAACCTTGCCTCAATTTGAAGCGCAACAAATTGGAAAACTGGAATGGCTTGCTCTTTGCAGGGGATCGCAATGTTGCGGAAGATTTAAAAACGCTGGATCCAGAAATTGCTGCTTACTTCAATTTTGCAGATTATCGTTATCATAGTACAGTGGTTGATCATTATGATATTAACTGGAAAGCCTTTATTGAAGTGTATCTAGAAGATTATCATGTGGTTCCTTTCCACCCTGGCTTAGGCAATTTTGTGGATTGTGATAATTTACGTTGGCAATTTAGCGATCGTTTTAGTGTGCAAACAGTAGGTTATGCAAACGAACTCCGCAAATCTGGATCACAAGTTTATGGTAACTGGCAAGAAACTGTTTTGAATTATAATAGCGGCAAATTGCCTTCTAAGCACGGCGCAGTATGGTTTTTGTATTTGCCAAATATTATGATTGAATGGTATCCACATAGTCTTGTGATTAGTTCAATTATCCCAACAGGGGTAGATAGTTGCTTAAATGTCGTTGAATTTTACTATCCTGAAGATATTTTATTGTTTGAGCCAGATTTTATTAAGGCAGAGCAAGCTGCTTATATGGAAACGGCTGTTGAAGATCGTGATATTTGCGATCGGATGCAACAAGGCCGGCGCGCTTTGTTTGAGCAAGGCATTAACGAAGTGGGTCCATACCAAACGCCAACCGAAGATGGCATGTTACATTTTCATGAGTTTATGCGTCGTGAATTGGCAAAAAAAAATATTAAATAAGTTTTAAATCATGCGACAAAAAGGCTTCTCGAATCGGGAAGCCTTTTTTTATGAAACAAAAAATAATTTAAACAGTGATTCATAATGAAAATTATTACAGCCAATGTAAATGGTTTAAGAGCCGCTCATAAAAAAGGCTTCTGGGATTGGATCAATCAAGAACAACCTGATTTTTTGTGTTTGCAAGAAATTCGCATTCAAGCGGAGACTGTTGGGCAAGATGTCGCCAACCCGCTGGGTTATCATGCGGGGTTTCACTATGCCGAAAAAAAAGGCTATAGCGGCGTCGCTTTATACAGCCGTCTGCAACCGCATCGTATTCAGATTGGTTGGGAAAATCCAATATGGGAAGAGTTTCACCGCGAAGGGCGCTATGTACAATTTGATTTTGAGCAGGTCAGTGTCATTTCTGCTTATTTTCCGTCAGGTTCAAGTGCGCCCGCGCGTCAAGAAGCGAAAATGCGTTTTTTATCGGCTATGTTGCCCCATTTAATTTATTTAAAACAGCAAGGGCGAGAGGTTTTACTCTGTGGAGATGTCAATATTGCCCACACTGAAAAAGATATTAAAAACTGGAAGGGTAATTTAGATCATTCTGGTTTTTTACCAGAAGAACGGACATGGTTGAGCACGTTATTTACAGCAGGATATCATGATATTTTTCGGCATTTAAATCTGCAAGATGGACAGTACACGTGGTGGTCTAATCGTGGAAAAGCCTGGGAAAATAATGCGGGTTGGCGAATTGATTATCACATTGGGACGGAGCTCTTTGCGACGACCGCACAAACTGAATCGATCTATCGGGCTGCGCGTTTTTCTGATCATGCCCCGCTTACAATTCATTATGACTTAAATTTTATCAAATAATTAGACAAAACCTGTTTCTAATAGTGTTTTATTCCTGTATAAATATTATGCAAATCATGAGTCATATTGATTTTCCTGCATTATTAGATTCGTTGATTAGTTTGATCGCTGCTTTTTTCTTAGGTGGATTAATTGGATTAGAACGGCAATATCGTCAACGAACAGCAGGCCTTCGAACCAATGTTTTAGTTGCAGTCGGTTCTGCCATTTTTGTGGATTTGGCAAATCGTCTGCAAGGCAATAGTGGTGCAGTTCAAGTAGTTGCTTATGTGGTTTCTGGCGTGAGTTTTTTGGGGGCGGGGGTCATTATGCGGGAAGAAGGAAATGTGCGGGGGCTGAATACGGCGGCGACATTGTGGGGCTCTTCTGCGGTTGGGGCCACGGCGGGCGCCGATTTGATTTTAGAGGCCGTTTTAGCCACTATTTTTGTTCTATTAGCAAATACATTATTGCGTCCTGTTGCCAATGCGATTAATCGAGAACCGATTAACATGGAAGATGTTGAAATAACGAACGCGCTTTACGTTATTACAAAAAGATCGCATCAAAAGAAGATTTTGACATTATTAGAAGAAGAATTAAAGCAAAGTCATACTTTAAGTATTCATGCTTTGGGTGATGATGAAATTAAAATGAAAGTAATCTGGGCGGAAACCGCGATTGATCACCATGACTTGGATGATCTAGTTGAAAAATTAGCCAGTCTTCCAACTGTGCAAGAAGTCTTTTGGCATCCAAGTCCTGCGGAATAGTTTTTGACTAATTCACACAAAAAAGAGCGAATGATTCGCTCTTTTTTTCAAAAAATTTATTCTGAAATGAATTCTTCTGGATCATTGAGAACAATAATTTCGCCACTCCGTCCGCGGCTTGCGGCACTCATCCAATACAAATACTCATCCATTAAAACCTCAGGCAAAGGTAAATTTTCGTGGACTTCTCCAGGATGGGTTTTAGCCCGTTGTGGGGATTGTACCGCTCCTGGAACGAGTAAGTTAATGCGTAAATTCGGAAACATTTCCCATTCCGCGGCCTGAATTTTCAAATAGTTTAACAAGGCCCCATTTGAAACCGCAAAACCGCCCCAAAAAGCATTGGGTTCTAGCCCGTGTGTTTCTCCTGTTAAAATTACTGCGGCATCTGGCGAAGATTTTAACAGCGGTAAAAAAGCTTGATTCAGTGCAAAAGGGGCAACCACATTGACACGCATGAGCTTTTCCCACTGTTCTATATTTTGCAAATGTAGTGGCGCTAAATTATAAAAAGCGGCGGCATTATGTAAAATTCCATCGACTTTACCAAGTTCTAATTTAACACGATGGGCAAACTCTTCAAAACTGCGCTGCGTCATCTGCGCTAAATCAATGTTTAAAAAAATTGGTTCGGGCCCGCCTTTTGCTATAATTTCATCATAGACTGCTTCCAATTTAGTCGCTGAGCGCCCTAATAAAATTACTGTTGCGCCGGCTGCTGCAAAAGTTAAAGCGGCAGTTCGCCCAATGCCCTGTCCTGCGCCTGTCACTAAAATCACGCGATCTTGTAAAACTTTTTCTGTTGTTTCGTTCACGATTTAAACCTTTTTAATGAATAAATTAAATTAATTAATTTGAATATTCTAAAATAGATTTGGTGTTATGGGAAATCTTCAAGTCATAAACATGATTTTTTGAAAAGGGAAAGACTTCATTTTGTGATTTTTTATAATAAAAAAATATTAAAATTTAATATAAAAAATGATTTAAGTTGTTATTAAATCCATTTATTTATTTAAATAAATAATGACAATGGGAAAAAAAGAAGGACTTTTTATTTTAAAATAGCGTGTGTTGACAAATAAAAATGTTTCGCGCATAGTGATGACGCCAACGTATGAAAACCCAAAAAGGAATAAAAAATGAATGTTGAAACAAATAATGATCAATTGAATACGTGTGAAATTGATGAAGATATCGAGTTTGAAGAAGTCGAGGGGCGTGAAATTGGCATTGATTTAGGGACAACTAATTCAATTGTGGCTTATGTTGAACAAGGGAAAGTTAAAATTCTTAAGGTTAAAAATAAAGAAATTATTCCCAGTGCCCTTTATTTTGAGACAAAAGAAAAATTTTATTGTGGTGTGGATGCGTTAAAACGGGGAGCGATTCATCCAGAACGACTTGTCACATTGTTTAAACGCCATATGCACAGTGAAAATCGGAATTTAAAAGTCCTTTTAGAGACGATTCAAAAATCAAAAATTCCAACAAAATCACTAGCAAAAACATATCTTGTAGACGCGGCGTTGTTGCCTTCGCTTGATAGTCATTTTCTTGGTCAATTAGCGCAAACAGATACTATTTTGATCCCCGCCCACTATCATGAATATTTGGATGAAATCTTTTTTCTCAGCGCTAATAATGACATTGAAAAAGCACTCAATTTTGTGAATCAATATTCTGATAGATTGACTGTTCATTCAGAAGATTTTACTTATCTCAAGGAAATCAATCCTTCTGCTATCCAAAGTTGTTCTAAATCCCAGCAAGCGTGTTTAGCATTGGCAGCAGAATTGAAACCGCGCCAACCGATTATTTTGACGCGGGACGCAAATTATCAAAAAATTGCCGCAGAGTTACATTATAAATGTCAGTATTATGATGCCGGTTTTTTTATCCAAATTGATGAAATTAATGATATTGAGCAACAAGAAGAAACGGCAGAAGAGATTGAAGATGCATTTTATTTAAATGGATTGGAAGCGACCACTTATTTTTTACGTTACTTAAAAGAACAGGCGCAAAATGCGTTAGGTGCAGTAAGTAAAGCCGTGATCACTGTTCCTGCCAATTTTTCTACTGTCGAAGTGGAAGCTACAAAACAAGCAGCGCTTCTTGCAGGATTTGACACTGTTGAAATTGAGCGCGAACCGAATGCTGCCGCTGTTGCTTATGGCTTTGAAAATCAAGGACAAAACTTAAACTTATTAGTTTATGATTTTGGTGGTGGGACCTTTGATGTTTCAATTGTTCATTCCGATGGAAAAGGCGTCTTTAAAACAAAGGCAACAGATGGCAATCCTAAATTAGGGGGGGAGAATATTACTACTTATATTGTCGAAAAACTACAAGAAGAATTAGATGATCAATATGCACTTAATTTATGGACAAAAGAAGATTCAGGATTATCTGATCAGCATTATTTAGAAAACATGACGACCTTGCGTAATATGGCAGAACAAGCGAAAATTGAACTCACAGATCTTGAAACAGCCACGATTGATCTCCCTGATTTATATGTAAAAAAAGATCAGACATTACATCATACAATGACGCTTTCCCGTAATGATTTTAATAAAATATTGTCAAAAAATATTCTGCCACATGTGGAAAACGCGCTCAAACAAACTATTCAGATTTCTGGCCTCAATTTGTCACAAATTCATGATGTGCTACTGGCTGGAGGGACGTCAAAAATTCCATTATTGCAACAAAAAGCGGCGGATTTTTTCAAAGAGGTGACTATTCGTTCCGCCCGTAATGTGCAAACAGTTATTGCAGAAGGGGCGGCATTATTGGCAGCGGCGAAGTTTAATATCTCAGAAACAGGAATTAAATATCAGCCGAAAACATATGATCGAACGAATCATGATTTTGGAGTGGCAGTCAATGGACGAATTTTTGATTGTCTGATCCCATCAGGGGAAGATTTACCTGTAACATGTGAAAAAACATATCAATTAATTAAAGATTATCAAGAATTATTACAAATTGAGTGTTTTCAACGCCATCAAAGCAGCCCGGCGAAGTTGACAACAGAAGAAGGGATTGATTATTTAGAAAGTATTCTTATTTCAGGACTCCCCCCAATGCGTCAAAATGAGGTCGATATTTGTGTCAAATTTTCTATGACAAAAGAATATACGCTCAAAGTTGAGGTGATACTTTTTGATAAACAAGGGAATTGTATCAAGGATGAAATGATTGATGTCAAACGTGAATCTTAATCAACCATATAGCCCGCACCTTATTTTTCCACAAGATTGGATTAAAAATTTACATCAATTTTCAATGGAAAAAAAAATGACTGTAGATTATTTTGATCCTATCCCTAATCAATTTTTGGAAGAAAAATTAGTTTTATTTCAAGCAAAAACACGCCAATTATTAATAGGATTAGAACAATGGCAACCCCTATTAAGTTTTAATTTAAAGCCACAAAAACAAGAAAAAACAATCTGTTGTGCGAAAAAAGAAATCTCTTCTGATGATATTATTTCACATCCTGTCTTTGAGCCTGTAATTGATTATTTTGTCATAAAAAATTCTATTATAGCGCCAGTTTATTCTTTACTGACTGAGACAAAATTTAGTCAATTAGAACAAATAATTGAACAGCATATTTTATCTCCTTATCAAGATGTAAAAAATCAATGGCGAAAAGATAGACCCAATAGCATTCCTGAGGGATTTGATCGTTTAATGGAAAAAGTGGACCAACCATTTCATACGCGCCGAAATTATTTAAAAAATAAATTACAAGAAATTGATTTAATTATTGAATATCAGCATATTTTTGCTGAGTTTTTAACAAAAATATTGGGAGATACGCTCATTAAATTAATTGTTCCGACTTTAGCACGTGGCTTGCAGGCGCATATTCATAAGGATCCATCTGTTGCACTTTATTATATAAACTGCATTGAAATATTTAATCTTTTCTTGTCTAAATTAGGGGTAAAAACAGCTGTTCTTCAGCCTAATGATAAAATTAATTATGATTTATATACCCCCGTGCCAATTATGGATGGATCAAATGAGACCCCTGATTTGAGTAAAAAAGATTGTGTTAAAGAAGTGTTACAATATGCCTATTATTTTAGTGATGAATATATTATTGCCGAAGGGCAAGCAATTTGCTGGAAAGTGAAATAATGAGTCTTTATCTGGGTATTGATTTTGGAACGAGTACACTATATATCACGCGTTGGAATCCGCAAAAACAGGACGTTGAAGAAATTCCCAATTTAAGTGGTTTAAATAAACGTTTTATAGACAATGCGATTTACTATGAATCGCCTACAAATTTTATTGTGGGAGAACTCGCCCTCAAAAAAGGAATGACGCATCCAGAAAATTGCGTGCGGAATATTAAGCGTTGTTTGGATGATCCAACCTGGCGGCAATTTATTCCTGCGCTCAATCAAGAGATTGAGGCGATGACAGTTGTTCGGGATGTTTTTCTTTGGCTAAAGGGTAAAATTGAATCACAAACAGGGTCAGAAAAAATAGAAGGAGTTGTGATTAGTATTCCTTTTGCTTTTAAACAGCTTCAACGACTGTGCATTAAACAGGCGGCTGAGGCAGCGGGTCTCAATATATTGCATTTGATTGAAGAACCTGTTGCGGCGGCAATCAGTTATAGCCTTGCCATTCCGGATCCAGCCTCTCTTGCGACGCCGCAAACCCTTCTCGTTTTTGACTTTGGAGGAGGCACGTTAGATGTGAGTATTTTTAAATTAGCATTTCAGCAAAATCAATTAGTATTAGATGTGCTCAATACAGATGGCCATGCCACTTTGGGTGGGGTAGATTTAGACACTGTTCTTTTTGAGAAATTTAAACAAGCTCTTCCTGAGACATGGCATCATATTCCCGAGACGGAACGGGTACAAGACCATTTTAAACTCATGACAGAAGCCAAGTTATTAAAAGAAAATTTGACAGAATCAGATGAAGAATATGTCATGGTTGAGGGGCTTCAGAAAAAACATTATTTAGAAATAGAATCAGTGACACCGAATGAATTTAATGATTGGATTCGGCAAACACAATTTGTTGAAAATATTCATACAACCTTACATCGCGTACTGGATGAAATTCATTTATTACCTCAGGCGATTGACAAAATTATCTTAGTGGGGGGAACCTGTCATGTGCCGCTGGTTGTAGAAACCGTCACTCAATTTTTTAATCAAGCCCCTGAAACTACGCCTGAAGCCATTACCATGGTAGGTAAAGGAGCAGGACTTTATGCGGGTAAATTAATATCAAAGTCACTGACATATGAGGTAAAGATTCGCAGTAGTCATGCGGTAGGACTTTTGTTGAAGCAAGGGATTTTTTCGCCATTAATTCAGCGAAATGAACGTTACGGTATTTTTTCGGCGCCAAAAATGTTTCGATTTAAACCAGGGACAAAACAGGCAATGTCGATGAAAATTTATCAAGGAGAATTGGCACAACCAGAAACATGGCAGCATATTGGCACAATTTATGTGCCGTATTGTTTATTTCCAGAACATGTTTGTGGCGTACAATTGGCTTTAGCAGAACAAAGCGGAATAGTTAAATACCGTCTTTTAGATAGTAAAGGGCAGCTCAAAAAAGAAGGCGAAGTCATCTATGAATCTTTTTAAAATCAATAAGTAAGCGAGGAAAAAATGGATTATCTTGAATCAAATTCTACAACGTCTAATACTGTGGAAAACCCAGAATGTGACACAAAAACAATCCAAAATGTCACGCAAATCATTGAGAAAGTCCATGATGAAATTAAAACGACCCAAGAAGATGTACATCATGAATTTAAAAAATTAAAATATTTGGAAACTTTACCAAAACATGTTCAAGATAGTATGAGCCTGACGAAACAGATTCAAGATACATGCCTTTTTCTGAAAAACCAGACTCAACAAATTCAACAAAATTTAACCACAATACGCGAGAATATTACTGAAGATTTGACAGAAATTTTAGCAGAAAAACAATATGTTTCATTGAGCAATAAATTTAGCATAAAAAGTGTTGATAAAAATCAGTTATATGCTTTACGGCAAAACATGCATGAAATAACAGATTTGCTTTTTTCTGGTGGCTTACATTATTTGGATACGCAAGAAGCAATTCAACAATTTGAACAAGAAAAAATGCTATTTTTACGAGAAAAACAACAAAAACAAGATGATTTTGCTAAAAAAGAAAATTTATTACAGTTTCAAGAAGAAAAAATTGCAGTATTAATGCTTCAAATTGATCATGAGAAGCAGGAAAAAATACAATTAGAACAACAGGTTCAAGCAATGCGGCAGCAATTGGCTCAGCTTGAAAAACAATTGGGTGAAATAAAAACAGTAGAGCAGGCACAATCTCTACAAATTTGTCATTTACAAACAGAAGTGGAAGTACTTTTTCAAGAGAAAAAAGGTCTGGATCAAGCTCAAGAAAAACAACAAAAAGATCTGGCAGCATGCCACAAGATACTTGAAGAAAAAGACAAAAAAATCTATGCGTTAAAAGCAGAGTCAGAAAGTCAAGCTGAAGAAAACGAGGGGCTCAAACAGCAAATCAAAACATTTAATCAAGAACGCGATCAGGAAAGAATAACTGTCACAAATCAACTCCAAAATGCACAAGAAACGATTACGGAACTGATTGAAGAGCGTGATGCCCTGCGCACAGAATTGAATAATATTAAAATGCTTCCGGCTCCCCTTGAGGCGATGTTGACTTTTGATTCTAATCATTCTGATGGGATGCAAGGGGCTGACCCTGTTATTACAAAAGAAATGACAGAAAAAGCACCCATCAATCCTTTCGAACAGGATTAATACATATTAACTGAAAAATAAAGGAAAAAAAATGTCTCGTGTTTTTTCTGTGGGTATTGATTTGGGAACAACAAATACAGTGTGTATCACTTTGGAGAAAGGCAAATTTGAATGTATTAAATTTAAAAATAAAGCGTTTTTACCTTCTGTTCTCTTATATAAAGATGGCAAAATAACTGTCGGCGAAAATGCAAAAAAGAAAGCGGTTTTATATGCAGAAAATTACATTCACTCTGCTAAAACACACTTAGGCGACTTGAATCATCTCTGGCAAATTGAAGACCAAACTTTCTCGGCGACGACTGTTGCAACAGAAATCCTCAAAGAAGTGGCCTTCGCTGTGAGAAAACAATTTAAATTATCAGCCGAAGATTGCATTCAGGCCGTGATTACAGTTCCCGCTTATTTTACTTCTGCACAGGTCGATGAAACGAAAAAAGCAGGAGACGCTGCCGGTTTATGTGTTGAAAGAATTATTACAGAACCTGTGGCTGCTGCGATTGCTTATGGCATAGAACGTGAAGAAGTCGGGCAACTTTTTGTCTTTGATTTAGGGGGAGGCACCCTAGATGTGTGTATTTTAAAAGCCACAACAGATCAACCTAAAAAACAATTTCAGACGCAAACGATTCAGGGTGATACACATTTGGGTGGAGATAATTTTGATACAGTTATTTTAGAATATTGCTTAGCCCATTTGCGGATGCAAGAAGGGGTTGATTTAAGTGATTTTAAAACCTCTGGTTTAACCGATGCGGCTGAGTTTACGAATGCTAAGCAACGTTTGCTTGATGCAGCTGAAACCGCAAAAATTGAACTTTCGAGCAGTGAAAGTATTCAAATTGATTTACCGCATTTGTTTCATTATGCTGGAGAAGAACGTCACCTTGCTTTAACATTAACACGAGCACAATTCAATGAGGAAGCCGCCCCTTTATTGAAAAAAATTAAGCGCGTGACAGAACGTTGTCTAGAAGAAAATCAATATTTACCCCGTCATATTGATAAGGTCATTTTAGTTGGAGGGAGTGCGTATATTCCTGCCATCCGTGAATATATTACGCAGCTTTTCGGTACAGAAAAATGTTTTGCAGATAAAGATTTAGGCAAATTAGTCGCTATGGGTGCGGCGATTTTAGCTAAAGAAAGCTCAAGCATTCAAGAAACAATTGAGGTGCATGATATTCTGTCTCATTCTTTGGGAATTGAGTTAGCAAATAAAACATTTGCTAAAATTCTTGAACGCAACGCTCCTTATCCTTGTAGACAATCAGATATTTTTACCACAACTTTTGATAAGCAGAAATCCATTCAAATTAATGTCTATGAAGGGGAAGACGAAGACAATATTACAAATGATGAGTATTATGGAGGGTTTCAGTTGGAACAGATTGAACAGGCAAAAAAAGGGGAACCTAAAATTGAAGTCACTTTTGAATTTGATAAAAACCGCATTTTGCATGTGACTGCCCGCGATCTAAAAACGAAAGCGAAACATACAGAAATTATTGAAGTCGATAAAAAAGCCAACTTATCTTAAATGTAATTTATTGTCAGTGAAAAACGCCCTAATTTATAAGGGCGTCGTATTTTAATTGAGACTGAAATTTGTTATTCTTTTGTTGTCCAAGTATCTACTTCTTGAATAGAATGCCCTGCTAAAGCTTGACGAACACTGCGATCCATTCTGCGGGCGGCAAACTCGCCTGTAACGCGATTGGCTTTTTCAGTCGCGGCTCTGAGCAAAGAAGTTTCTTGGGTATGCATCGCTTTTTCAACATCCGCCAAAATTGCGTGAATATCCGCTTGTTCTTCAGGAGAAAGTAAATCCCCATCTTCGGCGAGAGCCTTACGTGTCGCATCTAAAACAGATTGTGCGTCGAGCATATATTCATGCCATGTGCGCTGTTCCATATCTTCTTTGGCATGTAAATTAGCTGCTTTGAGCATGGACGCAATTTGCTTATCATCCAGCCCATAAGAAGGCTTGACTGTCACTCGGGCTTGAATCCCCGTCGTTTTTTCTCGCGCAGAAACGCTTAGTAATCCATCCGCATCTACTTGGAATGTGAGGCGAACCCGCGCGGCCCCAGCAGGCATGGGCGGAATCCCCGTCAGTTCAAAGCGCGCGAGTGAACGACAATGTTCAACCAGTTCGCGTTCTCCTTGTACGATATGAAAAATCATACCCGTTTGCCCGTCTTTAAACGTCGTAAAATCTTGAGCGCGGGCGACAGGAATTGTCGCATTGCGTGGAATAATTTTTTCAACAAGTCCGCCCATAGTTTCAATTCCAAGTGAAAGCGGAATCACATCGAGTAATAACAAATCCCCTTCTGAGCGATTCCCCGCCAAAATATTCGCTTGGATCGCGGCACCCAAAGCCACAACTTTGTCTGGGTCAAGATTATTCAATGGATCTTGTTGGAAAAAATGCCCTACTGCTTGTTGAATTTGCGGCATCCGCGTGGATCCGCCAACCATCACAACGCCTTTAATATCAGCAGGTTTTAATTTAGCATCCCGCAAGGCTTTTTTGACAGGTAAAAGCGTTTTTTCTACCAGGCTTTTGGTCATCGTAGTGAATTGATCCCGTTGGATGACTAAATCGACTATTTCGCCTGATTGTAATACACAAGAAAGTGGGACTTCATTTTGTTCGGAAAGACGTTCCTTGACTTCGCGGGCTTTGCTGAGCAACATCCGTGAATCGTGTACTGTCAAGGATGTAATGCGGGCATTTTCTAAAATCCAGCAATATAAACGATGATCAAAATCATCGCCGCCTAAAGCAGAATCTCCATTTGTCGCCAATACTTCAAAGATACCGCGCTCTAGCCGTAAAATTGAAATATCAAAGGTGCCTCCACCTAGGTCGTATACTGCATAAACGCCTTCCGCAGCATTATCCAAGCCGTAAGCAATCGCGGCAGCGGTGGGCTCGTTCAATAAACGTAAAACATTCAGGCCCGCCAATTGTGCCGCATCTTTGGTTGCTTGTCGTTGCGCTTCATCAAAATAAGCAGGAACTGTAATGACGGCCCCAACAAGCTCCCCGCCTAAGGCAAGCTCCGCGCGTTGGCGCAAATGCTTGAGGATTTCCGCTGAGATTTCAACAGGGCTTTTTACGCCAGAAACAGTGCGTAGCTGGACCATGCCAGGCTCATCTACAAATTGGTATGGTAAATGTTTTGCGTTTTCAACATCTTTGAGACCGCGCCCCATAAAGCGTTTGACGGAAATTATCGTATTGCAGGGATCCGTATTTTGGTGTTCTCGTGCGGCATAACCTATTTTTACATCGCCACTGGATGAATAGTGTACAATAGACGGCAACATCGCACGTCCCTGTTGATCGTTGAGAACCGTACTTAATCCACTTCGCACCGTAGCGACAAGTGAATTGGTTGTTCCAAGATCAATCCCGACTGCCAAACGATGTTGATGTGGCGCAGTGCCGCGCCCTGGTTCACTAATTTGTAAAAGTGCCATCTATTTTGCCCTTATGTGTTGCGTGTGAAAAATTATTCAAGTTCAGATAAGCTTTGCTCGATTTCTTCCTCGAGCTTATAAATAAAACGCAATTTTCGAACGGTTTCCGCGGCTTCTGAATAAAACTTTTGTTGGTCTAAACAATAAACCAAATGTTGAATATAATGTACAATTTCAACTTGAGCGCGTTCAAGTAAGGCTTCAAGTTGAGGAAGATTACGATCTTGCTTAACCAGACTTAATGCTTCCCGCCATTCTAATTGTTGTTCTAAAAAAGCAAACGGCATGGCAGTATTGCTTTCTTCTTCTGTATCAATTTGATGTAAAGAAAGTAAATAGCGCGCCCGCGATAAAGGATGTTTTAATGTTTGATAAGCATGATTAATATGCGTCGCTAATTGGACGGCGAGACGCTGTTCTTGATCAGAAAGATGCGTAAAACGATCCGGATGATATTCTGCTTGTAATTGTCGATAAGCCTGATTTAACTGACTGATATTTAAATTAAAACAAGGAGACAATTCAAATAGTGCAAAATAATCCAGTTTTAAATAATCTTTTTTATGAAAATCAAACATGGAAACTTTCACCACAACCACATTCATTTTTTACATTTGGATTGTTAAATTTAAAGCCTTCATTTAGGCCTTCGCGTACAAAATCTAATTCTGTCCCATCAATATAAACTAAGCTTTTGGGATCCACGACAATTTTGACTTGATGGCTTTCAAAAACAAGATCTTCCTCATGTAATTCATCAACGAATTCAATTTGATAAGCTAAACCAGAGCATCCAGCTGTTCGGGTTCCCAAACGTAATCCAAGACCTTTTCCGCGCCCTGCTAATGCTTTCAGAATATGTTGTGCCGCTGCTTCAGTCATTGTAATAGCCATTTTTTCGCTCCTGTGCTTTTATGACAAATTCAAAATGTCCAAACAAATCTATATTCAAACAGAATCGAAAGGGCATGAATGCATGCCCTTTCTGTATGTATTATAGGCGGGATTCGCTTTTGAAAAAAGCAGATCTGTCTATTTTGGTTTTATTTTGTTTCAGAATGATGTTTATTTTTATAATCTTCAATAGAGGCTTTAATGGCATCTTCTGCTAAAATAGAACAATGAATTTTAGCAGCTGGCAAAGATAATTCTTCTGCAATTTGGGTGTTTTTAATGTCTAAGGCTTGGTCAATCGTTTTTCCTTTAAGCCATTCTGTCACTAAAGAACTTGAGGCGATCGCAGAACCACACCCATAAGTTTTAAAGCGCGCATCTTCAATCACTCCGTTTTCTGCGACTTTAATTTGTAATTTCATGACATCGCCACACGCGGGCGCGCCGACCATACCGGTGCCAATATGTGGATCAGCTTTATCAAAAGATCCAACATTGCGTGGATGTTCATAATGATCTAAAACTTTCTCACTGTAAGCCATGATTTTCTCCCAATTTGACGAATATAATTAGTGTGCGGCCCATTCTACTTTATCAAGATCTACCCCTTCTTGATACATTTCCCAAAGAGGAGACATTTCACGTAATTTACCCACTTTTTCTTGCAGTAATTGGACTGTGAAATGAACTTCTTCCTCTGTAGTAAAACGTCCAATAGAGAACCGAATAGAGCTATGCGCTAATTCATCACTACGTCCAAGGGCACGTAAAACATAAGAAGGTTCCAAACTTGCGGAAGTACATGCTGAGCCACTTGAAACCGCAATATCTTTAATGGCCATAATTAAAGATTCACCTTCAACAAAATTAAAGCTGACATTTAAATTGTGTGGAATACGCTGCGTTAAATCACCGTTTAAATGAACTTCGTCAATTTGATTTAATCCTGTCCATAATTGATTACGCAACGTGAGAATACGTTGATTTTCTTCTTCCATTTCAGCTTGAGCGAGCGCAAAACATTCACCCATCCCAACAATTTGATGCGTCGCTAATGTCCCAGAGCGAAAACCGCGTTCGTGCCCGCCCCCATGCATTTGAGCTTCCAAACGAATACGCGGTTTCCGGCGAATATATAAGGCCCCGACTCCTTTTGGCCCATAAGTTTTATGCGCTGAAAAAGACATTAAATCAACTTTTAATTGTTTCAAGTCAATTTTGACTTTGCCCGTCGCTTGAGCCGCGTCCACATGAAAAATAATGCCTCGACTCCGACACAATTCGCCCAGGGCTTCAATATCCTGAATCACGCCAATTTCATTATTTACGAACATTACTGATGCCAAAATTGTGTCGGGACGCAAGGCCGCTTCAAATTTAGCCAGGTCAATTAAACCGTTTTCTTCTGGCTGAAAATAGGTTACTTCATAGCCTTCGCGTTCTAATTGACGCATTGGATCTAACACAGCTTTATGTTCAGTTGAAATGGTAATTAAATGTTTCCCTTTGGTTTGATAAAAATGCGCCGCGCCTTTGATCGCCAAATTATCAGATTCTGTGGCACCAGATGTCCAGACGATTTCGCGCGGATCGGCATTGACGAGGGCCGCCACTTGCTCCCGTGCCCGTTCTACAGCGCCTTCTGCTTCCCAACCATATGCATGTGAACGACTGGCAGGATTTCCAAAATGTTCATACAAGTAAGGAACCATTTTATCGACCACACGAGGATCAACGGGCGTTGTAGCAGAATAGTCTAAATAAATCGGTAATTTTAACATTGTTTTTCTTCGCTCCATTATGAGAGAATGGCAGAAAATTGGCGCATTCGTATCATAATTTGTTCTAATTTTTGTAAAAATAAGGTGATTTCAGCAAGCGTGTTATAATGTCCTAAGCTTACACGAATGGCTCCCCGCGCTAATTCAGGCGGAATGCCCATTGCAAGTAAGGTTGCACTTGGCTTGCGTTGTACACTTGAACACGCGGAACCACTTGCCACAGCAAAGCCAGCTTTGTCTAATTCTATAACAAGCGTTTCCCCTTCTAGATGAGGAAATGCAAAAAAACTTGTGTTGGGCAAACGCGTTGCGCCTTGCCCAAAAATTGTACCACCTAATTGTACAATGCCTTTTTCTAATTCATCTCGCAATGAGTCAAGCGCATTTTGTGCGGGGCATAACCGTTTTTTTGCTAACTCGCATGCTTTACCAAAACCGACTATAGCTGCTAAATTTTCTGTGCCCGATCGCAAACCACGTTCTTGCCCCCCACCATGTAGTATGGGTTCTATTTCGAGGCGTTTATCTAAAATAAGCGCGCCGGCGCCTTTTGGGCCATTGATTTTATGTGAAGAAAGTGTAAGGCCATTGACGCCCAACATCTTGAAATCAACCGGAATTTTTCCCAAAGCTTGGACAGCATCTGTATGTACCCATGCCCCTTGCTGACGTGCATATTCTACCACTTGACCAACATCTTGAATGACCCCTGTTTCATTTTGAGCATAAATGACGCTTACAATGGCGGTAAAGTGTGTTAAATCACGTTCTAATTGATTGAACTGTAATAAGCCTTGTCCATCAATAGGCAAACTTTTTGTTTGCCAGCCCTGTTTGGCTAAATAGTGTACTGCACGTGAAACACAAGGATGTTCTGCTGCACTGTATAAAATTTGCGAGCGATTGAGACAGGCCGCCACCCCTTTTAAAAATAAATTATTCGCCTCCGTTCCTCCACTGGTAAAAATGACTTGGGAAGGATGGGCATTGACCAAATCAGCAACAGTTTCCCGCGCCTGATCAAGGGCTTGCTTTGCGTGACGTCCTAAGGTGTGCGGACTAGAGGGATTGCCATAGACAGTGGTCATAAAAGGCAACATCGCTTCAAGCACAGCAGGATCGACTGGCGTCGTCGCGTTATGATCAAAATAAGTAATAGACATCAAAACAGGATCTCAATAATAAAAATGTGAAGACACTTTTAAATATTCACGGCAACAGTATGTGTCTCAGCATAGCATTCTGTTTCTTTTGTTTTAGTCAAGGCGTCAAGTTGGACAACCTGTTGTTGTTGTTTTTTACGTTGTTTTTCAACTAAGTCGAGTAAAGCTATCTTGCGGAGATATTCAAAAATGTGGCGGTTTAGGCTTGTCCACAATTCATGAGTCATACAACGACTTTCATCCCCGTGACAGTTTTCTTTGCCGCCACATTGTGTGGCATCAATAGGTTCATCTACTGCCGCAATAATTTCTGCAATAGAAATGCGATCTAATTCTCGTGATAGACAGTAGCCGCCTCCCGGCCCACGAATACTTTCCACCAACCCTGCGCGGCGTAATTTTCCAAAAAGTTGTTCTAAATAAGATAGCGAAATTTTTTGTCTACTGCTAATGCCGGCTAATGTGACAGGTCCATCGCCATGTCTTAAGCCTAAATCGATCATTGCTGTGACAGCAAAGCGTCCTTTGGTCGTGAGTCTCATGTCCCTCTCCGATTAGCCATACTAAATTACTCAAGTATGCGTAATGTACAATAATTGACTGATTTAGTCAAGTATTGGTTCACACACTCCAGAAAAATATCCTGAGAACATAGGTTAGACTTCTTGCCTTAACATAATATGAATAGTGAAAAAGGACTGGCATATCTATATTTATATCAAAAAACAATGAACTATTCACATTATAAATTAACATTTTTGTTTTGAAAGCAAAAATATATAGTCATATTTTGATAAAGTGAATTTTAGTAATGCTATTTTTTTGTACCAAAGTAGAATTATGATAAAATCTACGTGTGAATTTTATCGCATTTTATTCAAGACATGAGATAAGTAAACAGCTACTTTATTTTTAAAGATCATCATGTAAAAATTGGATTTATTTGATGAATAGCTCGCCTATTTTTCTTGTACGCAAAAAAGGTTAATTTATTTTTTATAAGAAGCGTTTACAGTCATTGAAATTTTCATCTAAAATAATCTAGTTCTTTCCTAATGTGTCAGAAAATAAAAATTTTTATGATTAAAGTAAAGTGGTAACCACATAAGATAAAAAAAGAGGTTTTTAAGTGAGTAAAAAAATTCTTGTCGTTGATGATAGCCGTCTTTCTCGCATGATTATTAAAACACTGTTGAGTGATAAACGTCCTGATTGGGAAATTAAAGACGTCGCTAATGCAGACGAAGCGTTAAAATTGGTTGAGCAAGAATCATTTGATGGTGTGACATTAGATGTCAATATGCCGGGAAAAGATGGTTTGACGTTAGGAAAAGAATTACGCGAAAAATTACCGCAGGCGGCGCTCATTATTATTACGGCTAATATTCAAGATAGTGTTCGTGATACCGCACTTGAATATGGTTTAAATTTTATTACCAAGCCGCTTAATGAAGAAAAATTTCAACCTGTTTTTGGCATGATTGAAAATCATCCAGCAAATTAAACGGACAAAAACTGCACTATAGCGAGCGTCACGCGTTTGGTTTCAGCCCACCGGAACCCATCTAAATGAAACTCGCTATATACAAGAAAAATAACTGTAGTTTTGTCATTATATTATGAACAGCTAATAGACTAAAGCTTACTAATAAAAGTTATGATCATTGAACTTACTGAATTGCAACGTGATGCAATTGCTGAAACCCTTAATATTGGGATGGGACGTTCTGCGGCGGCGCTCAGTCAAATGGTAGATGACAAGGTCTCGTTGTCTGCGCCTGTGGTGGATTTTATTGCTTTAAAAACCCTCTTAAGCAATATTGCCGCAGATAAAACGCATCAAATGATTGGCATTGAACAAGACTTTTGTGGTTCTTTTCAAGGAAAAGAATTTTTACTTTTTGATAAAAGTTGTAGTCTTGATCTGGTACGTGTTCTGATCAAAGAAGATGTCCCTTTAGATTTTCTCACAGATTTTGAGCAAGAAGCTTTTCTAGAAATTGGAAATATTATTCTGAATGCATGTACAGGAAGTATTGCTAATTTATTGAAAGATCAAATCGAAATTTCTTTACCCACTTTTCGAGCAGGTAATGCAGCAGAAGTCTTAGACGTCAATGAAGATGACATTGATGAACACTGTGTTGTTTTATATTTATTAATCAAATTTGCGCTTGAGAAATTACAAGCAGAAGGACATATTGTTTTTCTTATGGAAATTGAATCGGTTGAACAATTCAAACGAAAGATTGATGAATTAATAGGGACAATGGGGTTATGAAAGAAAGTGAGGCAGTGCAAACCACCGATTTGTCACTTTTTCTATCAGATGAAGTGTTACAAGACCTAACGCATGGTGTCGTTGTTTTGGATCGTTATGCAAAGATTGTTGTTTGGAATCGATGGATGACCAAAATGAGTGGGTTAGAAATGCAACAGGTGCAAGGCCGCGAACTGACGGATCTGTTTCCTGCACTCGCTCAAACCCGTATTTGCTCTGCCATTCAAGAAGCACTGTTACATCATTGGTCCGCGATTATTTCCCAGCGAATTGGTAATTCGCCTTTTCCATTATTTGTGTTACGAAAACGTCAACGCATTCCAATCGAACAGTTGATTGCGATTAAACCGCTTCTTGTAGGAGAAAATCCTGAAAATTTATTTTGTGTCATTGAAGTAACAGATGTGAGTAGTGCCTCCTCTCGTGAAATGATTTTGAGGCAACAATCTCGCGAATTACAAGCATTAATCGAATTAAGTCAAGAAAATGAAATGCGTCTAGGCACAATGTTAGCCAGTGCATTAGATGGCATTTTGACGTTTGATCGGCGCGGTGTGATTTTAACAGCCAATCCTGCGGTGCGTAAAATCTTTGGTTATACCGAACAAGAATTAATCAAGCAGCATGTCAGTTTAATTTTGCCAGAAGCTAATTTTGGTGTTTTTCAGCCAAAGCTTAACCATCTTTTTTGGGTTGGCAAAAATAAATCGGGAAATATTCGAGAAGTCACGGGGTGTAAAAAAAATGGAATGCACACGCCTCTCGATATTTCCATTTCAGAAATGACAATTGGGACAAATTTGTCCTATATGGTCATTATTCGTGATATTTCCCAGCGAAAAAAAGACGAACAAATCATGCGGTTAATGAAATTTTCGTTAGAACATATTTCGGAGGGGGCATTTTGGATTAACGAAGAAGGGCAAATCCTACGGGTTAATCGGGCGGCTTGCAGGATGTTGGGTTATTCCCACGAAGAGTTGCTTAATATGTACATTCACGAAGTCGATATTGATTATAACAAAGAAGATTGGCGCGCTTTTTGGGAAGAACTAAAATTACGTCATGCTTTCACGTTTGAAACGCATCAGCGACATAAAGATGGCATGATTGTGCCGATTGATATGTCAGTCAATTTTTTGGAATTTGATGGTTTAGAATACAATTTGGCTTTTGCCCGCGACTTATCTGAGCGAAAACGGACTGAGCATCTTATTCATCAATTATTGTTCTATGATGCCCTGACGCAATTACCGAATCGTAAAATGTTGCGCGAACATGTTCAGAAAATGATTGAAACGCGCATGCATCATACGCCTCCGCCTTTATTTGGCTTAATTTTTCTGGATTTGGACCGATTTAAAGCTATTAACGACAATTTGGGGCAAAGTGGAGGAGATGAATTACTGAAGGCGGTCTCACGACGCATTCGCAACAGTATTCGTGAGAATGATTTTCTGGCGCGATTAGGGGGGGATGAATTTTCTATTATTCTAACTAATATTTCGAATATTGAAGGTGCGGCACGGTGTGCTGAAAAACTAATCGAACAGTTTAAAGATCCGTTTGTCATTCATCACAAAAAAGTTTATGTTTCTCCCAGTCTTGGAATTAGCGTCTATCCTTCCGATGCAGATGATATTGATAATCTGATGCAATTTGCAGATAACGCTCTTTATCGCGCCAAGGCTTCTGGTCGTAATACATACAGATATTATACACCGGAAATGGGCACGTTCTCCGCAGAACGGCTTATGTTTGAATCCGAATTACGTCAAGCGATTGAGCGTCATGATTTATTTTTAGCATATCAACCTCAATTAGATTTGGCAACAAATAGTATTTGTGGCGTTGAGGCGTTAATTCGTTGGAAGCATCCAACATTAGGAATTGTTTCTCCCGCCCGTTTTATTCCTGTTGCAGAAGAAACGGGCTTAATCGTGTCTATTGGTGAATGGGTTTTACGTACTGCATGTGAACAAAATAAAAAATGGCAAGAAATGGGACTGAAACCGGTCCGCGTTGCTGTAAATTTGTCTGCATTACAATTTAGGCAAAAAGATTTATTATCGCTCATAGAACGTGTTTTGGATGAAACCCAACTTGATCCACAATGGCTTGAACTTGAGTTAACTGAAAGCATCATTATGGAAAATGCTGAGAAAACAATTAACACACTCAAGCGACTTGAAAAAATGGGGATGCAACTTTCAATTGATGATTTTGGGACAGGTTATTCGAGTTTAAATTATCTGAAACGTTTTCCGATTCATCGCATTAAAATAGATCGGTCTTTTATTACAGATATTTTAAAAGACAACGATGATGTTGCCATTACACAGGCCATTATTGCCCTCTCAAAAAGTTTACGTTTAGGGGTGATTGCAGAAGGTGTTGAAACAAACGAACAACTTGAATTTTTGCGACAATTAGGCTGTGATGAAATTCAAGGCTTTTTCTATAGCAAACCGATTTTACCCGAACAACTGGTTGACTTTCTTAAATACTAATAAAAAATTATATGAGTCAAGAGAATAGCCCTATCCATTGGCAAGACCTACTAAATTGCTCTGATGATACGCATTCCGATTCTTTACTTGCATTATTTACACAAAGTATTAATGCTTCGAGTGACTTTATTTTATGGCTTGATTCGTCGGGACGTATTCTTTTTGCGAATCAGGCTTTTTGTCATAAACTTGATTATTCGGAAAAAGCATTGCAAGACATGCATATTTATGATTTAGATTTGCAAATTGCAAACAAAGACGAATGGTTAAAATATTGGCAAAAATTACGTCATTATCAAAAGAATGGCCATCATTTTTTTTCAACATTATTAACACGAAGTGGGCAAAATTTGCCCGTTGATGTCAATGCGCAATACCTTGTTTTAAATCAAAAAGAATATTGTTTTGCGGTCTTACGTTATGCATCAATTTCAAATGTAAGTTACGCCAATCAACTGGCTTTAATTGAGGCGATTGAGCAAGCTCATACGCATTTGATTTATCTATTGGATGAACATCAACAAATTCGGTATGTCAATCGTAAGTTGTTGAAATTAACAGAGTTTTCACCAGAAGAAGTCCTCAATACACATTTGTATTTGCTCAAACCAGATCACTCTTCGACTGATCTCATTGCTGACGAAATTTGGGATTCACTACGGACAGGGCATGAATGGAAAGGGGAATGTTTACATCGCCATAAAACAGGCGAGCTTTTTTGGTGCGAGGCGTCTATTTCTCCCGTCCGGCGATTAGATTCAGAAATTTTATATTGTTTAATTATTTTAGAAGATATTAGCGATCGTAAGCGAAATGAAGCGAATATTCAACATTTGGCTTTTTATGATCCGCTAACTGATTTGCCTAATCGGCGTTTATTTCGCGATCGGTTGAGTCAAGCAGCAGTCGGTTCGAATCGAACAGAAATTCCATTTGCCTTAGTTTATTTGGATTTAGATCATTTTAAAGAAATTAATGATACATTAGGGCATCATACTGGGGATGCGTTACTTAAAAACGTGGCAGAACGAATGAGTTTATGCCTTCGGGAAGGAGACACGGTCGCGCGCCTTGGCGGGGATGAGTTTTCGTTAATTATCAATAATGTCATGCGCTTAGAAGATGTGCGTTCTGTCGCGCGGCGAGTCATGGAACGACTGAATCAACCATTTGAGCACGAAGGTCGAGAATTTTATATCACAACAAGTATTGGGATTAGTATTTACCCCATTAATACCAGTGATGTAGATACATTAATTAAACAAGCAGATATTGCAATGTATCGCTCTAAAACCAGTGGCCGTAATCAAATGCATTTTTATTCAGAAGAAATGGCGGCCGATGCATTAGAACGCTTGACTTTAGAATTACAATTGCAAAAAGCTTTAGAAAATGATGAATTTTTCTTGACCTACCAACCGACATTGGATTTAGAAACAGGGAAAATCACAGCATTAGAAGCCTTAATTCGTTGGCAACATCCCCAACTTGGTTTAGTTTCTCCTGCTCGTTTTATCCCCTTAACAGAAGAAACGGGACTGATTGTCAAAATTGGCCGCTGGATTTTAAAACATGCTTGTACCCAAAACAAAAAATGGCAAGAACAAGGTTTTCCTCCGGTCCGTGTGAGTGTAAATTTATCCGCGATTCAATTTAAACAACGTAATTTATTTGATTTAATTCAAGAGGTTTTACAAGAGACGCGTCTCGATCCGCAATGGCTCGAGCTTGAGCTGACAGAAGCCTCTGTGATTGATGATATGAATTATAAAATTGAAACACTTAAACAATTACGACGCTTAGGCATTTCGCTCTCGATTGATGATTTTGGGACGGGTTTTTCAAATTTAAGTTATCTAAAACATTTTCCAATTGATCGCATTAAAATTGATAGTTCGTTTATTAGTGCGATTCCAGAAAGTAAAAACGATATGGCCATTACGAAAGCCATTATTGCAATGAGTCATAGTTTAGGATTGCGGGTGACGGCTGAAGGAGTCGAAACTGAAGTCCAACTGAATTTTTTAAGAGTCCATGAATGTGATGAAATTCAAGGCTTTGTGTTCAGTCGGCCCCTTTCGGCAGAAGATGTTTCGCATTTATTGAAAACTTCTGCGTAGTTTAGACGTCTGTCTTCATGTAGCATGACGATTTGGCCCTCCTCACATGGGGGGCTCTTTTTTGTCTGTTTTAAAAATAAAATATATTATTAATTTGTTTTTGTCGGTGTATTTTAATATGATCGAAAAAATCATTATTGCAATGAGTATGTGGATTATGGGTATCATTGCTAGCATGGGATATTGGGGAATTATTTTACTCATGGGTATTGAATCCGCATGTATTCCCTTGCCCTCAGAAATTATTATGCCTTTTGCGGGATTTTTGGTTTTTAAAGGGGAATTAAATTTACATTATGTCAGTTTGGCGGGTGCGATTGGTTGTGTAGTGGGATCTATTCCTGCGTATTATTTGGGAGCCTATGGCGGACGGAGTGTGATTGAACGTTACGGAAAATATGTCTTAATTTCTAAAAAAGATTTAGCTTTTGCGGATCGGGCTTTTAATCGTTATGGGGAAATTATTATTTTCGTTGGGCGTTTGTTGCCTGCTGTACGGACATTTATTGCCTTTCCTGCTGGCGTTTCCCGTATGAATATGACTCGTTTTTGTCTTTATACTTTTGTGGGATCATGGATTTGGTGTTATATTTTGGCATGGTTTGGGTTAAAATTTGGTGAACATTGGCAAGATTTAAAAGTCTATTTTCATGAATTTCATTTGGTCCTTGCGGTTGTTTTTGGTGCTTTTTTTATTTGGTATGTGTGGCGTCACTTGCAGCATCTCAAAGAAGAATAATCATTAATTCTTAAAAAAAAAAGCCCCCAATTGGGGGCTTTTTCATTTTGATACATCGCTTAACTCAAGACCGCTAAACGTTTTGGATTAAGGCGTCCATCATGTGTGATAGAACCAATACCTAAAAATAAATGCGTTTCTGCTTGATAGACGCGCATTAATCCTGTTGCAGGTAATTTGGCTTGCCAAAGTCCTTGGCCTTGTTGAAAATAATGACTACTATCTAAGTCTAATTCAACTTCTGGCAAAGTGTTGACTAAAATATCAAGTGGCAATAAATGCGCATCGGCTTGATCCAAACCTGCTTGTACCAAGCCCTCTAGCTGTTTGAGCGTCATTGTATTGGCAATCAAAAAATGATTGACTTGAATACGTCGTAACGCCGCCATATACGCACCACAGCCAATGAGTTTCCCAATTTCTTCGCAAAGTACACGAATATAGGTTCCCTTACTACAGTGTACGGTGAGGTCCAGTAAGGCGGCTTCTGCGTCATAACGATGAAAGTCAATTCGATGAATGACAATTTGACGCGCTTCGCGTTCGATTTCAATGCCCGCCCGCGCATATTGGTATAAAGGCTTCCCTTTATGCTTTAATGCAGAATACATGGGTGGAACTTGTGAAATCGGGCCTATCACTTGATTTAAAATCGTTTTCAGAACATCCAATGACAATGGCGGGACAGGCTGTTCGCTCACAATATCGCCTTCCTCATCTCCTGTTGTCGTTTGAATCCCTAATTTCACAAGGACACGATAGGTTTTATCACTATCTAATAAAAATTGAGAAAATTTGGTCGCCTCTCCTAAGCAAATCGGTAAGACACCGGTTGCCATGGGGTCTAAATTTCCAGTATGTCCTGCTTTTTCAGCCTGCATGAGATATTTCACACGTTGTAAAACTGCGTTAGAACTCATGCCTTTTGGCTTATCAATAAGTAAAACGCCGTGTACGGGACGTTTTGGTCGTTTCTGTTGCACCATCATGTCTAATAATTATTTAATTCGTAAAATGATTATATCTTTATGACATTCTTTTCCTGAAAAGCGAAAAGAAAAAGAAGAAATTTTGTTGTGCATTGACCAACCCATAGAAGAGATTCTCTATATATCTATACAATCATGATTGTTGGCAATGCTGACTAGAAAATACGTGGTAGTCATTTGCATTGCTTAATTCAACTTAAAAATACGGTTTTTGATTGAACACTTTTCTTACGCAAACAACAGATTGACCTCAAAACTTCACTGTCAAACCACATGGTTGTGTTGTTTTTGTAGACAGACTCGAATTTAAATTTGCCTTGTTGCTTTGCACAACAATTTTTTTGAAAAATCTTTTGATGCTCTCCATTCAATCAGAGAACACTTTTTATCAAACGCGCTGATTTTGCGCCGCAACCCGCTCTTTTCATGTAGTGTTCAAAACCGTTCATTATGTACTTATTTTAAGCGGGCTGTCAAGTTTATTAGCATATATTTATATAAGTGTTTTTGAATATTAGACCGAGCAGAAAAGTGAAGAGATAATAGATTTTGTCAAAAAAGAAACTTTATTATTAAACGCAGATTCTTTTTATGCTAAAGTTTTGTATAATATCAATAGTTTACTATCTTTTTTTTTTGAAATAGACTAGTCAATTTCACTATCCCAAAAAATTTACGATTATTTGTCTTTTTAGACTATTTTGAGATTCTTTTCTTATTTTTTTAAATTTAAAAAAAGCTTCAAAAAAGTTTAAAAAATGTGTTTTTTTTTGTTTTATATTAGACTAAAACCGATATTGCACTGCAATATAAAAGTTTGCTTATTTAGCCTTTTTTATAAAATTTTTGCTGAAATCCGCAATTTTTTTAAAAAATTAATTTTTTCATTAAAAAATTAGTGTATTATAAGATGCTGCTTCGCAAAAAAATTTTGTAATAGCGGGCACACACTCTTTTCTGTTTAGACAACATTAATTTTTATCACACAGGAATATTTATTATGTCTAATCATCCAAATTCAGTACCGCCTCAACAACCTCATGAAACAAAGATTATTATGGCGGACCCAACTGCACTAGGTGTTTTTGGTTTATCTGTTGTGACTTTTGTTGCCGCTTCCCAAAAAATGCACTGGACTGAAGGGGTTACTTATCTTATTCCTTGGGCATTATTTTTGGGTTCTCTAGCACAAATTTGGGCGTCCACAGTTGATTTCAAAAAGAATAACTACTTCGGTGCAATCGTATTAGGCGCATATGGTTTATTCTGGGTGGCTGTTGCCATGCATTGGGCGATCAGTTTAGGATGGTTTGGCATGGTTGATCCTAAGAAAGTCGATCCCCGTCAAATTGGTTTTGCCTTTATGGGCTTTG
Source organism: uncultured Burkholderiales bacterium (assembly GCA_964504875.1). GTDB lineage: Bacteria > Pseudomonadota > Gammaproteobacteria > Burkholderiales > CAZDFJ01 > CAZDFJ01. The sequence goes on along the minus strand of CAZDFJ010000001.1, from coordinate 67,656 downwards.
GGTTCTTCTCTTTATTTATTACTGTTGCTGCTTTAGAAGTGAACAAAATGTTTGCCATCATCTTAGTTTTAATTGATGTCTTACTGTTCTCCTTGGCATTGGCAACATTTGGAATCGCTAAAGAACTCTGTTCAACCTTAGCAGCTTACTCCGAATTAATTATTTCTTTACTCGGTTTTTACACTGCTGGGGCAATCTTCTTGAATAGTTATTTTGGCCGCGTGATTTTACCTTTAGGGGCACCTTTAGGTTTGATTCGCAAAGGTAAATAATCTGTTCTAAAACAGTTTTTCTTGGCACAAAAAAAGGCCCATCATTTTGATGGGCCTTTTGTTTTTTTGTAGTAATTTGATTCAGCTTAGAAATAAATCACTAAATCAGCAGACAAGGTTGTTTGGCTATCTTTTGTGCCCCCTGCAAAGGCTTTCTGGCCATTGTTATTGCTTTGCCAATCATGACGTAATTCTGGACGAATGGTAACGTGTTTGTTCACATCCCAACGCGCGCCTAAAGTTAACGCATTGTAATCGCTCTTCACTCCCATATTCCATCCATTTTTTGCTCCTGTCAGAGCAAAACCGTCTTTATCACTAAAGTGTTCAAAACGCGCCCCATAAGCCAAATCAGGTTTGTGTTGATAGAGCACAGAAGCAGTATAACCACTCCAAGTTGCTCCATTAAATCCTGGGCCATAAATTGCGTCAATCGTATCGGGTGCCCCATCGCCTTTTTGTTTGCCATAAACAAATGCTAATTCACCTCGCCATTGTGGATCAAATTGATGTGACATACTTAACACATGATGTGTTTTGTTTTGGTCACGAGGGGACATAATGCGTGAAACAGGCATTTGTGGGGTGCTCACACGGGTCATGTCATTTTGTTCATTTCCAGTAATGAACTCATAATCAACCCATGTTGCTAAGTTTGGACTTCTCCAACGGACTGCCCCAATAATACTATTACTATTGTTATTATCTTGTGTATTACTCCAGCCACGAACTAAGCCTAATTCCCCAGAAAGATAACCAGATTGTTCGCTACGCATTAAATTTGCAGCGACTAAAGCGCCGGTGTGTTTAATAGGAGAGCTAACAAAAGCATAGGTTCGTGTGTAAAAGAAATTAGGAGTTGGACGTTCTGCGGTTCCAATTTCTGTTCCAACAGGTGAAAAGAAATTACCGACATAAGCAGAAACCCCGAGGCCAATGGGCAAATACATTTTGGCATAAAGTTCTGGGAACGTTAAATAATTATGACGATCAAAAGGGGAATTAATCCCGTCTCGATTCGTTCCTAAATTACTATCCCAACCATAAGTTTGCACCACTTGCGCATCACGCCCATATAGCATGGTGGCATGAAAACCAAAATCCGCTTTATCACTCACAGGGCCCGGGAAAGGTCCAACACGTGGAATGACAGTGCTATTAATGCTTTTGTCGATATATAAACCCAATTGATTTAATTGGCCGCCTTCGTCACGATTAATGGCAACTGGGGAGTTTGCTAACGCTTTGTTTCCATTGGGTTCGCTATTGTTGTTGTACGCCAGCCCAATTTCCGCCCAGCCGCCGATCGTGATACCGTATTCTTTTTCAAGTTTATCACCAAAGAGTGTCCGACCTAACCAGCCATTTGCACTGAAATCTTGCGCTTGCACGGTTGTGTTCATTCCAACAAATGCAAGTGATAATCCCACTACGAGTTTTTTAATCATTCAAAGCTCCCTGAGTGTGCTTTTTGTGTCTGTCTCACACAATACTATTTCGTCTCTTTATTATTTTACATCTAAAATTATATTAATTTTATTCAAATTAATATGCATTTATGATGTCCTCTTACAATTTTTTCTCAATAATGAGAGAAAATTGTCATTTTGCAATATTCCCAACAGATGTGGGAGGAAAAACAAAAATGTGTTCCTAATGGAACGAAACATATCGAGTCTGGTCTTCTCTCATAGAGAAGGCTTTTATGTGGCGTGTGCCTGCCGTGAAAACAAAAAAAGGCCCAAAAAAGGTCTTTTTTAAATGAAACAAAAACGCTATCCGTCTTTGTTTGAATAAAAACCGTTCCCTTTTTGGCAACGGTTTTTTTTAATTAACGTCCTAGATCTTTAGCAGTCACGCCGCCGATTGCAAAGTGTTCTTTTTTCATTTCTTCAAGAATAATACGAACGCCTTCGCGTTTGGCCCCGATTGTTTCAACCATGGCATCTGTGACGGCTTCAATCAGTTTTTTCTTTTGTTCTTCAGTCCGACCTTCTAATAAATAAATATGTGCAACAGGCATAATAATGTACTCTATTTTTCTAGCATGAAATTAAAAATATATTGACAATATCGTATTGCACGGCCTTTTTCCCAGCCTACAAGACGGAGAGTTTTGGCTGCTACGTTCAGACCGCTTAGTCTTTTTTCTTGTCAGTCATAAACATGATTTATGATAAATCATGGCTTTTTCATGAATCTGATTTGATTTTGACTGGAAAATCAAAAAATTGCAAGTTTTCTCATCTAGATTTGCTTTTTACTTAAAAAAGTGACAAAACTAAGCAACAAATCTTAATGTCAATGAACCTAAATCTTGGAAACGCACACAAATATTATCGCCCGCTTCCACAGCAATTGCTTCAGTAATCCCACCTGTCATAATAAATGTACCTGCTGGGATATCTTCACCACGTTCTGCTAATAAATTCGCTAACATCGCAACGCTCGCTGCAGGGTGACCTAAAACAGCGGCGCCAGCCGCAGTGACCATCACTTCGCCGTTTTTCTCAACGACCACGCCTAATGTTCGTAAATCTAATTCGTCAACGGAACGAATTCGTCCGCCTGTGACAAATTTTGCCGCAGAGGTATTGTCTGCAATCACGCTTTTTAAATCAAAACGGAAGTTTTCATAACGGGAATCAATTACTTCGACAGCTGGAACAACAAAATCAATGGCGGAAAGCACTGTTCCAATGTGACATCCTTTTCCTTTAATAGTAGATTTTGTAACAAAAGCAATTTCTGCTTCGACTTTAGGATGAATTAAGTCACTCACACTGATTTCTGCACCTTCTTGACACGCAAAACTGTCTAATAAATAACCATAGACTGCATTTTCAACGCCCATTTGTTTCATTTTGGCATGGGAGGTCAAACCCATTTTTAAGCCAACAATTTTGTTGCCACGGGCTAACTGGCGTTCCCGTAAAGCATATTGAATTGCATAAGCATCTTCATAATCCATTTGTGGATAATCATCTGTAATTTTATGAATTTCAACATGATTAGTCTGTGCATTGTCAATATGTTCGGCTAATTTCAAAATAGTTGCTTGATCAAGTTGCATGAACGACTCCGTTTTTTTTATTTAAATGAAGAATAAATTAAAGATGCTGTGTTTTGTACGCAAGGAAAAACTTGTCCTGCTCTATTTTATCATTCATATTATTAAAATAGAACAGGATGATTATGCTGTAAAATTATTGGCGTGCTTTGGCCATATCAAGGGCTAAATCTTCAATCATATCTTCTTGGCCACCAACTGTGCCACGACGTCCTAATTCGACTAAAATATCACGGGCAGGGACGCCATATTTGGCTTCGGCCCGTTTTGCAAATAACAAGAATGAAGAATAAACGCCTGCATATCCTAAGGTTAAAGCATCGCGATCAATGCGAACAGGATGATCCATAATTGGATAAACCAAATCTTCTGCGACATCCATCGTTTTGTATAAATCTGCATTGACTTCAATGTCCATGCGTTTGCAAGCGGCAACAAAAACCTCAAGCGGTGTATTGCCCGCCCCTGCGCCTAACCCTGCCGCAGAAGCATCAATCCGTGTTGCGCCGGCTTCAACGGCGGCGATCGAATTGGCAATCGCCATCCCTAAATTGTGATGTCCATGAAAACCGATTTCAATCTCTGCATTGAGCTTTTCACGCAATAAGCCAATCCGTGCTTTCACATCTTCTGGTAAAAGATATCCAGCAGAATCAGTGGCATAAATACAATTTGCACCATAACTTTGCATTAATAAAGCTTGTTCCAAGAGTTTTTCTGGAGTGGCCATATGAGCCATCATTAAGAACCCAACAGTATCTAACCCTTGTTTGCGGGCCATCGTAATATGCTGTTCAGAAACGTCTGCTTCTGTACAATGGGTTGCAACACGAATCGTGCTGACACCGCAATCTTTGGCCATTAATAAATGATCAACGGTCCCAATCCCTGGTAACAACAACGCAGAGATTTTGGCATTTTTCATGTTTGGAACAACGGCCCGTAAGTATTCTTCATCAGTATGAAGCGGAAAACCATAGTTTACGGAAGAACCGCCCAAGCCATCGCCATGTGTGACTTCGATTAAATCAATTCCGGCGGCATCCAAACCGGTGGAAATACTGACCATTTGTTCTAATGTCATGAGGTGACGTTTTGGATGCATACCATCTCGTAAAGTCATGTCATGTAATTTAATTTTTTTACCTGCTACTGTTGTCATCCTGATTCTCCCCTTAGGCGACGGTTGGTTTTAAAACCAAAGAACCGTTTAAAATTTCTTCCCCGAACATTTCGCCAGTCCGTGCGGCGGCGGCTGTCATAATATCTAAATTACCTGCATATTTTGGTAAGTAATCGCCTAAGCCTTCTACTTCCATAAAGACAGAAACACGATTGCCATCAAAAACAGGCCCGTTTTTAAGGGAATAGCCCGGCACATATTTTTGGACTTCTTTAACCATTTGATGAATGGACTCAGTAATCGCCGCTTGATCAGGTTCGCCTTCTGTTAAGCAATGCACGGTATCACGCATGATTAAAGGGGGTTCGGCAGGATTAATAATAATAATGGCTTTGCCTTCTTTTGCGCCACCTACTTTAGAAACCGCTGCTGCCGTCGTCCGCGTAAATTCATCAATATTTTTACGTGTTCCAGGACCAACAGAACGTGAGGAAACCGTCGCAACGATTTCAGCATATTTCACCGCTTGCACGCGGCTAACTGCTGCAACCATTGGAATCGTCGCTTGTCCGCCACACGTGACCATGTTCACATTCATTTCTTTTTGTCCAACATGATCTTTCAAATTGACAGGCGGCACGCAATATGGGCCTATCGCCGCCGGCGTCAAATCGATCATAAGCACACCGAGTTCTTGCAATTTGCGAGAATTTTCTGGGTGGACATACGCAGAAGTTGAATCAAACGCAATTTGAATATTGTCTTCGACAACATGTTTGACCAGTTCGTCTACGCCACCATGTGTAGTTTTTAAGCCCAATTTACCAGCACGCTCTAAACCTTCAGAAGTAGGATCAATCCCTACCATCCAAACAGGTTCTAAAATCTCGCTGCGTAATAATTTGTACAATAAATCTGTACCAATATTACCTGGTCCAATAATGGCACATTTGATTTTGTTTGCCATAATAAAACACGACTCCTTTGTGATTTTTTAATATTTTTTTTGTGTGATTTTAAATAAATTTAACACTGGCAGAACCAATGCCATTTAAAGTCATCGTCAAATTATCACCGACTTTGACAGGAATTAATGCGGCTAAAGAGCCAGATAAAATCACTTCCCCTGCTTTTAAAGGCAAGCCTAAACGACCTAATGTATTGGCTAACCATGCGACTGCGTTGACTGGTGATCCTAATGCCGCTGCGCCTGCACCGGTACCGACGATTTCGCCATTTTTCTCAAGCACCATGCCGCATAAGTTTAAATCTACTTTACGTGGATCAACTGCCCGATCACCCAAAACAAACACACCTGAAGAAGCATTATCTGCAACGGTATCTTGAATTTTGATTTTCCAATCTTGAATTCGAGAATCCACGATTTCAAAACAAGGCATGACACATTCAGTTGCACGTAATACATCTGCATTGGTCACACCTGGCCCAATCAAATCTTGTTTTAAAATAAACGCAATTTCACCTTCAGCCCGCGGTTGTAAAAACTGATCAATCGGGACAGACTCCCCTTGGTTATAGACCATTTTAGAGGTTAAATGCCCGAAATCTGGCTGATCGACATTCAGCATTTTTTGTACAACTTTACTGGTCACACCGATTTTTTTGCCCACAATATGCTCGCCTGCTTCAATACGGCGTTTGATCATTTGTAATTGAATATGATAGGCATCATCGATGGTAATACCCAAATTGCGTTCTGTGAAAGGCTGGACGGGAACACGATTGATTAAAGCTTCGTAGAGTTCATTTCCTAATTCAATAATTTTTTCTTGTTGCATAGGAAAATCCTGAAAAGAGTAAGTTTGTTGTGATGTGCTAAGAAGCGTCGCTGGCTCAATTACCCTCGACGCTTTCCTTTATATTGTCATGATAATATGCAATTTTTTATGCAATTAGAGTTTAATGCAGATATTTTTGAGTTCAGTATAGAAATCAAGAGAATAAATTCCACCTTCACGACCAATCCCTGAACCTTTCATGCCACCAAATGGTGTTCTTAAATCACGAAGGAACCATGTATTTACCCAAATTACGCCCGCTTCAATGGCTTCAGAAATACGGTGGGCACGGCGGACATTGGTTGTCCAAAGAGAGGCGGATAAGCCATATTCTGTATTATTGGCTTTTGCAATAATTTCTTCTTCTGTGGAGAAACGACTGATTGTGACAACAGGTCCGAAGATTTCTTCACATTGACATTTCGCTTCTTCAGTCACGCCTGTAATAATTGTTGGTTCTAAGAAAGCCCCTTTCCGGACGCGTTCTGGTAAGCTTTCTGGATCAGGACGTTTGCCCCCAATTTCAATTTTGCCGCCTTCTTCAATGGCAGATTGAATATAGCTTTCAACACGATCACGATGGCCATGAGAAACTAACGATCCCATTGTTGTGTCTGGATCCAGTGGATCGCCAATTTTGACTTGGTTTTTCGCTTTTTCAACAATCATAGAAACAAATTTGTCATAAACAGTGTCTTGAACATAAATACGAGACCCAGCTAAACAAACTTGACCTTGGTTCGCAAAAGAAGAGCGTAAAATGCCTGTTGTGGCTTCTTCTAAATCTGCGTCATCAAAGACAACACATGGGTTTTTGCCCCCTAATTCGAAAGAAAGCTTTTTCAACGTTTGGGCGCAATCGGCCATAATACTTTGGCCAGTTGTGGTTTCACCAGTGAATGTTAAAGCGTGGACATCTTTGTGTTTGCTTAATGCCGCGCCAATTACTGAACCATGTCCTTGAACGACGTTATAGACCCCTTTGGGCACGCCCGCTTCATTCATGATTTCACCGAGTAAAGACGCAGTTGTTGGGGTTTCACGAGATGGTTTCACAATAACGCAGTTACCTGAAGCGAGCGCGGGCGCCACTTTCCATGTCATAAGTAATAAAGGCAAATTCCATGGTGAAATCACCGCAACCACACCAACAGGGCGACGCACAGCGTAATTTAACGCTTCTGGCATTTCCCAGCATTCTGTTGCAATATATTTAAAATGTTCTGCAAATTGAACAAAGTTTGCTGATCCGCGTGGAATATCTAAATGAGAAGCTAAACTTGCTGGTTTACCTGTATCTGCCACTTCGGCTTGTAAAAAATCATCAAAACGTTTGTTAATTCCTTCAGCCACACGCATTAAAATTTTGCTGCGTTCTGCTTGAGGCATTTTCCCCCAAATTTTGAACGCCTCGTTTGCTGCTTTAACTGCGTCATTGACTTGATCAACGGTTGCAATATGAACTTTTGAAATCACTTCAGCTGTTGCAGGATTAATATTTTCGTAAGTATTTTCAGAACCAACGTACTCGCCATTAATAAAATGCTTGACTTCTTTCATATTGAGTCATCCTAATTTATTTATCGTGTATCTTGCGATTAAAAAACAGTCTAAAATTTTTCTATTATAGTCTTTTTCACATAATGAGGCTAAAAAAATCCGCCAAGGAGACCACAGACAGGAGAACAAGATCCCCATTGACGGCAAGAGCGCTTTGAACAAGCAAAAGCACAGCAACAACTTCTTTACTAACCCAACATCACCGAAAATAGACACATACTAAAACTTTTTATGATTCTGTCAGTAAGCCAATTGCGCGTAAGCCCGCCTGCGCGCAAATAATATCTTGTTCTTCAGAACCCCCTGAGACACCAATGCCGCCAATGCATGTATTGGCTTCTATAATGGGTAAGCCGCCGCCGAAAACAACTAAGCGCGGCCGTTCGACCAGGCCAATTTTGAGCGATTCTGCTTCATCTAAAATATTCAGCCATTCATGCGTCGCGAATCCAAAACTCGCAGCGGTATAGGCTTTATCTTCTGCAATAGAAATAGAATGTAACGCTGCCCCATTCATTCTTAAAAAGGCCATAGGCACGCCGCTCGCATCCACCACAGAAGCATTAATCTTAATCTTTAGTTTTTCTGCTTCCGCCACAGCAGCTTGTACTGCTTGATTGGCGGCATGAACATGAATATTTTTTTGAGAAACACTTGCATTAGACATTTTGTGGCTCTTTTTTATTTTTTTTGCAAAAATTGCTTTTTTAATATTTATTAAGTAAAACCCTAATAAAAACGGCTTTTTATTAAGATTTTCCTTAGCCCGCCAGCCATCATATTGCCATAGCCAGCGGGAGGAAGATTTAGAATTCAAATCATCTTAAAATACAGATAATTTGGGCTGTTGATTAGGTCACAACAGTCAAGAAACGATCGTTCAGTTTGCGATCATGATAGAAAATCGCTTTTCCTAATTGATCTTGATTCCATGTTAAGACGGGTTTATCTGGATACCAAATATACCCCCCGCTAAAGACTTCATTTCGGTTGCCTGATGGATCAAAGAAATAAATGGTCGCGCCACGTGTGATCCCATGGCGGGTTGGCCCGATATCTAAAGAAATGTCTTCTTTGGAGATAATATCAGCGGCGCGCAAGACATCTTCCCATGTTTCTAAATAGAAAGAAACATGATGTAATTTATCTGGATCAGGATGTTTAATAAATGCTAAATCATGTGCTTTATTACTGCAAGTGACGAATAAACCGATTTTTTCGTCATTGACCGTGACTTGTTCTGTAATGTCAAAATCTAAAACGTCAGTAAAGACTTTTACGCTGCCTTCAATATCTGGACCATAAAGTAAGCAATGGTCAAAACGGGTTGCACGCATCCCGACGATGCCATCTGGCCATGCGTCCGGATTAACATAAGGCATACCATTTCCGACAATTTCTTTTTCTGCAAACAATTCGATCTGGTGTCCGGTTGGAATCACAAAACGAACGCGTTCGCCCGTCGCTTTTAATTCACCTGCAGGAATGCGTTCGGTTGTTAAGCCATATTCTTGCAAGCGTTTTTCAAGACGTTCTAAGGATTCTTTGCTATCTACTTTAAAGCCCATGAAATCCATGCCCGCTTTGTCTGCTTGGCGTAAGATCACGCTGGAATGATCATGCTCATCCCATCCTTTTAAGTAGACACGGCCTTGGTCGTCACGATCTGTTTCAATCAAGCCTAAGACATCACGATAATGATGCAAGGACGCATCCATGTCTAATACACGAATACATACATGTCCTGGACGTAATACACCACGAAGTGACATACACTCCTCCTCGTTTCTCTTTAATTAAATTATTAAATTTGTTTAATTATAATCATTTAGCTGATATTATCTAAATGATAAATCTTCCTAGTAACGTGTTGATTTTACTGCACTCTTTTGTTGTTTGTTTGCGTCAATCTTTGACATTAGGTTGATGCCATTAATTGACGCATTTTGTCCAACCAGCCTGATGCTTCTGGCTTGGATCGACAGACATTTTTTTTCATTAATCCGATTACTTTTATTTTTAAGTGACCTTGTGGAATTACCTTACATGCCAAAGCAATACGATCTTGTTGTTCTTTCTTGCTGACATGTTCAAGACTCATTGTATGAGTGGAATAATCGCCGTGTGTAATTTGTACTTTACACACGCCACAACCGCCACCACGACACCCGACGGGAATACCAACTTTACCCAAACGTTCCATGCCTCTCAGCAAATTTTCATTTTCTTGACAGACAAAAGTTTCGTTTGTCTCTTCAATAATGATGGTATAACTCAAGGTGTGTTCTCCTCTTCTCCTCAGGATTTTTTCGCCATAGTTTTTTAGCTTTTTGCTAAAATAACCCATTTTTCGTAAAATTCAGAAAACACAGCAGAGAAATACAAAAATTATTCTTTTAAGAGACTTTTATATTTAATCAAAGAATCCAAATATTAAACGTTATTTTAAGTCATAAAACAAGATGTCTAATAGGAAGACACTTTTAACCAAAAGTTAATAATAAATGGCATTCTTCGTGCTTCTTTACTGTGCTCTTTCCCGTCAATTGACGAGATTAAATCTTTCTAAACAAAGGACTACGCGTCGCGGCTTGCGCGGCATCTGCTGCTGAAATAAATTTTTCTGTATAGATATCCCGCTCAAACAAACGTCCTTGCATGAGTGTGGTAATGCACGCATCAATCATGACAGGCGGACCACATAAATACGCTTTATTGCCGCGGAAATCGTTATCAAAATGGGCCTTGGCGACTTCATGCACAAAACCACATTTTCCTTCCCAATGATCCCCTTCAGCAGGGGCTTCTGAAAGCGCGGGAACATAAGTAAAGTTAGTGTGTTCTTCTGCTAATTTTGTGAATAAATCATGATAATATAATTCTTTCCGCGTGCGCGCACCATACACCAATGTGATGTGTCGCGGATCCTTATCTGCTTCAAGTAAGTCTAAAATCATCGATTTTGGACTAGATAATCCAGAGCCGCCTGCCAAGAATAATAAGTTCTCTGGCTGAGATTTCCGTACAAAAAATCGTCCAAATGGCCCTGAAATAGTTAAGTCATCGCCTTCTTGTAAGCTTTCATGTAAATAAGTGGTTCCCCGTCCGCCCGGTACTAGCCGCACATTCAATTCCAAAATGCGTTCGTGGGGGGCATTGCTGAGTGAAAACGCCCGCGTTAAAACTTCGTCCCCCATCGGCAAATGCACATTGACGTATTGTCCCGCTTGAAAATCCATGCCTGTGTCATCTTCTAATTCGATAAAGATGCCTTTGATTGTGGGCGTCAAGTTTTCAATTTTGACAATTTTTCCGTTAAAATCTTGTAAGGGAATACGGCGGGCATCTGGTTCTTCATCAATATCCGCTTCGATGACAATATCTGACTCTGGCATCGCACAGCAGGCAAGACATTTTCCTTCTTCACGTTCAAAATCCATTAACGCAAAGGGAGAGGCGGGACCATGATCAATATCACCTTCCAGTACTTGCACTTTACATGTGGCGCATAAACCATGACAGCAGGCATGAGGCAACCAAATGCCCGCACGCAAGCACGCATCTAAAATATTTTGACCTTCTTCAATTTCGACGACCTCGCCAAGAGGTTCAATTGTCACTTGATAGCTCACTGACTTAACCTTTTTAACTTAAAGTTAATAATAAAAACAAGCAGTTAAATTATACGATTTGAGAACCACTTACAAAAAAACATTTCGAAAAATTAACTGCAAGATCCTTTGATGCCATTTAATCCAGGTGTTTGAAAGCGAAGGACTGCTTTATGGCCTAAACCATTTTCTGCTAAGCTTTTTTCAAAGTCAGGTGTAAAAGGCTGGCCAGAACTCAACCAAGTGACTTGATTCCAATCAATTTTGGCAAAATCAGGATGAACGCCAAAACCGGCTGGTAAAATTTGCTCGACCATCGCTTTGAATGGCATAGAAGGGGGCAAAGGAAATGCTAAAGGGGCGCAAAACATTAAGTGTTTATCCCAGCCAATATAGAACAATTGATTGCCGTGAAAATTCTCGACACGGTCTTTCATTTCTCCAGTATAATCTGGGCGAATTGCTACAGTTGCCATGTTTTTAACTCCAAACAACACTTTCTTAAAAAATTAAAGACTTTTTGTGGGGACATCACGCCTCTTTTTGTAGAGAGGCGTGGAACAGCAATAATTACGCTGCTTTTTCTTGATCGCCGCCTTTCCATTTATTCCAGTTAGCTTGATCAGGTGAACCGTTAAAGTCTAAGTTTTCACGACCAAATTCAATGTGGTACCATTTCAAAACATCTTCAAGCGTGGCGCCACCACAATTGCCTTGATAAATTTGGTGGACAGGCAACCAAGAATGAATATATTTTTCAGGTTCATTGACAAAAATATCATGGCACCCGTCAGAGCAGAAATGGTATTTATCACCATGGTAGGTTGCCTCACGATAAGCCAATTGAGTTGGATCGTCAGGCTCTGTGAACAACATTGGAATTTGGCAAGTTGTACACAACATAGGCAAAGATTTGTTGTAGAAACGTTCGCCTTTTGCTTCTAATTCGCGCCAATGTTCCCAACGTGGACGATAATATTTATCAAAAGTATTGGGATATTTTGCAGACAACCAGTCTAATTCTTCATCAGTGGGCACCCATGTATGGAAGGCTGCGGCCGCGCCATATTGATAGAATGTTGCCCATGCTTGATGAGAAATATGTTCTTTATCAGCGGTAGCCCAATCGACATATTTCGGTGTGCGAATGCCATAACGTGCCAAATCGTTAAACAATGCGCCCCCATTTTGTTCAAAATAAATTTCCCACGCTTCTTTCCAAGACATCACACGTTTTGGCAACATGTAGTCCATCATCATCGCGACTAAGGTCAAGAGACGCGTTCCACGCCAGAACCATTTGTCAATCCAACGTTGCACAATAGGAATATTGTCAGGATCTTGTTCTAACATAAATTTAATGACTTCTAAACCCAGTGTCATGTGACGAGCTTCATCAGATTGGGCAGAGAAACCAAATGTCACAGTCGCCATGTCACCATTAAAGGCCGCGCCAGACATAAACGGCATGAACAACAAGTTAGTTAAAACATATTCAAAAGAAAAACTAATTGCGGTAAGAAACTCGAACGGGCCCGCTGTCATAGCATCATCAAAGAAAGATTTGGGGACAGAGAGATACCAAACGCGATCATGCATATGACGGAAATCTTGCATGCCATTGAAATATTTATTGTAATGGCTGATTGTGTGTGTTTGGGTTTGCACGTGACGTAATTCGTCTAATGCTTGCATTTGGCAGGCGACAGCTGCGCCAACACCACGGAAATGACGGCCAACATGCGCAAAACCCCGATGCGCAGAATATTCAGCAGGAGAAATTCCTGTTAAGAACAATTTTAATGTATTAATATAGCGGGCATCGGCAACGTTAAGTTGCCCATTGTTTTGTGCAAACGCATCAATAATGGCATAAAGTTTGCGTTCTTTTTCGGCTTGATATTTCCAGTAAGCATCCATGGTCAAACGGAAAGGATCTTCCCATTTAGTCCAATCATGAATTTTGATGCCTTCGAATTTATCATAAGGATAAACTTCGTCCATAGAGTGAAATGTGGTATCCCAGCCCAAATCACGCGTCATCATCGTGTATTTTTCTTTCAAGCTTAAACGTTTTTTTGCTTCCATCTTGCAGACCTCTGGTTATTTAGTATTAAGACTTAGTTTTTCCATTCGAGGATGAACTCGTCTTCGGTTTCGTCGACATTGCCAGAAATTGAAATCATATTGACATTCAATTCGCGGACGTCCCACTCCCGCCCTAATTTTTCTTCAACAGTTTCACGACGAACCACGAGTTTGCCGGGGGCATTAATTTTGACCATTGCAGGAAAAACTTCTATTTCTGCATGGGGATTATCTTCTTGAACCGCCTCAATAATGGGACGGCTTTCATCATTGGCTTGAAGTGCGAGATAAACGTTAGAAGCCACGAAGGGAACTCCTCTATTATTTTGTTTTGATGATGTCAATTAGCGTTAAACAGCTAAGCCTTGTTTTTTCATGCGGGCATCGAGTTCGGCACGGACTTTCTCTAAAGTGGCAGTTCCTGTTTCTTCACCGAGGGCTTCTTGGGCCAAAGGTAATAACACATCCGCTGCTCGATTTGTCCATTTGGTATACCATTCTGTCAGCAGGGCTTTGTTTTCAGCTGATTCGGCCGCCGTCACTTTCACTAAAGCATCCATCCAACGGACTTGTTCTGCATACCAAGTGGTCATAAATTCTGTCAAAATAGACAACGCATTGCCTGTTTTTTCGCTTAAGGCCGCATCCAGCTCACGATAAATTAAAGGATAAATCAAGCCATCTAACGCAATATTTTGCGCAATTAAGACTTCAAACCAATCTTTGGTGACGAAAATGTCCTCAACATAATGGCGAACTTCGTGCCAAATATTGCCTTCCAACCAAGCTTGTTTAGCATTTGTCAGCGTTTCTGGATTATTGCTATCTAACAATAAGCCAATTCGACTGAGATATTGCGCAATCCCTAGACGATCCATCGCACAGAACATCGCACATTGTGTTACCGCCGTGCCATAGCCAAAATCGGTAGCATAACAATTGTTCATATTGCCGCCCCATTCAACATGACGTAATGGCAATAAAACCGCGCGTAATTTGGCTTTGACTTCTTCAGGAAATTTAGCTAATAAATCGCGTTTTTCTGCAAATTCAAAGCTTTTCTCTGCACTATCTTGCATTTTTGCGCGGGCAATCGTATATGTACCGTAGTAGTATTGACGAGGATCTTTAAAAGCATACCAGTCTTTCATTTTGACAGCTGTACGGCGCGTGTCATACAATTCGTATTCTTGATCCCAAAGTGGGAGATAGTGAAAATTTGTAACAGGTTGAATGTCAAAAGTCGCTTCTTGGTAACGAGAAGCCGCTTTATTGGGACCAATACGGGCTTCAACGTGGGTAAACGTTTGACGTAACGGTTCAATCGCCGTCGTTTTAATATCAATTTGCATGACTCAACTCTTCCTTTGATGAGCGTTCTAATTTTTTCCTTTCGGGGTTACTTTACCAAGACGCCATTGTAATTTTTCAAATTCTACTTGGACGTCTCCGGCTTCAGGCTCGAGCAAAATAACTTGATTTTGTTCGCAAAATTCTTTAAAAGCCGGAATTGGTAAAATCATTTCTACAAAAAGTTCGGGGTCTCCAATTGCAAAGTCAAACTCAACAAATTGATTATTACGAATCCCAGAAACCCGCACGAACTTTTGAGAGCAATCTAGTTGATCAGATGTTTTCATTTTTTTTAACAACCTCGCTCTGTTTGCGTTCTTATTTTGCATGGACTATGCCATCTATTTTTTTGGATTTTGTGAAGAATCAAAATGTTGCAGCGCACAAACTAATTTATTTTATGAAATCATGAAGTGAAAATTTGTTTTTTATAAAAAGATAAACTTTTCTTAAAAAACCGTTATTTTTTTTGAATTCAAAAAAATTTTTTTATTTTCAAAAAAATTTTATTTTGCGGCGCAAAATAGGCATCTCAAAAAAAGAAGTTAAAAAATACTTTATCTATTCATTAATTTAAATTTTTAAATTTTATGAATTCATCAAATGAAAATTAAATAAATTGAAAAACAGAATAAAAAAAATTTTTTGTCAATAATTATCAATAAAAATAAACTTTTTGAATTAAAACAAAAAGACCAAAAAAGTTATTTTTTCGGAAATAAATGACTAAAAAATAAAAAAAGAGCGGGGAAGATTAAAAAGAGAGGGAGATTCAACGTTAGAATAGCAAAGGTGTCACGAAGAATTTATCAATTTGATGAAATGATTATGTGGCCCATTTTAAAATTTAAAATCAATCAGAGGTTTTTAAGACACATGACATCTTCTCCTGTTCTCAAAATAGAGGCCACCGAATTTGCTCGTTTCGGTCAAAGCCGAGATGAACAAATCATCACTTATTCGCCGTGTGGGCATTTTGTCGCTTATACAACAGATAATCATGTTGTTTTTATTCAAAATGTGGCATGTATACAGGTGGAACAACATCTGATTACGCAACAAAATGCGCCTATTCACCATTTAACATTTTCGCCGTGTGGCCAATTTTTAGCGATTGCCGCTGAAAATGCCTCGATTCAAATTTGGGATTGTTTTCAACATCGCTGTATTGCAGAATGGACTAATTCTAAAAAAGAAACAGTTCATATTTTGACTTATTCGCCGTGTGGTCAATATCTTGGGATTGGCACTGAAACGCAGGCAATTATCTGGGATATTTCACAATGTTATGCCATTTGTGAGCTAACTTATGACTCACCAATTTTGACGCTTGCTTTTTCGCAAGATGGAACTTACTTAGCCATTGGAACAGGTCATTCACTGATTTTATGGGAGATTATTCCACAAAAAATTATAAAAACCTATACGCATTCCTTGCCGATTCATTCATTATTTTTATTTGGCGACACCCTAAAAGAGATGCACCTCTTTTTTGGGGAAACGGGTCGTTTTTTTGTTTGGGAGCCTGATACTAATCACATTGAAACACTCCTTTCTTTGCCTGAGACAATTGACACAATAAAATGGATTGATGGTAAACAAAAATTTTTGTTTGTAACAGAAAGTGGCACGTTGTACCACTATTCTCTTCGTCCAAAAGCGCTGGATCAGTTGGCTGTATTATTCAATTATGAATTAATACAAGATATCGCGATTTCGCCATGTGGTTCTTTTTGCACAATGTTGTATATAAATCATGCAATTATTATCACTAATTTAGAACAAAAAATAATAAAAATATTGCAAACTGCGCAAGATTATCCCAATCGTTTTTATACATTATATGATATCGCGATTTCGCCATGTGGAAACTATCTAGCTATTGTTGGTTTAACCGAAAAATTACAGGGATATGGCGCAATATTAAATGCAAAAACATTTGATTTTATTCAACAATTACCTGAAGGTGAAGAAGAATATGCCTATAATGGCGTGCAGTATTTTGCAAATGGAACATTCTTGTTATTAACAACATTTGCGGGAGATATTTGTTTAATAGATACGGAAACTTTTCAGATAAAAAAAACATGGGAAGTCGGGCAGCATATTGTACATTTTGCCATGGCAAAAGATGAAATGCATCTTGCATTAATTGTTGCTTATGCGAATGAAGACACAGGCAATGTTGAAAAATATCAATTGCAGATTTGGGACATGGACTCTGCGCAGTTAATTCAAGAATTGGATTTGCAAGCAGAAATGAAGCACCTGACTTTTGATCCGATGGGAACACTTTTTGTGGTATCCACAACATCTGAACAGGAAAGCAAAATTTGGACATATAATTGGCGAACGCAAGTACTGGCCACATTATTGACACATGAGTATATTATTGAAAATATTATGATTTCTCCATGCGGAAAATGGCTAGCAATGACAGGGGGGGATCATACTGTTCACATTATCAAAATCGAAAATCAAGAAAAAATTTGTTCCATTCCTCATCAAGAAAAAACATATTGTGTGCGTTTTTCACCAAATGGACAAACTTTTGTGACAACAACAGAAAAAGACATTTTTGTGTGGGATCCGACCGAAAAAATCCAAATTGGGCGTTTTTCACATGATGATTATATTTATACAATTAAATACAGTCATAATGGTTCGCAATTATTTTCTGTGAGTCAAGACGGAACAATGAAAGCTTTCTCACTTCAGCCACCCCACCCCCTCTAAATATAAAAAAACGGATGACATCTCGCCATCCGTTTTGTTTTTTTAGTCAAAATTTATGAATGCAGCAATGTCATCATCCATTGTCCCACTTGTCGATCCATTTGCGATGAACTATGCAATAATTTATCTTGAATTTTTTCTTGATCAGCGGGAGGACGATTTTGACTTAATTTAAACTTGCCTTCGAAGCGATCAATTTTAATTTCAATCGTCCGCACCGCGCGGAACAAAGCCTGTTTTCGGGAGTGAATGGCATCCATTGTCCAACCAGATTTCCCTTCATGTTTTGCGGCAAGATAGATTAAAATGCGTTCTGATTTTTCAATATCTTCAATAACTTTCACCGTGCCATAAGCATTTACAACCGTATAATTCCATGTTGGGACCAATTGGTTTTCAGTCCATGTGGGGGAAATATACGCGTGCGGCCCATTAAAAATCACCATTGCTTTAGGATCCCGTTCTAGATAACAGAGATGCGGATTCTGCGTTGCAAGGTGTGTATATAACGCCCCATTTTCTCCAACTGTTGGATCATAAAAAAACGGGACCTGTGAAGTGAATGGAAATTCTTCTGTCTGAGAAATTAAAATCCCAAAATTATTTTGTTGAATAAATGCATGAATACATTCAATTTGATCTTGTGCAAAAACATCTGGAATATACATAAAGCTTTCTTAATGAATAAAATAAGGTTAAATTAAACGCGCATTTCGTAAACGGTCACTTCTTTTGTTTTTCCTTTGACCGTTACTTGCCCCTTTTTGATAAAATCAAAACCCGTGCCAGCAGCCATCACAACCTCTTGTGAAACTAAAATTTGTGACTGATACGTTTTGTTGAGGCTTTCCAGACGGGCAGCAATATTCACGACGTCACCTAATGCCGTATAATTCATTCGTTCTTCTGTGCCTAAATTTCCTACAAAAGCAAGACCCCGATGCACCCCAAAACGGGTAAGATATGCGGGTTTTCCTTCTGCTTCCCAACGTTGATTCAGTGCATTAATTGCATCATAACATTCACGAATCGCTAAACAGGCATGGCGTGTGTGGGCGGGATCCGCAGCCGGTGCGCCCCAAATGGCCATCACGGCATCCCCAATAAATTTATCGACGATGCCCCCATGTTTTTTAATAATCTGAGTGATTTGGCTAAAATATTCAGACAAATGAGAAACGAGTACATCCTCAGAAGAAGATTCTGCAATCGTAGTAAAGTTTGCAATATCCGTAAATAAAATAGTAATTTCTAGACGATCTCCGCCAGGAATGAGCGGTTTATTTAATTCAACCAATTGCCGAATCAGTTCAATTGGCACAAAACGTTGGAATGATTCCAGGCTATTATGCATTAATTCAGTGGCGGCAGATAAATTATCAATTTCTATAATAGGTGAATTAATTTTACAAACTTCTTCAATTTTTCCAAAATTAATAGAACGAATTTCTTCTAAATTTTTGACAATTTTTTGAATCGGATTCGTAATATAACGGGACGTGAAAAATCCGATTAACACCATTAGAATGCAAATAAAAATAGTCAGTTTAAAATTCAACTCAACAATTTGGAGGGCCACCTTTGTGAAATCGTCAACCGGCGCTCCTAAGTACAAAATTGCATCCAATCCTAAACTTTCATTCAATTTTGTTTTGAAACCCAAATAAGGCCGATCTTGTTCATTTTTATTGATCAAATGCTCTACTGTGTTAAAGGCTTTGAGTTCATTTTTGAGCAATAAATCACTTTGATTTTGAAAATGAATAAAATCAAGAGAGGGTTTTTTGAGCTCAAAATAACGTTTTAATTCAGGATGGCTAATCAAGTTACGATTTTGGGCATCTAAAATAAAAGCGTAACTGTTGTCACTAAATTGTAATTTTTTCAAATAATCAACAATATCGTTGAGTTCAATATCGACACCTAATACGCCACTTTTATTGTTCACTAAGGGTGTTTGTTTTGCCGCAGTAATTCCTAACATATTACTGGGTAAGGCAAATTCATAAATATCTGTCCAAACAAAATTCTTTTTTTCAAGGGCTTTTTTATACCAGGGACGCTTTCGGGGATCATATTTTTCAAGCGGAGAAATGCGATCAAAACCACGAATCCATTTCCCTTGATAACGGTAATACCAACGGATTTCCTGTTTGTTCGGATTATGTCGATCTACAATCAATTTAAAAGTTTCAGGTTTGATTGTTTTAGGAATGTCAGCAAGTTGTTCGCTTTTGATAGGAGGTGTCCGATCAATGCTGATAAAAGAACCGTCATCATAGCCAATAAAAACGGCAGAAATTTGCGTACTGTAACGTGATGTAATGGTAGAAACAGTATAAAGATAATCGCCTACTTCTTCGGGAGTTTTATTTTGGGTAAGTTCTTTTCCCTCATCAATAATTTCGATAATACTGCGTGCCGGCGTAAAAATTTGTTGCATTTTGTTAATAACATTTTTAGAGGCCTGCAAAAAGATATCTTGTGTTGCCTGTACTAAATAACGCTGATAATAATAAAAATTAACATAGGTAATTAATACGACGGAAACAATAACGATTAATGAGATAGCAAAAGTCAGATGCAACCGTAATGAAATTTTTAAATTACGCATGATCCGATGAAAAAAAGTATCAATAAAATTAGGTGGTGTTGTCATCTTATCAGAAATATATTGAACAATAAATTTTTCTTATTATTTATTATTATGGAATCAATCAGTCAATAAAAAAGAAAAGGAGAGGTAAACCTCTCCCTTACAAAAGGAAATAAAAATTAAGACTCCAGCATTTTACGAACAACTTGATTAAAAGAATCAATCCATAATTGTGAAAATTGATTTTGACATGCATTAATTTCAGCAATGGCCCGTAATGTTGAACGCGTTTGCCCCCGATTTTGATGCTTCAGCGTGACTGATTCGAATGCATCAATAATGGCTAAAATTTTTGCCCCATCGCAAATCATACTTTCATTTAGGCCGAGTGGATACCCTGTGCCATCAGACATCTCGTGATGCTGTTGTACCATCTGCATGGCTTGTTCCCACCCTTCCATACAAGAAAGAATTTTCGCGGCATAATCAGGGTGTGTATGCATGACTTGGCGTTCTAGTTCAGTTAAATTGCCAATTTTTAGCCAAACAGATTCGGGTAAAAACATCATACCTAAATCATGAATATAAACAGCGGCTTCTAGTTGTACGGGATCAACAGGATGATTTCGGATAGCATTTGTGGCCTCAGCAAGATGTAATAATCGTTCGACCCGTCCTTGAAACAGGGGAGAACGCCGTTCTAAAACTAAGGCCAGTTCTTTAAAAACCATCAGATCATGTTTGACTTTTTCGGGAGAGGCTTGAATGGCCCGACTTGTAAGACTCTGTAAATTGCGTCCACCAGGCCGGAATCCCGTAATATTTTCGATCATATCAGCGGCTGCAACATCTATTTCATGCGTTTCTTTTTCTGTCAAATTGTTCAGCTCAGTAATAAGAAGTCGCAATTGCAGATGTTCAAGGGATTTGCCTGAGGCAAGTGAACCAACTGCCAGCTCAAGGCGGTCTAATGCAAGCAAGATAGTTTCTGCTAAAATTTCAGAAAAAATAATATTCCCATCGCGTAAGCGAGAAAGTAATGATTCTATAGGATGGGCAATATTCGCTCCCAGCTCGAACTTACAGAGCGTCGCATCCCCTTTCAAATTATGGATCGCGCGAAAGAGATCCGCAATAATCATAATATTTTGTGGATCACTTTTGAGTACATTAATATCGCGTTCAACATTGGGGGCAATATCTGTCAAAGAATCAATAAAATCTTGAAAAAGTTCAGGCTCAAGAAAAGAGGGTAAAGGATTTAACATTTTTGTCACCTACGCTGTTTAGTAGACTAATTTTGGTGAAACATGATAGATAATTTTAAGCGTTGAAGCGGATAATTTTTTAAGTTTAGCGCGCCTGTAAGATTATTGTAGCATGACTTTGTTTTTGGTCTAAAAGCTTTACAAAAAATGATAAAAAATAGATAAATCTATGCATAAAGTTGAATTTTATTCAAAAATGAATGATTTCTTTATCTATATAAAAAAAAAGCCAATTAAGAAAATTGGCTTTGATTTGAAAAGAAAAAAACAAATAAGCTTAGATTTTGAGTTTAAATTGAGAAACCGCTTGATCTAAATAGCGAGCTAATTCACGCAGTTGTTTCGTGGAATCATTTGCATGATGAACAGAAGTATTATTTTCTTCTGCCATCATCGCAATTCGCTCAACTTTATTCGCGACGTCCAGACTCACTTGTGTCTGTTCTTTTAAGGCATTTGTAATTGTATTGACTACATTGATCACATTTTTTGTACTTTCGCGAATTTCTCGGGTCGAATCGCCCGCCTGATGCGCCTTGTCAACTCCCGCATTAACTTGCTCCACCCCATTCATCATTGTGCTTACCGCTGTGTGCGTATTATTTTGAATATTGGAAATCATTTGCGCAATTTCTTCGGTAGAATTAGTTGTTTTTTCTGCCAGTTTACGCACTTCATCCGCAACGACCGCAAAACCTTTTCCGGCTTCGCCGGCCCGGGCGGCTTCAATTGCGGCATTTAACGCTAATAAATTCGTTTGATCGGCAATATCTTTAATAACATTAACGATGGAAGAAATTCGGTGTGATTCTTGCTCGAGGTGTTCGATTTCATGGGCGGCTTGTTTCACGGTTTCGGCAATTTTTTGAATCGATTCAACCGCTTCCTCAATGACGATACCACTTTGCTTAGATAAATCACCTGAATGAACTGAAATATCTTTAGCTTCGCCGGCACTTTCTGCCACTTGACCAATACTGACAGTTAATTGTTCTACAGAGGCTGCCATGGATGACGCTTCAGTTGATTGTTCTTGCGAAGAAGTTGCGATTTCTTCTGCGGCATTCGCGATATTATTTGAAGCCTGCACCACTTCGTTTGCACTTTTTCGAATGCCATTTAACATCTCACTCAAATGATTTTGCATCGTTGCAAAAGCTTTTAGCATTTTTGCAATTTCATCATTGCCTTCTTGTTTCACTGTAATACTAAAATCTCCTTTTGATGTCGCTTCAGCGACAATCGCCGCATGTTCCATTCTAGTAGCAATATTTTTGCTGACAACACGAGCGACAAAAAGGCTCACAATTGTGGCCACAATGGCTCCAATTTCTAAAATCAAATAAGCAAGTTTTTCTGTATCATGTAAAATGGCATGTTGAGCTTTTAATGTGATTTCTTCTTCTTCATTAATTTGATGTAAAATTGCCCGCATTGCATCAACACGGGGCTTCCCATGATATTGCTCAAAAAGTTGATGTAATGTTTGAACAGGGGCCACATGGCTGGTTGCGTTTAATTCACGACGTAATTTAATCGTCGGATAAATAATGCCTTCTAACCAAGCTTTTTGTAATTGTTCAAGATCATTGAGTCGTTTTTGATGCTGAGGATTTTCACTTGTTAAGTGACGCATGAGGACCAAATTATCTTTAAAAAGTTGCGTATCTGAATTAAGCGGCTCTAAATAATCTTCTTTGCCAGTAATGACAAAACCACGTTGTCCTGTTTCTATATTGATGATATTTCCTAAAAGAGCCTGTCCCGTATTCATCACTTGATAAGCGTGAATATTATGACCATCTGCATCAAGAAGCTTTCTTAAAGAAACCCAACTTGATGCGACTTCGATTAAGACGATTGCTAATATAAAACAAAAGCCCAAATAAAGTTTTTGTTTAATTGTCATGTGTGTTAACTCAAATAATAACGAACGTAAGTTGTTCTAAATAAATAATATTATTTATTAAAAATAATAGAATATTTTTGGATAAAAAAGGGTTGAATTATAGATAACATCATAATGAAGATTTTTAGATCATAATCCTTTTTGAATCAATTTTGCAAAAAATAATTTTATAAAAATCGATGAATTCGCCGCAAATTAAAAAAAAATAGAGAGATGTAGTAAGAAAAAAAGCCCAAAGCATAAAAATATACTTTGGGCACACAAAAAAGAATGAATTCCAAAAAGGAACTATGCAATCACGTAAAGCAAATTAAGTTGAGCGCTTGACGTATCTTCTTAAATCCATTGTGAATGGATATTCAAGACTGCGTTCTGGATCAGGCAATTCTATTTGACCAATACTGTGTCCAATTTGTTCAAAACGCGCTAAACGGCGCCCTTCGGCTTCATAGGAATTGATTGGGAATGTTTCGTGACTTCGGCCGCCCGGATGCATCACATGATATGTGCATCCCCCGATCGCGCGGCCATTCCAGCTATCCACGATATCAAAAATCAGGGGCGTTTGTACAGGAATAGTTGGATGTAAACATGAAGCAGGTTGCCAAGCGCGATAACGTACCCCCGCAATATATTCACCCACACGGCCTGTTGGATGTAAGGGAACCCGATAGCCATTACATAAAATGACATGTCTTGTGTTAATTAAACCGCTGACACGGATTTGGACACGTTCTATGGAAGAATCTACATAACGGACTGTTCCCCCTGCTCCGCCTTCTTCACCCATGACATGCCAGGGTTCTAATGCTTGGCGCAATTCTAAATGAACACCTTTGACTGTCACGTCTCCATACAACGGAAAGCGGAACTCAAAATGCGGATCAAACCAATGGGAATCAAAAGTAAATCCTGAATCATTCAGTTCAGTGATCACATCTTCAAAATCTTGACGAACAAAATGAGGTAACAGGAACCGGTCATGTAATTCTGTTCCCCATGGAACTAGTTTGTGTGTATAAGGCTGTTTCCAAAAACGGGCAATTAAGGCACGAATTAATAATTGTTGAGTAAGACTCATTTGCCAATGCGGCGGCATTTCAAAAGCCCGTAATTCAACTAAACCTAAACGCCCTGTCGCGCTGTCAGGTGAATATAATTTATCAATACAAAATTCGGCCCGATGCGTATTCCCTGTCACGTCAACTAAAAGGTTGCGTAAAATACGATCGACTAACCCAGGAGAAACATAGCCATCTTCACCTTGTTGTGGTAAGTGTTCTAACGCAATGCCTAATTCATAGACTGCTTCGTGACGGGCTTCATCAACCCGTGGCGCTTGGGATGTGGGCCCAATGAACATTCCGGAGAATAAATAAGATAAGGACGGATGGTTATGCCAATAGCGAATTAAACTACCCAACACGTCAGGCCGGCGTAGGAATGGACTATCTTGAACGGTTTCTCCACCCATGACAAAATGGTTGCCCCCACCCGTGCCGGTATGACGTCCATCTAACATAAATTTTTCGGTGGTTAAACGGGTTAGTCGGGCCTCTTCATATAAAATATTTGTATTCCGAACCAAATCTTGCCATGTTCTGACTGGATGGACATTCACTTCAATGACACCTGGATCTGGTGTCACTTTGAGGACATCAATGCGTGGATCATAAGGCGGTGTATAGCCTTCTAAAATGACTTTATAATTTAATTGGGCGGCCGTGGTTTCAATGGCTTGAACCAATGTGAGATAATCTTCAATTAATGCGACAGGGGGCATGAAAATATATAAAGTCCCTTCGCGCACTTCAGTACATAGGGCTGTTCTGATCATATCATGATCATTGGCAGAAACATTTTCGGTTAGTGCGGGTACTTCGCGCTTCCGCCCTTTAATTTGCATTGTCGGGGCCAGCGGCGCACGCGGAACACTCGTATCAAGTGGCAACGCTTGATCCACCCCATCCGCATGAGGCAGCGAATCTAATGGCAAGCGCAATCCCATTGGAGAATCCCCTGGAATTAAAAATAATTCTTCCTGACGTGTAATCCATTCGCCTGTTTCAAATAAGCCCTCTTCAATACGAACAGGCAAAATATAACCCGTGACGGCATCTAGACCCTGTTCGAAAAGACGAGCTAAACGTTTCCGTTCGACTTTGTCCCGTAATTTGCTGTTGACAATATCCACATTGACAGCAAGTTTGCGTTCGCGCCAGAGATAATACCATGTGTCTTCATAAGCAGGAAGGATCGTGTCCGTCCCGATTTCTAAATAATTCGCTAAGGTTTCAATAAAGGTTTTAGCCTGCGCCGTTGCATAATTTTTATCTAATTGAGGGTTAGCAAAAAGCGCGGGATTTTTCCAAATAGGAATACCATCTTTTCGCCAGTAACAAGAAAGCGCCCAACGGGGCAAAATTTCGCCAGGATACCATTTTCCTTGCCCAAAATGGAAAAATCCCCCTTTTCCAAAATGGTTATATAATTTACGAATCAGTTCTTCACTTAAAAGGCGTTTATGGTCCCCTAACGCGTCTGTATTCCATTCGGGTAAATCACGATTATCTAATCCAACAAAAGTTGGTTCTCCCCCCATTGTTAAGCGAATATCTTCTGATTCTAAGACCAAATCAACTTGCTGCCCAAGTTGATCAATATTAAGCCATTGTTCTTCAGAATAGGGTTTAGTCACGCGGGGGGCTTCATAAATGCGTGTGACAGACATTTCATGATCAAATGTCACTTCACATTTGTCAATTAAACCAGAAATCGGCGCGGCAAAAGAAGGTTCGGGAGTACATGCAAGTGGGAGATGACCTTCCGCCGCGAGCAATCCAGAAGTCGGATCTAAACCAATCCATCCAGCACCAGGTAAATATACTTCAACCCAGGCATGTAAATCAGTAAAGTCATGGTCTGTGCCAGAAGGGCCATCTAATGATTTGACATCTGGTGTGAGCTGAATTAAATAACCTGAAACAAAACGGGCTGCAAAACCCAAATGACGTAATACTTGGACTAAAAGCCAAGAACTATCTCGACATGATCCACTGTGTAAACTGAGTGTTTCTTCAGGGGATTGGACGCCAGGTTCTAAACGAATTAAGTAATTAACATCTCGTTGTACTTTTTGATTCACCGCAACTAATAGATCAATCGTCGCCAGACGGTTTTCTGCTGTATCTTCGCCTTCTTTTGAAACAGTTCGCAAAAGTTGGGAAGGCAAAATTAATTCATGATGCACTTCGTCTAAATAAGTTTTCAGAACAGGCGTCATGGGGAGCGTTTCACGATAAATGACTAGATCGCGCGCTTGTTCTGGATCTTCTTCAAGAGGATAACGTTGTGCACTTTCTTCTAAAAAGAAATTGAAAGGATTAATCACAGATAATTCTGCAACTAAATCAACTTCTACAACGAGCTCTGTTGTTTTTTCTGGGAAAACCAAACGGGCAAGATAATTACTGTAAATATCTTGTTGCCAATTAATAAAATGTTTTTTAGGTGAAACTTTTAGAGAATAACTTAAAATTTTTGTGCGACAATGTGGTGCAGGGCGTAGCCGAACAATATGAGGGGATAATGAAATCGGGCGGTCATAGTGATAACGTGTCACATGACTTAAAGCAACATGAATAGACAAAATAAAATCTCCTTCTCAAAGCGATGTTCATGTAGTGAAATGCTACAGAATAAATCTATCTTACTTCTTTTCTGCACCAAATTGGTGAAGAATGAACAAATTGTATTGGCATAAGCGAATTTAATGCCAGCAAAGATTCCGTGAAAGTGAAGTATGATGACATAATGTAAAGAAATAAAAACACTAACTTCTTGAATGAATAATCTTTTTGAATTAGTAAGTTGACAAAATGAATTATCTCAAATCATTATGCTTTACTGTATAGAAATGATAAATTTTTGTTATAATATCCATAAGGAAAAATAAATACTTTGCAGAAGCAAAAATAATTTATATTATAGAAATACGATGAACAACTAATTGATAAAAATAAACACTATGAATGATAATTTTTCAAATGAATCCAAAGAAGTGATTCAAGGTTTGGAACAAGAAATAAAACATTTGCAGAACCTAATTGGACAAAAAAACGAATTTATTGCAAATATTAGTCATGAGATTCGTACTCCTATGAATGGCATTTTGTCTATGGTTGAATTGCTTTTAAAAACGCCTCTGACTGCCCAACAACAGGATTATGCTGACACCTTACGGATTTCAATTGAGGCGCTCTTTGCCATTGTTGATGATCTTTTTGATCTGTCCAAAATCGAAAATGGCAAAATGGAATTGCACGCCATTGAATTTGACCCGCGTCTTGTTGTAGAAGAGGTGGCGGAATTGGTGGCAGAGCGCGCACAACATAAGGGATTAGAGCTTTATTTAGACTTGGATGTTGATTTGCCCTATTTGATTCGGGGCGATATGGTGCGTTTAAGACAAGTTTTGACGAATCTTGTGGATAATGCGGTTAAATTCACAGATACAGGCGAGATTGTCTTGAGTATTCAAGTGCAAAATGAAACACATGAAGGTGTAGAGTTGCGTTTTTCTGTGCGAGATACAGGCATTGGGATCAGTCCTGATTTTCGTGACAGATTATTGCAACCTTTCCCGCAAACACAAGTAGACTTAGCGTTAGACAGTCGGCATGGTGGGACAGGGCTTGGTCTGATTATTTCTCGTCAAATTATAGAACTGATGTCAGGATCTGTTGGTTTAGAGACTGAATTGGGGGCGGGGAGTGATTTTTGGTTTACGGTTCGTTTTCCTAAAGTACATAATGTAGAAGTCATCCAAAAAATGCAAAACCGCCCATCTTTGGCGGGATTAAAAGTTTTGGTTGTGATGGCACATCAAGGCGCTTCTCGTGCTTTAACCAAACAATTGACAGCCTGGAATATTAATTATGACCAAAGCTTTACTTTTGCTGAGGCGTTTCAATTATTAACAAATACGCAGCGTTGGTTTCCGCCTTATGATGTCATTATTCTAGATATTAATCTCCCAGATCTAGATGACGCGCTTATCTTGAGGAAGCACTTAGAAGATACTCCGCTAGCTGGGATGAAGTGGTTATTATTGACGCGTTCTTCTGAACAGCCACAGGGGATTAGTCTATACGAACAAAGTTTTGATCGATTATTGAGCAAACCTATTCGGCACTATCGATTTTATGATGAATTAGCACATTTAAGTCATCGTTTGAATCCCCTCGAAATTAGTGCGCGTCCGAGTTATGTCTTACATGACAAACCTATCTCCATTGTAAAAGACATTAAAATTTTGGCAGTGGAAGATAATATTATTAATCAAAAAGTTTTACTCATGTTGTTGAGTACGTTGAATATTAAATGTGATGTGGCGACAAATGGCCAAGAAACACTCAATATTCTAAAAAAACAACGTTATGACTTGATTTTGATGGATTGTCAAATGCCTGACATTGATGGGACTGATGTCACGCGTCTGATCAGAAAAATGGAACAAGAACAAAATGAACCGCATCCTGCTATTATTATTGCGTTAACTGCGCATACGATGGAGGAAAAACGGTTAGCGTGTTTACAAAGTGGTATGAATGATTATTTAGTCAAACCGTTGCACTTGGAAAATTTGCAACTCATCCTTGAAAAATGGTTCAATATTGCTCAACAAAATGGATTGGCTGGCGCAGAAGGAGAGATACCTGTTCCGGGCGTGCTGATCGATATTGAAGGCTTGCTGAATGTTTATCAAAATGATAAACGTATTGTTGTTCAACTGCTTGAGTTATATATCGATACTACTAAAAAAGTGTTGGATCAATTGCTAGAAACGATCAAATTGCAAGATGTGAAAGCATCACGTTTAGCCCATGATATTAAAGGCGCTTCTGCTTATATTCGGGCTTACCTCATTCAAAATGATGCAAAAAATGTTGAATTAGCTGTCAAAAATCAGCGCTGGGAAGAGGCGGAGCAACATTGGCGCAAACTTAGACAAGATTTTAGTGATACCACACGGTATATTACCCAGTTTATTAAAGCATAATTTTCAGACAAATTTTAAGATTAAAAAAGAAAAAGAGAGGCGATTCGTTCTCTCTTTTTTTTGGTATTTTCTGTCAAAAAAAGCGTGATCGTACATAAACTTATCCAATATGCCAAAAATTGAAATGAATATTCAATTAACTAGTCTAAAAATTCAGTATAATAGTTTTTTCTTAATCAAAATCGCGCAAAAGTAGAGAAGCTCAGATCGCAATCTAATCTCAGAAATTTTAAAGCTAAATTGTCACATTCATGCATTAAAATGATGCCATCTTTTTAGGAGAAAAATATGTCCGCTGAAGTTGAGTTAAAGCTTTCGATTTCACCAAATTTTGTGACAGAAAATTTTAAAATTGAAGATCTTTCCGTTCTAAAAAAAGCAGAATCTAAAGGGCAAGAACAGCTTTTAAGTATTTATTATGACACGCCTGATCTGGCATTAAAGGCCGCGCAAATTGCACTGAGAACACGCCGGACGCCCCAAGGTTGGGTACAAACTATCAAATATGGTGGGCATGT
Source organism: uncultured Burkholderiales bacterium (assembly GCA_964504875.1). GTDB lineage: Bacteria > Pseudomonadota > Gammaproteobacteria > Burkholderiales > CAZDFJ01 > CAZDFJ01. Next base: position 37,692 of record CAZDFJ010000001.1, on the reverse strand, counting down.
CATTGCCGGTTTGCATACACGTCAAGAAATTGAATTTCCCATTGTGGACGAAAGTCCGCGATTAACTGGACTAGATGCATTACCACACTTAACACCAGAAAATCAAAAAACACTTTCTTATTTGACAACAATTTTAGCACAAAAAACAGTGATTCCAGTTTTCACAACTGAATTTACAAGAACACTGTATAATATTCGTACTGAAAGTGGCGATCTCATCGAATTTGCTTTTGATCAAGGGCAAATTTATACAACAAATCCTACAGATCCCTTGTCAAAAAATACGGGTAGCAGTGTTGAAATTATTTCTGAAATTGAATTAGAACTCAAGCAGGGGAAAGCGCGAACGTTATATACCTTAGGTTTGGAATTACTGATGTGTTTGCCTGTCCGATTAGGATTGCTCAGTAAAGCGGCCCGGGGTTATGATTTATATCATCCTATCCCGCTTCATCCCGTAAAAGCTAAAATGCCGCTTTTGGATCCGCATGAAAATACGGAACAGGCATTTATTAAGATGGTGCGCGCATGTTTGATGCATATGCAAGCGAATGAAATTGGTTTTGTCCGACATTATCAATCTGATCCTGAATTTTTACATCAAATTCGCGTGGCGTTACGTCGCTTGCGTTCTATTTTTAATTTGTTTAAAAATTTGCTCCCGAAAACAATTATGCGGACAATTACACCAGAATTAGGCTGGTTAAATCATAAATTTGGTCCGGCCCGTGATTGGGATGTTTTAAACTATGAAACATTGCCTACCTTATTTGCAACAGTGCATGATCATCCAGAATTGCCTGCTTTAACACAGGTTTTGAAAACAGTACATGAAGAAAAATTAACGGCGGCGCACGAAGCCATTTTGTCTTCGCATTATTCACAATTGCTTTTGGAATTAAATAGTTGGCTTGATCAACGTCCTTGGCGCTTGCATGCAGACGCCCTAGTATGGGATCACCCGATTTTGGAGTATGCGCATCATCTTCTAGAAAAACGTCATAAAGTTGTAGTCAAACGTCCTAAAAATTTATTAAAATTAGACGATACAGGACGACATGAACTTAGAATTGACTGCAAAAAATTGCGTTATTCTACGGAGTTTTTCTCAAGCCTTTATACGCAAGACCATGCCAAAGCAGCCACTGCGCAAACATTTAAAACGTATTTAAATGCGTTAATGGCATTGCAAGATTGTCTTGGACATCTGAATGATAGTATTACTGCTCAAGAAACGCTTGCAGAAGTCAAGCATCGGGTCTCACCTATGCAGCGGGCTTTACTTGAATGTTGTCTAAGCCAAATGACAGACAAACATGATCAATTATTGACCATTTTAGGGAAAGATTGGAGTGAGTTCCGAGAATGCCCTCGTTTTTGGAAAAGTCGTAAAAAATAATTTAAAATTAAGGAGAGGTAGTAAATGTTTGCAACAGAAAGTCAAATTATTCAACATATTGCAGAAAAAAAATATGTTACTGTACGTGATGCAACTCCCGGATATAAACAAGCAATTACAAAAGTTGTGCAAACTTTTGCTGATAGTACACTGGCCTCTGCGGCAGTATTATTACAATCAATTTCCCAAGCCCGTCAAGTTCAAGACCGGATTCAATTCTTGAAAATTGCGCAAGAAAAATACGAACATGCCCAATTGTTGTTAAATATTTTAGAAGATTTTGGAACGAATGCAGAAGTGCATAGTCGGGCCCACGTGTGGGGAGCGCGTTTAGATCGAGATATTGAATTAGGTGCAAGTTCTTTCGGGAGCGATGAGCGTTTAAACGTGTTTTATTATCCAGTAGAAGGCTGGTTTGATCAGTTAGTTTTTACAGGCTTAATTGATTCAGCGATTCCAATTCAAGCACAAGAATTGTTACAATGTTCTTATAAACCGCTGGAAGATGCAATGAAAACAATTGTATACGCTCAACTGAAACATGGTGCAGTTGCAATGGGTTGTTTGCAGCCATTAGCGGGTGAATATGAAGGGGCGTTACAAGCTTCTGTAGACTATTGGTTTCCGCGCGTGGTTTCTACGTTTGATCGTGTTTCTGCCGAAGAATTTAAATTATTTCGTGATTATAATTTACGCTTCCACAAAAACGAAGAACTGGCATTAAACTGGAAAGAATATGCGAAAAACTTGTTAGGCAAATTAGGTTTAAGTGTCAATGCTTAATACAAGTAAAATGTAAAAATAAAGAGACTGTTTATACAGTCTCTTTTTATTTTATAACAGTATTAAAATGCGTCCAATGCTGTAAAATTATTGTAAAATAATAAAAAAATTTATTTTTCGCACCATTAATAGTACATTCATTTTGTATGAATATTTTTCTATTTAGCCCGAAAAATTTTTCTTAATGGCAATTTTTTTTAATGAAAAAAATTTTTTGCAAAGTGGATTCAAAAGAGAATGATCATATCTTTTGATAATATAGACGAGACATTAATTATCAAATTAAATATGCTTAATAAATGACATTTTACTATTATAAAATAAAATAAATATTAATATTTTTAATCTAAATACGAAATAAATTAAATTAATCAGAATATTATTAAAAAATAATAAAGACAACTGCAAAAATGAAGCAATAAAATTTTTTTGATTTTTTTTATTTCTAATGTTAAATTAATACAACTGGCTGTCATCAAGTTATTTTTCAGACAAAAAAACAATGAAAAAAAATTATAAAAATAACAAAGAAACTCTTCTCAGTCAGTTAAGTCAATTGAAATGTACTAAAACTTAGCCACGCTTATATAAAAATAAAAAGAATCCATGATGAAATCAATTCCAAAAAAGAAGGCGACGTTGAAAAATAATGATTTTTGTTCGGTAATTGTAGGATCTTTTAATTAATTTGTAATTCTTTACATAGAAATCGCTATAAAAATTTAAAAAATAAGATTATAATAAAAATAAATGTGACTTATTTGCTTGTAAAACGTTATGTTAAAAGTAGTAGTGAAGATTAATCAGAATGCGCTCATAAAATTTATTTTTAAAGCCTTCTTTTTTGCTAAAAAAAATTAAACTTCTTTGAAGAAAAAATATCTGACGGACAGATTGACTGTGCTTTTTAAAACAACAAAGTTAAAAAAAACAGTCAAAATTTTTCTTTGAGGCTTAGAAAGTCTTCTCGTCTTCATTTTTGGACTGGAAAAAAGGGGGAGTGGTGCCGCCTACCTATGTGAGCTTTAAATAAGCTCAGATAAGCAATTTCTGGATTTTATAGAAACACCATATAAAAAAAGTAGTCATACTATACTTTTTATCTTTTAAACACAGAATTGTGTAATAAATACAAAAAAATATAAAAAATAGTTTGACGTTATCATTAACTTAACAATGATAGATTAATACTTAAAACTATGGAAACAATTTTAGCTGAATCTAAACATTTTTCTCTAGACGAATTATGCCGTCTTGTTGATGTGCCAAAACGTACTGTACGTTTTTACATGCAAGAAGGTCTAGTAAATCGTCCTATTGGGGAAACAAAATCTGCGTATTATACAGATGAGCATCTGTCTCAATTGTTAGAAATCAAAAAATGGCAAAATGCAGGTTTGACTTTAGCACGTATTAAACAATTAATTCGCAAAGAAGATGACAACGGCTTATTACCACCACCTCGTCAGATTGGTAGTATTGAAGTTTGGAGTCATATTTTATTAGCGCATGGTGTTGAATTACATATTGATGGTAAAACAGCACAAGTTACGCCTGAACAATTACGTACTTTTATTCGTGAAGCCCAGGCACTTTATCAACAAATTACTGCGCCTGCACCAAAAGCGTAATTTTTGATAAAAAAGTTATTCTTTCTCGTTTCGTTCTCACAACAGAGCGAAGCATGAAAAACGCCCTCATTTGAGGGCGTCTGTTCTTGTAAAAATAATTAAAGACGTAATTATTTTTCTACAAAAGCCCGTTCGATTGCAAAATCACCTGGTTCGCCCATGCGGGGGGACTCAACAAATCCACGTTTTGTGAGTAAATTCACAGAATCTTCTAACATGGCGGGGCTACCACAAATTAAAACGCGATCGTGTTCACGGTTTAATTCAGGCAAGCCGATGTCTTTAAATAATTTGCCGCTTTCGATTAAGTCCGTTAAACGGCCTTGATTGCGATAAGGCTCACGGGTCACAGTTGGATAATAAATCAATTTATCCCGAACCATTTCCCCAAAATATTCATTATTGGGCAATTCATTTTGAATAAAATCTTCATAGGCTAATTCACTAACATAACGGACGCCATGAATTAAAATGATTTTTTCGTAACGTTCGTACACATCAGGATCTTTAATAATACTCATAAAAGGCGCGAGCCCTGTGCCTGTGCTGAATAAATATAAATGCTTACCGGGTAAGAGATTATCTTGAACCAGTGTACCTGTTGGTTTGCCGCTGACAATAATTGTCTGTCCTACTTGGAGATGCTGTAAGCGAGAAGTTAAGGGACCGTCCTGTACTTTAATGCTGAAAAATTCTAAATGTTCTTCATAATTAGCACTCACAATACTATATGCGCGAATCAAAGGCCGCCCTTCAACTTCTAAGCCAATCATGACAAACTGACCATTAATAAAGCGCAATCCATCCGCACGAGTCGTTGTAAAACTGAATAAAGTGTCATTCCAATGATGAACACTGAGTACTTTTTCTGTGGTTAACGTTGCCATAATAAAGTCTTTTCACTCATACTTAAAATAAATAAGTTACATCAATAAATTAATTAGAATATTAGAATATAATAAATTAATTCTGTCTAATCAAGCCTTTTTATTATTATTTTTGGCCTTCAAAAAAATTGTTGCAGCTGCACATTGTTTTATCAAAATAGCCCTTTATTTTACTCGCAAAATAATCTAACGAATAGAAAATCCATACATTTTTTGATTATATCATATGCTTTTTTTGGTATTTGGTATTGCAGGACAACAAAAAACCCTCTTTTAAAGAGGGTTTTTTTGATTATTTTAGGCGTTTTTTATTCAGAAAAAAACTGTGTTAATAATGTATTAAAACGGTTCGCATGTTCAATTTGTGTCCAATGACCACATTGACCGAAAACATGCAATTGTGATTTTGGAATCCATTCTAAGAGTTGATAGGCATTGGCGAGTGGAATCACGCGATCTTCGCGACCATGTATAATCATTGTGTCATGAGGTAAGGCTTGAATGGCGGCTTGCGGGCTTGTCATACCATCCACCCATTGCTGGCGCGGGGCTGGAAACATCGCTGAAAAAGATTCTTGAAAACCAGGACGAATACTAGCTTCATAACGTAATTGTGCTAATTCGTCATTGACAAGGGTACGATCAAAAGCAAAAATGTCCAAAAGGTGGCGCATATTCTCAAGAGAGGGCGTATATCCCCACACAGCATCTAACCCTTCCGTAATCGGAAAAGGCACCCCGACGCTTCCCATCAACACGAGTTTTTTTACACGCTCAGGATGACGAATCGCTAAAGCTAAGGCTAACGCCCCTCCAAAAGAATTTCCTACAAAGTGGGCGGATGCAATCGAAAGGGCATCCATTAATCCAACAATATGTGTTACCCAATGATCCATATTGTATTGATAATTTTCTGGACGGGCTGTAAAACCAAAACCCACCATATCAGGCGCAATCACCCGAAAACGCTGTGAAAGCGCAGGCATGGTTAAGCGCCAATTGGCAAAAGCTGTGACACCCGGCCCTGATCCATGAATAAGAATAACAGGGTCACCGCTTCCTATATCATGATAGTTTGTTTGAATTTCCGCCGCAATAATTTGATTTGCTATTTCTGGATTAGACATGATGCCTCCTCGCATCTGTTTTTGACAGAAAAAGCAATGTCCAACTTATTTGACGACTGTAAGCTTGGGCTTTCCACGTGTTGGTGGTGGGGAAGTCGGTTCGGGTTCGGGCTCACTAGATTGAGGCGTAACGCTCGTTTCTTCAGGTTCAGATGAGATGTCAGGTTCTTCAGGTTCAAAGAATAACCCTTCCGCAGATTCACGGGCATAAATGCCAATGACCGCTCCCATCGGAATATAAAGACTAAATGGTGCCCCCCCAAAACGGGCATTAAATGTGATGGCCTCATTATCAATCTGTAGGTTTTGTGTAGCAGTCATACTGATATTTAATGTTATTTGACCATCACGAACATAAGCCATAGGCACCCGTGTTTGATTATTGACAAGTACAGTCAAATAAGGCGTGAACCCTGCGTCTGCGCACCATTCATAAAGGGCGCGAACCACGTAAGGTTTATAAGCTCCAGAAGGAATAAGTTGAAACATAGCTTTTCTTTATATTCGTTATAATTAATTTAATCAAGCAAATACAAACAAGTGAACGCCTCACCAGATGGTGAGGTTTTAAATGAAAAAATGATTTCATTAGGGCCTGTTCAGAGCCCTTTTTTCATTTTTTATTTACGCATCGCTTTTTCTGAAGCGGTTAAAGCTTCAATAAAGGCTGGACGGGAAAAAATGCGTTCCGCGTATTTTAAAATAGGGGTTGCTTGTTCCGGCAATTTAATATTATAGTGTTCTAAACGCCATAATAATGGTGCTAAAGCCACATCGACCATTGTAATTTCGTCATCGCCCAACATATATTTTTGTTTGTTAAAAACGGGCGCAATTTGGGTTAAAATTTCACGAATGCTTGCCCGGGCTTTATCCACTGCTTTTTGGGAATGTTTACTTGGATTTTCTAAAACACGAACCGGTTCAAATAAACTTTTTTCGAATTCATGTAAAAATAACCGAGCCCGCGCGCGCATCATTGGATCAGCAGGCATCAATTGTGGATGAGGAAAACGTTCGTCAATATATTCATTAATAATGTTAGATTGAGTCAAACTCAAATCCCGTTCAACCAAAACGGGTAATTCTTTTTCTCCAACATATTTTGCAATTTCTTCTGGTTTGTTATGTAATTCGACAGCAATAATTTGGAAATCCATGCCCTTCTCGTGTAAAACGATACGGCAGCGTTGACTAAAAGGACACGTTGATCCGGAATAAAGAGTCATCATAATGGCGACAAACCCATTTAAACAAAATTATAAAAATAACTGAATAAAACTGAAAATGAAATGACTTATTTTAACAATTTCAGAATTGATTAGCAAATAGAAGTCTCTTCCCTTATTCAAAACCGAACTGAGTCGTTTTTTAATAAGGGAATTTTTTCTATGGAAGAATCGATTTATGGTAAAACTGGGACTTGTGTTAAACCTGTTTGTTCTGTCAAGCCAAATAAAATATTCATGTTTTGAACGGCCTGACCCGCCGCCCCTTTCACGAGATTGTCAATAACAGAAAGAATCACAATGACATTGCTATTTTGAGGGCGATGAATTGCAATCCGACAGAGATTACTTGCCCGCACAGAACGTGTTTCTGGATGAGATCCCAACGGCAAGACATCCACGAAATACTCGTCTTGATAACGTTTGGTATACAGTGCGTGAATTTCTTCCAGAGAAACCGCCAGATTTTCAGGCTTCAGTGTGGCATAAAGTGTGGCATGAATACCCCGAATCAAAGGGGTTAAATGCGGAACAAAAGTCAAACCAATCGCTTGACCATTTGCCATTTGACTTAATCCTTGTTTAATTTCAGGAAGGTGCCGATGCCCTGCAACGCCATAAGCCTTAAATGTATCCGAGGCTTCTGCAAATAAAGTATGAACTTCTGCTTTCCGACCCGCCCCACTAACGCCCGATTTCGCATCAGCAATGAGTGGATTGAGTTCAACCAAACCAGATTCAATCAAAGGCATGAAGCCTAATTGCACTGCTGTAGGATAACATCCAGGATTTGCAATCACGCGGGCATTTTTGATTTCCGCACGATTGATTTCAGGCAATGCATAAACCGCTTCTGCGACTAATTCTGGACAAGCATGTGTCATGCCATACCATTTTGACCATTCTGCGACATCCCGAATCCGAAAATCTGCGGCTAAATCAATGACTTTCACGCCAGCCTCTACTAAGGCCCGCGCTTGTTCCATTGCAATACCATTAGGGGTTGCAAAAAAGACTACATCACATGCAGTTAAATTAGCATCCTTGGGCTCAACAAAAGTTAAATTGGTTCGCCCCCGCAAATTAGGATACATATCACTGACAAGCATGCCTGCTTCTTTCCGAGAAGTAATGGCTTTCAGCTCGACATTAGGATGTTGAACTAATAATCTAAGTAATTCGACGCCAGTATAACCTGTCCCGCCGACAATTCCTACCTTGATCATGCTTTATTTTCCTTTTATTAATAAATGGATTTATTAAATAAGATGCGACTATTTAAGTGAGTTCTGGTTCTAATTCTGCGAGCAACCGGGCTTCTAAGGCTTCCATTATTTCGGCTTCAGCATCGTGTTCATGGTCATACCCCCGCAAATGCAGGACGCCATGCAAAACCATATGTGCAAAATGAGCCTGCACTGTTTTTTGTTGTTCTTCAGCTTCTTTTTGAATCACAGGGACGCAAAAAATTAGGTCCCCTTCAATATGATTATCATGATTATTTAATGGAAAAGTCAAAACATTAGTGGCATAATCTTTGTTTCGAAATTGTGCATTTAAACTGCGACTTTCCCGCTTGCCCACAAAGCGTAACGTGATGGTTGCGGTCATTTTATAATCTGCCGCATCGGCAAATAATGCACACATAATCCAACGACGCAAGGCCGCCTTGCTTGGAATCATTGCTTTATCTTGACATTCAATTTGAATGGTTAAATTAATGGGTTGTTTTTTCAGCATAACGTTGGTAAGCATCAACAATTTTTTGGACTAATGGATGACGGACGACATCTTCATTTTGAAATTCAATAAATGCAATGCCCTTGATTTTACTCAAAACTGTTTGGGCTTCAATTAAGCCACTTTTTTGATGGCGAGCCAAATCAATTTGGGTGGCATCTCCGGTAATCACCGCTTTTGTTCCAAACCCAATTCGTGTTAAAAACATTTTCATTTGTTCTGGTGTTGTATTTTGCGCTTCGTCCAAAATAATAAAACTATGATTTAATGTTCGGCCGCGCATAAAGGCAAGCGGGGCAATTTCAATTAAACCTTGCTCCAACATTTTTGAAACTTTATCACTGCCCATTAAATCATACAAAGCGTCATAAAGTGGGCGCAAATAAGGATCAACTTTTTGTACTAAATCACCTGGCAAAAACCCAAGACGTTCGCCCGCCTCTACAGCAGGACGGACTAACACAATCCGTTTGACTAAATCGCGTTCAAAAGCATCGACTGCACAGGCTACAGCTAAATAAGTTTTTCCTGTTCCGGCGGGTCCGATGCCAAATGTAATATCATGTGTTTGGATTTTGTGTAAATATTGTTGCTGTCGGGGGGTGCGCGCCCCTAAATCCGTGCGTCTTGTTCGTAAAATAAGCGTCGGGGAAAAAGCCATTTCTTGGGCAAATTCAGGCCGAATTTCGGGCAGGCTTTCTACACTAATCACATCACTTTGTGTTGGCTTATGAAATTTTAGTTCCACTAATCCTAATTGAATGCGTTCAGGATCTAATTCTTTCCGACTACGTTGATAAAAATAACGTAAGGCCTGCTCTGCTTTTTGAACCTGTTCATCTGATTCACCATAGACGGTGAAAAGCGCGGCACGGCGACTAATTCGCACAGAAAGCGCATTTTCTATTTGCTTTAAATTTTCGTCAAGAATACCGCACAAATTCGATAAACGTACATTGTTGACTGGCGAAAAATCAATTTCAAGTCGTGTACTTTTCAAAATGGAAACTCACTTATGGAATCAATGATTATTTTGCCAAAAGCGGCTCAAGTTTTTTAGCGCGATCTAATGCATACAGATCGTCACAACCGCCGACATGATAATCATCAATAAAAATTTGAGGAACAGTACGACGACCCCCAGAGCGTTGTAACATAACTTCTTTTTGGGCAGGATCGCTATCAATCATGATTTTTTCGACAGCCACATTTTTGCTTCGTAATAATTGTTCTGCACGAACACAATAAGGACAATATCCTGTGGCATACATGACAACTTTGGCCATTTTTTTTCCTTTTTTGATTCACATTAAAAAATCACTAAACGAATAAAAGTTTATCTAACTTAAGCATATAACACACTTTTTTACAATAAGACGACATTTATTTGAAAATATTATGTCATCTTATCAAGAAACAGAAAGATATTTTAAATCAGTTATGTTGACAATAGTGTTAAAAAAAATAGAGTCGTACTTTTGTTCTATGGTTTAGAATAGAATTGTATAGGTTGTGTATCTGGTGCCATTTTTGGCTTTTGTGGCGTCCCACGCCACGCATGACCATAAATCACTTCATAAGTTGCCGGTAAAATATTTTCATGTGTCCGGAAAAACTCATAATTTTTTGCAACGGTTTGAATAAAACCTTTTCCTGTCAAACCTTGACGGCGGCCACTCATCACATTATGCGCGCCAATCGCTTTTAAATCGCGCATAATACTTAACACATCTTGATAAGTCAGGACAATATGTTCCATATCCATGACGGGCGTAGTAAATCCTGTCCGAATAAGCGCGTCGCCTAAATCATGCATATCAATAAATTGATTCACATGATGTTTTTGATCAATTTGGTAAGTCGCTCGTCTGAGTTCTTGCAATGTATCAGGTCCAAACGTGCTGAACATGAGCAGTCCATTTTGTTTTAGCACGCGCCGGAACTCCGAAAAAACCAAATCAGGCGTCAAACACCATTGTAGTGCGACATTGGACCAAATTAAATCAACCGATTCATTGGCAAGAGGTAAGGCTTCAATATCAGCTGCCAGATAGTGTGTTGTTGGGCGGGAAAATAAACTATTCAGTGTTTTTTTTAAAAAAGAAGGCGTGTTTTCCGCTTCTTTTTCTTTTTGGCGTGCATATTCTAACATACCAACGGCGAGATCTAACTCGATTACATCGGATTGAGGATAACGCTGTCGTAGAAAGGGGGCAGCATAACCTGTGCCCGAACCGGCGTCTAAAATTAGCTGAGGTTGATATTTTATATAATCTAACCGTTCCAACATTCTGTCTGCGATCTCGCGTTGAAGCACGGCGGCCGCATCATAAGTTTTTGCCGCTTTATCAAAAGATTGTCGGACTAATCTTTTGTCAGGAGCAAAATCAGGAAGTGTCACTTTATTCATAGATATTTGTTCAGTGTCAATGACTTATATTGTCAAAACAAGGCTAAAAAACTGGTGTTATTCGTCCTTTAGGAGAAGAAAAGTTGTCAATGACTTTGCATAAACGAAAACTGCCCAAGCAAGGTGGGCAGTTACCAGAAATAGCAGCCACAAGAAGGTTAAAAAATCGTGCCTAACATAAACTGGAAGGTTTGTTTTTTGTCATCCGGTTGAGCATGAATCGGTTTGGCAATACTAAAGCGCATCGGCCCCACTGGCGAAAACCAATTAATAGAGAGCCCTGTCGAATAACGAATTGTACTCGCATCAAATTTCTCGCCTTGACCGACGATTGCCCCACCATCCACAAACGCCCCCATTCGAATTGATTTGTCTTTTTCTAAACCAGGGAAGGGGAAGAGCAATTCAGCGTTGATCAGAAAACGGCGCGTTCCCCCAACAGAATCCCCGTTTGAATCTTTTGGTCCCACTGTTCCTGTATCATACCCACGAAGTGAAGTGACGCCACCCAAAAAGAAATTTTTGAAAAACGGTAAAGGTTTATTGCCATATCCGCCTGCTAAACCGGCCTCCCCATTAATCATAAATGTCACGCGTTGGCTAATAGGTTGAAACCACTGTTGTTGATATGAAACTTTATAGAATTTGAGGGATCCCCCAGGTAAGCCTGCTTCCCCGTACACACGATATAAATTCCCTTTTGTTGGAAAGAGAATACTATCTCGACTATCCCGTGCCCAACCTAATGTAGCTAAAATAGTGCGATTGCTCTTACCAAATTGGTTCACAAAATCAATATAACGTTGAGGGCTACCTTCTGTTGTTTCTAATGTCGTATTTTCATACGCTAAACCGAAATTGATGGTATCAATTTCATTGAGTGGTACCCCAAAACGGATTCCTGCTCCCAATGTCGAACTTTTATATTGTCCAATTGTTAAGGATGTAGAATCTAAATTACGTTTGTAAATATCAAAGCCTCGACTCACGCCATCCATTGTAAAATAAGGATCCGTAAAAGTCAGCGCGTAAACTTTATTGATTTTACCACTATTTACCTGAGCAGACAGGTAATTTCCCGTGCCAAAAATATTACTTTGTGTCACAGAACCTGTGACAACAAATTTATCTGTACTAGAAACCCCTGCCCCGACCATCATGTTCCCAGTCGGTTTTTCTGCGACGTTAAAGTTTACATCGACTTGATCAAGGGTATTAGGAATAGCAGGTGTTTCAACCGTGACATCTGAGAAAAAACCCAAGCGATTAATCCGTTCTCGAGAACGATTAATTTTATCTCCTGCATACCACGCGCTTTCCATTTGGCGAACCTCGCGGCGAATCACCTGATCACGTGTCTTCGTATTACCTGAAATGTTAATTCGGCGCACATAAACCTTACGACCTGGATCAACAAAGAAAGTAAAAGCGACTTTATGATTTTCTTTATCGATTTCAGGAACCGCATTCACATTAGCAAACGCATAGCCTTCATTGCCTAATAATTCACCAATTGTTTTCGTGGACTCAGTCAATTTTTCCCGAGAAAACAATGTATTCGGTTGGATTTTCACAGCTTGCCGAAGTTTTTCTTCGGGTAAAAGCAAATCGCCTGCAAATTTATAATCAGCAACAGTATATTTATCTCCTTCTGTCATATTGACTGTAAGATAAATTTCCTTTTTGTCAGGAGAAAGACTAACTTGCGTGGAATCAATTTTAAATTCTAAAAAGCCTTGATTTAAATAAAAAGATCGTAATGACTCTAAATCAGCAGAAAATTTTTGTTTAGAATATTGATCATCTTTACTAAACCAACTGAGCCATCCAGAGACATCTAATGTCATTGCATCTAGTAACTCGTTGTCTTTAAAGCTTTTATTGCCTACAAATTGGATGCCCTTAATGCGGGCGGCTTCCCCTTCATTTACATTAAAGGTGACTGCAACACGATTGCGTTCAAGCGGTGTAATCACAGTCTGAATTTTTAAGCCATATTTACCCAAATTAAAATATTGACGTTTAATTTCTTGTTCCGCTTTTTCAAGCATAGAACGGTCAAACGTACGTGATTCTGCGATGCCAATTTGTTTTAGAGCATCTTTAATTTGCTTCGGTGAAAATTCTTTCATGCCATTTAGCGTTAATTGTGCAATCGCTGGACGTTCTTGAACATTGACAACGAGTACTTGTCCTTCTTGTTCTAATTCAATGTCTTTAAAAAAGCCGGTTGCATAGAGTGCTTTAATGGCACTAATTGATTTTTCGGGTGTTAATTCTTCACCTACTTTAATAGGCAGATAATTAAATACGGTCCCCGCTTCAATGCGTTGTAATCCCTCAACACGAATGTCTTTTACTTGAAAAGGGGGCGTTTGAATGGGCTCTTGCGTAGCGAGTGCCTTTCCTGATAAGAGTGTAGAACACAGCAAGATGAATGCGTTTCGTTTAGTTATGCGCATCTTTTTTAATCAAAATCACGTTCTTAAAAAGTTTTTATCGTATCACATACTGATGCCATTTTGATTTTTTTGGCAACGTCTGCACTAGGAGAATGCGCTCATGGCGACAATAACATGACGCTCATAAGACATCACGACAGTTCTGATATTGTAATCGTTTGGTAGCCCTGATGAAAATTACCCATAAAAATACACTTTTGCGAATTTTTATTTGATGAATCGACTTTCAGTCTACTAATTGGTTACGTCCCTGTCAAGCTTCGAACTGCCTGATTTTCTTTAAAAACATCTATTTTTGTTTTAAGATTTCTTCGATTTGATTCGCGGAAATCGCACCCGGTACCCGTAAGCCATTTTCAAAAAATAAAGTTGGCGTTCCGTTAATGCGTAATTCGCGGGCTTGTTTTAAATTAGCGTCAATGGGTGTGTCACATTCTTTTTTGGATTTGCTATCTAATTTATGGCGTAACATATGATCGTGCCATGCTCGGCTTGAATCGGCACTGCACCAAATGATTTGTGCTTTACGCGCCGCATCTGGATGTGAAGCAAGCGGTAATAAAAATGTATAAACAGTAATATTATTAACTTTAGTTAATTCTTTTTCTAGTTCTTTACAATAAGGGCAATCTGGATCAGAAAAAACAACAATTTTGTTTTGTCCTGTCCCTTGCACTGTTTTGATTGCATTTTTGAGCGGAAAAATACTAAAAGGCACTGAGGTTAATTCACGAACCCGCGCCGCCGTCAGATTGTGTTTTGTCGCAGTGTCAAAAAGTTCTCCCATCATAACGAATGTATTTTTTTCGTCCGTATAGACAATTTGATCATCTAATACGACTTCGTATAAATTATTAAAAGGCGTTTTTTTGACACTTTGAATGCCGACACCTTGATAGCGCGTTTCAAATAAAGATTTGAGTGTTTCCTCTGGGGTGACGGCTTGTGCGCTGGAAAGGGCACCACATAAACTCATTATTCCCAGAATACTTGAAAGCCATTTGTTACTGCGAAAAGAAAAAATCATAAGCGTCATTACTCTCGTGTTTATACTGTGATATTGGCAACATATGCGCGCATAACTTGATGATATTGTTCATCTGTCATGAGAAAAGCATCATGTCCATGAACGGATTGAATTTCTGCATAAGTTACATGATGATTGGTATTTAATAATGCCTTGACAATTTCGCGGGAACGACTCGGTGCAAAACGCCAATCTGTTGTGAATGAGACAATCAAAAATTTTGCTTTGGCCTGTTGTAAAGCGGAAATTAATTCACCATTATAAGCATGGGCTGGATCGAAATAATCCAGTGCTTTTGTCATAAGCAAATAAGTATTCGCATCAAAATGGGCTGCAAATTTATCCCCTTGATAACGCAAATAGGATTCTATTTCAAATTCGACATCATAGCCAAAATGAAAGGCCCCTGAGCGTAAAATCCTCCCGAATTTTTCACCCATAGAACTGTCAGATAAATAAGTGATATGTCCTAGCATGCGGGCTAAACGTAATCCACGACGCGGCACCGTGCCGTGTGCATAAAAGTTCCCGCCGTGAAAATCGGGATCAGTCAAAATAGCTTGACGGGCGACATCATTAAATGCAATATTTTGGGCCGTCAATTTTGGAGCGGCAGCAATAACAAGGGCATAACGCAAGCGATTGGGAAAATCAATACTCCATTGTAAAACTTGCATACCTCCCAAACTGCCCCCAACAATAGCAGCAAATTGTTCAATGCCCAAATAATCTGCGAGGCGCGCCTGTGCCTTGACCCAATCTTCTACAGTCACCATGGGAAAATCTGCACCATATGGCTGATTTGTCTTAGGATTCATACTACTTGGGCCTGTTGAGCCGTGGCAGCCTCCCAAATTATTTACACCAATAACAAAAAAGCGATTGGTATCAATGGGTTTATTTGGGCCAATCATATTGTCCCACCACCCCACCGTATGATCCCCTTGCTGATAATAATAACCTGCCACATGATGATTGCCTGACAAGGCATGACAAATCAAAATTGCATTGGATCGTGTTGCATTAAGTTGTCCATAAGTTTCATAAACAAGTTGATATTCTTCAAGTAAAGCCCCACTTTTTAGCTGGAGGGGGCACTGAAAAGAAGCCACTTGCGATTGGACTTTTCCAACAGAATTATCCACCTTCATAGAATATTTTTCTAAAAAATAATAAGTTTAATGATGGTGGCGTGTTACAGGTAAGAGACCTGTATTTTCTCAAAAGCATCGATAAACATGCTATATTTTTAGATGTTCGATACTTTTGAAGGGATCGCCGTTACTCCCTCAGTATTTTGTAAACATTAAATTTGTCTACATTTCTGCATGATTCGTGCGGGCAAGGGCCCATCGCTCCACCCGTGCCGCGCCTGCCGCAGTGACTGCTTGTGCGAAGGCATCAAAGGTTGCGCCCGTCGTCATAACATCGTCCACCAGTGCGACCCGACAATGACGAAGACGATCCTCGCAGACAAATGCGTCGATCAAATTAGTTGACCGTTCTTCTCGGCTTAGGGTCGCCTGTCGTTGTGTATCAAAAATACGATGACAACAATCAGTCTGTACAGGAAGATTTAATTTTTTCCCCAGAATTTTAGCTAATTCAACAGCTTGATTAAAACCTCGTGTTTTCAATCGTTGTGGATGGGCAGGCATGGGTAATATTATATCAGTTTGTAATAAATTACTATGTGCGATTTGTTCTGCAAATAATACGCCCAAGTGGTACCCAATTGTCAAATCCATCTGATATTTAAAGCGTTGAATGAGTTTATCAAAAGGATAATCATAATGAAAACCAATGATTGTACGCTGAAAATTGGGCGGATTTTGTTGACATTGCATACAGATTTGAGATTTTTCTGTTGGAATCCCACAAACAGAACACTGAGAAGTCGTATAATAAGGCAAAGCTAGCAAACACGTTTCACACAAACCAAAATGTTTTGTCCGTGTGCCACAGAGAAGGCATTCTTGCGGAATCCATGTTTTCGACTTGTTTAAAAAATTTTCCAAAAAAGTTGACAAGTAGGTCATAATCTTCAAAAATAAAAGGAAAATAAAAAAAGAACAGGCAAAAATATATTCCAGCGTGTTACTTCTTCTTTTGTCATTTTCTTCTAGTTGAGAGCTTTATGCTATGACAGCCCATCATTCTACTGAACCAATTATTTTATCGCCTGATTCTTGTTTAAAATCTGCACGCCGTTTCAACTTATATAGCATGGTTTCCGCCTTGGTTTTTCCTTTAGTTATTCCAATGATGTTTTGGATTGCTGGATCCATTTTTGTGTATGCTTCTATCGCGCATCATCCTGATGAACGCGTAGTACATTATAATCGCCACGCTGGTTATCGCTTTTATGGCGCAGTGGGGCTGGCGCTTTTACTGGGCTATGTTTTTTTAGGGCTACCTGTAAAAGATTGGATTCCTCATTGGGAAAAATGGTATGGCATTCTTGTTTTATGGGCCATTGTTTTACTCATGATTATTCCTTTAGGCGTCCGTGAACATTTTCGTGCAGGCAAAGAAATCTGGAAAGAAATTGTTGTTCAACCAGAAGTCCATCCTTCACACTAATCTAATTATACTATTATTTTAATAATAAATACTAGGATTTATAACATATGTCTAATCAATTTCATCCCGTTCATCTCCATCGCAAAGAAGATCGTATTGTGATTAATCAAGAAAAATGGACGATCGATGCAATTTCTGCATTATTTGAATTGCCTTTTAATGATTTAATGTTTCGGGCACAACAAGTAACACGGGAACATTTTGATCCGAATGTTGTACAACTTTCTACTTTGTTGTCAATTAAAACAGGAGGTTGTGCGGAAGACTGCGGTTATTGTCCTCAATCTGCGCGATATCATACAGGCGTGGATAATCAAGCGTTATTACCGCTTGAAACCGTGATTGAAGCAGCGAAAGCGGCCAAAGAACATGGTGCCACGCGTTTTTGTATGGGGGCAGCATGGCGGAGTCCCAAAGAACGCGATTTGGAAAAAGTTGTTGATATGGTGAAAGCAGTGAAAGATTTAGGCTTAGAAACCTGTGTGACTTTAGGCATGTTAAAAGAAGGCCAAGCAGAAAGACTAGCAGAAGCGGGCTTAGATTATTACAATCATAATTTAGACACTTCTCCTGAGTTTTATGGGGATATTATTTCGACCCGTGATTATCAAGACCGTTTGGATACACTCTCTCGTGTTCGTGGAGCCGGCGTAAATGTCTGTTGCGGTGGGATTATCGGTTTGGGTGAAAATCGTCGTCAACGAGCTGAGTTATTGGCGCAATTGGCAAATATGGATCCTGCTCCAGAAAGTGTCCCCATTAATAATCTTGTTCAAGTTGAAGGCACGCCTTTGCACGGACAAGTCGATCCGATTGATCCATTTGAATTTGTACGGACAATTGCGGTGGCGCGGATTATTATGCCAACTAGTTTAGTGCGCCTTTCTGCCGGGCGTCGTGAAATGACAGAAGAAATGCAAGCCTTGTGTTTTATGGCGGGGGCAAATTCTATTTTCTATGGTGATCAATTATTGACCACAGGCAACCCAGATGCCGATCGTGATTTAAATTTGCTGAAAAAATTAGGCATGACGCCAACTTCGAATAAATATGAACGAGAAGGCGAAGCGCATGCCCATTTTGATGTGAAGTGCTGTTAAGCAAAAAAAATAAATTATTATTTTTATTGAATCCGTCACAGTAAATTGTGACGGATTTTTTATTTTGATTATAAAAAATATTTATTTTTCCGATTAAGATTATTTTTTTTATATAAATTAATTTTATTGTTGTTTTCTTAAAATGAAGAAAACTAGACAAAATATTCTGATACCGTTATATTCTAAACAATTTCGAAATGTATTTGGTTTTAAATAATAAATTTAATAAATATTATTCTATTTTTTAAAAATTAAAGAAACTAACTATTTAGTCAAAACTTTGTTATTTATTAATATAATTAAGTAAGGTCAATAAAATGAAGGTATCCACACGGATTTTCTTGTTGTCAGGGGTTTTGTCAGTGCTTCTTGTATTGATTAGTTTATTTGGGCTCAATAATGTTGTACATACAAATCATGGAATGAAGAATATTTATCAAAATCGGCTTATTCCTTTAGTAAAATTATACGAAATAATAGAACACTTGAGTCAAATTCGAACGCTCATCGCGTATAGTATGACTGAAGATGATGCCCAAGAAGTGAAAGTAATCTTAAATGAAAAATTACCGAAACATCAAGCAGGCATTGAAACGGCATGGCAAGAATTTCTAAAAACAGAAATGATTCCTACAGAGAAAAATTTAGCAAATCGTGTTGAAACGGCCTTGAAAAATTATCAAGTGGCTCGTGAACAAACAATTGTTTTTATTCAAGCCCAAAATAAACAAGCCGCGCATGATAATTTTAAACAAGTCGCGACGCCTGTTTTTCAAGATCTGCAAAATGCTTTGGAAGAATTATTAAAATTACAAGTCACGTCAAGTCACGCAGAATATACGCAAGCCACAGATGATTACGTCACTTTGCGAAATGTCAATATTTTAATTATTTTCATTGGCGTCGGTTTTGGCCTCATGATGACAACGTGGACAATTCGGACAATTCGGGGAGATTTAGGCGGGGAACCTGCTGAAGCCGCGGCCATTACGGCGCAAATTGCGCAAGGGGAACTGAATGTCAAAATTCATACTGTATATCCGAATAGTTTATTAGGTTCGATGCAAATTATGCAAACGAATTTAAATAAAATCGTTAAGCAAATTGTACAAAATGTCGGCAATGTTTTCTATGCATTACAAGATCTTTCTTCTGCCGCAAAACAAGTTGAAGCTGGATCCTTTGCGCAAAGTGAAGCCGCCGCAGGCATTGCAAGTTCAATTGAAGAAATCACTTCTTCAGTCAATATGTTATATGAACGCGCGGAAAATGCACAAGACACCTCTCAAAAATCAGATAATCTGGCTAATCATGGTTATCAAATTATTCACACTGCTATTGATAAAATTCAACAAATGACTCAAGTGGTCGAACAAGCTTCACGGACCATTCAAAACTTAGATCAAAAAAGCGAAGAAATCACGACGATTGTAAATGTGATCCGCGATGTGGCCGAGCAAACGAATTTGTTAGCGCTGAATGCAGCGATTGAAGCGGCGCGGGCCGGGGAACAAGGCCGGGGTTTTGCCGTCGTTGCGGATGAAGTCCGTAAGTTAGCAGAACGGACAGCCAATGCCACAGGTGAAATTTCAACGATGATTACAGGAATTCAAGAAAGTGCGGGTTCCGCGTTAGAATGCATGCAAAGTGTTGTTTTTCAAGTGACAGAAAGCACACAAATTGCCCACGAAGCCGGGGACGCTATTCAACAAATTCGAGAGGGATCGGTCGAAGTTGTGCGGGCGGTCACAGATATTTCAGATGCGCTTCGTGAACAAACCCAAGCAACCCAAGATATTTCTACACGTGTTGAAAAAGTAGCCGCGATGACAGAAGAAAATCATGCGACCGTCCAACAAATGAATCATGCTGTTACGGCGATTGATTCTTTGACACAAACAATGAAACAAGAAGTCACGATTTTTAAAACTTAAATTGAATTGGGTTTTTTCATTACATTACACAACCTCTCCGCTTAGTTTTAGTTGGTTTGTTAGGAGAGGTTTTTCTTTTTTCTGATCTTCAAAAAATTAGGTTTTCTCGTCATGAAACGCGTTTTTTCTGTTTGGATGGCTTTTATTTTATGGCTTTGGGCTTCCTTTTGTTTTGGTTTAACCCTCAAAGATGATCGCGGCGAATCAGTGACATTATCACGTCCTGCACAACGAATTGTGAGTTTATCGCCTCATTTAACAGAATTAGTGTTTAATATTAGTGCGGGGGACAAGCTAGTTGGTGTCGTCAATTATAGTGATTATCCTGCTCAAGCCAAAAAAATTCCCATTGTTGGAGATGTCAATCGCCTCAATTTAGAAGCGATTTTGCGATTACAACCAGATTTAATTTTAGGCTGGAAAACAGGAAATGCGGCAGGAGATCTCGCCCGTCTTCAACAATTAGGTCTGAATGTTTTTGTCACTGAAATTGAAAAATTAGATCATATTCCAAAAATGTTTCAAAGATTAGGTTATCTCACTGGAAAAAATAAAGAAGCCAAAGAACAAACTAATATATTTAATATTCAGCTTAAAGCAATTCTCGCCCAACGTACAAAAAAACTGCCGCGCCGTGTTTTTTTTGAGGTCTGGCATCAGCCATTGATTACCTTAAGTCATCAACATATTATTAGCCAAATTATTTCCGTGTGTGGGGGGAGTAATATTTTTAATGGGGCGCCCACTATTGCACCGATTGTTTCGCTCGAAAGTGTTCTCAAACGTAATCCAGAAGTTATTTTTTTGAGCGGATCGTTAGCACAAAACAAACAAGTGATACAATTTTGGCGCAAAAATAAAAATACAGAAGCGGGCAGAAAGAATCAAATTTACAGTTTAAATCCAGATACAATAGAACGTCCCACAATGCGAATTCTTGTTGGGATGCAATCAATCTGCGAAACACTTGGACAGGTTCAATAGCAATAAAATCAATCTATTACGAAAATCGCTCTACAAAAAATAAGACAAAAAGAGGAACGTTCTATCTTTCTTTTCATACTCAATGCTATACTTTATGTCAGATTTGTCTTTCTTTTTTTGTCAATTCATTACTATTTGATTATGTCTGATATTTTAAAAAAAATCTTAGAAACAAAACGTGAAGAAGTCCGTCTTGCTGAACAGAATTGTGCATTTGCCACCCTACGGGCTCAAGCAGAAATGAGTGTAAAGGAAAATCCTGTCCGGCATTTTGCGCAGGCATTAATGTCGCGTATTCGTCATCAAGAAAATGCCATTATTGCTGAAATTAAAAAAGCCAGCCCCAGTAAGGGTTTGATTTGTCCTCCAGAACGATTTCAACCAGCAGAGATTGCCCAACAATATGAACGGGCTGGGGCCGCTTGTCTCAGTGTATTGACAGATCAGTCTTATTTTCAAGGGCATGCGGATTACTTAAAAGCGGCGCGTCAAGCTTGCACGCTTCCTGTTTTGCGTAAAGATTTTATCATTTCGCCTTACCAAGTTTATGAGGCACGCGCAATGGGTGCGGATTGTATTTTATTAATTGCGTCCGCATTAACATTACGTCAAATGCAGGAACTCGAAAATCTTGCGATCACACTGAATTTATCCGTTTTAGTAGAAGTGCATGATGAAGCAGAATTAGAGCGGGCATTACAATTGCAAACCCCTCTTATTGGCATTAATAACCGAAATTTGCGTACTTTTGAAACAGCATTAGAAACGACACTCAAATTGCTCTATTGTATTCCACAAGATCGGGTTGTCATCACTGAAAGTGGCATTCGGACCGCAGCAGATGTCGCGCTTATGCGAGAAAAAAGTGTGTTTGGTTTTTTAGTGGGAGAGGCTTTTATGCGAGAATCTTCTCCAGGACAGGCGCTTTCTGCATTATTTATGTAAAATTATTTAAAAAAGCGTATGAGATAGTGTTCTTTATTGACAGTTATCTTTTTATTTTTTGATAAGGTGAGACTCAAATGGCATATATCAGTATTAATCCAGTGACAAATCAAGAAATCAACCGTTACGATTGCTTGGATGATCAACAAATTGAACAAGTTTTGGAAGAAACCTATCGGGCGCAAAAACGTTGGTTAATCCAGTATAGTTTTGTGCAACGGGCCGAAATTCTCCGGAAAATGGCCCAATTATTACGCGAACGGGCGGATCAATATGGGCGAATTATTTCGCTAGAAATGGGAAAATTATTGCGTGAAGCGCGCGGTGAGGTCAATAAATGCGCATTAGTCTGCGAATATTATGCAGAGAATGCGGAAAAATTTCTGACCAGCGAGCCGATTCAGATCAACGATCAAACGAAAGCGTTTGTGATGTATCAGGCATTGGGCGTGGTATTAGGCGTCATGCCTTGGAATTTTCCATTTTGGCAGGTTTTTCGCTATGTTGCGCCCGCATTGATGGCTGGAAATGGCTGTTTGCTCAAACACGCTTCTAATGTACCACAATGCGCGCTGGCCATTGAAGAAGTCATCTATGATGCAGGCTTGCCTGAACCGGTTTTTAAAAATTTGTTAATCAGTGCTGACCAAGTGAAAAAAGTGATTGCTTCTCCTTTTGTTCAAGCAGTGACATTGACAGGTTCTGAGCCAGCAGGACGAGCTGTTGCACGTGAAGCGGGCTATCATTTGAAAAAATCTGTATTAGAATTAGGCGGTTCTGATCCTTTTATTGTTTTAGCCGATGCTGATTTAGAATGGGCAGCCGCTCAAGCGGTCACCTCCCGCTATTTAAATTGTGGGCAATCTTGCATTGCCGCTAAACGTTTTATTCTTGTCCCAGAAATTGCTGAAGCTTTTTTAGCGCTTTTTGCAGAGAAAGTCAAACAATTGACGGCCGGGGATCCCTTAGAAGAAACGACCTTACTCGGTCCTATGGCGCGTTGTGATTTACGAGATGAATTACATCAACAAGTGCAAGCGAGTCTTCAGCAAGGAGCCGTAGCATATTTGGGATGTACTTTACCAGAAACAACAGGGGCCTATTATCCGGCTTCTATTTTGGATCAGGTGACGCCTGATTGTCGCGCTTGGCATGAAGAATTATTTGGTCCTGTTGCGATTGTTATTCGGGCCAAAGATGAAAGTGATGCGATTCGGATTGCGAATGCTTCCCGTTTTGGGTTGGGTGGGAGCGTGTGGACACGCGATCTCAAACGGGGCGAAATTTTCGCACATTGTGTTCAATCTGGCAGTATTTTTGTCAATCAATTTGTTCAATCTGATCCGCGTTTACCCTTTGGGGGCATTAAAGATTCTGGTTATGGTCGCGAACTTTCTTCACAAGGCATTCGCGAATTTGTCAACGCGAAAACAGTCAGTATTAAATTAGATTAAACCCATCATTATATTTTGATTTTTGAGTGAAGCCTTTTTAATTATTATGCAAAAATTTTTGATTTCTGGGGAAACGCCCCTCCGTGGTACGGTTGAGATTTCTGGCGCAAAAAATGCGGCGTTACCTATCTTATGTGCAAGTCTATTAACTGCAGAGCCTTTAATTCTTCATAAAGTGCCGCATCTGAATGATGTCACTACCAATATTAAGCTCTTAGAACAAATGGGAACGCAGGTTTCTGAACATCAATCAGGTCATATTACACTGACTTCAACGACCATTCCTAATCCTATTGCTCCCTATGAAATGGTTAAAACAATGCGCGCTTCGATTTTAGTGTTAGGACCATTAGTCGCGCGTTTTGGACAGGCAAAAATTTCACTTCCGGGTGGATGTGCGATTGGGTCACGTCCTGTAGACTTGCATATTAAAGGCTTACAAGCCATGGGCGCAAAAATTCATGTAGAACATGGCTATATTGTCGCAGAAGCCTCCCGTTTAAAAGGGGCCCGCATTGTGATGGATCAAGTTTCTGTTACAGGAACGGAAAATCTTATGATGGCCGCTGCGCTGGCTGAGGGCGAAACAATTATTGAAAATGCTGCAAAAGAGCCTGAAGTTGTGGATTTAGCGCATTGTTTACAAGCCATGGGCGCAAAAATTGAAGGGGTTGGGACAAGCGAATTACGTATTCAAGGTCAAGCAACATTGCATGGCGCAGAATATACTGTGATGCCTGATCGTATTGAAACCGGAACTTTTTTAGTGGCGGCGGCGGCCACTCAAGGCGATGTTTTATTAACCCATACATGCCCTCAAGCGTTGGATGCTGTTTTGGCGAAGCTGAAAGAAGCGGGAGCGGAAATCGAGTGTGGTCCTGATTGGATTTCCCTTAAAATGACCCAACGTCCTAAAGCGGTCAATATTCGAACCGCCCCGCATCCTGCTTTTCCGACAGATATGCAAGCCCAATTTATGGCATTAAATACCATTGCAGCCGGAACGGGCGTGATCACGGAAACGATTTTTGAAAATCGTTTGATGCATGTTCCAGAGCTTATACGAATGGGCGCAGACATTGATGTAGAAGGCAACACTGCGATTGTGCGGGGGGTTGAAAAATTGAGCGGCGCGAACGTCATGGCCACGGATTTACGGGCTTCAGCGAGTTTAGTCATTGCAGGCATTGCCGCGCAAGGCGAAACAATTATTGATCGTATTTATCACGTTGATCGGGGTTATGAACATATTGAAGAAAAATTTAATCAATTAGGGGCAAAAATTCAACGCGTTTAATTCTTATTAAATTTTTTTGAAAAAAAGGGCATGGAAACATGCCCTCTTTTTATGGCGTGCATAATTAAAACCAGAGCAAAATTTTTATTGAAGTTGTTTGACTAAGATTTGTTCAGCCACTTCTCCTTGACGATTCGTTTGGCGTAATTTGACTAATTGATAATGGTGATCTAAATCAAACCACATTTCGGTGGATTCTTCATTTTCGGAAGCTTTCTGTTTTTTCAAATGAAGCGTTTTAAATTCACCAGCAGGAGTCGTGAGGTTTTCTTCGCCTATCACTTCAAAACGATAGAGTTCTAGCTTTTTGCCATTAGTCACAGGGACGGTATAGTCTGATTGATTTTTTGGCAACAAAAAAGCAAATTGATAAGCAAAACTAAGATAATCTTGTGAAAGGGTTGTCAGCTTGGCAATGCGTAATTCGTTATTAGTATTGAGCTGAAGCTCGTTTGTACTCCATTGAAACGTTGCGGAATCTGTTGTTTTCTTAGGACCGCGTTGCCGTTCCATTTGATAAAAATCTGGTTGAAAACCATGTGTGGTAATCGTTCCGCGACTGATTTGTGTAATTTGCCCTTGAATAAATAAGCTAAAGACCCCGCTGGCTTCCATCGTACTGGTTAGTTCATAAGTCGCGGCTTTCGCGTCGATTTTAAGTACATAATTGGCCCGCCCCATAATTAAGCCATTACCTTTGTTCAATTGATATTCCAGCTTCAATTGTTCAGGTAAGGTTGCTGCCGTTTTTGGGCTAGCAGGGGGGGATTTTTTGGTTATTTTTTTGCTCTCAGAGCCAGACGATTTTGCTTCTGATCCTGGATCATTAGATGGCGAAGTTTCGATCGTTTCTGTAGCAGAATCCATCGGTTCCTCAGTGAGGGTCGTTTTTTCTTCTGTAGAAGCGGTGTCTTCCTCTGGATCTTGAGGCGGCATTTCTAGCGGTGGAATCGATTCTTTTAAACTGGCAAATTGGTTTTCTTCTCGAGTTAAAAGGGTCGCGTTTTTAGGTAATCTTAAATGCGCAGGACGGGATGGGCCTGTTGTTGCTTTGGTCACTTTTTTCTTTTTCTGGATGGGATGAGAAACAGGTTTTTCTGGTAAAGCAGAAAGGGCGGGCGCGGTTTCTTTTTTGGGCGTGACGACCAAATCAGTAGGCGCCATGGCAGGTTTAGGGAGCAATGTCGCTTTAATAAGCAAAGGCGCTTGGGATTGATTCCCATTCAGTGCAAAGCGATTAAATCCTGCAAAAAGATGCGCCAAATAATGACTATTAAAAACAAAGGCATGAAGCAAAATTGAAGCCCCAATAGCAGTGAATATCACTTTACGGGAGTAAGGATAATCTAATAATTCAGTCTGACGTAATTTTTCGGCGAGGACTTCGTCGGTTAAATAAGAATACATTGTCATAATTAAGCATGACTTCTTTTTTCGATAAATGAATTTAAGTATTGTAACTATTTCAAACGCTTTTGAGTAAAACGAACATGAAAAAAATCATTGCGAGCGGTTTTCTGGTGCTTTTTACAAGCTGCCTCGCGGTTCTCGGGTATGTTTATCACTATTTGTCTACACCGATTGCACTTCCTAAAACACCTTATTATTTTACGGTAGAAAAAGGCACGACTTTTCGTCATTTTGCCCAGCAAATGGAAAAAGAAGGCATTCTTGCCCATCCTTTTCTTTTTGAAGGATATGCCCGTTTTGAAAATAAACGCAGCCAACTGAAGGCCGGGGAATATTTATTAAATCAAAATCTGACGCCGCTTTCTTTGTTGGATAAAATTACACAAGGTGATGTCATTCAAAAAGCCATTACATTGGTAGATGGCTGGAATTTTAAACAAATTCGCCAAGCATTAGATAAAAATCCGGATTTAAAACATGAAACAGCCGGATTATCTGAATCAGAAATTTTTCAAAAATTAGGGATTGATCCTGCCCTGACACAGCAAAAAACCCAATTAGAAGGCTTGTTTACGCCCGAGACTTATTATTTTCCAGCTGGAACCAGTGATTTAGTGATCTTAAAACAAGCTTCTGTTTCGTTACAAAAAGCCTTAACAAAAGCATGGAATGGACGCACGACGGATTTACCGTATCAATACAAAAATGAATATGAAGTCCTGATTATGGCGTCTCTCATTGAAAAAGAAACGGCGCGGGCAGAAGAACGGCCTTTGATTGCCGCTGTTTTTTTAAATCGTTTGAAACTAAATATGAAATTACAGACGGATCCAACGGTCATATATGGAATAGGGGCGCGTTATGATGGCAAAATTCATAAACGGGATTTGCTCACAGATACGCCCTATAATACTTACACACGTTTTGGCTTGCCGCCCACCCCGATAGCGTTACCTAGTTTTGCAGCCATTCAGGCGGCCTTGCATCCGCAGAAAACCGATTATTTATATTTTGTTGCAAAAGGACAGACGGGTTATCACGCCTTTTCAACGAATCTCAAAGATCATGAAGCAGCGGTGAGAAAATATCAACTTAATTAACTTTTTTTGAAGAAGCACAGAACATTTTGTGCTGTGCTTATTGAAAAATCAAAACGCGTAAACACTTTATTGAATACGTACTTTGATTAAAAGGAGAAGGTTGTGCCGATTGTCGATCAAGCTTGGTTGCAACAAATTAAATGGGATCAGAATGGACTGGTCCCTGTTATTGCGCAAGATTATCAAACAAAAGAAGTCTTAATGTTTGCCTATATGAATGCCGAATCTTTACAATTGAGTGTTGAAAAAGGCGAAGCCGTTTATTACTCTCGTTCTAGAAAAAAACTGTGGCACAAAGGTGAAGAATCCGGACATATTCAAAAAATTCATGAAATACGTTTAGATTGTGACGGAGATGTTGTGTTAATTTTGATTGAGCAAAAAGGGGGCATTGCTTGCCATACAGGCCGTCATCATTGTTTTTTTAATCGTCTTGAAAATCAAGAATGGGTTATTGTTGAGCCCATCTTAAAAGATCCAAAAGAAATTTATCATCAAAAATAATGATTTTTATTTGTTATTTATTTCTATGTTAGATTTAGATTAGTTTTAGGTTATATTATGAGTGAAAAAAATTTATTAGATACCTTAGCGCAAGTTTTAGAAGAACGAAAAGCAGCCGATCCCAGCGCTTCTTATGTTGCAAAACTATATAATAAAGGGCTCGACAGCATTCTGAAAAAAATTGGTGAAGAAGCGACTGAAGTTGTCATTGCGGCCAAAAATGCAGATCGGGCTCAAGTAATTTATGAAACAGCAGATTTATGGTTTCATTGTTTAGTTTTATTGAGTCAGCAGGGCATTCACCCAGATGAAATCTTAAACGAATTAGCGCGCCGTCAAAATGTTTCTGGATTGATTGAAAAAGCTTCCCGCGTTGAAAAATAAACATCATAGGGGAATATGATAAAATAAATATCACATTTCCCGATCTTTTTTCTTGTTTCTTAAAAGGAATTCACATGACTGATTGTATTTTTTGTAAAATTGCAGCCGGGACTATTCCTAGTCGCAAAATTTATGAAGATGACGATGTGCTCGCATTTCATGATATTCACCCCATTGCGCCTGTTCATTTTTTGATTATTCCTAAAGCTCATCTTGTTTCTCTTGCAGAATGTGAGGCATCACATCAGGCTTTGTTAGGTAAAATGATGGCGTTAGCCCCAAAATTAGCAAAAGAGCAAGGCTTAACTGACGGTTTTCGAACCATGATTAATACAGGTAAAGGGGGCGGACAAGAAGTTTTTCATTTGCATATTCATATTTTTGGCGGCATACTTCCTCTACCAAAAGTATAATCAATAATTAAATGACTGATTGCATGACAGAACATGTTCTTACAGCAGAGGGCAGACCCATTTTGTGAGTAAGAACATGATGACATGCTTCAATAAAAAAGGAAAAATTAAAATGGGATTTGGAAGTATTTGGCATTGGCTCATCGTGCTGGTCATTGTTCTTGTCATTTTCGGGACGAAAAAATTGCGTAATTTGGGAAGTGATGTTGGCGGGGCCATTCGTAATTTTAAAGAGGCCATGAATGAAGGGCAACAAGGTCAACCCGCAGAAAATCCGCCCGCTTCGCAAACAACAATTGATGTGAAGCCTGTCCAAACAGTAGACACTCCAAAAGAACCAGCGAGTGTGTTAAATAAAGAAAATCAAAAATAAATAATAAAAGTATTTATTTTTTCTATGATGATTCCTGACTATGTTTGAAATTGGTTTTTCGGAATTACTTTTAATTGGCATTGTTGCACTCATTGTGTTAGGTCCAGAACGCTTGCCTAAAGCCGCTCGCCAAGTCGGTTATTGGATTGGTGCGATTCAAAGACATGTTCAGCTTATCAAACAAGAGTTGCATCAGGATCCAATGGTTCAAGAAATGCAACGCGTGAAGCAGGATTTTGAAAATGAAGCCATTCAAATGAAATATAATTTACAAAATCCCCATTATCAAGAAATGCTTCGACAACAACAATTGCAAGAAATGCAACAAAATGGCAGTACCCCGTTCATACAATCACCACCACCTGTGGCCGTAAACGAAAACGAGGGCACTAATCCGAAAGTTAGCTTAGAGAAAAAATCTTAAATATCACATGCTTGAGCCAGAGCAACAACAAATTGTGAGTGAGAATTTAATTTCTCATCTCGTTGAACTCCGCAATCGTTTAATTAAAATTGTCATTGCGAATGCAATTATTTTTCTCGTGTGTGTCCCGTTTGCCCAAAATTTATATCATTTATTGGCCGTGCCTTTGTTAACTGTTTTACCAAAGGGCGCACAAATGATCGCAACGGAAGTCACGACGCCTTTTTTTGTTCCAATGAAAGTTGCTATGATGACTGCTTTTTTAACCACACTCCCTGTGACTTTTTACCAGATATGGGCTTTTATTGCCCCTGGTTTATATGAACATGAAAAAAGACTCATTTCACCTTTGTTGATCTCCAGTATTTTATTGTTTGTCAGTGGCATGGCCTTTGCGTATTTTGTGGTGTTTCCCATCGTTTTTACGTTTATTACGAGCACGGCGCCTGAAGGTGTCACCGTTATGACGGATATTAATAAATATCTTGATTTCGTTTTGGGATCATTTGTGACGTTTGGGATTACGTTTGAGGTGCCTATTTTTGTGATTTTGCTCATTCGAACAGGCATAATTGAATTAAAGAAATTACAAGAAATACGACCTTATATTATTGTGGCAGCCTTTGTGGTGGGGGCGATTTTTACCCCGCCGGATGTTTTATCTCAATTATTAATGGCGATTCCTTTGTGGCTATTATACGAAGTTGGGCTATTCTTAGGACGTTGGTTTCAGCCTACGCCTCAAGAAGTACAAGAAGCCGTCAAAACAGAATCGGTGTCTGAATAATGACATAAAAAAAAAGAGACGATGAATCGTCTCTTTTTTTATTGTTCTGGAAAAATTAATCTAAATCAAATGAAAAGAATGCGCGACGCCAAAAGCATAAGCAATGTAACTTATTGTAATGACGGTGACGGCAGTCGTCAAAGAAGTAGTTTTTAACATAAAGGGGGCCGCTACGTGTTTTGTGGGTAATTCTCATAGAAATTCCCTCCCAATTGCAAAATGTCGATAATTTTTGTAACAAAATTTGTATAAATAGGCTGAATAAAACAATGCCGCAATAACGTTTTTGTGAGGCATGATTCCACATGTGCCGGCATTTCACTCAAAAGTAGTTTTTTTTTCTGATCAGCCAAATAATGATCAAAATAGAGTAAACAACCTACACCCAAACGATCGATTTCTTGAAGTTCTCGACAACACAAATGTACAATTCTGCCCTGAAAATCCCGGAGAATTTTATAGAGCTGATTACGAAAATAGCGCATACTTTCATGCGTCAATTTGCCTTGTAGATAAATCACCACATAATTATCTTTTTCAAAACAAGGACTTAATGTCATGATTGGCATATCGTCATATAAATGTGTTGTCATGATGAGACCTCTTAAAAACGATCGATACCAAATTTCCCAATACTCATTTGATATTGCAACATAATTTGATTGTCCGTGACGCCTGGTTGGGATTTATCTTGCATCACTTGTAAACGAATTCGCCCTTTTTCACTGGGTGAATACTCCAAAACGGCCGCATTTCGGGTCGGTGAATAAGACTGGGCAATGCTACTAAATTGATTGATATTTGTGGCAGAAACAGTCCCATAATCTAATTTTTCGGTTCTCACCCCAACGCGCCATTGCGGCATAAATTGATACGTCGCTTGCAAATAATAACCAGATTGTTTTGAATGATATTGATTACTTTGATTCAATCCTGTAATGTCATAACCCAGTGTTCCATTTTCTTTGCGTTGAAAATATTCCCCTTGGACTTTAACATGCTTGTCTGCTGGATTGCCATTGGGCGCCCATTTCCAGAGAAAATGAGCGATATTAATTTTAGTATCGCCAGAAAACTGATTGGTCGTCGCTAATCCTGCGGTATCAAAATCGCTAAATTCGCGATTTTGGGCATTGGTTTTGAGTTGAGATAAACCCACTTCAAAGAAATGATTTTGGGCAAAATTCCCCCGAAATTTGGCGAAAAGCGCGCCGGCTCCTGCGCCATTTTTATCTTTTCCAGAACCAGGATAGGCCCGCCCTTTGCTGACTTCTCCGCCCAATTCAAGGGTCATATTGTTTTGGATAGGCAAATACCATTTGGCTTGAATACCGTCATCGTTATATTGCTCTCCCAAGAAAATTTTATGCGGCAAAGAAATATCGATAAAATCCCAATCATGGCCATGTTGTTGGTTAAGTAAGCCAATCCCAGAGTAAAACCGCCCCGCTTTAATCGCCACTTTTTGGTCTAAGAATTTTAATCCTCGTGTCAGAATGTACGCTTCTTCAATATTCGCTTGCCCTTCTGGAGATTGCGCGACGACAACGCGGCCATAAAAATGATCATCAATGCGTCCTACAAATGAAATATCCGAGTCATCCAAACTAAAACCGCGATTGACGGAGGATAAATTTTGATAACGTTCTTTATTAAAGGGCAAAAAACCATTCAGGGAATAAGGTTTTTCTTGGGAGCGAGATGTATTGCCATAAGTCCCAGATAAAATAGCGGTGACCCCTAATTCCCCCGCGCCTAATTCTTCAATTTCTTCTGCATCATCAATATCATGTGCGAGCCCTTCAGGCACCCCATCTTTTGTCCGTTCATTCAGCTCACTATGTGTCAGATTAAGTGTATTACCATGACTAGTATTGGGCACATTATGTTTTTGATCATTTTGTTTCTCAATTTGGGAGAGTCGTTGTTCATACATTTCCCGCATTTTATTCATTTCTTCACGTAATTTTTGGATTTCTTCTGTCGGTGTAGCAGCATAACTAGAAGAAAGACTAGTTATCATTCCTAAAGCCAAAAAGGCTGCACTAATTTTAGATAATCGGATGTTCATTTTTATTTTTTGTTAGATTTTAAAAATTAATAATAGATTTTTTAGATTAGACGAAAAATTTCTCAGGAGAGAATAATTCTTAGTATATCGATTTTCATTTAAGATGTAAATGAGAATTATTATCATTATCTTAATTTAATTAAAATTAATAAAACACAATTATTGCTTTTTAATCGCTATTTATTGTAAATTAACCGAAAATAATCGCTTTTTCACCGAAGATTATTTTCTTAAGCAAACTTAATTTTCTTAAGATAAAAGCGCGAAAAAAAGAGCAAAACATCCTAAAATCACAGACGTTCTTTGGGGAAAACTTGAAAGTTTGAAATAAGTAAGAGATAATTCAAGCTCAGTTTTGTTATGTTTTTCATGTGGTTAGATTAGGTCGTGCGCCATAAAAAGTGGGGCGGGGATCCATTCAAGAGAAAAGCCACTTTGCTTGAATAAGGAAGAAATTAGATGTCATTTGCACTGTCGCATTACGTATTAATTTTAATTAGTACAGTTTTTGTCAATAATATTGTGCTTGTTAAAATACTGGGATTGTGCCCATTTATGGGGATTTCTAGAAAATTAGAATCCGCAATTGGTATGGGTGCTGCCACAACTTTTGTGTTAACGCTTGCGTCAGGAACGAGTTATTTAATCAGTCATTATCTGCTTGGCGAAGCGTTTTCTTATCTCAATACAGTTGCTTTTATTGTGGTTATTGCGGCGATTGTCCAATTGACCGAACTGGTTATTCGCAAACTGAGCCCGCCCCTGTATCAAGTATTGGGTATTTATTTGCCATTAATTACGACAAATTGTGCTGTTTTAGGCATTCCACTTTTGAATTATCAAGAAAAACATGATCTTTTAGAATCTTTTTTGTTTGGTTTTGGAGGGGCAGTTGGTTTTAGCTTAATTTTAGTGCTATTTGCAGCAATTCGGGAGCGGTTAGAAGGTGCAGATATTCCGCGGCCTTTTCAAGGCACCGCGATTGCCATGATTACAGCTGGGTTAATGAGTTTGGCGTTTATGGGTTTTTCTGGACTGGTGAAATAAAAAATATGCTTTCAATCGTTTTGATTATGGCAGGACTTGGATTGATTCTAGGCGCAGGATTGGGTTATGCGGCGGTGCGTTTCAAAGTTGAATCTGATCCGCTTGTAGAACAAATTGATAAAATTTTACCACAAACACAATGTGGTCAATGCGGTTTTCCAGGTTGTAAACCGTATGCACAGGCTATTGCGAAAGGGGAGGCCGAAATCAATCAGTGCCCACCTGGTGGGGAAATTGGGGTGCAAAAACTGGCGACGCTTTTAGGCAGAGAACCCCCGCCATTAAATGCCAGTCATGGTGAATCCAAGCCCAAAGCGATTGCGCGAATTGATGAAAATAAATGTATTGGCTGCACATTGTGTATCCAAGCTTGCCCTGTCGATGCGATTGTTGGTGCAGCCAAACAAATGCATACCGTCATTGAACAGGATTGTACAGGTTGTGAGTTATGTGTGGAACCTTGCCCTGTTGATTGTATTCATATGGAAACGATTCAAGAAACGCCTGAAAACTGGAAGTGGCGTTATCCGGTAATTCCTCTAAAACCACTGTCAAAATAATTATTTCAAAAAAATTTATGAAAAATATTAAAATTCGTCTTGTCATTTTACTTTCGGCTTTTTTACTGGCCGTTTTAATGATTACGCAAATTATTATTATTTATGTACTCAATCAAGATAATTTGAAACATCAATCAGAAATTGATGCTTATAATCAAGCCGCTTTTTTAGTGAAAGATACGAGCACTTATATTGTTCAAATTCAACAGTTTTTAACAGATGTTGCGGCAACAGCGAATCCAGATGGTTTTCAGGATGCCCAGAAAAATGCGGATCAAGCCAAAATAGCTTTACAACGCTTAAGTCAACTCATTCCACAAGAACAGTCACAAATTACAGCTATCACAAATAGTTTGGATGAATTGCATGAAGTCGGAAAGAAAATGGCCAATGTGTATATGCAAGAAGGGCGCGCCGCAGGCAATCTGATTATGAAAGATGAAAATGGCGGCTTTGATGCCAAGAGCGCGCAACTCGTGCAAAAATTGGATGCATTAACACGCCATATCGAAACAGCCCGGCAATTTGATCTTTCCGAAAGTCACAATATTGGGTCGCGTAATTATGATATTACTATGACATTTGCAGTGGTATTATTGATTACGGGCGTTTCCACAATGCTCTTTTTGTACATGCGTATTGTGCCCCGTTTGCATCGGTTTACTTCTTTGTTGAAAAAAATTGATCACCATATGGTTTTTAGCGAAATTCAATCCTTTACGATCTTACGCCATGATGAAATTGGTCAAGCGATGCTTGCTTTTAAAAATATGATGTTAAATATTGATCTTGCTTTTAGTGAAATTAATCACACTATGAGCGCGGTGTCAAAAGGCGATTTTCACCAAAAAATTGAAGGCCATTTCAAAGGGGATTTAGAAAAACTGGCGCAAAATATGAATCAGACTATCATTTCATTAGCGCATACAATTTATGACATTAATGAAGTAATGAATGCTATGGCTGAAGGAGATTTAACTAAACAGGTGCAAACAGAAACACAGGGTGAATTATCGATTCTGAAAGAAAATATTAATAAAACGATTTCGCGTACCCGCCAAATGATGGATATTACCCTAAATGATATTATCGAGGTGATGGCGTCTGTGTCTCATGGGATTTTTACGCATCAAGTGAATGCACAAGCTAATGGCAAATTGGCACAACTCAAAACACATATTAATCTCGCGCTAGAAACATTAAAAAATACTGTCAGTGAAATTAATCATGTCATGGAAGCGGTTGCAGATGGAGATTTACGGCGGTCTATTCAAATTGACACGGATGGGGATTTAAATTTACTTAAAAATAATATCAATCAGACGATTTTTTCATTAGAACAGATTTTAAGTCAAGTTCTCAAAAATATGAATGCCATGCAACATGGGATTGAAGAATTAACGCAAGGTTATCTGGATTTAGCGAATCGCACGAATGAGCAAGCGACAGCTGTTCAACAAACTGCAGAAAGTATTCAATTATTAACCACAAGTTTATCAGATGCCGTGAATCATTCCCAAGATGCCAATGTGTTAGCAAAGCAAGCCGCCTATAACGCACAACAAGGCAATGATTTAATGCACGCTGTCAATGACAAAATGAATATGATCCATAGCAGTGCCTCTAAAATTGTCGATATTATCACAACAATTGATAGTATTGCGTTTCAGACAAATATTTTAGCGATTAATGCCGCTGTGGAAGCAGCCCATGCCGGCGAAGAAGGGCGGGGGTTTGCGGTTGTCGCTGGAGAAATTCGGAGTCTAGCACATCATTCTGCAACAGCGGCCCGAGAAATTAAAACCCTTATTTTAGACTCCATGACGCAAATTAATGAGGGTTCTGCGCTGGTTCAATCTGCAAAAGAGAATATTCAAGATGTCGTAAAAAATAATCAGCTGGTTCGTGAAATTGTTAAAAAACTCACTGAAAGTAGTTTGAGCCAAAATCAAGAAGTCGGACAAATTAATCGGGCCGTGGATAATTTAGATCAAATTACGCAACATAATTCTGCTTTAGCCACGCAATCTGCCACTGCTATTGAAAGTATTAACGATCAAAGTCGAAATTTGTTAGAATCATTAAGTTTATTTAAAGTTCGGGGATAATTTCCTGATTCTCTTTTATTTAGAGAATTGTATACGCGATCTCGCGTGATTTTTTTTGAGGAATGATTATTATGACAAGTGTGCAACAACGTGCCGCCCTCCACCGCCAAATTTGGCAAATTGCCAATGATGTTCGTGGGGCAGTCGATGGCTGGGATTTTAAGCAATATGTATTAGGCGCGCTGTTTTATCGTTTTATTAGTGAGAACTTCATCGAGTACATCACTGGGGGCGATGAATCGGTGAATTACGCCGCTATGGATGATGCCGCCAAAGAAATTGCAGACGTCAGAGACGACGCCATCAAGACCAAGGGCTATTTTATTTATCCTCACCAACTGTTCGTCAATGTAGCCGCCAATGCGAATAATAATGAAAGTCTAAATACTGATTTAGCCGCTATTTTTTCGGCCATTGAAGCCTCTGCTAATGGCTTCCCTTCTGAGCACGATATTAAAGGCTTGTTTGCTGATTTCGACACGACGAGCAACCGCCTAGGTAACACTGTCAAAGATAAAAACACCCGCTTAGCTGCTGTGCTCAAA
This sequence comes from uncultured Burkholderiales bacterium, assembly GCA_964504875.1. Lineage (GTDB taxonomy): Bacteria > Pseudomonadota > Gammaproteobacteria > Burkholderiales > CAZDFJ01 > CAZDFJ01. The sequence goes on along the minus strand of CAZDFJ010000001.1, from coordinate 974 downwards.
GGGGTAGCCGAATTGGACTTTGGCGATTTTGATAATAGTCATATTGATCTGTTTGGCGATGCTTACGAATTTTTGATTTCTAACTATGCGGCTAATGCGGGCAAATCTGGAGGCGAATTTTTTACGCCGCAGCATGTATCAAAACTGATCGCCCAACTGGCCATGCATAAACAAACCTCTGTTAATAAAATCTATGATCCAGCGTGTGGTTCTGGTTCATTGCTTTTGCAAGCGAAAAAGCATTTTGATGCGCATCTAATTGAAGAGGGCTTTTTTGGGCAAGAAATCAATCACACGACTTACAACTTGGCGCGCATGAATATGTTCTTACATAATATTAATTACGACAAGTTTAATATCCAGCTAGGTGATACCCTCATCACTCCCCACTTTGGTGATGAAAAACCGTTTGATGCCATTGTTTCTAATCCGCCGTATTCAGTGAAATGGATTGGCAGTGAGGATCCTACTTTAATTAACGATGAACGCTTTGCCCCAGCGGGCGTGCTGGCCCCCAAATCCAAGGCCGATTTTGCTTTTGTGTTGCACGCCTTGAGTTATCTTTCTAGTAAAGGCCGCGCGGCGATTGTGTGCTTTCCTGGTATTTTTTATCGCGGCGGCGCAGAGCAAAAAATTCGTCAATATCTGGTGGATCATAATTATGTCGAAACAGTGATTTCCCTCGCCCCTAATTTGTTTTTTGGGACGAGCATCGCCGTCAATATTTTGGTGCTGTCCAAACACAAGGCGGACAATACGACCCAGTTCATCGACGCGAGCGCGTTATTTAAAAAAGAAACCAACAACAATGTGCTATTAGATGAACATATTGAGCAAATCATCCAAGCCTTTGATAGCAAAGAAAATATTGACCATTTTGCTCGCTCCGTCAGAAATGAAGACATCAAAAAAAATGATTATAATCTCTCAGTGAGTAGCTACGTTGAAGCCAAGGACACGCGTGAAGTCATTGA